>JAFEEL010000044.1 GCA_018241125.1 Pseudomonadota bacterium | reverse complement strand
GCACAAGAGCTGCAAGCAGTGGAGGACAAGCTAAACAATCGACCACGCAAACGTCTGGGCTACTTGACGCCAGCTGAGGTATTCTTCAACTACGACCACGTTGCACTTCAAAGTTGAATCCGCCCGGCACGGTCGGTGGCGTAGCCGCGACAGCGGAAAAAATGGGCGTCGAGAAAAAACACAGGGCGGCAATGGCCGCCACGATGGGACGTTGCATGCAGGTTTCCGTTACGGTGATCGAGGCAGGGTTTCCCCGCGCGCGAGCATAGCAAGTGCGCCATTACGAAAGCCTCAAACCCATCCCTCAGAGATTGGCCTCGGCCAACTCCGCGACAACCTGTCGCAAACCGTGCCGCCAATCGGGCAGCCGCAGGCCGAAGTCGCCGGCAAAACGCGTGGTGTCCAGGCGCGAATACGCGGGCCGTTGCGCCTTGGTCGGATACTCTGCGCTGGCGATAGGCAGGATCCGCGGGGCGCGCTCGATCAAGCGGGCCGTCTGCGCGTGTTCGAAAATCGCGCAAGCGAACTGGTGCCAACTGCATTGTCCATCGGCGACCAAGTGCCATGTTCCACTCGCATCGGGCTTGCGCGCGTGCGCCAGCGCGGTGGCCACCGCGATCTGTCGCGATGGCGTGGGCGATCCGATCTGGTCGGCGACCACGCGCAGTTCGTCGCGTTCGCGGCCCACGCGCAGCATCGTGCGCAGGAAGTTCTGCCCACGTGCGCCGTACACCCACGCCGTGCGCAGGATCAGGTGCCGGCAACCGCTGGCGCGCACGGCGTGCTCGCCGGCCAGCTTGGTGCGACCGTACACGCCCAGCGGCGCGGTTGCATCGTCCTCGCGGAACGGGCGCGTGCCGGAACCACCGAAGACGTAATCGGTCGAATAATGAATCATCTTGGCGTCGTGTCGCGCGCAGGCCTGCGCCAGCTCGCCGACCGCATCGGCATTGATGCGCATCGCCAGATCGGGCTCATCCTCGGCGCGGTCGACCTGGGTGTGCGCCACCGCGTTGAGCACCAGCGACGGCCGCCGTTGGGCGATCAAGCGCGCCAGGCCGCCGTGTTCGGTGAAATCGATGCGCGTGCAGGATGACCCATCCGGCAACGCGCCGGAAATCGTGCAGGCCTCGACGTCGCCCAGCGGTGCGAACACGCGGTGCAACTCGAAACCGACCTGTCCGTCGGCGCCCAGCAACAGGATGCTCACGAGGCATACTCCGGCAAGCGGTCGGCGCGGCCAGGATCGGCAAGCAAGTCGTCGAGGAACGGCGCGATCGCATCCTTGTCCGACAACAACGGCTGCGCCACCGGCCAGTCGATGCCGATGCGGGCATCGTTCCAGCGGATGCCGGCATCGCTGGAACGATCGTACAAGGCCGTGCATTGGTAAGAGAACACGGCGCGCTCGCTCAACGTCACGAATCCGTGCGCAAAGCCCTCGGGTATCCACAACTGGCGGCGGTTCTTCGCGCTCAGGATCGCCGCCATCCAGCGACCGAAGTGCGGCGACCCGCGGCGGATGTCCACCGCCACGTCATAGACCTCGCCATCCAGCACCGACACCAGCTTGCCCTGCGCGTTGGGCTGCTGGTAATGCAGCCCGCGCAGCACGCCGCAGATCGATTCGGAGACGTTGGTCTGCACGAAGCGCGGGTTCAACCCGGCTTCGGCGAATGCGCGCTGGTTGTAGCTTTCGAAGAAGCAGCCGCGCTCGTCGCCGAACACGCGCGGTTCGATGAGCAGGACGCCGGGGAGGTCGGTGGGGGTGAGTTTCATGGGTGCGTGATTCGTGAGCGGCGAGCGGTGAGCCGGGAAGCGGGAGACGAGAGCGGTGAGCCAAGAGCCGGGAGACGGGAAGTGGGAGACGGGAGACGGGAGACGGGAAGCGAGAGACGGGAGACGGGAGACGGGAGACGGGAAGCGGGAAGCGGGAAGCGGGAGACGGGAGACGAGAGCGGTGAGCCAAGAGACGGGAGACGGGAGACGGGAAGCGGGAAGCGGGAAGCGGGAAGCGGGAAGCGGGGCATCTTGCACCGTTGTCATCCCGAGCGCAGCGAGGGATCTGCTTCGCTCGACGCTTGCAACAGCAGATCCCTCGCTGCGCTCGGGATGACAACCATAGGTCGGACTCTGGACTCTGGACTCTGGACTCTGGGGTCTGGACTCTGGGGTCTGGGGTCTGGACTCTGGGGTCTGGGGTCTGGACTCGGGGGTCTGGACTGGGGTTCGCGACTCGGGGGTCGGCGCTTGGATCGAGAGGACCAACCCGCATCTCCCGTCTCTCGCCTCCCGTCTCTCGCCTCCCGTCTCTCGCCTCCCGTCTCTCGCCTCCCGTCTCTCGCCTCCCGTCTCTCGCCTCCCGTCTCTCGCCTCCCGTCTCTCGCCTCCCGTCTCCCGTCTCTCGTCTCCCGTCTCTCGTCTCTCGCCTCCCGCCTCCCGTCTCTCGGCCCTCAAGCCACCGGCCCATGCTCGATCATCGCTAGCAGGTACTGGCCGTAGCCGTTCTTCGCCAGCGGTTTGGCCAGTTCGCGCACGCGCGCGGCATCGATCCAGCCGTTGTAGAAGGCGATTTCCTCCGGGCAGCACACGCGCAGGCCTTGGCGCGCCTGGATGGTCTCGATGAAGTCCGATGCCTGCAACAATGACTCGTGGGTGCCGGTGTCGAGCCACGCATAACCACGACCGAGGCGTTCCAGATGCAGTGAGTCGTCGTCCAGATAGCAGCGATTGAGATCGGTGATCTCCAGCTCGCCGCGCGGCGATGGTTTCAGGTTGGCCGCGAAATCGCTGGCGCGACCATCGTAGAAATACAAGCCGGTGACGGCGTAGTGCGAGCGCGGCTTGGCGGGCTTTTCCTCCAGTCCGACCACTATGCCGGTGGCATCGAACTCGGCCACGCCGTAGCGCTCCGGGTCGTGCACCCAGTAACCGAATACCGTCGCACCGTGCGCGCGCTCATCGGCGCGGCGCAGCAGCCCGGTGAAGCCATCACCATAGAAAATGTTGTCGCCCAGCACCAGGCAGCTCGGTCCGCAAGCGACGAACTCGCGCCCGATCAGGTACGCCTGCGCCAGTCCGTCGGGGCTGGGCTGCACCGCGTACTGGATGCGCATGCCCCACTGCGAGCCATCGCCGAGCAGGCGCTTGAACAGTTCCTGCTCGTGCGGGGTGTTGATGATCAGCACCTCACGGATACCGGCGAGCATCAACGCGCCCAGCGGGTAATAGATCATCGGCTTGTCGTACACCGGTAGCAGTTGCTTGCTGATCGACTGCGTGATCGGGTACAGCCGCGTGCCGGAGCCGCCGGCGAGGATGATGCCTTTGCGTTGGGTCATGGGGATTTCCGGAAAACGTCGTTGCATGCGAAGACGAAAATTGCGGTGGATGCGATGTCGGGTGGTCGAGCCGTGGGCAATGCGTGGTGAGCGGAGCGCAGGAAACCAGAGGCGAGGAGAAAGCTTGTCATCCCGAATGAAGTGAGCGATCTGCTGTTCGTCGGTACAGGCGTTGCCACGAAAAGCGGATCCTTCGCCGCGCTCATCGATGACAGCAGGAGCGAAACTCGGGATGCGGGGCGAGGCTCTGACCCGCTCACCGCTCACAGCCTGCCAATCACCAATCACCGCTCAGCAAACGCACCGCAGGCATCACAAAACATCACCCCTGCCCAATCCTTTCCAGTCGATAACTGCCATCCAGCACCCGCGCCACCCATACCGCGTTGTCCAGGTACCAGTCCACGGTCTGCGCGATGCCGGCTTCGAAGTCCACCGTCGGCTGCCAGCCCAGTTCGCGCTTGAGCTTGGAGGCGTCGATGGCGTAGCGGCGATCGTGACCGGGGCGGTCTTTCACATACGTGATCAACGCCTCGTGCGGTCGTCCGTCGGGCAAGGGGCTGCGCGTGTCGAGCAGCGCGCAGATCGTCTTCACCACCGCGAGGTTGGGCTTTTCGGCATCGCCGCCGACGTTGTAGGTCTCACCCACCCGCCCGGCTTCCAGCACACGGCGGATCGCCGCACAGTGATCCTTCACAAATAACCAATCGCGCACGTTCATGCCGTCGCCGTAGATCGGCAGCGGCTGCCCGGCCAGTGCTTTCTGGATCACCAGCGGGATGAGCTTCTCTGGAAACTGGAACGGGCCGTAGTTGTTCGAGCAGTTCGTGGTCAACACCGGCAAGCCATAGGTGTGATGGAAGGCGCGCACCAAATGATCCGATGCCGCCTTCGACGCCGAGTACGGCGAGTTCGGCGCGTACGGCGTGTCTTCGGTGAACGCGCCACTGTCGCCCAGCGATCCGTACACCTCGTCGGTGGATACGTGCAGGAAGCGAAACGCCTCCTTTGCCGCACCCTCCAGCCCGCGCCAATAGTCGCGCGTGCATTCGAGCAAGGCCAGTGTGCCGACCACATTGGTCTGCACGAACTCCGCCGGGCCGTCGATCGAGCGATCCACGTGCGACTCGGCGGCGAAGTTCACCACCGCGTCGGGGCGGTGCGCGGCGAGCAGCTTGCCGACCAAAGCGGCATCGCCGATGTCGCCGTGCGCGAACACGTGCTTCGGATTGCCATCGAGCGCGGCAAGGGTGTCGCGGTTGCCGGCGTAGGTGAGCGCATCGAGATTGACGACACGGATGCCTGACGCCACCGCGTCGAGCACGAAATTGCCGCCGATGAAGCCGGCACCGCCGGTCACGAGCCAGGTTTGCATCGTCGCCCGACTAGAACGGGATGTCGTCGTCGGGGAAATCATCGCCCGCAGACGGCGCCGGGCGCGACGCGCCAGTCGAGCCGCCCGACGGTCGCGGTGCGCTGCGCTCGGCGCGCTCCGGACGCTCGCCACCACCGCCACCACTACCGCCGCTGCGCCCGCCGAGCATCTGCATCTCGTCGGCGATGATGTCGGTGCTGTAGCGCTCGACCCCGTCCTTGCCGGTGTACTTGTCGTAGCGGATCGAGCCTTCGATGTAGCACTGCGAGCCCTTGCGCAGGTACTCGCCGGCGATCTCACCGAGCTTGCCAAACAGCTTCACGCGGTGCCACTCGGTGCGCTCCTGGGTGTTGCCGTCCTTGTCCTTGCGCACGCTGGTGGTGGCCAGGCTGATCGAGCAGATCGCCATCCCACCTTGGGTGTATTTGGTATCCGGATCGTTGCCGAGGTTGCCGACGAGGATGACCTTGTTGATGCCGCGCGCCATGTGGCTGCTCCGTTTGTGTGCTGCCGTGGGGGATAGCCGGGACCGCCGTCCGCGCCGGCATCGGCGGGACGTCGAATCGGCGGCGAAGGGGAACGAAAGGCTTGGTGGCCATGATAGCAGCCGCGGCGCCTGGTTCCCTTCGCGGCCAGCATCGGTGCCGGCCTGCCCATGCGCCATCGGACGATGGCGCATCTTCCCGTAGGGGATTTCCTGCCAGCCCGCGGCCTTGACGGCAGATTTTGCCATGGCCCCGCGGTGCTTGCGGCTTGGCAGCGCCGACCCTATGCTGGCGCAGCGGTCGGAGGAACCACGGCCCGCCTTTCGCCTGCGATCCGAGACCGCCCGACGCCATGCCTCCCGCCCGCCGCACCGCACCGACCGTGACCAGCGATGCCGCCAGCCGTCCGGCGGCCAACGAAAACCACCTGCTGATCAACGCCAGCGCCGCCCACCCGGATTCGCCCCTGCTGGCGCTGAGCCGGCGCATCGCCGAGTCGGGCTGCAATCTGGCCGATGCGCGCCTGTCCACGGTCGGCCACGACGTGTCGGTGACCGCGCTGGCGGTGGGCTCGTGGGACGCGGTGGCCAAGCTCGAATCGGCGCTGACGCGGCTGGAGCGCGAGGAAAAAACCATCAAGCTGATGTGGAACCGCACCTCGCCCAAACCGCTGCAAACCAACCTGTTGCCGTACATCGTCGAAGTCGTGGCGGCCGACAAGCAGGGCATCTTGTTCCAGCTCGCCGATTTTTTCGACCGGCTGGGCATCAGCATCGAGAACCTGAGTTGCTCGCGCTACAAGGCGATGCAGACCGGCGCGGAGATGTTCACCGCGCAAATCACCATCGGCGTGCCCAACGACATGCACATCGCCGGCTTGCGCGACGATTTCCTGGAGTTCTGCGATCATCTGAACCTCGACGCGATCATGGATCCGATGAAGTTTTGACGCACCGTCAACGAGAATCCTGATGCCCGACATCGGCGACCGCATCCCCGAGATCGCATTCATCCTGTCCACGGGCGCGAACGCCCGCCTGTCCGATTACGCCGGCAAGTGGCTCGCCCTGTATTTTTATCCGAAGGACAACACCCCCGGCTGCACCACCGAAGGCATCGACTTCAACGCACTGTTGCCGAAGTTCAAGCGCGCCGGCGCGGTGGTGTTGGGCGTGTCGCGGGATTCGGTGAAGTCGCACCAGAATTTCTGCGCAAAGCACGGCTTCGAATTCGATCTGGCCAGCGATCCCGATGAAGCGTTGTGCAACGCGTTCGGCGTGATCGGCGAGAAAAACATGTACGGGAAGAAAGTGCGCGGCATCATCCGCAGCACGTTTCTGGTCGATCCGGAAGGCATCGTGCGCGACCGCTGGAGTCCGGTGAAGGTGGCCGGGCACGCACAGGCGGTGCTCGATGCGCTCGCGCGGCTGCGCAAGGGCAAGCCCTGACGTGCGCTTGGCGCGCAACGACCCGGCATGTACGCGGGCCAGCCGCACATCGGCCACACGGCATTGCGTGGGGCCTTTGCAGGACTTTTCTCGCGGGATGGGTCGATCGCAGATCGACCCATCCTGCCCATTGCTGTGCCCTTCTCCCGTCGGGAGAAGGTGGCGCGCAGCGCCGGATGAGGGCCGACGAAAGCGTGCATTCGTCAAAGATGGCGCCGTCTCGCCCCTCACCCCAACCCCTCTCCCGCTGGGAGAGGGGCTATGCTGCCGCAGCGATCCGGCCAACGTCCGCGAGAGTTTTTGTAGCCGATTCCGACACATGGCTGACCGATCTTTTCGCGCCGTCGTATCGGCGTTCTGCGCTGCGCGAACTGCCACTGGCAGTTCGCAAGCGCAGCTCATCACCCATCCAATAAAGGGAACGCAGTGACCCCTACCGACAAACGCATCTTCGTGCTCGACACCAACGTGCTGATGCACGACCCGACCGCGCTGTTCAAGTTCGAAGAGCACGACGTGTTCCTGCCGATGATGGTCATCGAAGAACTCGACGCGGCCAAGAAGGGCAACTCGGAAGTCAGCCGCAACGCCCGTCAGGTCAGCCGCTTCATCAACGAGCTGATCGAGAACAACGACGGCGCCGGCATCGGCGATGGCCTGCCGCTGACCCACCCCAAGGCGCTGCAACTCAAGATCAGCCCGAACGTGGGCCGGCTGCGCTTTCAGGTCGATGGCGGCGAGGCGAAGAAAAAAGCCAGCGCGCCGGGCGCGCCCAAGTCGCATCTGGCCGACAACCAGATCCTCGCCGCGGTGATGGATCTGCGGCAGGCGCATCCGGACACGCCCGTGGTGCTGGTGTCCAAAGACATCAACATGCGCATCAAGGCCTCGATCCACGGCATCACCGCCGAGGATTACGAGAACGACCGCGCACTGGACGACTTCAACCTGCTGTTCACCGGCGCGGCCGAGTTGCCCGCCGACTTCTGGGATCGCCACGAATCCGACCTGCGCAGTTGGCCGGAGAAGGGCCGCACCTGGTATGAGGTGAAAAAGCGCGCCGACGAGGACTGGCATCCGAACCAATACCTGTACCTGCCCGGCGAGGAGGAAGTCGAGCTGGCGGTGGCCAAGGTCGAGGGCGACAAGGCGACCTTGCGCATCGTCGACGACTTCCGCCACGCGCAGCGCTCGGTGTGGGGCATCGTGGCGCGCAATCGCGAGCAGAACTTCGCGCTCAACGCGCTGATGGATCCGGAAATCGACTTCGTCACCCTGCTGGGCACCGCCGGCACCGGCAAGACCTTGCTCGCGCTCGCCGCCGGGCTGGCGCAAACAATGGATCAGCAGCGCTACCGCGAGATCATCATGACCCGCGCCACGGTGAGCGTGGGCGAGGACATCGGTTTCCTGCCCGGCACCGAGGAAGAAAAGATGACGCCGTGGATGGGCGCGCTCACCGACAACCTCGAAGTGCTCACCCGCACCCCGGCCGAGAACGGCGCCTGGGGCCGCGCGGCGACCAACGATCTGCTCGCCTCGCGGATCAAGATCCGCTCGCTCAATTTCATGCGCGGGCGCACCTTCCTCAGCCGCTGGCTGATCCTCGACGAAGCGCAGAACCTCACGCCCAAGCAGATGAAGACCCTCATCACCCGCGCCGGCCCGGGCACCAAGATCGTCTGCCTTGGCAACGTCGAGCAGATCGACACGCCCTACCTCACCGAGACCACCTCGGGCCTGACCTACGCGGTGGATCGCTTCAAGAACTGGGCGCACAGCGCGCACGTCACCTTGCGCCGGGGCGAGCGCTCGCGGCTGGCCGATTATGCGTCGGAGGTATTGTAGGTCGCTTGTCGGTATGCGACGACCAAGATTCAGCTGTTTCGACTGGTTGCAGGGCATCCGCAGAACCTGCGCGAACGCAGTTTCAGCGAGCGCGCGGCTTGAGATGCTCGGTCGCAGCCACCATCGAAAGGCGCTGGATTCCCGCCAGGAGCACGCGGGAATGACGAGCATTAGCCAGTGTCGGCTGCATCGTCTCTGCGGATCAACGCAAGCCAGGTATCGAAATTCCGACGACCCGAGAGCGTTCACGGATCACAGTTTCGGCTCAACCACTTGCGTCACCCGCGCCGCAGAAAATCTGCTGGCGTCAGGATGTCCACGCCGTGGAACGGGTGCAGCGCCAGCAAGTCGGCATCGCCGGTGATGATCGCATCGGCCTGCCCGTTCACGGCCACGTGCAGGAACTTGTCATCGTTCGGATCGCGGCACACCGCGCCGCACCAGTGGATTTCCACGAGTTTGGCCGCACCGGCGAACGCGCGCAGGTAATCAAGCCGGGCCTGTGACGTAAGGTAGCGTACGAACTTTTTGCGCGCCAACACCGCCACGAGTTCTGCCAGAGTTTCCCGAGAAACCAGCAGCACGCCGCTGCGCGCCGCACGTTCTACCGCACGTGCTGCCGTACCTGCTGGCATCAGCGCATGCGCGACCAATACGTTGGTATCGACAACCCAGCGACGCTCAATCATCGCTGGCCAGCAGTGCGGCCAGTTTTTCCTCGGTCAACCCACGGCGCACGGCTTCGCGCCCGATCTCGTCGGCAACGCGAAGAAACTCCTCGACGTTCAATCGGTGCAGGCGCTCGTAGTCGTGCATCGAAATCACCACCGCCACGTCGCGGTTGTGGCGGCGGATGACGACCGGCTCACGGGCGGCCGCGTCGAGCACTTCGGCAAAACCCTGCTTGGCTTGCGATGCGGTCACGGTGCGCATGATGTTTCCATGTCCGTTTTGGACAAAATAGACGAAACACATGATTCAAGCAAGTGCCTGCGACCTGCGGTGGCCCGATCCTTACGTCCAGCCGCCGCCAGTTCAAGAAGATCGACGGCGATTATTTCGAGGGCGAGTGAGCCAGCGCCTGCGCATCGTGCGCAAACGCTCGCAGCAGTTGGCGATCCATCGTCACCAGCTTGGTGCCCAACTGGCGTGCCAAGGCCACGAACTCGCAGTCGTAGGCCGAACAATCGCTGGCCTGCACCAACGCCAGCACGGCGCGCGAGTCCACCTCGTACTCTGCGCCGGTCATCAGCGACTCGGCTTCGCTTTGCAGCGCACACGCCTGCTCGAATGTCAGCGCGCCGCGACGCAGATACCCGGCCAGAATGTTGCGGAACTCGCTGCGCCAAAGCAGCGGCGCGGCCCAGTCGCCGTCGCGGGCCAGCAGCGCTTCGGCGGCGGCGGTGTGCGCTCCGGGCAGATACAGATAGGCCAGGATGTTGCTATCGACGACGATCACACCCGACCTGCGCGCTTGAACGTGTCGATGTCGCCGGCGGAGTAATCGCCTGCGGCCAAGTCCGAGCGCAGCGCACGCGCACGGGCAAGGCGCTCGGCTGGCGGCAGGCGCGTGGGTGCCAGCGCCGTTTCGAGGCAGACGATGGCTTCACGATTCAGGCTGCGCCGATGGCGCTCTGCCGAACTGCGCAAGCGTTGGTACACCTCGTCCGGGATGTTCTTGAGGGTGAGCGTGGTCATGGCAAACCTCAGTTCGGTTCCATTCTGCATCCAAATCGGTTTCTTCGCAAGAAAAAGATGTTTGATACATCACAATATGATGCAGATACTTGCATCAAGATGGTTCGTTGCTGAAAATCTCCGCATGATCTCCTCCGCCCAGATGCGCGCAGCGCGCGCCCTGCTCGGCATCGACCAGCGCGAGCTGGCCAAGCTGGCCGGCGTATCTGTGCCCACCATCCAGCGCATGGAAGCCAGCGGCGGCGTGGTGCGCGGGGTCGTCGGCACCTTGACCAAGGTGGTCGAGGCGCTGGAGGCCGCCGGCATCGAGTTGATCGGCAACGACGCGCCCAGCCGCGGCCACGGCCGCGGGGTGCGCTTGAAAGCCCTGCCATGAGCCCGGGCTCCACAAGCCCACGCGCGGCGGCAAGCGGCGCAGTCGCGTGGCGCCGGGCCCGCTGCCTGTCCGTAGCGACCGCGCCGGGTCGGCCCACCTGTTCGATCCCGGTGGCGCGCTGACGGCATCGGCGATGGATTTCCTCTGGCCCGAGTCCGACCTGCTGCCCGCCGCGCTGGCGGTGGTCGGTGGCTGGTTGGCGATCGGTGTGGCCGGGTTGCTGCGACCGCGCAGCACGTTCGTTTCCGGGCGTCTGCTGTTCGTGCTGGGCGCGCTGGGCAGCACGGCCTTGCTGGTCATCGGCGTGTTCGCGCTGGCGGCACCGGCGCAGTCGATGGTGTTGCCGCTGGGCCTGCCCGACCTGCCCTTCCACCTGCGCCTGGATCCGCTGGCCGGGGTGTTTCTGACCTTGATCGGCGTGGCCTCGTTCGGCACTTCACTGTATTCGGCCGGTTACTTTCGCAGCGGCGAGGGTTCGCTGCCGGGCCTGCTGTGCCTGCAATACCACGTATTTCTGGCCAGCATGGCACTGGTGGTGCTGGCCGACGACGCCTACGCGTTCATGGTCGCGTGGGAAATCATGGCGGTTTCGTCGTACTTCCTGGTCACCACCCAGCACCGCATCCCCGAGATCCGCAACGCCGGCTTCCTCTACCTGCTGATCGCGCACATCGGTGCGCTGGCGATCCTGTTGTCCTTCGGCGTCCTGCAGGGCGGTTCGTGGCAGTTCACCTTTGCGGCCATGCGTGCGGCCTCGCTCACGCCGTGGCAGGCCAGCTTGGCGTTCGCGCTGGCCTTGTTCGGCTTCGGCGCCAAGGCCGGACTGGTGCCCCTGCACGTGTGGCTGCCCGAGGCGCACCCAGTGGCTCCCTCACCCGCATCGGCGCTGCTCAGCGGGGTCATGCTCAAGATTGCCATTTACGGCCTGCTGCGGATCTCCTTCGACTTGCTGCACGCGCCCATGTGGGGCTGGGGCGCGGCGGTGCTGGCGATCGGGGCGTTCACCGCCCTGTTCGGGGCGATCTTCGCGGCGGTTCAGACCGACATGAAGCGGCTGCTGGCCTACTCGTCGATCGAAAACATCGGGGTGATCCTGACCGGCGTCGGCCTGACGCTGCTGTTCCGCAGCCTCGGGATGGACATGGCGGCGGCGCTGGCGCTGGCGGCCACGCTCTATCACTGCCTCAACCACGCGGTATTCAAGAGTCTGTTGTTCCTGGCCACCGGCTCGGTTCTGCACGCCACCGGCCAACGCAACCTGGGCCGCCTTGGCGGCTTGATCCACCGCATGCCGTGGGTGGCGTGGCTGGCGCTGGTCGGCACGCTGGCTGCCGCCGGGCTGCCGCCACTCAACGGCTTCGTTTCCGAATGGTTGCTGCTGCAAAGCTACCTGTTCACCCCGGCGCTGCCACACGCGATCGTCAACATGCTCGCGCCGCTGGGCGCGGCTGCGTTGGCCCTGACCGTGGCGCTGGCGGCATTCGTGATGGTCAAGTTCTTCGGCGTGATCTTCCTCGGCCAGCCGCGCGAGGCGGCACTGGCCAAGGCGGACGATGCCGGCTGGCTGGAACGCTGCGGCCTGCTCTGGCTGGCGCTGGCGTGCGTCGCGCTGGGGCTGGCGCCGGTCACGGTGCTGCACGGGCTGGATGCGGTCAATGCCAGCTTGCTCGGCACCTCGCTGGGTGAGCACGCCACCCACGGCTGGTTGCTGATCGCCGGGGCGCCGACCCGCGCCTCCTACAGCCCGGGCGCGTTCGCCGGGGGCATCGCGCTGGCGATCGCGCTGGCGTGGCTGGGCATGCGCGCGCTCTACCGCGGTCGCGTGCGCCGCAGCGCGGCATGGAACTGCGGCTACCCGGAATGGACCGCGCGGATGCAAGACACCGCCGAGGGCTTCGGGCAGCCGATCCGGCGCATCTTCCGGCCATTCTTCCGCATCAACTGGAACGACCCGAGCCCAGCCGACACCCATCCGCATTACGCCCTGTTTCTGGCCGACAAGTGGTGGCACTGGCTGTACCTGCCGACCGCTGATGCGGTACTGGCGGTGGCGCGCAGGATCGGTCGCCTGCAACAGGGCAAGATCGCGATCTACCTGCTCTACAGCTTCGTCACCCTGCTGGCCCTGCTGGTGTTCGTGTTGTGAACGTCGCCGCACTGCTCCCGACGGTGCTGGAAAGCGCGCTGGCGATGGTCGCCGCGCCGCTGCTGGTGGGCTGGGTCGACGTGTGCCGGGCGCGTTTGCAGAACCGCGCCGGCGCCGGCGTACTGCAGCCGTGGCGTGGCATCCGCAAGCTGCTGCACAAGGATGCCGTGGTCGCGCACACGGCCTCTCCGCTGTTCCGTGCCGCGCCCTACGTGCAATTCGGGGCAATGGCGCTGGCCGCGACGATCATCCCGGCGATCACGCGTGAAAACCGCCTCGGCATGGCCGCCGACACCATCGCCTTGGTCGGCGTGTTCGCGATCGCGCGGGTCATCGCCGCGCTGGCGGCGATGGACGTGGGCACCGCGTTCGGCTCGCTGGGCGCGCGCCGGGAAATGCTGATCGGCTTCCTGTCCGAGCCGGCGCTGTTGATGGTGCTGTTCACCGCCTCGATGATCTCCGGCAGCACCCTGCTGCCGACCATCATCGCCACCCTCGGGCACAGCCACTTCACCATCTACCCCAGCCTGGCCTTCGCCGCGACCGCCTTCGTGATGGTGCTGCTGGCCGAGAACGCGCGCATCCCGATCGACAACCCGACCACCCACCTCGAACTGACGATGATCCACGAAGCCATGGTGCTGGAGTATTCAGGCCGCCACCTGGCGCTGGTGGAGTGGGCGGCGGCGCTGAAGCTGCAAAACTACGCCCTGATCGGGCTGGCGCTGTTCGTGCCTTGGGGCTTGGCCGGCCCGCAGGCTGGCGCCTGGGGCATCGCCGCCACCGCCGCGATCACCATCGCCAAGCTGCTCGCGGTCGGCGCCGGGCTGGCGCTGATCGAGACGGTGAGCGCGAAGCTGCGCATCTTCCGTGCCCCGGAGTTCCTCGCCACCGCCTTCCTGCTGGCGGTGCTCGGGCTGCTGCTGCACTTGCTGCTGGAGGTGTGAACGATGGCCATCCTCGTGCCCCAGCTGATCAACCTGTGTGCGGCGCTGATGCTGCTACTGGCGTTCGCCATGCTCTCGCAACGACGGATCGTCTCGCTGGTGGATCTGTACGCGTTGCAAGGCGCGGTGCTGTCGATTTCCACCGCGATCGTGGCCTTCAGTTCCGGCCTGTCCCACCTGTACTACTCGGCGGCGCTCTCGTTCGTGCTCAAGGCGGCGTTGCTGCCGTGGATCCTGCAACGCCTGATCGCGCGCCTGGGCGTGCGCTGGGACCGTGAGCCACTGCTCAACATCCCCAGCACCATGCTGGTGGGCATCGTGCTGGTGGTGTTCGCCTTCGGGCTGGCCCAGCCGGTCGCGCACATGGCCACCACCATCGCCCGCGGCACCCTGGGCGTGGCGCTGGCGGTGATCTTGCTGTCGTTCCTGATGATGATCACCCGCAGCAAGGCGATCTCGCAGGTGGTCGGCTTTCTGGCGATGGAGAACGGCCTGTTCTTCGCCGCCACCAGCGCCACCTACGGCATGCCGATGGTGGTCGAGTTGGGCATCGCTCTGGACGTGCTGGTCGGGGTGGCGATCCTGGGCGTGTTCTTTTTCCAGATCCGCGAGCAGTTCGACAGCCTCGACTTGCAGCATCTGGAAAAGCTCAAGGAGGACGACCCATGAACGCGCTCGCCTTGACGCTGGCCTGCCCGCTGCTGGGCTGCGTCCTGCTGGCCTTGACCGGAGCGCGCCGGCGTGCAGCCGAGGCCAACGTGGCGATCAGCCTGTGCACCTTCGTGGCCAGCATCGCGCTCACCGCGCAGGTCATGGCCGAAGGCCCGCTGCTGGTCTGGCACGAGCAGTTCTTCGTCGGCCCCTTCAACGTCTTTCTGGTGGTGCTGACCAGCTTCGTCGGCCTGACCACGGCGGTGTTCTCGCGACCGTACATGCGCATCGAAACCCACCGCGGGCGCCTGACCCCGGCGCGGATGCGCCTGTACCACAGCATGTACCAGTTGTTCATGGCGACCATGCTAGTGGCGCTGCTGACCAACAACCTCGGCATCCTGTGGGTGGCGATGGAGATGGCCACCTTGTCCACCGTGCTGCTGGTGTCGCTGTACCGCACCCCGGCCAGCCTCGAAGCGGCGTGGAAATACTTCATCCTGTGCGGGGTCGGCATCGCCCAAGCGTTGTTCGGCACCGTGCTGCTGTACTTCGCGGCCGGCAAGGTGCTCGGCACCCAAGGCGAAGCGGCCCTGCTGTGGACCCACCTGAACGCGGTCAAGGGGCAGCTGGAGCCGACCGTGCTGGCGCTGGCGTTCGTGTTCCTGCTGGTCGGCTACGGCACCAAGGTGGGTATGGCGCCGCTGCACAACTGGCTGCCCGATGCCCATTCCGAGGGGCCCACGCCAGTCTCGGCGGTGCTGTCCGGGCTGTTGCTCAACGTCGCCCTGTACGCGGTGGTGCGCTGCAAGGTGCTGGTGGATGGCGCGGTTCCCGGCGGTCTGGCCGGGAACCTGATGATGGGTTTCGGCCTGCTCTCGCTGCTGCTGGCGACGTTGTTCCTGTGGCGACAGAAGGATGTCAAGCGGTTGTTCGCGTATTCGTCGATCGAGCACATGGGCATCGCCACGTTCGCCTTCGGGATGGGCGGTCCGGTGGCCAACTTCGCCGCCCTGCTGCACCTGACCGTGCACTCGCTGACCAAGTCGGGGATTTTTTTCGTGGTCGGCCACGCCACCCAGAAGGCCGGGACGCAGGACATGGACGGCATCCGCGGCCTGATTTCACTCAGCCCGCGGATCGGCTGGGGCTTGATGCTGGGTACCCTGGCGATCCTCGGGATGCCGCCGTTCGGAGTGTTCGCCAGCGAGTTCCTGATCCTCACCACCGCCATGCACGAGCACCCGTGGGCGACCCCGCTGCTGGTGCTGGCGCTGGCGATGGCGTTCGCGGCGATCTTCCGGCGCGTGCAGACGATGGTGTTCGGCGAACACGATCTCATGCCACTGCCACACCGGCCCTCGCTGCTGCCGGTATTCGCGCATCTGGCGCTGGTACTGTGCCTGGGGCTGTACATCCCGCCGGTGCTGGCGCAGTGGTACCGCCTCGCGGCGGCGATGATCGGATGAGCACGTCCGCCGCCCTGCCTGCGGGGATCACCGCCGCGCCGCTGCCCGGCCCGCTGCGCGCGCGCCACGCCGAGGTCGGGATCGCGCGCTTGCCGGCGCTGTGTCAGGCGGTGGCCGATGCCGGCGGACGCCTGCGCAGCCTGTGGGGCACCGATGATCGCGACCTCGGCCGAGGCTTCACGCTGTGGCTGGCGCTGGAAGACGACGCGGGCCTGCTGGTCAGCGCCTCGCCGCTGCACGCGCACGCACCCGAGCACCCGGATCTGGCGCCGATCTTCCCGGTTGCCGCGCGGCTGCAACGGGCCAACTTCGACCTGACCGGTATTCGCGCCAAGGGCGGCGACGGGCGCGGTTGGCTCGATCACGGTCAATGGCAGACCTTCCCGCTGCGCATTGCCGGCATGGATCGGCGTGACCGCGACGAGCCACCCGAATACCCCTTCGTGCGGGTGACCGGCGAGGGCGTACACGAAATCGCGGTCGGCCCGGTCCACGCCGGCATCATCGAACCCGGGCATTTCCGCTTTGCGGTGGTCGGCGAGAAAGTCCTGCGTCTGGAAACGCGCCTGGGCTACACGCACAAAGGGATCGAGCGGCGTTTCATCGGCATGACCTTGACCGAAGGCGCGCGGCTGGCGGCACGGATTTCCGGCGACAGCACGGTGGCTTTTGGATGGGCCTACGCGATGGCCGCCGAAGCCCTGACCGGCACCGAGGTTTCGACTCGCGCCTGCGCCCTGCGCGCGCTGTTGCTCGAACGCGAACGGCTGGCCAACCATCTGGGCGATCTGGGCGCGTTGGGCAACGATGGCGGCTTCGCCTTCGGCCTGAGCCAGTTCTCGCGGCTCAAGGAAGACCTGCTGCGGCGCAACGAGTCCGCGTTCGGCGCGCGCTATCCACTCGATGCCATCGTGCCCGGCGGCGTGGGCCGCGACCTGGATGAACCCGCGCGCAAGGATCTGCTGACCGATCTGCCATTGCTGGAACGCGAGGTGGCGACGCTGCGGGCGATCTACGACGACCATTCGGGCCTGCAGGATCGCTTCGTCGGCGCCGGCTGCGCCAGCCCCGAACTGGCTCGCCGGTTGGGCTTGATCGGGCTGGCCGGGCGTGCCAGCGGTGTGGCCCGCGACGAGCGGGTGGATGGCGATCTGCAGCCGTACCGGGCGCTGGGCGTGCGCCGGGCCGGCCGCGACGAGGGCGATGTCGCCGCACGGGTGGCGGTACGTTTCGAGGAAGCCTGCGAATCGCTGCGCCTGTGCCGCAGCTTGCTGGAGAACCTGCCGCCCGGCCCGGCGACGGTGGCACTGGCTCCGGCGACCGGCGAAGGGTTCGCGCTCGGCAGCGTGGAAGGCTGGCGTGGCCCGGTGCTGGTGGCGATCCAGACCGGCGCCGATGGCCGCATCCGCCGCTGCCGCCCGCACGACCCCTCGTGGCAGAACTGGCCGGTGGTCGAGTATGCGGCGATCGGCAACATCGTCGCGGATTTCCCGTTGATCAACAAATCCTTCAACCTGTCCTACAGCGGGCACGACCTGTAGCCGGCCCCGCGGTCACCGACCATGCTCAAGACCCTGCGCCAGATCGCCCGCATCGGCAACGTCAGCCAAAACCCGCCAACGCCCGCGGCGGACTCCCCGGCGGCCCTGCACGCGGCGATCTGGCAGATCCTCGGCCGCGCGCTGTGCCTGCGTCTGGTCGATGCCGCCTCGTGCAATGCCTGCGAACTGGAACTCAGTGCGCTGGGCAACCCCTACTACAACCTCGAAGGCCACGGCATCCGGTTCGTTGCCAGCCCGCGCCACGCCGACGTGCTGCTGGTGACCGGCCCGATCGGCACGAACATGGTCGCGGCGGTGAAGCGCACGTGGGACGCCATGCCCGACCCCAAGCGACTGGTCGCGGTCGGCGACTGTGCCGCCTGTGGCGGCGTGTTCGGGCGCAGCTATGCCGCGCTGGGCGCGCTGTCCGAAGTGCTCCCGGTGGACCTGACCATCCCCGGCTGCCCGCCCTCGCCCACCGCCGTGTTGCGCGGCTTGCTGGCGGTAGCCGCACGCAACGTTGCCGGTTGAACGGCCCGCATCGGCAGGAACATTCCACATGACCCACGATCTTCCTCCCTGCGCGCTCACCATCGCCGGTTCGGATTCCGGCGGCGGGGCGGGCATCCAGGCCGACCTGAAAACCTTCGCTGCGTTCGGCGTGCACGGGCTGTCGGCGATCGCCGCGTTGACCGCGCAGAACCCGCACGGCGTGCGCGCCGTGTACGTGCCGCCGGTGGATTTCCTGCGCGCACAGATCGATGCCTGCTTCGCCGATTTTTCCATCGCCACGGTGAAGATCGGCATGCTCGCCGACGCCGCCGTGGTGCACGCGGTGGCCGACGCGCTGGAGCACTGGCGGCCGCGTTGGGTGGTGCTCGATCCGGTGATGGTCGCCACCTCCGGGGCGCGCCTGCTGGAAGCGGCGGCGCTGGACGCGCTGCGCACGCGGCTGCTGCCACAGGCGACCCTCATCACCCCCAACATCCCCGAGGCCGAATGCCTGCTCGGGCGCCCGATCGCCGGCGCGGACGCGGCCGATGCGGCGCTGGATGAACTGCTGGCGCTGGGCGCGCCGGCGGTGCTGCTCAAGGGCGGGCACCTGCCCGGCGGGGTGGCCATGGTGGATCGCTACATCGACCGCGACACCCGCGCCCGCTTCAACCACGAGCGTCTGGACGTGCAGCCGCACGGCACCGGGTGTACGCTGGCCTCCGCAATCGCCGCCGGCCTGTGTCGCGGGCAGCCGCTCTTGAAAGCCTGCAAGATGGCTACAGACTATGTCCACGGCGCCTTGCGGAACTCGTATCGCCCGGCGCGATCCAAGCTGGCGGTGCTCGATCACTTCTGGCGCCGCCCATTGCAACACCTGACTTGAAGGAGCCTTCGCACGTCATGGCCACTCCGCTTCGCAGTTCCAACCCCGCGCTGAACTCCAACGTCTTCCTCGACAGCGCCAGCGGCACCGTCGCCGCGCAAGACGGCGCGATGACGCTCAACGGCACGGTCAACAAGACCGCGTTCCTGCTGATCCTCGTGCTGGTCGGGGCGATGTACAGCTGGAGCCAATCGTCTGACCTGGGCGCGATGCAGGGCCTGGCCATGGTCGGCGCGATCGGTGGTTTCGTGGTCGCCTTGGTGACGATCTTCAAGGCGCAGTGGGCGATGTTCACCTCGCCGGTCTACGCGCTGCTGGAAGGCCTGTTCATCGGTGCGGTGTCGTCGATTTTCGAAGCCAAATACCCGGGCATCGTGATTCAGGCCGTGGGCCTGACCTTCGGCACCATGGGCGCGTTGCTGCTGGCTTACCGCAGCGGATTGATCCGCGCCACCGAGAAGTTCCGCCTCGGCGTGTTCGCCGCCACCGGCGGCGTGGCGCTGTTCTATCTGGCCAGCATGATCGGCGGTTTCTTCGGCCACCCGTTCAGCGTCATCACCTCGTCCAGCCCGATGGGCATCGGCCTGAGCGCGGTCATCGTCATCATCGCCGCGCTGAACCTGATCCTGGACTTCGACAGCATCGAACGCGGTGTGCAGGCACGCGCCCCGAAGTACATGGAGTGGTACGGCGCGTTCGGGCTGGTGGTGACGCTGGTGTGGCTGTATCTGGAGTTCCTGCGCCTGCTGAGCAAGCTCAACTCGCGCAACTGATCCGATCCGCAGCAGACCTCATCGCAGGGGCGGCCGCAAGGCCGCCCTTCGCCGGTTCCGGCGCGGACGCACTTGACACGCCCAGGGGCACGCCACAGCATCGACCCCGACGTTCGTCCCGATGCCGCGCATGGACATCCATCGCAAGACCCTTGATGACGCGGCCGCCGCCGGCATCCTCGACGCCGGGCAGGCAGCGCGCCTGTGGGAGTTCTTGTCCGAACGCGGGCACGACCGCGCCGGCTTCCAGTTCAGCCACATCCTGTACTACTTCGGTGGGCTGATCGCCATCGGCGCGATGAGCCTGTTCATGGGCACCGGCTGGGAGCTGTTCGGCGGCTGGGGGCTGTTCGGCATCGCCTGCTGCTATGGCATGGGCGGCTTGTGGTTGACCGAGTTCTTCTTGCGCCGCAAGCACCTCAAGGTGCCGGCGGGGATCGTCGCCACCTTCGTGATCGTGCTCGTGCCATTGGCGGTGTACGGCTTGCAGCGTGGCCTTGGCTTCTGGCCCGACGACCAGATGACCTACCGCGATTACCATCAGCGCGTGGACTGGCGCTGGATCGTGATGGAACTGTCGACGCTGGCTGCCGGTGCGATCTTGCTGTGGCGCTATCGCCTGCCGTACATGGTGATGCCCATCGCGGTGACGCTGTGGTACATGAGCATGGATCTGACGCCCTTCGTGTTCGGTGCCGACGAGGGCTGGGAAATGCGCAAGCAGGTATCGGTCTTCGTCGGATTGGTCACCGTGCTGCTGGCGCTGTGGGTGGACTTGCGCACCCGCCGCGAGCCGGATTTCGCGTTCTGGCTGTACCTGTTCGGCACGCTGGCGTTCTGGGGCGGGTTGTCGGCGATGAACTCGGACAGCGAAGTCGGCAAGCTGCTGTACGCGCTGCTCAACATCGGCATGATCGGCATCGGTGCGGCGCTGGCGCGGCGCGTGTTCGTGGTCTTCGGCGGGCTGGGCGTGGCCGGATACCTCGGTCATCTGTCGTACGCAGTGTTCAAGGATAGCCTGCTGTTCCCGTTCGCGCTGACCTTCATCGGCTTGGGCGTGATCGGGCTGGGCGTGCTCTGGCAGCGCCACGAGAAGGCGTTGAACGCCCGTCTGCGCGTGTGCCTGCCCGGGCCGCTGCGCGAACTGGTGGAAAACGCAGGCTGAGCGCCACACCACTGGCTTGGCGCGCACGCTTTGGCTACCGTATCGCGTCCACGCCCAACCTGCCACAGGAGCACCGCATGTCCTCGTCCCGCTACCGCCCGATCGTCGTCTGCCTCGCGTTGGCGACCCTGCCTTCGCTTGCCATGGCCGAACCCGGGCAGATGCTGCACGTGACCACCACCATGACCATGCACATGACCAACATGCCGATGGCCATGCCGCCACGGGTGGTCGATACCAGCGTGTGTCTGGGCAAACAGCACGACGTCCGTGATGTGGTGCAACGTACGCACGACGGTCGCCACGGCGATTGCACGATCAGCAATTACACGTTTTCCGGCACCAGCGGCAGCTTCAACTACGCGTGCAGCGGGCAGATGGCGATGACCGGCCGGGGCACCTTCGCCGCCAAGGCCGGTGGCGGCTCGCACGTCACCATCGACATGAACAGCACGGGCGGCGAGCACCCGATGGCGATGACCATGAGCATCGACAGCACCCCGACCGGCGCGACCTGCGACTACACGCCCCCGCCAGCGGGCAAGTAAGGCGACGCTCAGCCCAGCAGCAGCTTTCCCAGCGCGTACAAGCCCGGCGCACGACCGGCCACCCGCGCGGCCGCCTCCAGCGCGCCGCGGGCAAAGATGTCGCGGTCGGTGGCGCGGTGGATCAACTCCAGCCGCTCGCCGGCACCGGTGAACTGCACGTGGTGTTCGCCGACCACGTCGCCGGCGCGCAGGCTCAGGTAGTGCGGCGCCTGCCCGCGCGCGGCAGCGATGGTCTGCCCCAATGCCAGCGCGGTGCCCGAGGGCGCGTCGAGCTTGCGCACGTGGTGGGTTTCCAGCAGGTGACAGTCCCAGTTCGGCAACGCGGCCGCGGCGCGCGCCACCAGTTCGTGCAGTACCGCCACGCCGAGGCTGAAGTTGGCCGCGCACACCAGCGGGATGGACTGCGCGGCCAGAGCCAGCGCTTTGCACTGCGCCGGCGACAATCCCGTGGTGCCCGACACCAGCGCGATGCCGCGCTGCAGGCACACTTCCAGTGCGGTATCGAATGCGGCCGGCAAGCTGAAATCCACCAGCGCGTCGAATGGCAGTGCCGCCGCGATGCGCGCGGCCGGCAGGCAACGCACGCCATCGACCATGCCGCCGGCGCGGGTGATGGCACCGGCCAGTTCGAAGCGCGGATCGACCGCCACCAGCCGCAGCAGCGCACGACCCATGCGCCCGGAAGCTCCGTGCACCAGCAGGCGGATCGGTGGCGGCGCGACCATCGGCTTCAGAGCCTGCCGAGTAGCGCGCCAAACAGGCCGCCGATGCCACCGGCGCTTGCCGCGCCTTGCGCGTGTTGCGCCGCCGTGCCCAGCGCTTGCGCCAGATCCGGCGCAGCGCCGGCGCCTTGCGGGCCTTGTCGCGAGAGCGCGGCCAGGATACTCGGTGCCAGCACCGGCAACAGGTGCGCCAGATCGGATTGCGGCACGCCGGTGGCGTCGGCCAGCCCCGCCGCACCGCCCGGATGGCTGGCCATGATCTGGCCGATCAGGCCATCGACGTTGATTGCGCCCGATCCACCCGCGGTCAACTGCTGCACGGCGGTGCGGATGGCTTCGGCACCCGCAGGGGTGCCGGCATGTTGCCCCAACGCGTGCAGCAACCCGGGCAACGCCTGGGCGATGTTCGCCTGCGCTTGCGCGGGCGACACCCCCAGACGCCCGGCCAATTGTTGCACCAGCGGCCCGTCGATCAAGTCCAGCACGTCCTGCAGCAACGCGTTCATCAACAGCCTCCACGTCGATTGCGTGAGTGTACGACGTTCGCCCGTACGATCGGGCAGCCCGCGGGGTCGCCGCGCGATGCGCGCGCTCTCGGCAGCCGCGGGTACCACGCGCCGGCACCGCCCGGCTTGACTTGGGTCATGGCGTTGGCCTGCACACGGGCCAATGCTGCCGGCGTTCCGGTGCAGGCAGGCGCGCGGCCTCCAGCAGCCGGTGGCGCTGGGGATGCACACACAACAGGAGCCGCAGATGACGCAACGGGCGATCGACTTGACGTTGTCGATGGTGGCCAGTGCCGCCGGACTGGCGCTGTCGTGGCCATTCTGGCGCGACTTCGCGTACTGGCCGGCCTCGCACGAGATGTGGAAGGTCTACTTTGCGGTCGGCTACCTGCTGGCGGTGTACGTGTTCTACGCCTTCCTCGGTGCCTTGCGCACGTTGTTCGCGCACGATGCCATCGAGAAGGCCAGAGTCGGCGATGACAAGGCAGGCACGCCATGACCTGCGCCGACGGCAAGAACTGCGACGAACCGATCAAGCGCCGGCGCGCGCTGGCCATGTTCGGGCTGATGGTGGGCGTGTTCGCCATGCTCTCGGGCTTTTCATTCCTCGTCGACCGCGGGCAGGTCACGCCCGATCAGGTGCACTTCGGGCGCTATCAGGCCACCGCCGGCAAGCGCGTGTTCCAGGCCTACAACTGCATGGACTGCCACACCATCGTCGGTAACGGCGCCTACCTTGCGCCGGATCTGACCGAGGAATACAAGCAGGTCGGCCCGGCGTGGCTGGCCGCGTTCCTGCCCTCGGCCGGCGGCTGGCCCACCGAGGGCGCGCTGCGCGCTCAACTGCTCGACAAGACCATCGCCACCGATGCCGGCGTGGACACGCTGGCGGCGTATTACGAGAAGTTCCCCGGCGCGAAAAACCGCGTCGAGCGGCGTGGCGGCGGCACCTCCTTCATGCCCAACCTGCCCTTCCACGCCGACGAAGTGGGCGAGCTGATCGCCTACCTGAAGTACACCTCCGAAATGAATACGGAGGGCTGGCCGCCGAAGGTGGAAACCGGCGACTTGCAGCACCGCTTGGCACTGTTGCACGGCACGAAGGTCGCCAGCACGGCGCCGGTCGCCGCGCCGGCACCGGCGGCCAGCGCCAGTGCCGCCACGCCCGACCCGATCGCGCACGGCGAGGCGTTGGCGAAGGACAACGGCTGCACCGCCTGCCACGCCATCGACGGCCCGCACTTGGTCGGCCCCGACTGGGGCGGGCTGTACGGAGCCAAGGTCAAGCTCACCGACGGCAGCACGGTCACCGCCGACGATGCCTACCTGATCGAATCCATCGTCAAGCCCAACGCCAAGATCGTGGCCGGCTTCACCCCCGACGTGATGCCGCAGCAATACGGCCAGATGCTCAAGGACGACGACGTCAAGGACATCGTCGCCTACATCCACAGCCTGGAGAAGCGCTGATGTTGCAGATCCAATACCCGACGCAGCGTCTGGCCCTGCGCTATTTCATGCTGATGCTGGTGCTGTTCGCCGCGCAGGTCGGCTTCGGGATGCTGCTGGCGCTGCAACAGGCCGACCCCACCTTGCTGGCCGGCACGCTCAACTTCAACGTGGTGCGCGCCGAGCACTTGAATCTGGGCCTGTTGTGGATCTTGTGCGGGTTCATCGGCGCGATCTTCTTTGTCGGCCCGCTGTTGTCCAAGCGCGACCTTGCCGCGCCATGGCTGGTCAAGCTGTTGTTTTACGCGGTGATCGTGGTGGTGGCCTGGAACGTGGCCACGCAGGGGCTGGCGATGCGCGGCATCGCCGGCTGGTGGCAGGGCCAGCCGTGGTTGCAGCAGGGGCTGGAATACCTGGAAGCCGGGCGCGCCGCGCAGGTGGCGATCCTGGTCGCGTTCTGCATCCTGGCCTTCGTGGTGCTGCGCACGTTCCCGCCGCGCAGCCAGTGGAACGAAGTGCATTGGGGGCTGGCGCTGGGGGTGGTGGCGCTGACCGTGGTCTGGCTGTTCGGCATGTTCTACGTCGCCCGCCTCGACCTGCAGGAATACTTCCGCTGGTTCGTGGTGCACTACTGGGTGGAAGGGGTGTGGGAAGTGATCCACATCTCGCTGGTCGGCTTCCTGCTGGTGCTGTTGTTCAAGGTGGACGTGAAATCGGTCGGCTACGCGGTGTTCTGGGGTGTGGCGCTGGTGTGGCTGTCGGGCCTGATCGGCAACGCCCACCACTATTTCTGGATCGGCACGCCGGAGTTCTGGCAATTCTGGGGATCGCTGTTCAGCGCGCTCGAACCGCTGCCGCTGGTGTTCTGCTTCTGGCACATCTACCTCGACGCCCACCAGAACCGGCGACCGCTGGAAAATGCACCGGCGTTTTACTTCATCCTCGGCTCGGTGGTGCTCGAACAAGTCGGCGCCGGGATCCTCGGCTTCACCATGACCTTCGCCCTGACCAACGTGTGGTCGCACGGCACCTGGGTCACGCCCAGCCACGCGCACCTGGCGCTGTTTGGCACCTTCGGCATGCTCGGCATCGCCGCGGCCTATTACGCGGTACCGGTGATCCGCAAGGCGACCGACTTCGACCAGCGGCTGGGCAAGCTGGCGTTCTGGCTGCTGTTCGCCTCGATCCTGGGCATCTCGCTGTCGTTCGCGCTGGGTGGCACCGTGCAGGTGTTCGTGTATCGCACGCTCGGCCTGCACTGGTTCGGCGGCGACATCTTCCCGGCGATGGGCATCTTCAAGTTGCTGGTGCCGGTGTTCGGCTTCCTGTTCGCGGTCGGGACCGGACTGCTGGTGTACGACCTGGCCACACTGGGCAAGCGCGTGCGGGTGGCCGCACCGGCCATCCCGGCGCCGAGCGCCGCGGTCGGCTGGAGCCGCCCGTTGAGCGGCTTCGAGGCGGGCATCTGGCTGACCGGGATGTGGGTGTTCGGCGCCATCATCACCCTGGGCCTGCTCAGCTTCGGGCTGCCGCGGGTGCGCGTGGATGGCGATCCGACCCTGCCCTACCTGCTGGCCGGGATCGGCTACCCGGGCCTGCTGGCGGTGACCTTGCTGTTCGTCTGGCGCTTCCTGGCCTCGATGGAAGCCCGTGGCCGCGCCGCCGTGGAGTCGATCGCCATCCCGCTGCCGATGCACGCCTGATCGGGGCGCATCCGATGACGGCTGGCGGCAGTTTGATCGCGCCGGCCGCTCAGCCGGTCATGCGTTCCCAGAACGCCTTCACGCCGTCGAGAAAGGTGCTCGAACGCGGCGAGTGGCGCCGGCCTTCGTCGCCCTCGAAGGTGGCCTCGAACAGTTCGAGCAGTTCGCGCTGGCGCGCGGTGAGGTTGACCGGGGTTTCCACCACCGCCCGGCACAGCAGATCGCCGGGGCCGCGGCTGCGCACCGATTTGACACCCTTGCCGCGCAGGCGGAACACCTTGCCGGTCTGGGTTTCGGCGGGAATCTTGATTTCCGCCTCGCCGTTGAGGGTGGGCACGCGCACGCCGTCGCCGAGCGCGGCTTGCGAGATGCGAATGGGGATCTCGCAATACAGGTCGTCGCCCTCGCGCTTGAAAATCGCGTGCTCGCGCACGTGTACTTCCACGAACAGATCGCCCGGCGGCGAGCCGGCCGGGCCGGCCTCGCCTTCGCCCTGCAAACGGATGCGGTCGCCGGTATCCACGCCGGCGGGAATCTTCACCGACAGCGTCTTCACGTCCTCGGCGCGGCCCTCGCCGTGGCAGGCCTTGCACGGGTTGGCGACGATGCGCCCGCGCCCGCCGCAATTGGGGCAGGCTTGTTGCAGCGAGAAGATGCCCTGCTGCAAGCGCACCCGACCCGAACCGCGGCAGGTGGCGCAGGTGTCGAGCTTGCCGTCGGCCGAGCCAGCGCCATTGCACACGCGGCAATCGATCAAGGTGGCGATGTCGATCTTTTTCTCGATACCCGATACCGCTTCTTCCAGATCCAGTTCCAATCCGTAGCGCAGGTCGTTGCCGCGCCGCTGCGCCTGACGCCCACGCCCGCCGCCGAAGATGTCGCCGAAGATGTCACCGAAGATGTCGCCGACGTCGGCAAAACCCGGGCCTGCGCCCGGCCCGCCGAAGCCGTGCTCGAAGGCGGCGTGCCCGCGCTGGTCGTAGGCACCGCGCTTGGCGCCGTCGGACAGCACCTCGTAGGCTTCCTTGCATTCCTTGAAGCTGGCTTCGGCTTGGGCGTCGCCCGGATTGCGATCCGGGTGGTATTTCATCGCCAAGCGACGATAGGATTTTTTCAAATCCTCGTCGCTGGCATTTTTCGCCACACCCAGAACTTCGTAGTAGTCGCGCTTGCTCATCTCAAGGTTCCGCGAGTTGTTGTTCGATGCGCCGATCCGGGATCACCCACAGCAGCGCAACCAATGCGTACAGTGCGCACGAAACCATCGGCGCGATGAAGGCCAGCGCGATCCCGAGCACGTAGCCGGCCAGCGACAGCTTGGCCTTCCAGTCGCCCCACGGCCCGCCCAGCGCACGCCCGAGCGCGCCATCGTAACCGCCGTTGCTGCACATCAGCGCGCGGCTCAAGGGCATCCACGACAAACCGGCCATCAACAGCACGAACCCGTACAGTGCGGTCGGCCACAGCGCCGGCGCCGGGTGCGACTCGTTCAACCAACTGGTGGTGAACGGAAACAGCGACAGCCAGAACAGGAAAAACAGGTTCGCCCACAGCACCCCGCCATTGACCTTCCTGGCTGCGTGCAACAGGTGGTGGTGGTTGTTCCAGTAGATGCCCACGTACACGAAACTCAACACATAGCTGGCGAACACCGGGGCGTTGGCCAGCAGCGCCTGCCAAGTGGCCGCGTGCGGGGCTTTCAACTCCAGCACCATGATCGTGATGATGACCGCGATCACGCCGTCGGAGAATGCTTCGAGTCGGCCTTTTTCCACGTTGCCTGCCCGTGCGTTACCGGAGGAATCCGCCCCTCACCCCAACCCCTCTCCCGATGGGAGAGGGGCTCAATGGCACCACGATCTTTGCTCGTCGCTCGCCCCTGCCCGATTTCTGACAGGGGCGCTCAGCGTGCGTCGATGCCCTTATTTCTTGTCGTCCTTGACCTCGGTGAACTCGGCGTCGACCACGTCATCGGACGGCTTGGCTTGCGCCCCGGCATCCGCGCCCGGTTGCTGCGCGCCGCCAGCGGAAGCGGCATGCAGCACCGGCTGCACCGCCTGTTCGACCGCGGCGATGCGCGTTTCAATAACCGACTTGTCGTCGCCCTTCATCGCCGATTGCAGATCCGACAAGGCGCTCTCCAGCGTGCCGATCGCTGCACCGCCGGCGGCCGCGCCGTGTTCCTTGATCGCCTCACGGGCGGCGTGGATGGTCTGGTCGGCGCGATTGCGGGTGGCCACCAACTCCTGGAACTTCTTGTCTTCCTCGCGGTGCGCGTCGGCGTCGGACTTCATGCGCGCGATTTCATCCGGGGTCAGGCCCGAGCTGCCCTTGATCTCGATGCGCTGCTCCTTGCCGGTCTTCTTGTCCTTGGCGGTCACGTGCAGGATGCCGTTGGCGTCGATGTCGAACGACACTTCCACCTGCGGCATGCCGCGCGGGGCCGGCTCGATCCCGGTGAGGTCGAACTTGCCCAGCGACTTGTTGTAACGGGCCTGATCGCGTTCACCTTGCAGCACGTGCACGGTCACCGCGTTCTGGTTGTCCTCGGCGGTGGAGAAGGTCTGCGAAGCCTTGGTCGGGATGGTGGTGTTCTTCTCGATGATCTTGGTGAACACGCCGCCGAGGGTCTCGATGCCCAGGCTGAGCGGGGTCACGTCGAGCAGCAGCACGTCCTTGACGGTGCCGGTGAGCACGCCGCCCTGGATCGCCGCACCGATCGCCACGGCCTCGTCGGGGTTCACGTCCTTGCGCGGCTCCTTGCCGAAGAACTCCTTCACCGACTCTTGCACCTTGGGCATGCGCGTCTGCCCGCCGACCAGGATCACCTCGCCGATGTCGCGCGCGGAGATGCCGGCGTCCTTGAGCGCGATGCGGCACGGCTCGATGGTGCGCTTGACCAGATCCTCGACGAGGGCTTCGAGCTTGGCGCGGGTGAGCTTGACGTTCAGGTGCTTGGGGCCGCTGGCGTCGGCGGTCACGTACGGCAGGTTGACCTCGGTCTGGTGCGAGGACGACAGCTCGATCTTGGCGCGCTCGGCGGCGTCCTTCAGGCGCTGCAAGGCGAGCGGATCACGGCGCAGATCGATGCCCTGCTCCTTCTGGAACTCCTCGACCAGAAAATCGATGACGCGCTTGTCGAAGTCCTCGCCGCCGAGGAAGGTGTCGCCGTTGGTGGACAGCACCTCGAACTGCTTCTCGCCGTCGACGTTGGCGATCTCGATGATCGACACGTCGAAGGTGCCGCCGCCCAGATCGTACACGGCGATCTTGCGGTCGCGGGTGTCGGCCTTGTCCAGACCATAGGCCAGCGCTGCGGCGGTGGGCTCGTTGATGATGCGCTTGACATCCAGCCCGGCGATCTTGCCGGCGTCCTTGGTGGCCTGGCGCTGGGAGTCGTTGAAGTACGCCGGCACGGTGATGACCGCCTCGGTCACCGTCTCGCCCAGATACGCCTCGGCGGTCTTCTTCATTTTTTCCAGCACGCGCGCAGACACTTCCGGCGGCGCCATCTTCTTGCCGTCGGAGGTGGACACCCACGCGTCACCATTGGAGTGCTGGATGATCGAGTACGGCACCAGGTCGAGGTCCTTCTTGACCTCGGCGTCGGTGAACTTGCGGCCGATCAGGCGCTTGACCGCGTAGAAGGTGTTCTTCGGGTTGGTCACCGCCTGCCGCTTGGCCGACGCGCCGACCAGCACTTCGCCGTCCTTGCTGAAGGCGACGATGGAGGGCGTGGTGCGGTCGCCTTCCGAGTTTTCGATGACCTTGGGCTTGCCGCCTTCCATCACGGAAACGCAGCTGTTGGTGGTGCCCAGGTCAATGCCGATGATCTTGCCCATGAGTGTTCTCCTGATGTCGGGTGTCGCGTTGGATTCGGGGCGGCTACCGGGTCGGTGGCCGATGCCTGCGTTGTGGGGGTGGCGGCGGCGGTTTCAAGCGCCGTGGATGGTGTTCGTCGTCCCGGCGAACGCCGGGACCCATTGGCTCTGGCCGCTTGCCATGTCCAGCGTTTAGAAGGCCGTGTCGAACTCTGAAATCAAAATGGGCCCCGGCTTGACCAGCCTTCGGCTGTTGAAAACCGCCGGGGCGACGGGGTCAAGGACTCAGTCGTGCTCGGACTTGGCCACGATCACCAGCGCCGGGCGCAGCAGGCGCTCGTTGAGCAGGTAGCCCTTCTGGTGCACTTCGATGACGGTGCCGGGTGGATGCTGTTCGCTGGCCGGCAGCACCGCGATGGCCTGCGCGTGCTCGGGGTTGAACGGCTGGCCGAGCGGCGCGACCACGGTCATGCCATTGTCCTGGGCGACCTTGGAAAGCTGGCGCAAGGTCAGTTCCAGCCCCTCGCGCACGGCGGGCGACTCGCCATGGGCGGCGGCGATGCCCGCCTCGAGGCTGTCGAACACCGGCAGCAGACTGCCGAGCAGGCGCTCGTTGGCGAACTTGCGGCTTTGCTCGACATCGCGCGCCAGCCGCTTGCGGGTGTTCTCCAGCTCGGCGTGTTCGCGCAGGAACTGCTCGCGCATCTTCGCCAGTTCGGCCTGCGCGGCATCGCGCTCGGCGACGATGGCATCGAACTCGGGGTCGAACTCGGTTTCGTCATCGTCGGATTGGGGTTCGCTGGCCTGCATGTCGGGTACCTTGGTGGATCGCGGCGGCACAAACCGCCGCCACAGGGGGTTCATGGGAATGGCTGCTTGATTGGGTGGCGGAGCGACCGTCTTTTTGAAAAGTCCGCACACGGATGTGCGGTTCGGCACCGGGAACGCCCCTCACCCGATACCGAACCCGGATTTCCGGCGTTGCCCCGCGCACGGATGCGCGAGGAAAACACCGCCTTGAATCCGGGGCCTCCGGCCCTTCTATGGGGTTGGTGACCCCGGATTCAAGGCCGCTCCGAGCAAATCGGCGGTCGCCTGCACCATCGGGATCACCCGCTCGTAGGCCATCCGCGTCGGGCCGATCACCCCCAGCACGCCCAGCACCTTGCCGTCCGCCGCGTACGGCGCGGTGACCACGGTGCAGCCGCCCAGCGGTGCCAGCCCGGTTTCCTCACCGATGAAGATGCGCACGCCCTGCGCGTGAATGCAGCGTTCGAGCAATTGCAGGATCTCGCGCTTGCGCGAGAACGCCTCGAACAGCTCGCGCAGGCGCTCGACATCGGACAAATCCTGCAAGCCCATCAGCCGGGTCTGCCCAGCCAGCAGCACGTCCTCGTCGCCCGGGTCGAGCGCGTGCTCGGCCACTTCCATCGCTGCACCCAATACCCGCTCCATCGCCGAACGGGTATCGCGCAGCTCGCGCATCAGCGCGGCGTGGATCTCGCGCAGCGGGCGCCCGGCGAAATGGGCGTTGAGGTAGTTGGCGGTCTGCTCCAGCTCGGACGGCGTGTAGGCGCGGCGGGTGGTGATGATGCGGTTTTGCACCTCGTTGTCGGTGAACACCAGAATCACCAGCACGCGCTGCGCGTCGATCGGCACGAAATCGATGTGCTTGAACGCGAACTGCTCGCGTCGCGGCACCGTCACCACGCCGACGAAATGGCTCATCGCCGACAGCAATTGCGAAGCGTTGGTGAGCAGCGTCTGGGTGCCGGCGCCGGCGTGCACGCTTTGCCGCAGGCGGCCCAGATCGCCCTCGCCCAGCGGCTGCACCTGCAGCAGCGAATCGACGAACACGCGGTAACCCTGCGCGGTCGGGATACGCCCGGCCGAGGTGTGCGGGGCCACGACCAGGCCGATTTCTTCGAGGTCGGCCATGATGTTGCGGATCGTCGCCGGGCTCACGTCCAGCCCGGACTGCTTGGCCAGCGTGCGCGAACCCACCGGCTCGCCGTCGCGGATGTACTGCGCGATCAGGCTGCGCAGCAGGCCGCGCGCGCGGGCGTCGAGGTGGGCGATGGGATGGGCCATGAGCGGTTGATTATGGCAGCGTCGGCTGGCACCCGAGCGCGCTGAGTTTGATCTTGGAAGCTGCATCCGCTGGCCGTCGGCGCGCGGTCCGATCCCGGCTGTCCGCGCACATGTGGGGGGCGACGAACGACTACGCGGCCGCCAGTTCGTTCACCAGCCCCGGGTGCGCCAGCAGCAAGCGCAAAAGGCGCAGTGCCACACCCGGTGGCGCGAAACGGCCCTGTTCCCAGTCGCGCAAAGTGGCGACGGGCGTACCGATGCGCTCGGCAAGCTCGGCCTGCGACAAGCTGAGTTTCACCCGTGCCGCACGCACCAGCATCTGTTCCGGCGTGGTCGTACGGCCCTTGCGTTGCGCCGCCTCGCTCAGCGCCTGGCGCAGTTGCGGAAGCGCCTGGCCGGCATCGGCTTCGATGGCCTTGGCGATCTTCTCGATGTCCTTCATGTCATCTGGCTCGCTTGATCTGGTCGTGGGTGGCGTCGGTCCTGGCCGACTTTGCGTACATCATCACCAGCAGCACCGTGCCGTCGTGTGCGTAGTTGAAATAAATCACCCGCACGCCGCCGCGCTTGCCCGTGCCGGGCAGAGACCAGCGCACCTTGCGCGCGCCACCTGCACCCGGAACCACGTCACCTGCCTCCGGGGTCTGGGCGATGAACGCGATGAAGTCCAGCCGCTCATCTTCCATCCACAGTTTTTCGGCTTGCTGCTGGAAAGTGGGCGTTTCGATCACGGTTCGCACACACGGCATACTACGGGATACCCGTATATTTTCAAGTGCTCTGCCACTGGCTCGAAAGGCGGCGAACCGGCAGGCCTTGCGTATCATTGCGGGCGCGACGGCCCGCCGGTGTGGCCGTCGGCACGAGGATGTCCATGCTGCGCCACCTGCATCTGCAATCGTTCGCGGTCGTCGACGCAGCCGGACTGGCGCTGGACGCCGGCATGACCGCGATCTCCGGTGAGACCGGTGCCGGCAAGTCGCTGCTGGTCGATGCCCTGCTGCTGCTCACGGGCGCACGGTCGGAAGCACAGATGGTGCGCCACGGCGCGCAGCGCGCGGAAATCGCCGCCGAGTTCGACCTGACCGATGCGCCGGCAGCCGCCGACTGGCTGCGCGACAACGACCTCGACGACCCCGACGAGCCGGGCGTGTGCCGACTGCGCCGCACGATCCGCGCCGACGGCGGCTCGCGCGCCTTCATCAATGGTCGCGCCGCCAGCCTGTCGCAACTGACCGAACTGGGCGAGCGGCTGGTCGAAATACACGGCCAACACGAGCACCAAGCCCTGCTCAGCCGACCGGCGCAGATGGATCTGCTGGACGCCTTCGGCGGTCATCTGCCGCTCGTAGCGCAGGTGCGCCGGTTGGCGGTGGACTGGAGGGATCTGGCGCGCCAAATCGCCGCGCATGGCGATCCGGCGGCGGTCGCCGAACGCTGCGCGTGGCTGGAACGCGAACTGACGCGACTGGATCGGCACGCGCTGGCACCGGCCGACATCGACGCCCTGCTGGCATCGCACCATCGGCAGACGCACGCCGCGCAGCTGCTCGAAGGCAGCGCGCAGTTGCTGGCGCGTCTGAACGCCGACGACGGGCCGGCGATCGAAGCGGCACTGGCGCAGGTGCGCGGCGACTTGGCGCGATTGGGCGAGCACGATCCGGCCTATGCGCAGGCCGGCGAACTGGTCGAGGCCGCGGCGATCCAGTTGGCCGAAGCCAGCGCCCTGATCGAACGCGCCCGCGATGGCATCGACCTCGACCCCGAGCGGCTGCGCGAACTGGAAGCCGAGTTGTCCGCGCTGCACGAGCTGTCGCGCCGTCACAAGACGCCGCTGGAAGGCTTGGCCGCATTGCGCGACGAGTTGGCCGGCGAACGCGAGCGCTTGCGTGATGCCGATGGCGTGGCCGGTCGCCTGCTCGCGCAGCGTGATACGGCAGCGGCCGCGTGGCGCGCAGCGGCGGCAAGTCTGGCCAGCGCCCGCACGCAGACCGCGACGCGTCTGGCCACGCAAGTCAGCGGGCTGATGGGCGAACTGGGCATGGCCGGCGGCCGCTTCGCGGTCGAGCTGGCGGCGACCGCCAGCGGCGAACCCACGCCGACCGGCACCGAGCAGGCCGAGTTCCTGGTTGCCGCCAATCCCGGCCAGCCGCCACGCCCGCTGCGCAAGGTCGCCTCCGGCGGCGAGCTGTCGCGCATCGCGTTGGCCATCGAAGTGGCGGCGCTGGGGCACGATGCGGTGCCGACGATGGTGTTCGACGAGGTCGATACCGGCATCGGCGGTGCCATCGCCGAGGTGGTCGGTCGCAAGCTGCGCACGCTGGGCGCACGCGCTCAGGTGCTGTGCGTGACCCACCTGCCGCAGGTCGCCGCGCAAGCCCACCACCACCTGCGCGTGAGCAAGGACAGCGACGGGCACACCACCCGCAGCGCGGTCGTCGCCCTCGACGGTCAAGCACGCATGGAAGAAATCGCGCGGATGCTCGGCGGGATCGACATCACCGCCGAAACGCGCGCCCATGCGGGGAAGATGCTTGAGACAGGGAGCAGGGATGTAGAGGGGTGAAGAGTGAAGAGTGAAGGGTGAAGGGTGAGGGGTGAGGCGGAAAGCGTGTCATCCCGAGCGCAGCGAGGGATCTGCTGCTCGTCAGCACAGGCCGTCGCCACGCAAGGCAGATCCATCGCTGCGCTCCAGATGACAGCCTGAAGGGCAAGGAACTGAAGGACTCGCGACGACGGACAAGCGAGGGCGAGAGACAAGGAGAAAGCTCAATCCAATTCCGGCCTCGAATGCGTGTGCTCCTTTCCCTCCCACGCCTGCGGGGGAGGGTCAGGGTGGGGGCACGCTGCGACGTCAGATCATGCCCCCATCCCAACCTTCCCCCGCAAGCGGGGGAAGGAGTAACAGAAACAGCCGTTGCACCCCGTACCCGCTCACAGCCCGCCGCTCACCGCTCACCGCTCACCGCTCCCCATTCACTGCGGCTTCTTCGCCCGCACATACAACACCAGGCTGTGCGCTTCGATCGTGTAGCCGTGGCGCTGGGCGATCTGCTGCTGGAGTTGCTCGATCTCCGGGCTGGAAAACTCGATCACCGTGCCGGTGTCCAGATCGACCATGTGATCGTGGTGTTGGCCGCGGTCGAGTTCATAGACGGCGTGGCCGCCCTCGAAGTTGTGCTTGAGCACCAGCCCGGCGGCTTCGAACTGCATCAGCACCCGGTACACCGTCGCCAGGCCGATGTCTTGATTGTCGGCCAGCAGTTCGCGGTAAACGTCCTCGGCGGTGAGGTGGCGAGTGTCGGCACGGTCGAGGATTTCCAGAATCCGCATCCGTGGATGGGTGACCTTGAGCCCGACCTTGCGCAGTTCCTGCGATTCCATCCCGCCCGTCCACTGGCGCCGATTGAAGCGGCGCTCCGAGGGTCTAGTGTATCATCCGCCCCTCGCGCCCTTCCTTGAGCGGATTCGACCGGACATGCGAACTTCCTGGCTCCTCGCACCGACTTTGGCCCTCGCGTTGGCCGGCTGCGGCACCCTCATCTACCACCAGCCGGTGTATCAGGGCAACTTGCTGGAGGCCAAGAACGTCGAGATGGTCAAGCCGGGCATGAGCAAGCAGGACGTGATCGTGCTGCTGGGCACTCCGTCGATCGCCGACCCGTTCCATTCGCAGCGCTGGGACTACGCCGCCAGCGAGCAGGATCGGCGCGGGCAGAGCAAGCCGGACATCAAGACGCTCACCTTGGTGTTCGAAGGCAACAATCTGGTCAGCATGACCGGCTCGTACTTCCCCGAGCAAGATCAGGCGCTGGCCAAAAAGATGGGCCGCTTCGGCAACTTGCCCAAGGACAAGAAGAAGAAAAACGGCAGCAGCGGCGGCAGCGACAGCGGCGGCAACTGAGCGCGATAGCGCTTCAGCCTTCGCGGGCGCGCCGGCGCCGCGCTTGTTTCGGATCAAGCAGCAGGGGCCGCAACAACTCGACCCGATCGCCATCGCGCAGCACGGTGGCCGGCGTGATCGGTTTACCGAAAATCGCCAACGTCAGATTGGCTTGATCGACTCCGGGCGCGCGTGCACGCAGGCCCGAGCGCTCCACCGCTTCATCGACAGTGGCGCCAGCGGGCAGTCGCAGAGCGACCAACCACGCCCGATCCGGTAGCGCCAAGGCCACCGTCACCTGCAGGGCATGATCGTCAAGCGGCACTGCCGGCCTCCGCGCGCGCGACCTTGCAAAAGTCATCGACCAGGCGGTCTGCGAACCCGGCAAAACCCAGCGCCAGCGCGGTGCCGAGCAGCTTTCCGGCGAGTTCGAAATGCAATTGCAGGCCGACCCGGCAGCCGGCGTCGCCAAGCGCATCGAAACTCCAGAATCCACCGAAATCGCGGAACGGCCCCTCGGCCAGTTCCAGTTCGATGCGCGCGACCGGGGTAAGCGTGTTGCGCGTGGTGAAGCTCACCGGCATCCCGGCCACGCGCACGTCCAGCCGCGCCAGCATCGACTTCTTCGACTTTTCGAGCACCTGACTGCCGATGCACCAGTCGAAACGGCGCGGGTACGCGGCCACGTCGTTGACCAGTTCGAACAACCGGGCCGGCGGTTGCGCCACCAGCGCGCTGCGATGGATGGTGGTCATCGTCACTGCCATCCTGATTCGGAATACGCATCGCAAGCCAAAGTCGCCTCCGCTGTCGAACGACCGTTCGTGGTGAGCAGGACGGGCTGCGGCCGCAGGCCGAGACCATGCGTCTCGAACCACGCGCACCACTGCCACGCCCGGCCTGCATCGGCGACAATACGCACATGGCCAACACGAAACCCGCCAAGGATACCGCAAGCCCACGCAAGGACGCCGCGCCCAAGACCATCGCGCTCAACAAGCGTGCCCGCCACGACTACGCGCTGGAAGATCGCTACGAGGCCGGCATCGCCCTGCAGGGCTGGGAGGTCAAGGCGCTGCGCGCCGGGCGGCTGAACTTTTCCGACAGCTACGCGATGATCCTCAAGGGCGAGTTGTTCCTGATCGGCGCGCAGATTACCCCGCTGATCACCGCCTCCACCCACGTGCTGGCCGACGACCGCCGCACCCGCAAGCTGCTGCTGCACCAGCGCGAAATCGCCAAGCTGATCGGCGCGGTCGAACGCGACGGCTACACGCTGGTGCCCACCGCGCTGTACTGGAAGCACGGCAAGGTCAAGCTGGAGATTGCCCTGGCGCGCGGCAAGCAGGCCCACGACAAGCGCGCGGCGATCAAGGAGCGCGACTGGGCGCGCGACAAGCAGCGGGTGATGCGCCGCCACAACAAGGACGCCTGAGACGCCACGCTGCCGGCGCGGAATCGTTCACGTCGGCGCGCGCTCGCTGCCGGCTGTCACCAGCCGTCCAGTCAGCGACCGGCACACCCCCGCAAGCCCGCCAGTTCGTCGTAACATGCCGCACACGCGCTGCCGCGACACGGCCCTGCCACCCACCCTCGACCCGGAGACCGCGATGAGTGCCTACCTGAAGATCGTCGATGCCGATGGCGACATGCAGTACGTCAACCCGGATCGCATCATGTGGATCCGCCCCGGCAACCGCAAAAGCTTCCGCGAATCGGGCGCCGAAATCCGCATCAAGGACGGTTCTGAATCGCGCTCGGTGTTCACCGAAGCCGGCGCCGCGACCGCCCCGGTGATCGCGTTTTTGGGGGTTGAGGAACACTGAGCGCATGCGCTGCAATTACATTCGCCGGCCCGTCGGCATCGCGTACAAGCAACACCCGGTTGCAAGTGCTTCGACCATGAATCAGCTCAACCACCGCGTCCGCTGGCGGTTCGCACGCCCGGAACGTGAGGCCAGATCAGGCAGAAGCTCGTGCTGACAACGTCCAGCGCTCCTTTCGAATCGATCCCCGTACGGCGTCTGTTGCGCTCGCCATCCGACCTGGAGCACTACGGCCGGGATTGGACGCGCAGGTTCGTGCCCTCGCCGTCCGCTGTGGCGCTGCCGGAGTCCGTCGCGGAAGTCCAGGCCCTGGTTCGATGGGCGAATCAGACAGGCGCGCCACTGGTGCCCTCAGGCGGCCGCACCGGCCTGTCCGGGGGCGCCGTCGCCGCAAACGGCGAAGTGGTGGTGTCGCTGGAGTCGATGCGTTCGATCCTCTCCTTCGACGCCGCAGATCGCCTGTTGACGGTGCAGGCAGGCATCACCACGCAGGCCGTACAGGACGCTGCGCGCGAGCGCGATCTGATCTACCCGGTTGACTTCGCCTCACGGGGATCGAGCCAGATCGGCGGCAACGTCGCCACGAATGCGGGCGGCATCAAGGTGTTGCGCTACGGGTTGACGCGCAACTGGGTCGCCGGGCTGAAGGTCGTGACCGGTTCCGGGGAACTGCTGGATCTCAATCGCGGGCTGGTGAAGAACGCCACCGGCTACGACCTGAGGCATTTGTTCGTCGGATCGGAAGGCACGCTGGGCGTGATCGTGGAAGTTGCGTTGCGGCTGGCGGAGCCGCCACCGCAGCAGCAGGTGATGGTGCTCGCGTTGCCGCGATTGGATGCACTCACGGAACTCCTGGATCGGTTGCGCCGTCGCCTCGTCCTGAGCGCGTTCGAGTTCTTTTCGGACAAGGCGCTGGCACATGTGGTCAGGGCGGGAGGGCGCAGGCCGTTCGAAGCACCGGCACCTTGGTATGTCCTGGCCGAATTCGATGCCGACCAGGAAGCCGCATTGTCGGCATTCGACGAGGCGCTTGCCGACGGGCTGGTGAACGACGGCGTGCTCGGCCAGTCCGATGCCCAAGCGCAGGAGTTATGGCGCCTGCGCGAAGGCATCACCGAGAGCCTGTCCCATCTGCGCCCCTACAAGAACGACATCGCCGTCCGAGTGGGGATGCTACCGACGTTCCTCACCGCGGCGGATGGCTTTTTCGCCCGCGAGTATCCCGAGTTCGAAGTCGTGTGGTTCGGCCACATCGGCGACGGCAACCTGCACATCAGTGTCATCCACCCGGACGCCATGTCGGACGAAGCGTTCACCGCCAGTTGCGAACGGGTGACGCATCGCCTGGGGGCGCTGCTGTCAGAGTTCGGCGGCAGCATCTCCGCCGAGCACGGCGTCGGCCTGCTCAAGAAGGACTATCTGCACTATTCGCGTAGCTCTCCGGAAATCGAGCTGATGCGGGCGATGAAGCGCGTCTTCGATCCCGCGGGAGTTCTCAACCCGGGGAAGGTGTTTTGAACCGCGCTTCCTGCGCGGCCTCTTGCTTTCGCTCGCAGCCGCACGGAGTTTTCATGGGAAAGTCACTGATTGTCTTCTTTTCGTGCTTGGTTTTGCTGGTTCTTTCGCAAGCCGGATGCACGTTGGCGGCACAAAACAAAAAACCGACGTCCGTTGTCGCGCCCGCAGTGAACGATTTTACCTGCACGGGTCCCGTGCATGCTCAAGCCATACAGCTTTGGGAACGCTCCGCCAGGCCATATGTTACGCAGCAACTTCAAAACGGGTTGAACAAGAGCGGAAATGTTTATGTCCTATATTACACACAAGAAGAGCTGCAATCATTTGTGGAGATGACTCGCCGCTGCAAGGATCTGCAACAGATCGATGAACTCGCCTCCACTCTGAACATGTCCTTTGCCGCTCTGCGTCCCCTGCCGGACGACCCGACCAGCACGGGCTGGGTTTGCACGGGCGGCAGCACCTGCACCACGACAAACAAACTGCTCGGCAAGGAGGTTCCGCTGTGCAGCATGCAATTTCTCGGGCTGATCGGCGCAATCGCCACAAACATAGTCGAAAATGTTCGCCCTGATCGGCGCACACCGGCCGAAAGTGCGTTTCTCGAGAACGCATCGAGCACCATGGCCTTACAGGTCAATCGCTGGCTTTCACCCGACTATTCCGCGTGGGTTGACGACCGACTGCACATGACGCCCACCAGCGTCAAGGACGGCAGCGCAAAATATTTCTATCAAGATAAGGATTTGTGGCTCAAGACTGCATTGTCGGATCTGGCCGAGTTGCAGCAAGCGAGTGTGAACATGGGCACCGCCGGGGCCGCCGCCCTCAAGCAATTGCAATCGAAGCGCGACCTAATTGCCAAAATGTTCTCGCTGTTCCTGAAGCGCACCACCATCGAAAGTAGTGTGTATGGACCCCGTGCGACCCTCGACAAAGGCTACTGGCGCCTCTACACCGACAACCGATATGCCCGCTACAACGACACAGCCAGCCCAGTGTCATGCAACAAAGACGATCAGGGCAGGATGATCAAGAGCCTGCGGGTGCAATCCACCCCAGATTACATCGACGTCGACATGAGCTGGGATATCAGCCATGCCCGCAGGCTCGTGCCGGCGCTGGATACCTTCGTCCGCAACAAGGCCAACATCACCAAGGTATTCGGCTATTCCAGCAACGCCTTCGACCCCGTCATGCTGCAACGTGCTTTCGCCAACCAGATCGTGGACACGATCTGGAACAAGGATCGCACTCATCCTTTGTTCAGCAATTTTTGGGACGGGCAGAATGGGTGGTATCGGGTAGGCTACGACAACGGCACCGGCGAATGTCGCTCGGGAGAGGCACCGTACAGCTTGGCATGGTCTTTCCCCACGGGTAGCTACCCGCAGTGGGGCGCGTTCGACAGCACCATCCGTACACTCGGACGGCAACTTTATCAACTTGTCAGCTCGCCGGAAGCAGCCCCTTTTATAGACCGCTACTACCCGCAACTTAAACCCTCAAGCACCCCCAAGGAAATCCGCGACATTTGGATGCTTACATTGGCATCAAGTCTGATCGGTGCCTGATTCCGTCGTATATGCTCTCTCTACCTGTTGACGAACGCGTCGGCTACATCGGACTACTATGGCACACCCAATGCATCGGTCAAAGTCGCTGGCGGACTCGGCAATGCAGGAAACACACGCCAAACGACGGTCGACTTTGGAAACACCACAACCCAGACTGTCAGCACGATGCATGCCAGATAGGTGCGCAGGCTATCATTGGCCACGTACCACTCCTCCAGTTCCCCCTTGTAAGGCGCAATTACATCGTCGTAAAAACTCGCCGTATCAGTGTGACCGTGCAACAAGTTTTCTTCATCACGAAACACGATAGAGCCAATTCCAGACAAGCCCGGTCGCACCCGCTTGATCGCCTCCTGCGAAGCCGGCAGAAAAACGTCGAAGCAGCGCTTGTCCTGCGGGCGAGGCCCCACGATACTCATGTCGCCCTTCAGTATATTGAGCAACTGAGGCAACTCGTTGATCTTGGTTTTCCGCAGGAAACGCCCCAGCGGAAGGATACGCGGGTCATGCTTCACGGTCACCGTGCCGGTGCCCAGGTTGGGGCTGTTCTTGAGCATGGTGGCGAACTTGTAAAGGCTGAACTGGCTGCCTCCGCGCCCCACGCGCTGTTGCACGTAGAACACCTCGCCCTCGCCAGTCAGGCGCAATGCCAGGGCAATCGGCAGCAGCAGCGGCGAGAGCACAAGCAAGGCAAAGCCTGAAAGCAGAATGTCAAGTAATCGCTGCATGGCTTACATCCTGCCATCGAGGTACTTGCCGGTTTCCTTGTGCTGGAAGTCGGGAATCATGATGTTGAAAAGATTGACCAGCTCGGGCTTGTCCCAGGTCGGCTGGCGGCGCACGTTCTTGATCGTCGAAAGAAAGTGTCCGAGCCTGGCGGCATCGTAGTCCGGCGCATTCTTGATCACGCCGATGTTCGCGAAGCGGGCCATGTCCAAAGTTTCAGTATCGGTGTAGAACTCCTCGAAATCCTTCTCGCCCGTGGTGTCGCTGGCGAAGAAGTAGCACGGCCATTGCTTGCGCGCGATCAGCTCCGAAGCGCGTTGCCGCGCCTCCTCTTCGCTGGCGCACTCATGTGCTTCGAATCCCAAGGCGGCGAGGTAACGCACCGCGATATCGGAGAAGCGGGTGAGATCCAGCGCCTCGCTGAGCTTGGGGAAGAAGATGTCGCGATTGTCGCCCAGCAAGCACGACATCAGGCACAGCTCGCCCGACTCCTGTGGCGTGACGAAGTAGCGCCGCACGTCGTTCGGTGCCGAGATCGGTTGGTGCTTGGCGAAACGCTGATTAAAGCCATGCAACAGGGATCCGTCCGAAAAAGCGACATTGGCGAAGCGCGCGGTCGAGATCGGCAAGCTCTCGCTGGCGCGCATCAGGAACATTTCCATGATGCGTTTGCTGGCACCCATCATGTTGACCGGGTTGGCGGCCTTGTCGGTGGACACGCAGAAATACTTGCGCGCACCACCTGCTTTCGCCAGCTCGATCGTCTTGATGGTGTTGAGCACGTTCACTTCGATCATCCTCATCAAGGTGAACGGGTCTTTCTCGCTGCGCACATGCTTGAGCGCGGACAAATTGAGCACGTAGTCATAACCGCTGCCAGCGTGCATCAGCGCATCGAATTCACGGCTACCGCAGTCGATGGCAAAGGTGCGAAAATCGCCATCGATGTAGCCGAGCGTGCTGCGGATATCCCGCACCAGTTCGACCATGTTGTTCTCGCTGATGTCCACAACATGCAGCGCCTTCGGCTTGCGCCTGAATATCTCGCGCGTAACCGCCTGCCCGATCGAGCCAGCGCCTCCGATCACCAGGAAACGGTTATCCCTAACCCGCTCTCCAAGCTCGATTTCATGAGCACGCACATCGGCGTCGAACAATGGCTGCGTACGGCCGATCAACTGGAGTACATTCATCTGCGTAACCTCAAGCCGCTTGCGCAATGGCGGTTCGCAGTGCCGCCACCACCAGCGTCACATCGTCACCAGACATGCCTGGATACAGCGGCAATGTCAGCTCCCGCTGTGCAATTTCGTCGGCGACCGGCGTTGCGCCGAGATCCATGCCCGCATACGCACTGAACTGGTGCACTGCAGGGTAGTGGATGCTCGATTGTACGCCAGCAGACTTGAGTGCTTCCACAATGCGCAATCGATCAAGACCCGTGTCAAGCAAAATAGGGAATATATGGCATGACCCAGTCCGATCCAAGCGATCCGGGAATGGCAACGCCACACCATCAACACTCGCCAGCGCTTCGCGGTATGCCTCCACAATTTCACGCCGCCGAGTGTTGGCCGCGTCCAGTTTGGACAACTGCACCAGCCCTAACGCTGCGCGCATTTCGTCGATACGGTAGTTCAGGCCTGGACGCACTACGTCGTAACTGATGGCGCGCCCCTGGTGCCGATCCAGCGTCAGGCTGGTCATGCCGTGCGAGCGCAAATAACGCACCTGCTGTTCAAGGTCGCCAGACCGCGTGGTCACCATTCCACCCTCACCAACCGACAAATTCTTGTTGGTGAAAAAGCTCCAACAGCCTGCATCTCCAAAGGTACCGACACTGCGACCCTTGTAACGCGCTCCTGGCGCGTGTGCGCAATCTTCGATCAGCTTCAGATTCCGTCGGGCGCACAGATCCACGATCGCATCCATATCGCACGGCACGCCCGCATAGTGCACGATCATCACCGCCTTGGTGCGGCCGCTGATCTTGCGTTCGATATCCGCAGGATCGATATTCCAATCGTCGAAAGACGTGCAATCGGCCATCTTGGGCGTGGCGCCGGACAATACGACCGCATTGATGTCGGCTACGAAGGTCTGTGCCGGCACGATCACTTCATCGCCCGAACCAATTCCAAGCGCCAACAATGCCAGGTGCAACGCCGCGGTGCCATTGGACACTGCAATGGCACGGGCATCGCTGCCGAGATACGCCGCGAATTCACGTTCGAATGCCACGGTCTTGTCGCCCATGGTCAGCCAGCCGCTGCGAATGACCTCGGCAACGGCCCGCTCTTCACGTTCGTCGAAATTTAGTTTGAACAACTGAACCTTCCAGCTCATCGTGATTTTCCTATCCAGCAAAGGACATGGGTGCGCAACATGGGGAGCATGTTGAACAAACGGTAGAAGCCCGGGTGAAGCCTGCACACCCGGCGGCTGATGGGCGGTGCCAGCGTCACCCGCTTGGCATCGACAACCCCTTCCGGAAACAATTTCTTGATCCGCGCGAGCGGCATGCCACTCACGTCCGGATTGCGCGGGTTATCGAACGTGAAGTCGTACCACAGAACAGCTCCGCCGGGGCGCACCCATTCCCACATGCGATGCGCCAGCCTGACTTGGAACGCCACATCGAGAATGGATGTGAACACGGTGGACTGATAAACGATATCAAAACTTGACGCCGGCAGATCAAGCGCCGTGGCATCCCCTTCATGCACCATCACGGCCTCCGGCAGATTCATCCGTGCAGCAGCCGCGCGCTCGGGCAACAGTTCGTTGGCCGTCAGGTTCCGCGGATCGAAGCCCAGCCTGAGCAACTCCAGCAGATTCCCCCCCCCCCCGCAACCGACTTCCAGCACACGCAGGCTGCTCAAATCTGCCGGACGATGTCGAACCAGCAGCCCGATCAATGCGCGTTGGCGCTCCTGCATGCCCTGCCAAACGGCTGGATTCAGCGCGCTGTAACGGTCATCGCCACCGGCACCCTTGCGCCTGGCATAGCGCTCGGCAACCTTTGCGGGCTCCTGCGACGATTCAGGCATGATCCAAGGCCTCGATGAAGCGACGTGCCAACACCGGGTACGTGTGATTGGCGAGCACGTAGGCCCGGCCACGCGTGCCCATCGCCGCCCTATCTTCCGCGGTCATGCCTGACAAATCCCGAATAGCACGCCTGATGGCGTCTGGATCTTCCGGCGGCACGGTTCGACCGCAACAGGACTCCGTCACCGGGTCGTTTCCCGATTCGATCGCCATCACCACAACCTTTCTGGCCATCATATAGTCGAGAAGCTTGTTGGGCGATATGCCGAATTGAAACACCTTCTGGCGCTGTAATCCGATGAAAGCTATGTCAACCTCTTCCAAGAGCGCGGGTATCGATGCCTTTGGAACGGGTGGCAACATGGTGATATTTGCAACACACTCGGCCCGGATACGTCGCAACAGTCGCTCTCGTTCCGGTCCCGTCCCCACCATCACCACCTCTGCTTCCGCCTGCATCTCTCTGGCGGCATCCAGCAAGCTGTCCAACGAATTCGCCAAACCATGCGTCCCCGTATATCCGACCACCGGGACACCCTTCGCCCGAATGCGCTGCAATTCAGAGAATGCTTCGCCAGGCAAAGGCGCCGGAATGCGCCACTCTTCTTCATCCACGCCATTAGGGACATATTTCCATTTCGACCCATTCAGTCCCCTGGACTCCATGTAATCACGGGTCTTTGGCAGCATTGAAATCACTACATCCGCGTGACGGTAAGCGCAGTCTTCTGCTTGTTGAACCCATAAGATGAATGGGTGCCACTTCGACATGCCACCCAATTCCATCGGCGAAAGAGGCCAGAGATCATGCACTTCATACACCAGCTTCGCCCCCGACAATTTCGCAATTTTTCGTGCCGGCTTGATGTCCATGGGGTAGGTGCTGGAAGCAATTACCACATCCGGTTGCACCTCCCGCGCAATACGCCGCGCATCGCGTCGCACAGCGTGCAGGAACGAGAGCATGTTCACCACCCGCCCGATACCGTTTCCCTGATACGCAGGCGTACGATACCACCGGTAGTCGATGCCATCGATGGTCTCATCCAACGCTGACCGATCGCCAAGATCGGGCTGGTGGGTGCGAACGTGCGAGAAAGAAGCAGAAAGAACCTGTACGCGATGTCCCGCACGCACCCATTCACGCGCAAGATAATAGGGGCGAAACTCCATGCCGTGTCGTGTGGAGCCAGCGTAGTGATTTATCAGAACGATGTTCATGTAATGATGCCAACGCCTGACAGATGATGCGCGATCCGCTTTGCTGCATCGCCGTTCCCGTATGGAGTAATATCGCTCCCCTGCCTGCCAATAGCCGTCTCGATGGCCTCGATGACCGCCTTCGCACTGACGGGCGCGGCCAATGTATTCCAGCCGCCGACCACCAATTCCATCCACTCGGTTTCGTCCCGCAACGTCACGCACGGGACGCGATGAAAGAATGCCTCTTTCTGCACACCACCCGAATCGGTTGCGATGACCACCGCTGAGTGCTCCAGCTCCAGCATATCCAGGTAGCCCTGCGGCTCGATCAGGCGCACGGACTGCTCGAGCCGGGACAGCAAACCCACGCGCTCGAGCACCGCACGCGTGCGCGGATGCAACGGCCACACCAACGGTAGCCCGCGGCCCACTTCGGCGAGCGCATCGACGATGACCTCGAGCCGATCAGGGTCATCGGTGTTTTCAGCACGGTGCACGGTCGCCAACGCAAAACCCTTCTCGACCAGGCCAAGTCGCCGCACCGCGCCATTGGCGCGTCCAGCCGCACGTGCACCATGATGCAACGCCACGTCATACATCACATCGCCTACCTGGTGAATCCGCGCTGGATCGACACCCTCCCGCCCAAGATGCGTGACCGCTTCGCCGGTAGGCGCAAACAACCAAGTCGAGACGCGGTCAGTAACAATCCGGTTGACCTCCTCCGGCATCCGCATGTTGAACGACCGCAAACCGGCTTCGACATGCGCCACAGGAATATGCAGCTTCACCGCCGCCAGAGCGCCCGCCAAGGTGGAATTGGTATCACCATATATCAGAACGATATCGGGTCTTTCATCCGCCAAGATCCGTTCGATTCCGATCAACATCCGGCCCGTCATTTCACCGTGCGGGCCACCATGAATACCCAACTCATGCGCCGGCTTGGACATGCCAAGTTCCGCAAAAAACAAATCTGACATGTTGGCGTCGAAATGCTGTCCTGTGTGAATCACCACCTCCTGTACACCGGCGCACTTCGCCAGCTCGGACGATACGACACTCGCTTTGATGAATTGTGGGCGCGCACCCAGCACCGTAACAAGTCTCACATCATGTCCTCATAGAATCGAAGCAACTTCGCCGCCTCGTTTGGCCAATTGTAATGCTCAAGCACTGCTCTACGACCGGCCTTGCCCATACGCTCAATCTCAGCAGGATCATCCAGCAACATTTGAATCGCCCCTGCTATCGCCGCAGGCGACTGCGGGTTAACGCAAATGCCGGCACCAGCTTCGTCAACCAGACGTCGCCAAAGAGAGAAATCGGACGCGATGACCGGAAGTTCGGCCGACATATATTCGAACATCTTGTTAGGCTGCGCGTCGATATGGTTAGGTTCCGGCAAAAACGTCACGATCCCGGCCATACATTCCCCGAGTACTTGTCTAACACCTGCCCGGCTCACGTGTCCGCGATAATCGACCTGAGACCAGCCTGGCGCAGCCCTGACTTCATCTTCCAATCCGTCGCCAGAAAACTCTCCGCACAGAACGAGCCTGACATTTGGAACCAGAGGAAGCGCGTCGATCAGTGGGACAATGCCACGAATGCGGGTAATCCCTCCCACATAGCATATATACGACCGGCGTGTTCGAATCGGCTCAACGGATACCAGCTCCTCAAGCATCGGAAAATTGTTGACATTAACGACTCTAGAACACACGCTCCCGAAGCGGCTCGCAATATGCGGAGTTGCCGCCACGACCCCCGTGAGCTTCCGGGCAACTCGATTTTCGATCAGTTCCGCTACCGCAGCCACAGGGCGACGCAGCATCGAGGGAATCCAATCCTTTGAAAGCACCTGCCGCGGAAAATCCTCATGTGCATCGAATATTATTCGCGCGTTATCCACGAGGCGCCGCAACTTGCTCGCAATTCTCAGCAATTCAGGGTCATGCAGGTGATAAATATCTGCTCTTAGTCGAATGCCTGCATTCGCGGCTCGATTGACTGCCCCCAAAAACCGCTCTCCGCGATTACGAGACTGACCGACATCCAGGATCCGCACCCCATCGCGGACTTCATCGCCGTTGCCGTCAGCAACGATAAACGTCACCTCGTGGCCTCCTGCAGCCAACCAGCGACATTCCTTCAAAAATATCCGTGTGTCATAACGGCCGTGAACCGAGCTAACATGCACGACCTTCATGTCAAACTCTGCCTCTTTCGATGCCAGAGTCAGGCCTCGCGTCAAACACCCCGAGCGGAACCAATGCAATACTCACCGTCATTAACAACATGCCATAGGTACCAAACACCGTGCCGAGCGCGCTATTGGAGAGGGCATAAGCAACCATCAGGAAGCAGCCAGACAGCACGGGCAGAGGGATGCCTCTGGTCAACGAATTGACAAGCCACAGCGCAATTCCTGCTATCGCACCAAACATCACAACCCCCGTAGACCCGGCCGTCGCGTATGCGGCTGCTAAATACCCAGCGTTAGCACTGCACTGGTTTCCATATGCATACATGCAAATTGTTTCCGGAGCAGACGTGCCTGACGGTGTCGATGATCGGTGGAAATATTCAAAATAATAAGCCGCGTCCATGCCAGGAGAAATGATAAGCCGCCTCAACAATTGATGCCAAACGAAATCGGAATCGAAGAAAGTAGCGAGAACAAATGCCAAAATGGCGATTCCCATAAGCACAAAAAAAAATTTAGTTGGAACTATCACCCTACCAGCAACGACATACATGAATGCCACACATGCTAAAAGACTAAACGCAACACTTTTGTACGCAGCGATGCCGTAAATATATAGGCTCAAAAACAACGCCAACGTAATCAGAACCGTTCCTAGTCGCTCCTTTTTCTTGTTCATCACAAGTCCAACGACAAGCATCAATGGCGCAAGCCAATCGCCTCCCCAAACCACAAGATATCCAATGAGAGGCCCCGAAGATGCCAACGAATCTTTGAAGCTCCCCCGCACGCGGTAGACGTCGTCGAGCGAAGCGAAATTTAGCTCAGTGCCAAATGTGGAAACTAGAGCCACCATCAATGTGACCCAAATGGTGCAGACGCCGACGACCCATGTACCAAGAGATGCTTTCGGAAAACTTATATTAATTACCGGTACGTAATGACCACAAACAGTCGCACAAAACCCACCCAGAAGAAGCGCATTCCACCACAAAACATCTACCGGGTCGGTATCCACTAAGTACTGAGGCACAATTTCCGCTGGCACGAAAAACAAAAAATAGACGATCCATAGTATACTTATGGAAACTCGTTGACTTCGTAAAGGCAGGATAAATACGGGGATCAGATTGAAGGCAAAAGAAGTCAAAATCAAAATTAACTCGGAGGAATGATACCCGTATCCTACTACATTTTGAAAGTGCAACCCAATAACCCTGAAATAATACGTGATAAATAGACAATAAACCAAACACAGAGCCCCGATAGCAGCCCGCGAGTTGATCCAAGACCGCAAATCAGCGACCATATTTCGTCCACCGGACCACAAACCAAATGATAATCATGCCGACCACCAAAACAAGCACGTATTCCATGACGAACTGCGCTAACGCAGCGGTAAATGAAGCATGCATCACCCAAAAAAGGCCAGGGTTGCGTACACCAACTTCCCACCTGTCCACGGTTCCCTGAACCGAACGCGCCCCTAGCCGACGCCCTACTTCGGCAAGCAAGGCTGTGTTCACTATATGATATTTTATGTTGGCCGGAGTTCCGATGGCGTCGTAATAGCTCCAGTCTCCCATGGCAAACTTTGGCGAATTTTCACCAATCGACGCATACAGGCCAGCGGCCGCTCTGCTCGTAGTGCCGGTGAAGTCTTCATACGCCTGAACTGCGTTCGCAGCATACGCCATACCGTTCAACACAAACGCCATCGGCTTGTCCTTTACGGCCGGGTCAACATACTCCTCGATCCATGGGTGGCCGTTGAACTTAACTAAACTCCCGCCTCGATTTGCGGGCGTAAGCACTGATCGATACAATTCATCAGCAACGCGAAGATACTTCGGGTCACCTGAAGCGTCGTAGGCACGTAACAGCACCACCATGGCAGATGCATCAGTCAACCCAGACCACCAAGGAGCGTGCAGTGCCCCACCCGGATAATTTGCATATGGCCAATCAAAGTCGTAAGCAAGATGAACCTGTCCATCCAACATCTTTGCGTTGTCTACAAGCCAATTGGCACAATTTCTGAATTTTGTTTCGTCAGGATCGACTCCAGCGATATCCCAATACTTGAATGTCTCATCTTCCCGCCAGACTTCGACATTGTGGCGTTTGGCAAGCGGCACAGCCATCGAATACAAGAGCCCGTAGTGTACAACGTAGTACGGTGATACGAACGATTTGCGCGTCCGCGCCGAATGCGATACTGGTATGCCCTCGCTGGTGACTGTCCGTACGCCAAAATCACCGGTCGTCACAAAGACACGCAGACTGTCATTGAATCGGCTAATGGCATAGCCGCCCTTGTTGAACACGATCGTCACCAATGCGAACCAAGCGGTGACCAGGATCAGATATTTTCGACTTTTGCTAATCATGCGACGTTGTCTTCCATGCTTTACGCGATTTTCCAGGCATCACTTAAAGAGACGTCTTAAATTTCACGTCCTGTGACCATCGGCGTTTCGCAGGCGTTTGTTGACGACTTTCACAATCAGATATAAATAGATCAGGTAACTAATTATGCCAGCGATCGACAGCCAGAAGATCAGCATCATTAGCGATGTGCCTGTGCTTTGCCCATATTCATAAACCACCGCCATTGACGACACGGATAGTATGTCGTATATGAACTTGTATTCTTGCGCCTGAAAAACGGATAACACCCTACTCAACGCGCTTACAACCAAAGCAATATAAAACCAAGGCGCAATTATCGCTGCGGCCATTCCCGCCGGTGCCCACTTTGATCCAAATATCACTGACATCAAGCTGGGCGCAAGCACTACCGCTGCGATCATCGGAACCAATCCAAACAGTGCAAGTCTTCGCATCAGACCGTAAAATAGCTTGCGCGCGTCATGAACAGCGTTCTTTCGGAGTGCATGTGCAATTTCCATTTGCAATACATCCGCAACAGCACCGCCAATCTGCGTGTTCGGTATTGCAACGAGTGAGCGCGCAAGCCCAAACCAGCCAGCCGCCGTCACACCATGCGTCGATGCGATAATTGGAAGTGGCAGAGCCAGTGTTAATTGGTTAAGCCAGGATGATGGAGTCTCCAACGTTGGAAATTTGATGTAACGCTTTGCAACCGACATCAAGTCATGTCTCGTGATTTTTTCCGGTCGGCTTTTCGAATAATTTGCGTGCACCTTGCGCAAAAGCCTTAACATTGCACCCCACGCCCCCCCAAGTTCAGCGGCAAACAAAGCGAAAACGCCACCACCCATCGCACCCAGAAGGATGCGTGCACCTGCCGTTGCGATGGATCTGGCGACGGATGCGCTCGTAATTTCGTTGATGATACCTGCGCGCAACGCCCAGGAACGATTTACCATGAAAAGGCCGTAGCCCAAGAGTATAGGAGCAGCAGCCAAGGGGGCCCATTCCGGCAACAATCCGAACCCTAACACTCCGGCCCAACGAAGCATCCAAAGTACGGGTATTCCGAGCAATGACATGACAACAACCGAAATAACCGCCAGGCGGTACACGAGATGTGACTCTGCGTCATCCTTGCAGATGAGCAATGCAAACTCATAACGCAATGACAGCGTCGCTGCCCAGAATCCGAAATATGCCAGGAACAGCGATATCACCCCGATCTGGGCGGGCGTGTAAAGACGGGTGACAATCGGCATTGCACAGATCGTCACGACCTGCGCGATTGCCGTGCCACTGGCCAGCGTGATGATTCCACGTGCAACTCGGTTTTTTGGCAATTTTGCCGCAATTCGTTCACGCCATGCGCCAAGCATCAGGCTGCAACAACGCAATTTTCGATGATGGCTGAAACAATGTCCCGCACACTATCCCTATCCAAGCAAGGATGCATCGGCAGGCTCATAACCTGTTTGGCTACGGCATCTCCTATCGGCAAGCGCGTGACCGCATCTGCTACAGCTGGTTGCCGATTGAGCGGGACGGGGTAATGCACGGCGGTAGGTATGCCAATCATCTTGAGGCGTTCCTGCATCTGGCTTCGGTGATCGATCTGGATCGTATACTGCGCCCAAGCACTGACGTTGTGCGATTCGACATAGGGCGTGGCAGCAAAATCTCGGTCCGTGAACATGTGCGTGTAGCTGGCCGCCACTTGCTGACGCAAGGCGATCTCCGCGTCGAGCATTTCGAGCTTCGGCAGCAGTATCGCCGCCTGCAACGTGTCCAGTCGGCTGTTCATGCCGACACGTACATGGTAATAGCGCTTTTCCTGCCCATGCCGGGCGATCTGGCGCATGACCTTCGCCAAGGTGTCGTCGCTGGTAAAGATCGCACCGCCATCGCCGTAGCAGCCCAGCGGCTTGCTGGGAAAGAAGCTGGTGGTGGCGATGGTGGTGAGATTGCAGCTCTTGCGTCCCTTGTAGGTCGCGCCGAAACTCTGCGCGGCATCCTCGATGACGGTGATGCGGTGCCGTGCCGCGATCGCGTTGATGGCGTCGTAGTCGGCGCACTGGCCGTACAGCGAGACCGGGATGATCGCCTTGGTGCGCGGCGTGATCGCCGCTTCCAGCAACGTCGGATCGAGGTTGTAGGTGCGTGGGTCGATGTCCACATACACCGGCTTGGCCCCGAGTACGGCGGCCGCCTCGGCGGTGGCGATGTATGTGAAACCCGGCGTGATCACCTCATCGCCAGGCCCCACGCCCAACGCCATCAGCGCGATCTGCAGTGCATCGGTGCCGTTGGCGACGGTAATACAGTGCTTGGCACCGCAATACGTCGCGAGCTTGTCCTCCAGTCGCGCCACTTCGGGGCCGAGTATGTACTGGCCGTGATGGAGGACGCGGTGGATCGCCGTCTCCAGTTGCGGGCGCAGGCGATCCTGCTGGGCGGCCAGGTCGATGAAGTCCATCGGCTTGTCGGGTTCAGCGGGCAGACGGCAGTAATCCACCGGAGAAATGGTTTTCTCCATGTGCTGCGCAAGCAAGCGTGCATCGCGCGTCAGCAGCTTGATCTGGCCCGCAGGAAAACGATCCAAGGCGCGGATGAGCTGCTCGTCTTCCGGATCGGGAGCGTCGAAAACATTGCCCTCGCCGGCCAAGGTCGAAAGCCAGTGTTTGCCTTTGACGAATTCGGACAACTGCCTGCGCGCCTTCGCCAGCAATGATTTGTTGCTGGCGAAACCGATCGAGGCTCCATTCTCGCGCTTGAGGATTTCGTACAGGTTGTATTCCAAGGTTTGCACGGAACCGCAATACAGCCACAGCTTGCGGCCACTGCCAAGAGCTCGCTCGACCGCCCATGTGCTCGCTTCCGCATGGGGATAGCGTTGCGTGCAGATATCCAGAACGACGTTGACATCCAGAAGCAGATCCATCGTCAACGCATCCTCTTGACTTCATCGCGCAATTCAAAAGCGGCCATGCGCTCGAGTTGCTTTTCCGTCAGTTCCGGCAATTCGTCGTCCGGCGGCAATGGCGCATCGAGCAAGGCAGCCATGCGTTCGGCTGTCGTTCTGGCTTGCGCGACCACCTCGTCCGAAAGACCGTATGGGTTGTTGGTATCGACTTCTTCGGCCGGCACTGTCACGACCACGCGTACGCCGTCGTGCTTGAGGCGCAAGGGCTGCAACAGCTCCAGCCGCCCCTGCCTGAAAATGGCTTCGACTTGCATGATCAAGCCTCCGACTTTTCGAGACGGCCGCTGCGCAGGTGGTAAACGGCCTGAGTATGGCTGCAGCGCGCTTGGCCGTCACCCGCCAGCGGCAAGTCGAGCTGCTCGCCGAACTCGCTCATCCAGCCGATCTGGCGCGCCGGCACGCCGACCATCAAGGCGTAAGCCGGCACGTCCTTGTTGACCACCGCGCCCGCGCCTACGAAGGCATACTCGCCGATGGTCACGCCGCAGACGATGGTGCAGTTGGCGCCGAGCGTCGCACCCTTCTTCACCAGCGTATCGCGGTACTGATCCTTGCGCTCGATCAGCGAACGCGGATTGTAAACGTTGGTGAACACCATGCTCGGACCGCAGAACACGCCTTCGTCCAATGTGACGTTATCGTAGACCGAGACGTTGTTCTGGATCTTGCAGCGGTCGCCGATGACGACCTGGTTGCCGACGAACACGTTCTGTCCCAGCGAGACGCCTGCGCCGATGCGAGCACCGGAACACACGTGGGCGAAATGCCAGACGCGGGAGCCTTCGCCGATCTGCGCGCCTTCGTCCACGATGGCCGACGGATGCTGGTAGAAGCTCATGCCGCCGACCGCCTGAGGAAGGGATGGTAGTCGCCGGCCAATGCGGCTGGGGTAGCGCCGCGGATGGCGGCGACGGTCGCGATCGCCGTCCGGTTCTCCTCCAGCCCGTACCCGCGACCGGCGAGGATTTCCTCGTAGCTGCGGTTGTGCAGGTCGGTGAAGCCGCCGGAGAACTCGATCTCGTCGCCATCGACCGTGATGGATCGGTAGGTACGTTGCCCCGCCACGCGCTGCGCGGCCGGCACGTCCGCCACATCGACCGACAGGAACCAGCGCACGCGGGCGTGCTCGTATTCCAGGTAGCCCGCCGCCTTGGTGGTGGAATTCAGGTGCACGACGTTGGCCTGCAGGTCGCCGAAGATGAAATGCAGCATGTCGAAGAAGTGCACGCCGATATTGGTGGCGATGCCGCCGGACTTGTCGATGTTGCCCTTCCAGCTCTGCAGGTACCAGTGCCCGCGCGAGGTGATGTAGGTCAGGTCCACGTCGTGCTTGGTGGCGCGGTTCGCGGCCCGCACCTGCTCGCGCAGGGCGACGATGGCCGGGTGGACGCGCAGTTGCAGGATCGTGTTGACGTGACGTCCGGTGTCGCGCTCGATCTCCAGCAGGCCGTCGATGTTCCACGGATTGAGCACCAGCGGCTTTTCGCAAATCGCATCCGCGCCCGAGCGCAGGGCGAAGCGCATGTGCGCATCGTGCAGGTAATTCGGCGAGGCGATGGAGACGTAGTCGATCTGGCGGCCATTGTTCGAGCGGCGACGCTTGTCCACGTGCCGATCGAAGCGCTCGAACTCGGTAAAAAAGTCTGCATCAGGAAAATGGTTGTCAATGACCCCCACGGAGTCGTTGGGGTCGTAGGCCGCCACCAGCTTGTTGCCGGTCGCCTTGATGGCTTGCATGTGGCGCGGTGCGATGTAGCCGGCGGCGCCGATCAGTGCGAAGTTTTTCATGTTGACGTTCCCTTGAGCGGATGGAATCAAAGACGTCCGTCGACGTCCTGCTTGGGCAATATGCCCTTGATGTCATAGAGCACGGCACGACCATTGGCCAGCGCGCGCACACGGGCGCTGCCGCCTGCCTTGAACTGATCGTGGGCTACCGCAACCACGACTGCGTCGTAGGTGCCGGGAACCGGCTCGGTCGCCAGCAGATCCAACCCATACTCGGCCTTGACCTCGTGGGCATTAGCCCAGGGATCGTGGATATCCACGCACGCGCCGTAGCTGGCCAGCTCCTGCACCAGATCGACCACGCGAGTATTGCGGATGTCTGGACAGTTTTCCTTGAACGTGAAGCCCAACACCAGCACCCGGCTGCCTTTGATGGCGTGGCCCTTGGCGATCATCAGCTTCACCACCTCGCTGGCTACATGACGGCCCATCGCATCGTTGATGCGGCGGCAAGCCAGCAGGATGTCCGGATGATAGCCGCTCGATTGCGCCTTCTGGATCAAATAGTACGGATCGACGCCTATGCAATGACCGCCCACGAGACCTGGCCGGAAAGACAGGAAGTTCCATTTGGTGCCGGCTGCCTCCAGAACGTCAGTGGTATCGATGCCCAAACGATGGAAGATCAGCGCGAACTCGTTGATCAGGGCAATATTGGCATCGCGCTGGGTATTCTCGATCACCTTGGCGGCTTCGGCCACTTTGAGCGAACTGGCCTTGTGCGTCCCTGCCTTGATGATCCGCCGATAGAGCGCATCGACGAAGTCGGCCGCCTCCGGTGTGGAACCAGAGGTGATCTTGGGGATGTTCACCAAGCGGCGCTCCTTGTCGCCCGGGTTGATCCGCTCAGGGCTGTAGCCAACGGAAAAATCGGTATTGAACACGAGGCCGGAAGCGCGCTCGAGTTCCGGTACACAAATTTCTTCCGTGGCACCGGGAAAAACGGTGGATTCATAGACCACTACGTCACCACGCTTGAGAACCCTGCCTATGGACTGGCTGGCTTTGATCAGTGGGGTGAAATCAGGCCGCTTGTGCTCGTCCACCGGGGTTGGCACGGTGACGATGAACACGTTGCAGTCGCGTAGATCTTCGAGCGTGGTCGTATAGCGCAGGCGCGTAGCGGCAGTAAGCTCTTCGATCGAAGTTTCGCCGGTATGGTCGTGACCTTTGCGCAATGCCACGATGCGTTGCAGGTTGACATCGAAGCCCACAACATCGAACTGCTTTCCGAACTCTACCGCCAACGGCAAGCCAACATAACCGAGGCCGACTATCGCGACAGAGGATCCGGACAAGCTGGGTAACGTAACAGACATCCTCTTTCCTTGAGATGGGTCAAGTCGAAGTAAAACGGTCATTGTACCATCGGGCGAAGCGATTCACGCCGTCCTCGATCGACACCTGGGGCGCAAAGTCGATTGCATGGATCAACTCGGCCACGTCTGCCTGGGTGTCTGGCACGTCGCCAAGCTGCAGCGGCAGCATCTCCATCCGAGCCTTGCGTCCAAATGCCTGCTCCAAGAGCTCGATGAAGTGGAGCAGCTCGACCGGCCGTTCGTGCCCGATATTGTAGATTCGGTACGGAGCAACGCCGCTGGTGGCGGGATCCGGACACACGGCGTCCCAGGTGGCAACCTTTTCCGGAACGGTATCGAGGACGCGAACCACCCCTTCCACGATGTCGTCGATGTAAGTAAAGCTGCGAGTGTGGTGGCCGTGGTTGAACACCTTGATCGGCTCACCAGCCAATATCGCGTTGGCGAACAGCATCGGCGACATGTCCGGCCGGCCCCACGGCCCGTACACGGTGAAAAAGCGCAGGCCAGTGCACGGTATGCCATACAAGTGCGCGTAGCCGTGCGCCATCATCTCGTTGGCCTTCTTGCTGGCCGCGTACAATGTCAACGGATGTTCGGTGGACTGGTGCTCTGAGAACGGCATCGCGCCGTTGGCGCCGTACACCGAACTGGTCGATGCGAATACCAAGTGCTCGACGCCGTGGTGGCGGCAACCTTCGAGAATGTGCAGGAAGCCGGTGACGTTGCTGGTCACGTACACGTGCGGATTGAGCGCGGCGTAGCGCACGCCGGCCTGCGCGGCCAGATTCACCACGCGCGCAGGTTTGTACGTTGCGAACACGTGTTCAATGGCGGGGCGGTCAGCCAGATCCGCCGCGACGTGGGTGTAGCGCGGATCGTCGGCGAAACGCGCCAACCGCGCCTTCTTCAAGCCCACGTCGTAGTAATCGTTGAGGTTGTCGATGCCGACCACCTCATCGCCACGCGCGAGCAGGCGCATGGCCAGATGCGAACCAATGAATCCGGCGGTGCCGGTGACGAGCACTTTCACTTTGGTTTCCTCACCACGTCCATTTCACATGTGGGTATCGTTGAATTTTCTCGTCCCCCGTCACCAGCACGGCGTTGCGCTCACGCGCCAGCGCGACGATCTTCCGATCAGCAGGATCTTTGTGGAACTCACCCGGCAGGTTGACCGACTGGATGGCGGTCTGTGCCGACAACGGCACCACCCAGACGCCGTCGATACTCTCGACGGCTCGCATCCATTCATCGAGATCCATGGCCAATGCGATCCTGCCGCGATCGACGAGTTGTGCCAGCTCCCACGCGCTGATTGCAGATACCACCACCGTCCCGCCGTCGGCCAATTCATCCTCAATCACCTTTTTCGCCGCCGCCGACAACTGCGTATCCTGGCTGGCCCACCAGATGAGCGCATGAGTGTCGAGCACGATCACCCGAGCGCTTCCCACGCATCGTCGGCCACCGGCTCGAACGGCGCTTCGAAGCGCAGGACGGAACCCTTCAGGCGATCGCGGACGCAAGTGCGCGGTGCCACATACTTGCGCACGACGACGGACGGTGTCCCATGATCGGTCACCACTACCGACTCGCCGGTCATTTCCACGCGGCGAAAGATTTCCAGCACGCGAGCCTCGAATTGGGACTTGGAAATCTCGGTTTCCATAACACGACCATAAGTTGGTTAGGATCATATGATTCGTGGTCATATTCTCCGCAATTCGTGCAAAATTGCTACAACCGCCCATCCACCGCATCCTGCAGCAGCACGCTACCGCCCTACGGTTGCATCGGCAGCGTCCGTCGGGCCGTGATTGGATTGTGACGGAACGGCACCCGGCTCAGGCAGCGCGAGCGGCTCCGACACCCTGCAACACCGTCGCATTGAGCAAAACACGCTGTTGTCCACCGAGCAATTGCAACAACACCACGGCCCGATCTTCGCCGCGCGGCTGCGCGTACACGCCACGCAACCCCGCAAACGGGCCATCCAACACACGAACTGCATCGCCGCGTTGAAAATCCGGGACCGACCGCACGATCACGCCCTGCGCGTCGGCGTCGCGGCGCAGACGCTTGATGAGATCGTCAGCGACACGCGCCGGTTCCCCAGCAAAACGCACCAGCCCGACCGCCCCGCGGGTGGAACGAATCGCGGCCAGGCTTTGCACGTTCGGGTCGGCCCGCACGAACAGGTAACGCGGAAACAGCGGCTCAATCACTGCACGCGGTCGACCCAGTCGCGCCAACACCGAGCGGCGCGCAATCCGCGGCAGGAAACACTCGTATCCCTGCCGTTGCAAGTGTTCGACGGCCAGCGTCTCGGCGCGCGGTTTGCTGCGCACGCAGTACCAGTGGGCGATGGACGCAGAGGTCGACAGCACGTCAATCGCCCGCATCGGCTTCGTCTTGCACTTCGCGGCGCAGCGTTTCGATTTGGTTGCGCAGGGCGTCGTATTCGTCCATCTTGCGGGCAAGGAAGTCGCGTGCGAGTCGACTCTTGGCTTCGATCCCGTGCGCGGTCAAGAGGTAGACGTAACCGAGCTTGTTGCTGCTGCGACGAAAGTTCCCGGCCTTGACCCAGCCCCTGTCGACCAGGGCACGCAGCGCGTAGTTGAGCTTGCCAAGCGACACGCCAGTTTCATGCGCCAGTTCGCGCTGGGTCGCCTGCGGTTGATCCGCGAGGCGGCGCAACAGAATCACGCCAAGTTCATCGACGGTCGGCGACATGACCAGCTCGTTCAAGGTTTGAACATGGTCAGTAAATTAGCCCCAGTCAATTGAAAAGACAAGCGGCAGCAATGGACTTGTGACCGATCAGGGCGCTTCCACCTTCCCCCCGGGGAGCAGTGCCCCATCACGCGCCTGTGGCTGGATTTCACTCATTGCGGCTACCGACAAATTGCGCTGCGCACCGGCTTGCAGCAATCCGCACAACAACCCCATCGCGGCCAATATGGCGGACTTGCGCAACGGATATTCCATGTAGCCGTGCACCAGAACCACGGCGATCGCGATGCTGGCTGCACGTGCTGGCAAATCGGACGCAGCCGAACCCGAACGCAGCCACACGCGAGCGCTGGCATACAGGTACCAGCCCAGGAAGCCCATCACCAACAGCATTCCGGGCCATCCTGCTTCGAGCCAAACTTCGTGATAGTCGCCGTGCGCGTGGTTGACGTATGCCGGCAGGATCCCTTCCCGCGGGGGCACTTGCTGATAGGCTTCGACGAAAGTGCCAAGCCCTGAGCCGAGTGCGCCGAAGTGCTTGGCTGCATCCAAGGTCGTGGCATGGAGCTTCCAACGCAGGTCGGGGCCAGCACTTTGGTCGAAGCGCGTCAGCGTGTCGGAACCGGCAATCAGTACCGCCGCAGAACCCGCGACCACCACCCCGGCGACGATGCCCCAGACCAGTTTGCGCTTCAGTCCCATGCCACGCAGCATCGCCAGCGCCGCCACCAACACCGCAGCGCCCAACAAGAACCCGGCGCGTGAACGCGTCTCCAGAATGCCCGCCAGCAAGCCGCCAAGGACGAGCAAGTACGCCACGCTCAGCGCGGGCAGCCCGGGCTTGCCATCCTTCCGACGGCGACTCCATGCGGCCAGCGCTCCCGCAAAGGCAAGAGGAATCGACAGCGCCAGCAGGGTGGCGAAGTGGTTGCGGTTGGAGTACACGCCGAATCCGAAATCGGGTACCGCGGGTGCCGTCGAAGGCCCTTGGTCACCGAGTGTGTTCAGCACCAGATTGTTTCGCGCGATCGTCTCGTTGACGGTGGCTACGACATCGCTGGCGGGTGCCGATTTTTGCGAGACACCGAACGCGACGAGGAACAACGTCGTAGCGAACAACACCATCAACATGACACGCAGTTGCCGCTCGGACATCCACCGCGTCGCGAACAACAGGGCTACCACCGGAAGAAGCCCTTGCAACGCGCGTTCGGTGGCAAACGGATCGAGGCTCAACGCATACCACGCCGGGGTTTGCCCGACCGCGTGCATATCGACAAGCAGTTGCGAGCGCCCCGGCAGACTGACCCAGAAACCCGGCGAAAGCGGTGCCAGTTGCACCGCACCCAACAAGACGATGCCGGTGAGCAGGGCGAGCGGCGCCCAATCACTCGCCGCCCATCGCTGCTGCTGCCACTCGACCGCGGCCAGCACCAGCAACGGAAGGCAGAGGAGTTGCACTGAGGTGTCGCCCAACCAACTCGCCCCTCCTCCCAGCAGCAGGGCGGCAACTAGCATGACCGCACTGAGCACGAAGGTCGCTGGCCTGACCCCAGCCGGATCTTGCCAGAAAGGAGTTACATCGCCTTCGCGGTGCGTTCGACTGTTTCGATGGTGCCGCGATCTGGCCATGTCACCCGCCGGCTGGTACGTTACGAAGTCCACTAAAACAAAAAGGCCGCGCCAAGCGCGGCCTTTTCGACAAACTGACAAGTCCTCATGGACGGCTGAGTGAGTGATCCGTGAGCGGCTTGTTGGAATTGTGGCTCATGCCAATGGCAAGACCCACCAAGCCAACACCAATCAGGCCCGCCGCGACACCACTGCTGATGCCACCGCCGGACTCGCCGTTTCCAGAGCATGGCACTTCCTTGCCTTGGCTGTCCTTGCAAGACTGCGAGCCCACTGCTTGCGCGTACTGCGCAGGCTGGGCCGCATGGGTGGCAGGCGCGGCGCCCAAGGAGAACGTGTTCGCCTGCCCCATCGTCGCCGGGGCGGCGCTGGTTGCAGTGGATGCCGTCGCCGCCATCGCATTGGTGGCAGCGAGTGCCGAAACGAGTACAACTGCCAAAAATGCTTTCATGACTTGAACTCCGTGCGTGGCTGATGCGGGACGAGACGGATGCTAGCGCACGTACCCGTCAATTACAAGTGGGTGGATACAGGTTGAGTGACCATCGGGGGGGTAGCCATCGACGTGATGGCGAGGTGGTCGAAAACGACGCCACCCTGCATGGGAATCCCTTTGTACAAGCCATCGCCCAGATCGAGTCTGAGCCACTGCGCCGGGCAGCCGCTGGCCACGCGCGTTGGCGTGCCGTCGATGGTGACGGTGCCGCCAGGCGCCGGGACATCGAACTCGAAAGCGAACGGCCCGTATGGCATTTCTCCCATGAACGGCTTGGAGTGCGTGAGCACGACTTCCGGTTCTTGACGGAATTGCTGATTGTTGTCCTGGGCGCAAGCGACTGTCCACCGCAGCCCGACGTCGTTGGTCATGCCGCTGGCCTGCCCCATGCCGGACACGCGATAATGCCCCGGCGCCAGCACCACCAGTTGCTGTACCGGCTGATAGTCCACCGGCAGGCCATTGAATATCACCTTCAAACCGTTTTGGTCGGCACCGCGCCAACGTGGCCCGATCGATGCATCGTATCCGGAGCCTCCGGTGGGAAGTTGCCAACCGAATCCTTTGGTCGTCAGGCCCAGCCACGGGATCGCGCGGTAGTCCGGCACGAATACGAAGTTGCCATCGAACAACAGCGCAGCGACCGCACGCTCCCCTTTGGACAGGCTCGCCAACCACGTGTCGCGGGCAACCTGCCAGCGACCGTCGGCCAGTTGCCGATTGATCAGCAAGTCGGCCTCGGTAAAACCAGTTGGGACATCGGCGTCGAGCGGTTGCGGAGTTCCCGGCACCGGCGGGGGGTACTCGGGCAGCGGATCGTTGGAACCACGCATCCCGAAGATGCGATCCACGGCAGCAGGATCGGCGCCCATGGAGTTCGGGCCCGACGATGCCAGCAGCGAGAGAAATGCCACCCGCCAGCGTGGCCGCGCGCGCAACAGACGTCCCAATTGATCCTGCGCCGGGCCCGACTGCGCCACCATCACCAGAGAAGGCAGGATGCGCCCCAACAAATCCGGGTACATCAACAGAACCTGATCCAGTTGATCGAACCCGGCCTCGAGCTTGCCTTGACGCAGATCGGAATTGCTCAAATACAACAGTGTCGGCAAGTCCCGCGGAGCCAAGCGATGGGCGATGGTGTAGTAACGCAACGCCTCATCCGTGCGATGAAAAAAATCGGCATTCTGCGCGAGCAAGCTGTATGCGCGGCCTTGCAAGGGGTAGGCACGCACGGCTGCCAAAGCAAAACGCCAAGAACCATCGTAATCGTGATTCGCAAAATCCTGCGCCGACACATTGACCATCGCATCCGGATCGTCTGCGCGCCAGGCAAGCGCCTGCTGGGGATCGTCGTCTACGTTGGCATCGGCCATGCCCAGCGTCAGCACACGCCAGCCCAGCCATACCGCGATGGTAGCGACGACGGCCACCAGCACCCAATCGGCAGCACTCAAGCGCGGGCGTGCCGGCACGACCTTTGAGCGCCGCTGGCGACGTGGCCGGCGCTGTCTAGGCGACGACGACGGCTGAACCGCCAGCGCAGCGATGGCCTCTGGTGGGGAATCGGGAACGGTCATTGGCTGTTGCCGTGCTGTATTCGTTGAATTTTCCACACCCCACCGATGGGTACGGCCTCGATTCGCATCCAGCCCCTCACCTCGTAAGCCAACAGATCGCCCTTGCGCACGATTCTCGCGTCGAAGGGGCCCACTCCGACGATTCGGTCGGGGCGGAAGTCCCAGCTGACCGGCTGCCAGCGCAAGGATCGCGATCTGGATGAAACGAAAAACTCGGCGTAGTCGGCAGCGATCGCCTCAATGCCGCCGCGATCATTGACCGCTGTCGGTGTAAACAACCGCATCAGGCGCGGAAGATTTCCGTCTGAATAGGCCGCCAGAAACGCGGTGCTGATGGCGGCGGCACCCTCTTTTGGCGACACGCCGGGCGCGGGTTGCTCAGGTGCCGCAGGCCCTGCCGGAGCGACGGGCGCATCGACGACGCGCCCGACCACCGAACCTCGTTGTGGATCGCGCGCGGCGGCCTGATCAGGAGCGATCCGCTGGTCGCGGACGACGCGCGTGGCACCGGCCAGCCCGGCGCGCGATGCATCCAAGCCACCCGCACTGCCCACGCCACGCGGGCTTCGAAACAGCGCCGCCTGCGCGCGCGACCGTTCCGCACCAGCAATCGCCACAGTAGATTGCGGCCGCGCATCGGGATTCGGCCCGACCGAAGCGCGCGTCGCGCCGACTTCGCGCTCGGACAGGCCAGGCACGACTGGCCCGGGTATAGCTGCGCTGGTCGGCGCGCCCACCGATGGGTGCTGGGTGATCGCCTGTACCCGATCCCCCGCACCGCTGTCCGCACCGGCTTGCGCCTGCATCGACTCATCTGCGCTGGGTGGCGGCTGGGCAACTGCGGTACCCGATCCGATTGCGGGGCTGCGCGCAGACGTCGCAGCGACCGCGTCTTTCGGCTCGGACGACGCGTCTGACGCTTGCTCGGCCGGACTCGACGGGTGGTCAGCATCGGCAATCGGCGTCTGCGTTCGGAGCTCATAGGCAACCCCGATCACCAAAGCCGCCAACACCACGAGTGCGCCCAAGCCGGCGAACGGCACCCAACCGAGGTTGGGTCGGGCACGCGGAGGCCTGGACTCACGCAAATCAATGACCGTGGCGCGGCTGCGCGCGCGCGACGCGGCACCCTGAGCGCGCTGAGCGGACGCCAGTTCCACCCGTCGCTGTTCATCATGCTGGGCCCTGCGGGCCGCCGAGCCGACCGCCCTCCATGCCCCGTTCACGCGGTCCGCGAATCCGGTCTCCCATCGGTCCGGATCACGGTCCGGATGCAGCCAGACCATCAGGCTCCGGTAGTGCGCCTTGATGGTGTCGTCACTGGCATCGGCAGGCACGCCCAGAACCCGATACGGATCGCCATCGTCGCTCAGCAGGATCTGCTGGAGATAAAGTTGCGCCGCTTCCATCACCGCGTTCGCCGTTTCGCCAGTACGGCGCACGGCGCCCTCAAGACGATTGCGATCGCCCGCGACGATCCGGATCAACAACAACACATTGTCAGGCAACGGGCGCTTGCGCAGCATAGACGCACGTCCCGGCGCGGCCCGCAGAGCGAGCGCTTGCTCCAGCGCGTCGATGGTGCCGCCATCGCTCATTGCTTGGTCAATTGCGCATGCTCGCCACCGTATGCGTAGTAACTGTAGCCGCCGTAGCCGTAGCCGTAGCCGTAGCCAGCCATTTTCGGATCGAACTTGTTGAGCACCACGCCGACGATGCGTGCCCGGCCCGAAAGCAAGCGCTTGATCGAGCCCTTCACGACGGCGCGGCGCGTGGTGCCGGCAGAAATCACCGTGATGGTGCCCGTCGCGACATGCCCGATGATCACCGAGTCGGCAATGCCAAGCGTGGGCGGCGCGTCGATGATGATCTGGTCGTACTTAGCCATCGCCACGGTCAGCAGAGAAAGCAACTTCGGCCCCGCAAGTAGTTCAGCCGGATTAGGCGGCAACGGCCCGGACGTCATCACGTGCAAGCCCGACTCTTCAACGGTCTGGATCACGTCCTTCGGGTCGGCCACGCCGGACAGCACATTGGACAAGCCCTTTTCGTTGGACAACCCCAGAGCTCGATGTTGCGATGGATTGCGCATGTCGGCGTCGAGCAACAGCACCCGCTTGCCCAGTTGCACGAAGTTGAGGGCAATGGTGGATGCGGTGGTCGATTTGCCTTCATTGGGCGTGGCACTGGTGACCAACAAGGTGCGCGGCACGCCGGCGTTGGTCGAGAACTGCAATGCCGTTCGCACCGACCGGAACGCTTCGGCGAATGCCGAACGCAGGTCTTTGAGCGCCTCGGCGGGTGTCGTGTCTTTCAGCAGTGGAATGGCCCCCAACACCGCCAGCCCGAGCAGTTTTTCGACATCGGCGGGAGACTTGATGGTGTCGTCGAAGTATTCGAGCAACAGCGCCAAGCCGATGCCAAAACCCATGCCGAAAACCGATCCGACCAGCAAGTTGAGCAACAATCGCGGCCGGAAGACCTTGGTGGGAACATCGGCCGTATCGACCACGCTCATGTTGTTGGCCGTGATCCCGCCGGCGATGCCGATTTCCTTGTAGCGCTCGAGCATGTCATTGTACAGCTGCTGGTTGGTCTGCACGTCCTGCAGCGCCACCCCGTATTCGATGCTTCGACTCTGCGCCGCCAACACGTCGGATTTTTGCTGTTCGAGCTGGGTGTGGATGTCTTTTTCGTGCGCCAGCGCCGCGTCGTATTCGGCACGCATCGAGCTGCGGATGCCCGCGTACTCCTTGGAAATCTGCTTGTCCAACGCGTCGATCTGGCTCTTTTCGGCTTGCATCAACGGGTAGCCGGGCTTGAACGTGGCCAGCTTGAGCTGATAGTCGGCCACCAACGTCGCCCGCTGTTGGCGCAGAGCGGAGATCGCCGAGTTGACGATCTCGTCGCCCGGCAACGCGGTATCGGCGGCCGATTGCGCGAATTTCCAGCGCGCCTCGGCCTTGGCGCGAGCGTCCTGCGCGCCCACCAACGCCATCGTCAGGGCGTCGAGGTTGGTGTTGCTCAACGTCGGCTTGCCGTCAGAATCCAGAAACAGCTTTTCCTTGGTCGCCAACTCGATCAGATGCGCCTTCGAATCGGCGACCTTTTTTCGCAATTCCGCCACCCGCCCTTCGAGGTATTGCCGCGCATAGGCAGTCGCATTGAAATTATGTTCGAGATTGGTCGCCATGAAGGTGTTGGCGAACTGGTTGGCGATCTTCGCCGACAAGGCTGGATTGGCGCTATCGAAGTTGATCGTCACCAGGCGCGTATCGCGCACCGGATCGATCGACAAGTTCGCTTGCATGAATCCATCGAGCTGAGCGAGCGCCAGATCAGATCGATCCGCCGGTCGCGTATCTTTCGCACCCGGCGAGACCATCGACAGCAGCTTGCGTACCGGCGAGGCATCCCGCAAGCGGCGATAGTCGGGATCGTCGAGCAGGTGCAGGCTCGATGCGACCCGGCGTTCCAACGCGATGCTTTGCAACAGTTGATACTGCGTCTTGTAGTAGGCGTCGTCGTTGACGGCTACGGAATTGTTGGAATCGTTCAGACCCTGCACCTGTACCACTTGCATGGTGTCGCGATCGATCCGGATGGTCGTGCTGGCCCGGTAAATTGGGGTCTTCAGCAAGGTCACCAGCAAGGTGGCCAGAATGGCAATACCCAATACCGTCAACACCGTCCACTTGCGTTTGAGCAAGGTGTCCAGAAGGTGCCGAAGATCGATTTCATCCTGACGCCCGCGATCTTCGTCGTCGTGCTCGCGCGCGACGAGATGTTGCGGTCGACCGACCGCCAATGCGCGCCCTTGCGAGGGAGCGGGAAGCCCCGGGTCGGTTTCGCGGCCGTCGCCGATCAAATGGTCTTGCTGCATGATTCAGGCGATCCTCAGGGGTAAATCAAACGGAACAGCCCCATCGAGGGCGCGGTCTGGATGAATGTACGCAGGCGGTCTTTGGACTTGGACAAAGCAACCATTACCACATCGTGGCTGTAAATCTGCGGATCGTCGGTGCGACCCTTGGCAATGGCGTCGATGTCGAACACCGCAGCCATGCGTTGACCCTTGACGGTTCGGAACACCACGACGCCACGGTGATCGGCAAGATCGTCCGGCCCGCCGCCCATCGCGATGACCTGCAACAACGTCGTCGGCCCGGTGAGCGGGAACACGCCAGGCTTCTTCACGATCCCGCCGACCGTCACCTGCTGGCTGTCATAAGATTTCACGAACACCGTGACCTGCGGATCTTGCAGGTAGCCTTGACGCAGCTTCCCGGCGATCTCGCGCGACAGCTCCTGCGGCGTGCGGCCACCGGCATCGACCGTTCCGATCAAGGACAGCGTGAAGCGCCCCAAGGCGTCCACCCGCACGTCCTGGGTCAAGTCCGGCACACCGAAGACCGTCACCGTCAACAGATCCTGCGCACCGATCCGGTAGTCGTCGCCCGGCTCGAACAGTTTCGACGTATCTGGAGCCGGCAAGCCGCCATTCATCACCTGCAAGTTGGGATTGCCCCGAACCAATGCCGGGCCACCGCCGCACCCGGCCAACGCCAGACACAACAGTGCGGCCAATGCGAATATCCAGCCATCAATTCGTATCATCACTTCAAGCCTTCAGTGTGCCTTGAACAGGCGCTTCCAGAACCCGGGCTGCGGCACCGGGTCGGCGATTGTACTGCTTTCGACCTGCGGAAGCTCCTCCGGCGGTCGATTTTCGAGAATCATGCGTGGCCGGGTCAGCACCAAGTGCTCGGCCTCGTCGTCACCGACGATCGCCGCCGCTGCATCCCGAGCCTCTCGCAACAACGGCGGACGCTTGTCAACGTGATGGGCATCGGTTGCCAGCAAATGCACCAATCCTTCGTCGAGCATGCGCTCAGCCCAGTATTTTGGACGGCCGCCGAAGCGACCGGTGACGCTCCCGGCAGTGATTTGCATCAACGCGCCGGCATCCACCATTCGTTCGAAAATTTCGTAGTTCGAGTCGATCCACGACAAACGCTCGGGGTGGGTGACCACCGGCACGATGCCGGCAGCGAGCATGTTGAAGACGGAGTCCTCCAGTCGGGGCGGCGCCACATGATGCGGCGGCTCGAACAGAAGGTAGCGGGTGTCGTTGAGTGTCGGTATCCGCCCCGCCTTGATGTCGCGCACCAGATCCGGAGTCAGATGGGTGTCGGCGCCGACTACGAGATTCAGGGTGATCCCTTCTGCCACGAGAACCTCGCGAAACGCCGCGATGTGCTTCAGGATTCCATCGCGGTCGTTGTGATACAACCCGGGATAGATATGCGGAGTGCACGCCGTATGGGTGATTCCATCGTTCGCTGCACAACGCGCCATGGCCACCGCTACCGCACGATCAGGCGCTCCGTCGTCGATCCCCGGCAACATGTGGCAATGCAAATCAATCATCCGGGTAGTCTGCCATATTCTCCGCACAGCTTGCTTATCGTTCCTTGGAAACGCCGCGAGCGATCGGAACAGGACACGACCGGCGCCACGGCAGTTCGACGACGCGGCATGTCCGAATCGAGTCTCCGATCGGAATGTGAGAGGACAGCGTGTCGATCAGGAGCTTCCCGGTAGCCCACACCTTCCAGATACCGACCGCGCTCTCCAAGTGCTGATCGACTCCCACTGCCACCTCGACGCCCCCGAGTTCGATGCCGACCGCGGCGCCGTGATCGCCCGCGCGCGCGCAGCGGGAGTAGTGGCGCAGGTCATTCCGGCGGTTGCGGCCAACGGATGGGAAAACTTGCGAGTCATCTGCGCGCAAGGATCCGGACTGCACCCGGCGATCGGCCTGCATCCGATGTACCTCCCGGAACACCGCGAAGAACACATCGAGGAGTTTTGGGAGTTCATGTGGAACTTCAGACCCGTCGCCATCGGCGAATGCGGGCTGGATTTCCATGTCGATGGGCTGGACGTGCAGCGCCAGCAGTTCTTCTTCGAACAACAGCTGCGGGTCGCGCGCGACTTCGACCTGCCGGTGATCGTGCACGCGCGCAAGGCATTCGACGCGGTGATCGCCACGCTGCGCCGCTTCGGCGGCCCGCGCGCAAACTCGGGCAACGCGCTGCGCGGTGTCGTGCACAGTTTCTCCGGCAGCCCCGAGCAGGCACGACAACTGTTCCAACTCGGATTCCACCTCGGCATCGGCGGCCCGGTCACCTACGAGCGTGCGCAGCGGCTGCGGCGGATCGTGGCGAGCATGCCGATCGAGTACCTGCTGCTGGAAACCGACGCACCCGACCAACCCGATGCGTCGCACCGCGGCCAGCGCAACGAGCCTGCGCGATTGACCGTCGTACGCGATGAGGTGGCGCAACTGCGCAGGCAATCGCCCGAAGACATCGCACGCGCCACCGCGGACAATGCGCGGCGCTTGTTCGGGATCGCCGCACCCGCGTAGCCGCAGCGGGCGCGCCTGCTCGGCGTATTCGCACAGCCGACCCGCGTCGCGGCCATGCCGTCCGCAGGGCCGCATGCGATCCCCCGCGCGCGCTGGCCGGTTCAGGCAGCGATGCACAGTCAGGCTTCGACGACCCGATCGGGTTCCGCCGATCGCGCAATCGCCTCGATCGAACGTGCGACCGCATCGAAATGGCAGCGGTGCGCGAGAGCCTGCACGTCCGCCGCCGTCAGGACAGCGCATTCGGCAAGCAGGCCTTCCAGACTGCCGCCGCCGTCGTCTTCACCAGCCCTGCGTCGCAGCGCATTTTCGAGCGCACGCAGGCTCCGGATGGCATCCGCGCAAGCCTCCAGATGGCTGTCCGGCATGGCTTGCAAGGTCAAGGCGCGGCCGCCCAGCACATCCACCTTGAACGGCCGGCCCGGCCACGGCAACGCCAATCGGTGCACCGTCGCCCCGCGCTGCCGGCGCGTCCCGACACTGCCCAGCAACGAGCGCGTCGCCCACGGCGCCGAACGCAGGTCGGGGCACGCCTTCGCGCAGAGTGTCAGCCGCGGATTGCCGTCGTCGTCGATCAGGGCGTCTGCGATGTTCAAGCCAAACGCCGCATAGTGTTCGCAAATCGCTTGCAGCACGACCTGCGGTTCGGTACGCAGGCCCGAACCGAGCGGTTCGAGCAAACCCAGCAATTGCTCCGTCGGGACTCCGTCGAGCGCGCCGTGATCGCAGGGCAACACAAAGTGAGACCGATCCTCCCCGCTGGCCCCGACTCCAAGACACATCAGGCCTTCCAGAAACAACAGCTGCGTCGAGCCGGCGACCACGCCCAGCACTCCGATCACTTCGTCAGGCAGGTTGAAGCGCTTCTTCTGCTCGATCGAGCCCACGTCGAGGTGATGCAGCGGCAAGCTCAGTTGGCCCTCCAGCAGGCAGCGCGGCAGGTAGCGCTTTTCCCGCAGGTCGGCGATCGTGTGGCGCGGCAGCTCGTACGCCGGCGCGGGCAACGGACGCCCGCTCAACCCGCACAGGAGCATGCCGCGCACGGACTCCGTCGTCATGCATCCGTGGTCGCGCGACAGCGCTCCCAACTCGGTGAGCTGGTAGCGACCGCCCGCATCGACCCGCAACAGACCTTGCGCATCCAGCGGTGCCAAGCGCGGAGCGAGGCGGTGCCGGGCCAAGCCGGACAGATAGCTCAACGCATCGATCGAGCCGACGCCGCAACCCACCAGACGCAGCAGCGTCAAGTCCAGATCGCTCATCCGATCCTTGCTGCGCTCGCGCAGCGCCACGTCCACTTGCACCACCGGGTACAAGCTCTCCCGGATCAAGCGCAGCCGAACTCCCGCGCACGCCAGCCGCTCGCTGGTGCGTTGCGCAAAAGCCTGCATCGAGCCGAGCGCGGCCGCGGCCTTGGGAGGGTTGGGTCGTGTGTTCATTGCAGCATCCCCGGCAACCGTCGAGACGGCACGATCTGGCCTGCTCGGGCCAGATGCTCGTGCAGCAGGCCCATCGCACGCTTGAACTTCACGTCGGGCCCATCCGCGCGTGCCGGGCCGGTGAGCGTGCTCAAGTCGCCGATCATGATCAACTGGCGCTTCGTGCGGGTCATGGCCACGTTCAGGCGGCGCCAGTCGGCAAGGAAGCCGACCGCGCCGCGCGGATTGGAGCGCGAGAACGCGAACACGATGACGTCGCGCTCCTGGCCCTGATAGCTGTCCACCGACGCCACCAACTCGCCGATAGGAGTGCGCAAGGTGGCGAGCTTTCCCGCTTTGCGATCTTTCTCCAGCCGTCTGTGGATTTCCGCAACATGATTCTTGTACGGCACGATGACGCCGATCTCGCCGGCCTGCGCGCAGTCGGCATGCTTGCGGCACAACCAGTCCAGCACGCACGCCACCAATTCGGTTTCCGCACGATTGCCCGCCACGTCCTGCCGGCCATCGACCCGGCGACTGCTTTCGGCGCGCTGCGCCGGCGACAGGTCGGATGTATCGACGAACACCATCGTGCTGCGGAAGATCGGGTCGATCGGCTGCCTGCCCTGCATCGCCTCGCCGGCGTAGTAGTTGCCTTCGTAGAACGCTGCGGATATGAAATCACTGATCGCCGATGGGCAACGAAACTGGGTGTCGAGCATGGCGCGGCGGCTGGCCGGCAATGCATCCCAGGCGCACTCGAACCAGCTCTTGCGCAGCAATTCCGAATCCACGTCGGATACCAGCGCCTCGGCGCGTGATTCCACTTCCGCGATCAGCTCGTCGGCAACCACCGGCGGAAGCTGCTTGTGGTCACCCACCAAGATGGCTTTGGGCGCCTTCGACAACGGCACCATCAGGTTGTGCAACTGGATTTGCCCGGCTTCATCGACGATCGCCACGTCGAATCGCTCGTCCCGGAACCACGGCTTGGAGTTGATGCCGATGCAGGTGGCGCCGACCACGTCGACCAGATCGATGAGCAGCGGATACAGATCCTCTTGCCGACAACCGTCCAGCGTAGTCTGCCAGTCGTCGACGACCTGCAGCGCCTCGGCCAGAGCGTGGCCGATCCGCCCGCAAATCGAGTTTCGTGCGTCTTCCAGGTGGTTCGCGCGGGTACGCAATGGCGCCTCGCGCCGCCCCACCCACCACCGCCAGGGCCATTGCAACCAAGCGATCGGCCCACGTCGCGAGCGCAGCGCCTTGAGTTGGTCAACGACTCGCGCCAACTCGCTCGCCGTCGCGGCGCAGGCAGCGTCCGCACCGGCGAGCTCGCTTTGCAGCTGCGGATCGACGCACGGCCACGCCGGGTGCTCATTCGCGTCGCAAGCGGGCGGCTGCACGGCGTGGTCAGGGTCGGCTTGCACCCGCGCGTGCAGATCGCGCAGGCCTTCTCGCCCCTGCCGCGATCCAGCCAGCAACTGCCGTTGCAACTCGACCGCGCGGTTGTCGATCAGCAGATCCGCGAGGCCCGACGAGACCCGCTTTTCGTCACCCAGCCGCACGCAGGTCAACGCCTTGTCGCGGGCAAGCCGCTCGAGCACATTGTCGACCGCCTTGTTGTTCTGTGAGGCAACCAGAACCCGCAAACCAGTCCGCACGAATTGATTCACCCAGTTGTAGATCACCGTGGTCTTGCCGGTTCCCGGCGGGCCAAGAACCAACATCACATCCGGCGAAGCCAGGCCGCGCGTGACGGCATCGCGTTGCGACCGATTGAGACCGTCCAGCCCGGTGGACTCGCGTGACGAGCCGCACGCGAAGTCCGGCAGGTTCGCGGTGCGCGCCGCGACCTGAACCAACCACGGATTGGCCGCCGAGCGGTCGCGCAACTGCGCCGCCACACCCATGCGGACGCGCTTTTGCACGTCCAGCGCCGCTGCCGTGAACGTACCGTTGTCGGGCAACGCCAGCCGCCCGCCCTGACGAGCACAACTGGCGAGCAAGAAACACGCATCGGCTTGGCGCTGCAAGCCTTCCACGCCCAGGATCACCGGCTCGCCGAACTCGCTCGCGACCGCGATCATGCCCGGCGGCGCGGGCAGGGCCGACAAGCGCTGCCAATCGGCCTCGACCACGGACAAACGTACTTGCGTCTGCAGGCGACGACTCCCCGGCAAGGTGGTCACCGCATAGTAGGCATACTGCCCCTGCTGGCTGGCCTTGAGTTGCTCCAGCTCGTGCTCGGCCTCGACGAACAGGTCGAGCGATTCGAGCAATTCGGACTCGGCACCGGCCATCGGCGGGGCTTCGTCGACCGTCGATTCATCCCGCTCACCGTCTGCCGCTCCTCGCTCGGCAACCGGCACACCCGCCATGAGGGCCTGCGCCGAACCTTCCGGTCCGAATCGCCCGAGAGTCCGCAAGGAATCGACCCATATCCCCGAGTGACGCAGGGCAATTCCACCCACGAGCAGGCGCTTGCGGTCAGCCCCGTTCGCCAGCCGAACTCCGAGCAGGCGCAACAGATAGCCGTCGCCGTCGGTATTGCGCGAAAAGATGGCGCGAACCAGCAGGTACCCGGCCTGGAACTCGATGACGTCGCGACCATCCTTCTGTGTCCGGATGCAATACGCCGAACGGCTCTTGTCGAGATCAGCACAGATGGCCTCCCACGTCGGCGTCTGGCCGTTCGGCCACGGATCGCGCTGATCTTTGTGCTCGTTGCGGCAGATCAGCACCTTGGTCGGCACGCTCACCTGCGGGCACGGCGGCGCCACCAGCAAGCGCTCATCGAGAGGAATCAGCTTCATCGGGTCAACGGCCCTTGCTCAGTTCGCGCAGTGCGTGGCGCACCGCGTTCAAGTTCCCGGGGCGATGTTCCGGCACCAGCGCCGTGCACTGGCGCACGCAGCGCCGCAGGGGTTCGGGCAACGACAGTCCAACCGTCCCTTGCAGCATTTCGCCTGCATCCTGCTCCCAGTGCCGCAAGTCGGACGCGGGCCGTAGCGGCAACGGCTTGCCGGCGATCGCAAAGGCGAGCAGTTGCCCAACCGCGAACACATCCGTGCGCGGCGAAAGGCTCCACTGCCGAAACCCCGCCTGTTCGGGCGCCGCGTAGCCATCGCTGCCTTCCCAATTGGCGCGCGTCTGCGTCGCCAAGCCCAGATCGAGCACGGCCACGCCGCGGGATGGGTCGGACGTGTCGCGCACGACCACGTTCTGCGGCTTCAGGTCGCGGTGCGCCATGCGCTTGTCGTGCAACGCCGCCACGGTCGCACACAGTTCGCCGACCACGCGCAAGCGCATCGCCAGTTCACTGGGTGTTCGTACTGGCGCACCGCCCGTATAGCGATCCAGCGTCGAGCCTTCCATCCAGTCCATCAATACGAAACAGCGCGGCCCGGATTGCTCGATGGCGCGCACACGCGGCAGCCGATCGGGCAGCAGTGCGAGCCGGTTGAAGGCCACGACCTCGCGCTCGACCGCCCGCGCATCCTGCCCGCCACGCAGCTCGACGACCTTGAGCGCGTAGGTCAGGCCCACCCGCGCATCGACCACCTTGAAAACCGTGCGCCCGGTGGTCGGCGAGCCATACACCTGCTCCAGCACGGTCAGCTCCGGCGCGTGCGTCCACGGCACTTTTGCGCCGGCATGCAGATCCGTGCCGACACCCCCGGATCGGAGATCGGTCATCAAGCTGGGCTCCCGCGCATCGGCACCTCGGTAGCCACCTCGGTCACGCAATAGCGCAGCGTGCGCAGTGGATCGACGACATCCAGCGGCCCCAGCACGATTTGCCCCTGCCCGAGCAGCAGCGTCTTTTCCCTGCGCAGCAGCAGCGCTGGCTGTCCGTCGACACGCAGCGTCGTGCCATGGGTGCTCTGATCGGCCACGGTGAAATTGCCGGTACTCGACGCGATGATCACATGCGCCTTGGAGACCCTGGGGTCGTCGATGCGGATACCGCAGCCCTCCTGACGCCCGACTTTCAACGAGTCGCCGGCTCGCAACCACACGTCCGTCCCATGCCATTGCAGATGCAGCCCTTGCGCCGATGCCGGCGCGGCAGCGGGGGCACCCATCGTCAAACCCTGATCCGACCACAACAACTCCACGCAATCGAGCGCCTGCGCCTTGCCCGATACGCGGTGCGCGCCGAGGCTGCGCATGCCGAACTCGTTCGTGCCCATGCATTCGAACGTGGCGCGACTGGTGACGATGGCGCCCTTGGTCGCCAGCGCCGTCAGCCGCGCGGCGGTGTTGACCGTATCGCCGAAGACGTCCCCGTCGCGGTGTTGCATGGGTCCGGCGCACAGCCCGATGCGCAGGCCCGATCCGTGCGCACGAGGGTCGGTGTCAATGTCCTGTTGCATGGCGATGGCGGCGCGCGCGGCCGCAGCCGCTTCCGGAAACCAGCACATCACTTCATCGCCGATGGTCTTGATCAGACGGCCACCGTATTGGTCGATCCTGCGCACGGACTGGTCGATCACGGCGCGCATCACTCGCAGTGCCGCCTCGTCCCCCAGTGTTTCGTACAGACGGGTACTACCGGAAACGTCGGCAAACAGTACCGCCTCATCAGCCTGCCCTGCGGCGCCGGGCGTGATTCTTGTATTCATGGATTGCAGCGAACGCGGCACAGCCGCCGGCGCGGCATTCTGGCAAAACGGTGGTTAGGAATTCCGCAACCGTGCATCCGTGGCCGCGCGGGCGTGCCGGCGCCGCCTCACGGGCAACCCATCTTGGCCGGCCTGAGCAACACCGCCATCGCCCTTGCAGCGGCCGCGAATGCGAACGCGCCGGTGACGTGCGTGGCCGCGCCCAGGCCACCGCCGCAGTCGAGCTTGAGCGCGGCGTCGGGCCCGAGGACGGGACGCTGGCCGCAGACGCTGCCGTCGGCCTGCGGGTAGTTAACATTCTCCAGCGAATACACCGCCGGGATGCCGAAGTAACGCTCCGGATTGCGCGGGAATCGGTGCTCGGCGCGCAGCTTTTTTCGCACCAGCGCAAGCATCGCGTCGTGCTCGGTGCGCGACAAGTCGCGCACGCGCACCAGGGTCGGATCGGTGCGCCCGCCAGCCGAGCCGGAAACGATCAGCCCGATCTTGCGGCGCTTGCAGGCGGCAATCAGCTCGATCTTGCTGCGCAGGCTGTCGCAGGCGTCGATCACCAGGTCGAAACCACGGGCGAGGATCGCGTCCATGTTGCCCGCGACGAGGAACTCGACCAGCGGCTCGACCTGCATGCACGGGTTGATCGCCCGCGCGCGTTCGGCCAGCACCGCCGCCTTGGCGCGCCCGTACTGGCCATCGAGGGCGTGCAGTTGCCGGTTGGTGTTGGACAGGCAGATGTCGTCGGCATCGATCAGGGTCAACTGCCCCACCCCACTGCGTGCCAGCGCCTCGACCACCCACGAGCCCACGCCGCCTAAGCCGATCACGGCCACATGGCGCTCGTGCAGGCGCAACGCCGCGCCGGCACCGTACAGGCGATCGATGCCGGCCAAGCGTTCACGGTAGATGCGGGCGATTGATTCCATGGGTGGCGCGGCAGTGGTGAACGGTCGGCATGATATCGTGCGGGCCTTCGCCATCCCGTTGCCGCTGGAGGTCGCATGCGTCGCGCCGTCCTGATTTCCCTTGCCTTGGGTCTGGTTCTGGGCGTCATCGGCACGGTGATGGCGATGAGTGCGCTGCGCAGCGGGCCGCACATGACCAGCGTGCTGATGCACATGCAGGCCTTCCACAGGGACGCGCTCGACGCCAACGTCAAGGCCAACCGCTGCGCGAGCACCGACAACCTGCCGCACCTGCAAGTGCTGCGCATGTTGTCCAACGACCTGGAACCGATCTTCCTGCCGGTGGGCAAGGATGCCGACTTCCGCCAGAAGGCCAGCAACTTCCGCGCCGCACTGGATGCGGCCATCGCCGCCCCGCCGGACGATTGTCCGTCGTTGGGCGCGGCGATGACCAAGATCGATCACGAATGCAAATCCTGTCATTCCGAGTTCAGGAACTGATGGCGCCCTCGTTGCGCGCCAGCGCCCTGGTCGCCTTGGGGTTGCTGCTGGCCGCCTGCGCCAGCCGGGAATCGCGCCCGTATCGGCCGCCAGCGGTGCCCGGTGAAGCGCCGTCCCCGGCATCTCAGCAAACCTCGCCAAAGCCTGCGCCCGCGCAGCGCTGTGCGCCCGGCGACGGCGCGGTCGTGCGCATCGTCGATCGCGGCGGCGCCAAGGCCGCCAGCCAAGCCTTGCAAGGCGGCGTGCTCGCCGGCGTGTTGTCCGACGGCAAGCCGCCGGCGACGAAATCCGCCGTCGGTTTCGACATCTACGTGCAGATGGACGATGGCCGCAAGGTGATCGTCAACCAGCGCGATGTGGACGGCATCGCCGTCGGCGCGCGCGTCGGCGTGGATGCCGGTTGCCGAGCGCATCCAACACATTGAGCACACATGGGCGGCAACCGAGTCCTCGTCGTATCCAGCCGCGCACAGCTCATTGCTGCCGCAGGCGCGCAGTAAAGCAGGCGCGCAATAAAAAACCCGGAGCGTGACCGCTCCGGGTTCGAGTCTTCTGGCGCGTGAGCGCGCCAAGGATTACATCGGCGTCACTTCCTCCGCCTGCAGGCCCTTCTGGCCCTGCACGACCTTGAAGCTGACCTTCTGGCCTTCCTTGAGGCTCTTGAAGCCAGTGCCCTGGATGGCGCGGAAGTGCACGAACACGTCCTCACCGTTCTCGCGGGCGATGAAACCGAAACCCTTGGCATCGTTGAACCACTTCACGGTGCCCATCTGACGATCCGACATAAAAACTCCTGATACTTGCTGTCTTGATTGGCCGTCGCCGGCCGGTGGTACTGGTCATGCAAGGAGTACATCGATGGAGACGATGGAGCGGATCGGTCGATCAGACACGCATCGGGTCACGATCTACAGTGACCTGCAACGCCAGCGGGCGGAGTGTAGTGCAAGTCGGCCCGCAATGCGAGCGAAATTGCAATGAAATCCATGCCTTTGCTGCTGCGGCGCAGCATCGGCGCTAGCCGCCTTCCAGTTCCATCCAGCGGGCGTACGCAGCGTCCAGTTCGGCTTGGCATGTGGCGAGTTCGGCATTGGCCGCGACGATCGTCGCCGCAGCACTGCGATAGAAGTCGGGGCCCTGCATCGCCGCCGTGCGCACGGCGATCTGCGCCTCCAACGCTTCGATGCGCGACGGCAGTTGTTCCAGCTCACGCTGCTGCTTGAAGCTGAGCCGTCGCCGCGCGGTCGGGGTGGATGGTTGCGCGGCAGCCGCGGCTTGCGGGGCCAGCGCCGTGACGACCGCTGGCGCGACCGGGCGCTGGCGCAGCCAATCCGAGTAACCGCCGACGTATTCGCCGATGCGCCCGTCGCCCTCGAACGCCAGCGTGCCGGTCACCACCCGATCGAGGAACTCGCGGTCGTGGCTGACCAGCAGCAGCGTGCCGGGATAGTCGGCCAGTAATTCTTCGAGCAACTCCAGCGTTTCCACATCCAGATCGTTGGTCGGCTCGTCCATCACCAGCAGGTTGGACGGTTGCGCGAAGAGTTTGGCGAGCAGCAGGCGGTTGCGCTCGCCGCCGGACAACCGCGTGATCGGCGCGCGCGCGCGCTCGGGCGTGAACAGGAAATCCTGCAAATAGGCGAGCACGTGCTTGCGCCCGCCGTTGGTTTCGATGAACTCCAAGCCTTCCGAGACGTTGTCCAGTGCGTTCCAGTCTTCGCGCAGTGCGGCGCGGTGCTGGTCGAAATACGCCACTTGCAGGTTCGTGCCGAGCTTCACCTCGCCGGCTTGCGGCGCAAGCTGGCCGAGCAGCAAGCCGATCAGCGTGGTCTTGCCGACGCCGTTGGGGCCGATCAGGCCGATGCGGTCGCCGCGCAGGATGGTGGTGGAAAACCCGCGCACGATGGCGTGGCCAGCGTAGGCGAACGCCACCGCGTCGGCCTGGATCACCTTCTTGCCCGACGCCTGCGTGTCGAGTGCGGCCAGCTTGACCGTGCCGACTTGCTCGCGCCGCTGCGCGCGTTGCCGGCGCATGGCTTCCAATCGGCGCACGCGGCCCTCGTCGCGGGTGCGGCGGGCCTTGATGCCCTGCCGGATCCACACTTCTTCTTGCGCCAGCAGCTTGTCGAAGCGCGCGTTCTCCTGCGCCTGCGCGTGCGCGCGCTCCTCGCGGCGACGCAGGTAGTTGTCGTAATCGCCCGGCCAACTGCTGACCTGGCCGCGATCGATCTCGACGATGCGCGTGGCCAGCGCGCGCAGGAAGCGGCGGTCGTGGGTGACGAACACGATGGCGCCGCGAAACCCGCGCAGGAAGTCTTCCAGCCAGTCGATCGAGGCGATGTCGAGGTGGTTGGTCGGCTCGTCGAGCAACAGTACATCCGGTTCGGCGACCAGCGCGCGCGCCAGCAGCACGCGACGCTTCATGCCACCGGACAACGAGGCGAACGCTTCGTCTTCCGGCAAGTCGAGCTTGCCGATCACCTGGGTGACGCGGCGGTCGAGGTCCCAACCGTTGGCGCGCTCGATTTTCGCCTGCACCTGCGCCAGCGCAGCGGTATCGATGGGCTCGGCATGGCTGATGCGGTGGAACTCGGCCAGCCAGTGGCCCAGTTCGCCCAGGCCATCGGCGACCACGTCGAACACGCTGCCGTCGGTGCCGCCCGGCACTTCCTGAGCCAGCCGGCCCACGCGCAGGCCGTCGGAAAAACGAATCTGGCCGTCGTCGGGCACGATCTGCCGATCCAGCAAGCGCAGCAACGTGGACTTGCCGGCACCGTTGCGCCCGACCACGCAGACGCGTTCGTTGGCCTCGACGGCGAGCACGACGTCGTCAAGCAGCGCCGGGCCGCCGACGCCGAAGTGGACGTTCTGCAAGGTGATCAGGGGCATCGTTTCCACTCGTCATTCCCGCGCAGGCGGGAATCGCTTCTCGATGCTGTCAGAAAACCTTGGCCGCCTCGTCGAGTGCTTCGGAACCATGCGCCCGAATCGAACTGGCAAGAGCGATTCCCGCCTGCGCGGGAATGACGAGCATCAAGAACGCAAGATCAACGACTCAGCCTCAATGATGGAGCCCGCCCGCGCCGTGCACATGCCCGTGCGTGAGTTCGTCGGCGGTGGCCGCACGCACCTGCGCGATCTCGATGGCGAAGTGCAGCGGCACCCCGGCCAGCGGATGGTTGCCATCCACGGTGACGCTGTCGGCATCCACCGCCGCCACCGTCACCAGCATCGGGCCGTGTTCGCCCTGCGCCTGGAACTGCATGCCCGGCTCGATCACATCCACGCCCTGGAACGCCGCGCGCGGCACGGCCTGCACCAGATTCGGATCGCGCACGCCGTAGCCTTGCTCAGGCGCAACCTGCACATCGAAGCGATCGCCGGCAGCGCGCCCGGTCATGGCGTTCTCCAGCCCCGGCACGATATTGCCGGCACCGTGCAGATAGGCCAGCGGCTGGCCTTCCGGCGAAGCATCGATGACCGCGCCGGCCGGATCGGTCAGGGTGTAGTGGAACAGCGCGACGGTGCGCTCGGCGATCTGCATGGGAATCCTCGAATGAGTGAGATGGCACCGCAGATCGGTTGGATTTGACCGGCAGTGCCGGCGGAGGTGGGGACGCACGGGCACGGATTCAAGCCCGGCGCGGCGTCATGCCACCGCATTACCCGCCAGTACCGCAGGCTGCAGCACCCGCACATCCACCTCGCCCACGCCCTCGCAGGCCACGCGCTCGTCGCGACCGACGGCATGTGCCGGTGGCCAGTGGACGCAGAAGTCCGCAGTCGCCAGCACGTACTCGCGTTCGCCCACCGGGTTTTTCAGCAGCCGGTGCAGCAAGATCACGTGCTCGCCGGCCAGTTCCACGAAGCCGTGCAGTTGCTTGATCGCGATCTGCCCGCTGTGCAGGAAGGCCTTCAGGCGCAGCCCGAGCACGTTCGTGCAGGCATCGCAGTTGCAGCCGTGCCGGGCATCGGCGACCTGTTGCCGGCGCTGCGCGAAGGCGGCGAACATCGCCGCAAGCTGCGCAACCACGGCGTGCGCGGCGGCCGCCGGATCGTCGCCGGATTCTGCAAACAGCAAGGCCGCGTCGCCCTCGAACTTGTTCAACACCAGCGGATGCCGGCTGCTTGAGGCAATCGCGTCGAGCAGTTCGCTGACGATTTGTTCGGCGTGCTCCAGCGCCACCGTGCGGTTGACGATGAAATCGGTGTAGCCACTGATGTCGGCGATCAGCAATTGCGCGTGGGTCAGGCGGATCACGACGCGTGCCTTCAGCCCAGCACGCCGGCAAGGTCGTGTTCGATCTTGTCCGGGGTGTCGATCGGCGCATAACGCTTCACCACTTGCCCGTCGCGGCCGACGAGGAACTTGCTGAAGTTCCACTTGATCGCATCGAGTCCGAGAATGCCGCCTTTTTGCTGCTTCAACCATTTCCACAGCGGGTGTGCGTTGGCGCCGTTGACCTCGATCCTGGCGAACATCGGGAAGGTCACGTCGTAGGAGATCGCGCAGAATCGCTTGATTTCCTCGGCGTCGCCCGGCTCCTGATGGCCGAACTGGTCGCAGGGAAAGCCCAGCACTTCCAGACCCTCGGCCTGATGCTTCCGGTACATCGCCTCCAGCCCGGTGTATTGCGGGGTGAATCCGCACTTGCTGGCGACATTGACGATCAACAAGGCCTTGCCGCGATACACCGACAGGGATAGCTCCTTGCCGTCGATGGTCTGGGCGGAAAAGTCGTAGACGCTGGCCATGGCGCGTTCGCAGGGGGCGGGCTGGCCACTGTACCGCGAAAGCACAGCCGCCGCGCCGCCGGCTTGATCGAAGTCAAGGCGCGCCCGCGGCAAGCGCCTAGCATCTGCGGCCAGCGCAGCGGGCCGGCGAAAGGTACTTGCGCGCCCACCTGCCATCGCCCGGAGCCGTAGCCGCCATGCATCCCCTGCCGCATCACTATCAGGTCGTTTCCACGTCCGGCCCGGAGGGCGAGGTCGTCTTGTCGCACTCCGACGCCGCGCCGTTGCCGTCACTGTCACCGCCGGAGTTCGGTGGGCCGGGCGGCTACTGGTCGCCGGAAACCCTGCTGGTCGGGGCGATCGCCGATTGCTACGCGCTGACCTTCCGCGCGCTGGCGCGTGCCAAGGCACTGGCGTGGACGGCGCTGGAGTGCCATGTCGAAGGCACGCTGGCGCGCACCGACGAGGGCCTGCGCTTCACCGCCTACACCGTGCACGCGCAGTTGCAGGTACCGGCGGCAAGCGACCGCGATCTCGCCTTGCGCCTGTTGCAAGACAGCGAACACCGCTGCCTGATTTCCAACTCGCTCAAGGCCAGCGGCACACTGCAAGCCAGCGTCGAGGTCGACGCGTGATGGCGGTAGCCGCTCCCGCCAGCGCTGGCAGCGCGCTCGTGCCCGTCTCGGCGCCACCGGCGCCGGCCGCGCACGACTTGGCGCTGTCGCTGGTACGCCGGCTGATCGACGGCATCGACGATGCCGCGGTGGCGCTGCTCGCCGGGCGTCGCCGCCTGGTCGGCGTGGCCGCGCGGCGCAAAGCCGCGGCCGGGCTGCCGGCGCGCGATCCGGATCGCGAGGGCGCGGTGCGCGCCCGCGCGCAGCGCCTGGGTGCGCGGCTGGGCGTCCCCGAAGCCAGCAGCGGCCGGCTGCTGGACGCGCTGATTGCCGATGCCTGCGACTTGCAGGGGGTACAGGGCGATGCGCCCGCTGGCGACGGCGGTGACGCAGCACGGTACGACGACCGGCCCATCCCCGACCTGCACTCGCAATTCTGGTTGCGTTTGTTGCCGCCGCCGTGGCGCTGGCGCCCGCTGCTGGCGACCGTCCCGGCGGCTGCGCGCGCGCATTCGTTCGCGGCCCTGGCACGGCGCGCCCTGCGTGAACCGCTGGCCAGCGGCTTGTTCGATCCCATCGAAGGCCGGCGCGTCGGCATCGCAGTCAGTGATCTGGGCCTGGCTTTCGTGGTGTGCGTGCGCGACCGCATGTTGCGCGTCGAGGTCGACGGCGCGTCGGCCGAAGCCGTCGTGTGCGGCAGCGCGGTCGATCTGCTGCTGCTGGCCAGCCGCCGCGAGGACGCCGACACTTTGTTTTTCCAGCGCCGTTTGCAGCTGACCGGTGATGTCGATCTAGGCCTGACCGCGCGCAACCTGCTCGACCAGTTGCCGTGGCAGGACGTGCCACTGGGCGCCCGCATCGTCCTGCACCGCGCCGCCGGGCTGGCCGCCGACGCCCGCGCGGCCCACCGCGGCGGCCCGTCCGCGAGCGCCCGATGAACCCCAACCACCCCGCACCGATCGCCGCCGATCTCGCCCAGCCGCGCTGGCGCGACGACCTGTTGCGCGAATACGCCGATCTGGGCCAGAAGCTGGCGCAAACGCTGCCGTGCATGGAATGGCAGATGCAGTTGCCGTGGATCGACGCCATCGTGCAGCTCAAGAAGCAGCGCGGCGCGACCATCCTGGCGCACAGCTACCAGACCCCGGAAATCTTCCACGGCGTGGCCGATGTCACCGGCGATTCGCTGGCGCTGGCGCAGGTGGCGGCCACCTGCGAGTCGGATCTGATCGTGCTGTGCGGCGTCCACTTCATGGCCGAAAGCGCGAAGATCCTCGCCCCGCACAAGACCGTGCTCATCCCCGACCCGCAAGCCGGCTGCTCGCTGGCGTCCTCGATCACCGCCGCCGACGTGCTGGCGCTGCGCGCGGCCCATCCGGGCGTGCCGGTGGTCAGCTACGTCAACACCAGCGCGGCGGTGAAGGCCGAATCGGACGCCTGCTGCACCTCGGCCAACGCGGTGCAGGTGGTCGAGGCGGTCGCCGCAGAGTTTGCCGCCGACGCGGTGATCTTCCTGCCCGATCGCTTCCTCGGCTCATGGGTGGCCACCCAGACCGACGTGAAGTTGATCCTGTGGCACGGCCAGTGCGAGGTGCACGAGAAGTTCACCGCGCAGCAAGCCCGGCACACCCGCGAACGCTTCGACGCGAAGATCGTGGCGCACCCCGAGTGCCCGCCCGAAGTGCTGGCCGAGGCCGATTTCGTCGGTTCCACCAGCGCGATGGGCAAGTGGCTGGCACGCGAACAGCCGCAGCGGGTGGCGATGATCACCGAGTGCTCGATGGCCGACAACCTGCGCGAGCAGTTCCCGCAGGTGCAGTTCATCAAGCCGTGCAACCTGTGCCCGCACATGAGGAAGATCACCCTGCCCAACATCCATGCCGCCCTGCTGCACCGGCAGTTCGCGGTGGAGGTGGCGCCGGAAGTCGCCGCTCGCGCCCGCCGCGCCTTGCAGCGCATGCTGGCGGTGGGCCGGCGCGAAGCGGCGTGAGGGGCACAGCGTGACTTCCGAGCCGCTGCTGATCGTGGGCGCCGGCATCGCCGGCATCGCCACCGCGCTGGCCGCCGCGCCGACCCCGGTGCTGCTGCTCAACCGCAGCGGCGGCGCCCGGCGTCCGGCCAGCACGATGGCGCAAGGCGGCATCGCCGCCGCCCTAGGGCCCGGCGATGCGGCGCAGGCGCACGCCCGCGACACCCTGATCGCCGGCGCGCACTACAACGACCCGGCGATGGTGCACTGGCTGTGCGCGCAGGCGCCGGCGACCATCGCGTGGCTGGAGCGCCAAGGCGTGGCTTTCGACCGCGATGCCGATGGCGCGCTGCAACTGGGACGCGAGGGCGGGCACGGGCAAGCGCGCATCGTGCATGCCGGCGGCGACGCCACCGGCGCGCGCCTGATGCAGGCGCTGCGCGAACGCGCGCAAGCCGCCGCGCACATCCACTGGCAAGACGACGCCGACGTCGAGGCGCTGTTGCTGCGCGGTGCGGTGGTCGCCGGCGTGCGTACCCGCTCGCGTGCCGGCGACGTGCGCGAGATCGAAGCGCGCGGGGTGGTGCTGGCGACCGGCGGCATCGGTGCGGCATTCGCGCGCTCCAGCAACCCACCGGGCGCCGACGGCGCCGGGCTGGCGCTGGGCATGGCCGCCGGCGCGCGGGTGCGCGATCTGGAGTTCGTGCAGTTCCACCCCACCGCGCTCGACCTGCCCGGCGCACGCAGCCTGCCGCTGATCACCGAGGCGCTGCGCGGGGCCGGCGCACGCTTGCACGACGACGGCGGGCGCGCCGTGATGGCCGCAATCGACCCACGCGGCGATCTGGCCCCGCGCGACATCGTCGCGCGCACGGTGTGGCGCGCGCAGCAGACCGGCCGACGGATCTTTCTGGATGCCAGCACCGTCACCGGCGACTGGGCGCAGCGCTTTCCGACCGTGCTGGCGGCGTGCCTGGAACACGGCATCGACCCGCGCCGGCAACCCATCCCGATCACCCCGGCCGCGCACTTCCACATGGGCGGGCTGGCGACGGATTTCCACGGCAACACCTCGATCGCCGGGCTGTACGCGGTCGGCGAAGCGGCCTGCAACGGCGTGCACGGCGCCAACCGGCTGGCGAGCAACTCGCTGCTCGAAGGCGTGGCCTGCGGGCGTCGGCTGGGCGCAGCGCTGGCGATGCGCGCCCACGCCAGCGCAACCGGCCCGGCGCGATGGAGCGAGCGCGGCCCCGGCTTGCCCGATGGGCAACGCGAAGCCCTGCGCGGGTTGCTCTGGGATGCCGCCGGCCCGGTGCGCAACGGCACGCAGCTGGCCGCCGCGTGGCGGCACTGCCAGGACGCCGGTGCTGCCGGCTGGCAGATGCGTCTGGCTGCCGCCTTGCTCGGTGCGGCGCTGGATCGGCGCGCCAGCCTGGGTGCGCATTGGCGCGAGGATGCCCAGACCCCCGCCATACTGTCACGCATGGCGCAAAGCGCTTGACGTCGCCGCGCACATCGCCCAGCATGCTCGATCCATCCTGACTGCCACGCCTGCGGCAGCCGCCATGCAACGACCCGTCGCGCTCGACCGCGAGCAACTCCAAGCCTGCGCCCAGGGCCACCTGTTCGGCCCCGACAACGCGCGCCTGCCGGCACCGCCGATGCTGATGTTCGACCGCATCGTGCGCGTCGAAGAACACGGCGGCGCGCACGGCAAGGGCCTGCTGGAGGCCGAGCTCGACATCCACCCGGACCTGTGGTTCTTCGGCTGCCATTTCGAGGGCGACCCGGTGATGCCCGGCTGCCTCGGGCTGGATGCGATGTGGCAGCTGGCCGGCTTCTTCCTGCCGTGGCTGGGCGAGTCCGGCCGCGGCCGTGCGCTGGGCGTGGGCGAGGTGAAGTTCACCGGGCAAGTGCTGCCCAGCGCCAAGCGCGTGCGCTACGTCATCGACGTGACGCGGGTGGTGCGCGGGCGGCTGAAGGTGGTGGTGGCCGACGGGCGCACCTTCGTCGACGATCGCCTGATCTACACCGCCAAGGATTTGCGCGTGGGCCTGTTCCAATCGACCGAGGGCATGTGATGCGCCGCGTGGTAGTGACCGGCATGGGGATCGCGTCGTGCCTTGGCAACATGGCCGACAGCGTGACGCGCAAGCTGCGCGATGGCATCAGCGGCATCCGCGCGATGCCCGAATACGTCGAGCGCGGCTTGCGCAGCCAGGTCGCGGGCATGCCCGACATCGACCTGGCCGCGGTGATCGACCGCAAGCTCAAGCGCTTCATGGGCGATGCGGCGGCCTACGCCTACGTCGCCATGCGCGATGCGATCAACGACGCCGGGCTGGCGCTGGAGCGCATCCGCAGCCCGCGCATCGGGGTGATCGCCGGCTCCGGCGGCGGCTCGTCGCACTGGCAGATCGAAACCGGCGACCTGCTGCGCGACAAGGGCGTGCGCCGGGTCGGCCCGTACATGGTGCCGCGCACGATGTGCTCGACGGTGTCGGCGAGCCTTGCCACCGCCTTCGGCATCCTCGGCCTGAGTTATTCCATCGCCGCGGCTTGCGCAACCTCCGCGCACTGCATCGGCGCGGCCGCAAATCTCATTCGCCACGGCGCGCAGGACATCGTGTTCGCCGGCGGCGGCGAGGAACTGCACTGGGGCATGACCGCGCAGTTCGACGCGATGGGCGCGCTGTCGTCGGCCTTCAACGCCTCCCCCGAGCACGCCTCGCGGCCCTACGACGCGGCCCGCGACGGCTTCGTGATCGGCGGCGGCGGCGGCATGCTGGTGCTGGAGGACTACGAACACGCTCGCGCGCGTGATGCGCACATCCATGCCGAGCTGATCGGCTACGGTGTTACCTCCGACGGCGCCGACATGGTCGCGCCCACCGGCGAGGGTGCAGTGCGCTGCATGCGCATGGCGCTTGCCGACGTGACCGCACCGATCGACTACGTCAACACCCACGGCACCGCCACCCCGCTGGGCGACGTGGTCGAACTGGACGCGTTGCGCCAAGTGTTCGGCGAGGGCGTGCCGGCGCTGTCCTCGACCAAGGCCCTGACCGGTCATTCATTGGGCGCGGCCAGCGTGCACGAAGCCATCTTCAGCCTGCTGATGATGAAGGAAGGCTTCATCGCCGGCTCGGCCAACATCGACACCCTCGACCCGCGCGCCGACGGCTTCCCGATCGTGCGCGAAAGCCGCCCGGCGCAGCTGCACACGGTGATGTCCAACAGCTTCGGCTTCGGCGGCACCAACGCCAGCCTGGTGTTCGCAAGGGTGTAGCGTCGTCGGCGCCCGATCTCGGCGTGGTCGAGTGACTCTGCCCGGGCTCAGGCAACCACCGGCTCCATCCCCGCTTCGTCGAACCAATAGCCGTTGCGTGCACCCACCCGCGGCGGCGGCTCGGCGGCGCTCAGCGCGGCGTGGAAGCGCGCCACCACGGCCTGCATGCCGTCCGGTTGCGGGTACAGGCGCAAGATATCCACCCCGGCCGCTTGCAGGCTCGGCAGCTCCGGGGCCATGTCGGTGACGGCATGGCTCAGGATCTGGATGCCGTTGATGCGCAGCAACGGCTGACCCTCGCGCGTGTCCAGCGGCATCCCTTGAGCATGCTCGATGCAGCGAAAGCCGCATTGATCCTTGGGCACGTCGTGGGCGCGGGCGGTGAAGCAGCGCGCCGAATAGGCCAGCGGAAGGCGGCCCCAGGCGATCACTTCCAGTTCCGGCATGCGCTGTCCGCCGGCGGCGGTGCACTGGCGCAGTTCGTCGAGCAGGCGGCGGCCCTGCTCGACTCCGAGCACCAGCCGGCACAGCCCATCTTCGCGCAGCAGTTGCAAATCGCGGGCGTTGTACACGTTCACGCTCGGCCCGCACACGAACGGCAAGCCGCGCTCGCGGCACAGTTGCACCGCCGACATGTCGTTGGCCTCGACCAGAAAGCGGCCGTTTTCAACCAGCCGCTGCAGCGCGCCCAGCTCCGATTCGGCCTCCAGCAAGGCCAGGGTGGACAGCACGACCTGCTTGCCGCCATCGGCGATCTGCCCGGCCAGTTCGATCCAGTCGCGGGTGCGCAGCTCGCGACGCTTGGAGCACACCGTCTCGCCCAGATAGACGATGTCCACCGGCCAGTCCAGCGCCTGCGCATAGAACTCCAGCACCTGCTGGCGCGGCCAGAAGTATTGCAAGGAACCCAGGCTCAGTCGCATCGGAAGTTCCGCTCAGTGCCAACTGCGGTGGTAGGGGCCCAGCGTGGTCTGGTGCCCTTCGGCATGCGCGCCCAGCGTCGCTTGCCAGTCGGCGCGCACGCCCCAGCCCTCGGGTTGGCGTTCGAGCGCATCGATGGCCTGCCGCCACACCCGCGTCACCGAGGACACATAGGCCACGCCGCGCTGGCGGCCTTCGATCTTGAGCGCGGCCACGCCGGCGCGCGCCAGCCGCGGCAGCAGTTCCAGAGTATTGAGGCTGGTCGGTTCTTCCAGTGCATGGAAGACCTCGCCAGCGACATCGAAGCGGCCCTTGCACACGGTCGGATAACCGGCCGGCTCGCCGGGCGCGTAGCGATCCATCAGCACCCCGTTCAGGCGCACCGTGCGCTGGCCGTCCGCGCCTTCCTCCCAGCGCACGAACTTCGCCGGCGAGCACACGCCGTGCCGGTTGGGCGAGGCGCCGGTGACATAGCTGGACAACTGGCAGCGGCCTTCCACCATGATGCACAGGCTGCCGAACGCGAACACTTCCAGCGGCACCGGTGCGTTCTCGCACAGGCGCTCGACCTGCCCGATCGCCAGCACCCGCGGCAGCACCGCGCGGGCGATGCCGAAGCGCTCGACGTAATAGCGCAGCGCCGCCTGGGTGGTGGCCGAACCTTGCACCGACAAGTGCCGGGGCATCTGCGGGTGGGTGCGCGCGGCGTAGTCGAGCACCGCCATGTCGGCGGCGATGATCGCATCGATGCGCAGTGCGGCAGCGCGATCCACCGCCGCTTCCCACTCCGGTAGACGCACGGACTCCGGATAAGTGTTGAGCGCCAGATAGACCTTGCGACCGCGCGCATGCGCGTAGTGCACGCCGCGGCGCAGGTCGTCGTCGCCGAAGTTGAGTCCAGGAAAGGCGCGGGCGTTGGTCTGGTCGCGAAACCCCACATACACCGCATCGGCGCCGTGGTCGACCGCAGCGATCAACGCCGGCAGATTGCCAGCCGGACAAACCAGATGCATGCGCGCCTCCACTGCCACCATCCGGGCATGGTCGCGGCATCGGCGCCCCCGGGCCTTGATCTGGATCACCCGCGCGGCGATCGCACGGCCAGCGTGCAGGCGGCGTCCTTGACCTGCCTCAAGGAGGCGGCCGACACGCGCGGTTAGCATGCCCAGGCCCGCAAGGACTGCCCATGACCGAATTGGTCGACCGCTTCGGCCGTCGCTTCCCGTATCTGCGCCTGTCGGTGATCGAGGCGTGCAACTTCAGTTGCAGCTATTGCCTGCCCAATGGCTATGTGGCCGCGCCCGGGGCGCCGGCGCCGCTGCGCGTGGACGAGATCGAGCGCCTGCTGCGCGCTTTTTCCGGCGTGGGCCTGCGCAAGCTGCGCCTGACCGGCGGCGAGCCGACGTTGCGCCGCGATTTGCCGGAAATCATCGCCGCCGCTGCGGCCATTGCGGGTATCCAAACGCTGGCCATGACCACCAACGGCTGCCTGCTGCGCAAGCGCTGGGCAAGCTGGAGGCAGGCCGGCCTGAACGCGCTGAACGTCAGCGTGGACGCGCTGAATCGGCAGCGTTTCGCGGCCATCACCGGGCACGACCGCCTGCACGACATCCTGGCGGGAATCGACGACGCGCTGGCCGATGGTTTCCCCACCCTCAAGCTCAATGCGGTGTTGCTGCGCGGGTTGAACGACGAACAACTGCCGCAGTGGCTGGATTACCTGCGCGAGCGGCCGCTGGCGGTGCGCTTCATCGAACTGATGCGTACCGGCACCAATGGCGAGTATTTCCAACGCCACCACCTGCGCGCGCAGGGGCTGGAAGAGGCCTTGTCGGCGCAAGGCTGGCGCCTGCGCGAGCGCGGCCCCAACGCCGGCCCGGCGCGCGAGTACGCGCACCCCGATTACCGCGGACGCATCGGCATCATCGCCCCGTATTCCAAGGACTTCTGCGCCGGCTGCAACCGCCTGCGGGTGACCGCCCGCGGCGACTTGCGCCTGTGCCTGTTCGGCAACCTCGGTATCCCGCTGCGGCCGCTGCTGCAGGCCGACTCCGACCCGGACGTGCTGCAGGCCCACCTGCTCAGCCAACTCGGCCTGAAGGCGGCCGGGCACGGCCTGCACGCGGGGTTGACCGGCCTGACCCCGCACCTGGCCTCGATCGGCGGATAACGCCCAAAACCCCCATCCCAACCTTCCCCCGCCAGCGGGGGAAGGGGTTGCAGCAGCCCCCGCCCCTCGCCCCTCGCCCCTGGCCCCTCGCCCCTGCTCCCTCGCCCCTCGCCCCTCGCCCCCGCTCCCTCCCTGCCCATGAAACTGCAAATCGCCCCCGATCACCTGCGCGTGCGCATCGACGAGGCCGAACTGGCCAAGCTGGAGGCCGGCGCAACCTTGCGTCTGGCGCCCGTCATCGCCGGCTGTACCTTGCTCGACGCGGTGGTGCGGTTGGGCGAGGGCTTTGCTTTCACCGCCAGAGCTGGCGTGTGGTCGGTGCGTCTGGATCGGGCGCGATTGGATGCCTACGTCGCCACCCTGCCCCGTCGCGAATCGTTGTCATTCGACATCGTCGACGGCCCGCGCTTGGACTTCGCGGTGGACGTGCGCGATAGTGTCCGCTTGCGCGGCGCGCGGCGCCGAGCGGGCCCCAGACCCATTGCCGATGCTGTCGACGCCGTCAACCTCGATGCCGATTCGCGTGCCACGCGCAGTTGACGCAGATCAGCATCGGCGCACGCCGGCCCGGATAAGGTTCCGCCCGAGCGCCGCCGTCACTTCACTTCCACTTGCCAAGGGCGACCCCCGATGAGCTATTTCCTCGACCGCCTCAACTTCTTCAAGACCGCCGACGAGGACTTTTCCGACGGTCACGGCGTCACCCGCACCCAGGATCGCTCGTGGGAAGACAGCTACCGGCGGCGCTGGCAGTACGACAAGATCGTGCGCTCCACGCACGGGGTGAACTGCACCGGCTCGTGCAGCTGGAAGGTATACGTCAAGAACGGGCTGGTGACGTGGGAAACCCAGCAGACCGACTACCCGCGCACCCGCCCGGACCTACCCAACCACGAGCCGCGCGGCTGTCCGCGCGGGGCCAGCTATTCGTGGTACCTGTACAGCGCCAACCGCCTGAAATATCCGCTGGTGCGCAGCCAGTTGCTGCGCCTGTGGCGCGAGGCGCGCAAGGACAAGTCCCCGGTGGATGCCTGGGGCAGCATCGTCGAGGATCCGGCCAAGACGAAGCAATACAAGACCAAGCGCGGCATGGGCGGCTTCGTGCGCGTGCACTGGGACGAAGCCAACGAAATCGTCGCCGCCGCCAACTTGTACACGGTCAAGACCTATGGGCCGGATCGGGTGATCGGCTTCTCGCCGATCCCGGCGATGTCGATGATCTCCTACGCCTCCGGCGCGCGCTACCTCTCGCTGCTGGGCGGGGTGTGCCTGAGCTTCTACGACTGGTACTGCGACCTGCCGCCGTCCTCGCCGCAGGTGTGGGGCGAGCAGACCGACGTGCCCGAGTCGGCCGACTGGTACAACAGCCGCTACATCATCGCCTGGGGCAGCAACGTGCCGCAGACGCGCACGCCCGACGCGCACTTCTTCACCGAGGCGCGTTACAACGGCACCAAGACGGTGGCCATCACCCCGGATTACTCCGAAGTCGCCAAGCTGTGCGACAACTGGCTGCACCCCAAGCAGGGCACCGATGCGGCGCTGGCATTCGCCTTCGGGCACGTGATCCTCAAGGAGTTCCACGTCGACCACCCGTCGGCGTATTTCGTCGATTACTGCCGCCAGTATTCGGACATGCCCTTGCTGGTGCGCCTGGAAAAGCGCGCCGACGGGCGACTGGTCGCCGAGCGCTACCTGCGCGCGTCCGACCTGGGCGGGCTGGGCGAGAGCAACAATCCGGAATGGAAGACGCTGGCGTTCGATGAAAACACCGGGCAGATGAGCGTGCCCAACGGCTCGGTGGGCTTCCGCTGGGGCGAAAAGGGCAAGTGGAACATCGAGGAAAAAGACAGCGCCGGCCGCGACACCAAGCTGCGCCTGAGCCTGAAAGACGCCAATGACGGCGTCGAGGCGGTGAGCTTCCCGTACTTCGGCGGCGTCGAGCACGAGCACTGGACCGCCGCGAAGTTCGATTCCATCCTCGAACGCAACGTGCCGGTGCGTCACCTGCAACTGGCCGACGGCAAGCAGTGGGCGGTCGCCACCGTGTACGACCTGCTGATGGCGCAGTACGGCGTGGATCGCGGCTTCGGCGGCGCCAACGTCGCGGCCAGCTACGACGACAACGTGCCCGGCACCCCGGCGTGGCAGGAAAAGATCACCGGCGTGCCGCGCGATCAGGTGATCCGCATCGCCCGCGAGTTCGCGCGCAACGCCGACAAGACCCGAGGCCGCTCGATGATCATCGTCGGTGCCGGCATGAACCACTGGTACCACTGCGACATGAACTATCGCGGGCTGATCAACATGCTGGTGATGTGCGGCTGCGTGGGCCAGACCGGCGGCGGCTGGGCGCATTACGTGGGTCAGGAAAAACTGCGCCCGCAGACCGGCTGGCTGCCGCTGACCTTCGCGCTGGACTGGAACCGCCCACCGCGGCAGATGAACGGCACCTCGTACTACTACTTCAACACCGATCAGTGGCGCTACGAAAAGGTCGGCGTGGATGAACTGCTGTCGCCGCTGGCCGATCCCAAGAAATACGGCGGTTCGATGGCCGACTTCAACCTGCGCGCGGTGCGCATGGGCTGGCTGCCGTGCGCCCCGCAGCTCGACCGCAACCCGCTCAAGGTGGTACGCGAGGCCGAAGCGGCCGGGATGGCGCCGGTGGACTACGCGCTGGCGCAGTTCAAGCAAGGCACGCTGGATTTCGCCTTCGCCGACCCCGACGCGCCGCAGAACTTCCCGCGCAACATGTTCGTGTGGCGCTCCAACCTGCTGGGTTCCTCGGGCAAGGGCCACGAGTACATGCTGCGGCACATGCTCGGCACCCGCCACGGCTTGCAGGGCAAGGACCTGGGCGAGCGCGGCGCGCCCAAGCCCGCAGAGATCAAATGGCGCGATCCAACGCCCGAAGGCAAGCTCGACCTGCTGGTCACCCTCGACTTCCGCATGTGCACCACCGCGCTGTATTCGGACGTGGTGCTGCCGACCGCGACCTGGTACGAGAAGAACGACCTCAACACCTCCGACATGCACCCGTTCATCCACCCGCTGTCCAAGGCGGTGGATCCGGCGTGGGAGGCGCGCAGCGACTGGGACATCTTCAAGGGCATCGCCCGCACGGTCAGCGCGATGGCGCCGGGCGTGCTCGGCGTGGTCAAGGATCTGGTGCTCTCGCCCACCCTGCACGACACCCCGAACGAACTGTCGATGCCGCTGGACGTGCGCGACTGGAAAAAAGGCGAGTGCGAGCCCATCCCCGGCAAGACCATGCCGGCCATGGCGGTGGTCGAGCGCGACTACCCCAACTTGTACAAGAAGTTCACCTCGCTGGGGCCACTGCTGGACAAACTGGGCAACGGCGGCAAGGGCATGCAGTGGGATACGCGCGACGAGGTCGCCTTCCTCGGCAAGCTCAACCATGAAGTGGTCGAAGAAGGCATCAGCAAGGGCCGGCCGCAGATCGTTTCGGCCATCGACGCCTGCGAGGTGGTGCTGCATCTGGCGCCGGAGACCAACGGCCACGTCGCGGTGAAGGCGTGGGAGTCGCTGGGCACCTTCACCGGGCGCGACCACACCCATCTGGCGGTGGGCAAGGAACACGAGGCGATCCGCTTCCGCGACATCCAGGCGCAGCCGCGCAAGATCATCTCCTCGCCGATCTGGTCGGGGCTGGAGGATGACCACGTCAGCTACAACGCCGGCTACACCAACGTGCACGAGCTGATCCCGTGGCGCACGCTGACCGGTCGCCAGCAGTTCTACATGGATCACGAATGGATGCGCGCCTTCGGCGAGGGCTTCATGGCCTACCGCCCGCCGGTGGACACCAAGACCATCGCCCCGATGCTCGGCGCCAAGCCCAACGGGCACAAGGAGATCGTGCTCAACTGGATCACCCCGCACCAGAAGTGGGGCATCCACAGCACCTACTCCGACAACCTGATCATGCAGACGCTCTCGCGCGGCGGGCCGATCGTGTGGATCAGCGAGACCGATGCGCGCGAAGCGGGCATCGAGGACAACGACTGGATCGACCTGTTCAACGTCAACGGCGCGATCGCCGCCCGCGCCGTGGTGAGCCAGCGCATGATGCCGGGCATCGCCATGATGTACCACGCGCAAGAACGCATCATCAACACGCCCGGATCGGAGATCACCGGCACCCGCGGCGGCATCCACAACTCGGTCACCCGGGTGGTGGTCAAGCCCACGCACATGATCGGCAGCTACGCGCAGTTCGCCTATGGCTTCAACTACTACGGCACCATCGGATCCAACCGCGACGAGCTGGTGATCGTGCGCAAGATGCGCAAGGTCGAGTGGCACGATGGTGAGCCGGTGCCGGCCGACGTCGAGGCGGGAACGACCTGAGACGTTTTCCGTTTTCCGTTTTCCGTTTTCCGTTTTCCGTTTTCCGTTTTCCGTTTTCCGTTTTTCGCTTCCCGAGTCCCGAGTCCCGAGTCCCGAGCCACGCTTCCCGAGTCCCGCTTCCCGAGTCCCGCTTCCCGCTTCCCGCTTCCCGAGTCCCGAGTCCCGAGTCCCGCTTCACCCATTTCGTTCCACCGGAGCCGTCATGAAAGTTCGCGCCCAGATCGCCATGGTGCTCAACCTCGACAAGTGCATCGGCTGCCACACCTGCTCGATCACCTGCAAGAACGTCTGGACCTCCCGCGAGGGCGTCGAGTACGCCTGGTTCAACAACGTCGAGACCAAACCCGGCGTGGGCTACCCGAAGGAATGGGAAAACCAGCGCAAGTGGAACGGCGGCTGGGTGCGCACGGCATCGGGCAAGTTGCAGCTCAAGGCCGGCGGCCGCCTGCGCATGCTCGCCAAGATCTTCGCCAACCCCGACCTGCCGCAGATCGACGACTACTACGAGCCGTTCGACTTCGACTACCAGAACTTGCACGAGGCGCCGTCCGGCGAGCACCAGCCGACCGCCCGCCCGCGCTCGCTGATCACCGGCCAGCGCATGCAGAAGATCCACTGGGGCCCGAACTGGGAAGAAATCCTCGGCACCGAGTTCGCCAAGCGCAGCAAGGACGTCAACTTCGAAGGCGTGCAGAAGGACATCTACGGCGCCTTCGAAAAGACCTTCATGATGTACCTACCGCGCTTGTGCGAGCACTGCCTGAACCCGGCGTGCGTGGCCTCGTGCCCGTCCGGGGCCATCTACAAGCGCGAGGAAGACGGCATCGTCCTGATCGATCAGGACAAGTGCCGCGGCTGGCGCATGTGCGTATCGGGCTGCCCGTACAAGAAGATCTACTACAACTGGAAGTCCGGCAAATCCGAGAAGTGCATCTTCTGCTACCCGCGCATCGAGATGGGCGAGCCGACGGTGTGCTCGGAAACCTGCGTGGGGCGCATCCGCTACCTCGGCGTGATGCTCTACGACGCCGACCGCATCCAGGAAGCGGCCAACGCGCCGGCCGAGAAAGACCTGTATCAGGCGCATCTGGACATCTTCCTCGACCCGTTCGATCCCAAGGTGATCGCGGCGGCGCGCGCCGAAGGCATCCGCGACAACTGGATCGACGCCGCCCAGGCCTCGCCGGTCTACAAGCTGGCGGTGGACTGGAAGCTGGCGCTGCCGCTGCACCCCGAATACCGCACCCTGCCGATGGTGTGGTACGTGCCGCCGCTGTCGCCGGTGCAATCGGCCGCCGACGCCGGCAAGGTCGATCGCCACGGCGAACTGCCCGACGTGCGCTCGCTGCGCATCCCGCTGCGCTATCTGGCCAACCTGCTCACCGCCGGCGACGAAGAGCCGGTCATTCGCGCGCTCGAACGCATCTTGGCCATGCGCGCGTGGCGACGGGCGCGCAACGTCGACGGCATCGAGGACACCAGCGCGCTCACGCAAGTGGGCCTGAGCGTGAAGCAGGCCGAAGAGATGTATCGGTATCTGGCCATCGCCAACTACGAAGACCGCTTCGTCATTCCCACCGCGCACCGCGAGTACGCCAACGACGCCTTCGGCGAACGCGGCGGCTGCGGTTTCACTTTCGGCAACGGCTGCTCGCCGGGCTCGGAAGCCGAGGCGCTGTTCGGCGGGCGTGCCACCACCACGTACCAGGTGCATCCGGCGCGGCAAGAACCCGACCGGGAGCCGGCATGAGTCTGCGCGAAGCCACCCAGGCCGTCACCGCGCGCCTGCGCCCGCCGGGCGCGGCGATCCCCTCGCCGCACACCCTCAAGCTGCTCAGCGCCCTGCTCGACTACCCGCGTGAGGCGCTGTGGGAGCACCACGCCGAACTGCTCGCGGCCTGCCACGACCAGGCCCTGCCGACGGCGGCCAATCAGCGCCTGCGCGCATTCACCGAAGAGCTGCTGGCGCTCGAACCGATGGCCGCGCAGGAACGCTGGCTGGAGCTGTTCGACCGCGGACGGGCGATGAGCCTGTTGCTGTTCGAACACATCCACGGCGAATCGCGCGACCGCGGCCAGGCGATGGTGGATTTGGTGGAAACCTATCGCCGCCACGGCTTCGAGTTGGCCAGCCGCGAGCTGCCCGACTACCTGCCGCTGGTGCTGGAGTTCCTGTCCTCGCGGCCACACGCCGAGGCGGCGGACTGGCTGGGCCACGTCGGCCACATCACCAGCCTGCTGGCCGCCCGCGCGGCCGAGCGGCACAGCCCCTACGCCGACGTGCTCGACTTGCTGGTCGGTGCGCACGGCGGCAGCGGCGACGCCGCATTGCGCGAAAAGGCGCGCGCCGAAGGCCGCGACGACACCGCCGAGGCGATGGACAAGGTCTGGGAAGAAGAAGCGGTGCGTTTCGGCACCCAGGCGCCACAGGACGATTGCACACCCACCCACCGCCCCCATCCGGGGAGGGCATGAGCAGGCACAGGTGACCCATGGACTTCGTGGATTTCTTCCTCTTCCAGATCTACCCCTACATCGCACTGGGCATCTTCGCCATCGGTTGCTGGGCGCGCTTCGACTGGGGCGCCTACACCTGGCGCAGCGGGTCGAGCCAGTTGCTCTCGCCACGCGGGATGCGCCTGGGCAGCAACGCCTTCCATATCGGCATCCTGGCCATCCTCGGCGGGCATTTGGTCGGCCTGCTCACCCCGCACTGGTTGTACGAGTACGTGATCAGCGTGGAAAACAAGCAACTGCTGGCGATGATCGTCGGCGGCGTGTTCGGGCTGGTGTGCCTGCTGGGCATGACCATCCTGCTGCTGCGCCGCCTGCTCGACGTGCGCATCCGCGCCACCGGCGGCGGCCGTGACCTGGCGGTGCTGATCTTGCTGTACGCGCAACTGCTGCTGGGGCTGTCGTCGATCTTCGTCTCCGCCCAGCACCTCGACGGCAGCGAGATGCTGGCGCTGTCGGGCTGGGCGCAGCACGTGGTCACCTTCCGTCCCGGTGCGGCCGCGCTGGTGGCCGGCACCCACTGGATCTTCAAGGCGCACATCACCCTGGGTCTGACCTTGATCCTGATCACGCCGTTCACCCGGCTGGTGCACATCTGGTCGATCCCGCTGAGCTACCTGCGCCGGCCCTATCAGGTCGTGCGTCGGCGCCAGCCGGCGGTGGACTACGCCAAGCGCTGAGCCATGGAAAAAATCATTCCCATCGTGATGGACGCCGGCGCCCTGTCCGACGCCGCCCGCGCCCACACGCCCGATCCGGGCACCGGCCTGCCCGGGCAGGCGCCGGCGTGGGTGTTCGTCGAACAAACCCCGATCAGCGAGGCGGACATCGCGCGCGAAATGCAGTTCCACCGCGCCGAGGATCCGCACGCATCGCGCCAGCAGGCCGCGCGCACGCTGGTGATCCGCGAGCTGCTGCGCCGCGAGTGCGAGCGCCTCGGGATGGAGGAGATCGAAACCGAGGGTGCCGAGACCCCCGAGGAAGCCGCCATCCGCGTCCTGCTCGACGAGCAGACGCCGATCCCTGCCCCCGACGAGGCCGCGTGTCGGCGGTATTTCGACGCCAACCGCGAGCGCTTCCGCAGCCCCGACCGCGTGCGCGTGCGCCACATCCTGCTGGCCGCCGCCCCGGCCGACTCCAGCGCCCGCCTGCGCGGGCGCGAACTGGGCGAGCAACTCATCGAACAGCTGCGCGCCGACCCGGCGCGTTTTGCCGAGTTCGCCGCGCGCCACTCGGCCTGCCCCTCGGCCAGCGAAGGCGGCGATCTGGACTGGATCGAGCACGGGCAGACCACGCCGGAGTTCGAGCGTCAGTTGTTCATGCTCAAGCCCGGTCTGGCTGGCCTGACCATCGAATCGCGCTGGGGCCACCACGTGGTGTGCGTGGATGCGATCGAGCGCGGACAGGCGCTGGATTACGCCGACTGCGCACAGCGCATCGGCTGCTACCTGCAAGCGCAATCGCGCCAGCACGCCATCCACCACTACCTGCGGCAGCTCCACCAGATCTATCAAGTGCGCGGACTGGACGACTAGCAGGCTGTTGAAAAGCAGCCTGCTGATGCGATCCATGGACGGATCGCACGCCAATCAAACACGCAAGTGTTTGATTTGGCGGAGCCGAGTACGGACATGTACCGGACTCGGCGCGTTGAAAAAGGGCGGAAAAGCCCTTTTTCAACAACCTGCTAGCGCGTCGTCACGTTCGTCACGCCGACCGCCGGTTGTCGGAGCGGCATCGCGCCGCGACCGGTGTACGCGCGCCCCCTGCCCTGCCACCTTCGTCCGGAGAGTTCCCATGAGCACCCCCGCGGAGTTCCGTCCCGCCGCCAGCTACCGTGCACTGACGCTGGCCACCTTCGCGATGGCGATCTGTTTCGCGGTGTGGGTGATTTTCTCGATCGTCGGCGTCAAGCTGCAAACCGAACTGAAGTTTTCGCAGACCGCTTTCGGCCTGCTGGTGGCCACACCGATCCTGACCGGCTCGATCTCGCGGCTGGCACTGGGCATCTGGTCGGAACTGTACGGCGGCAAGATCGTCTACTCGCTGCTGATGCTGATCGTCGCCGGCTGCGCCTTCCTGCTGCCGTTCGCCAGCACCTACGGCATGTTGATCGCCATCGGCCTGGGCCTCGGGCTGGCCGGCGGCTCGTTCTCGGTCGGCGTGGTGTACGTCTCGGCGTGGTTCCCGAAGGAAAAACAAGGCACCGCGCTGGGCCTGTTCGGCATGGGCAACGCCGGTGCCGCATTGACCAGCTTCTTCGCGCCGATGCTGCTGGCGGCGATGGACTGGCGGCACGCGGCCAACGTGTACGGCACGGTGATGCTGATCACTGCGGTGTTGTTTTTCCTGCTCGCGCAAGAAGACCCGCTCACCCGCGCCCGTCGCGCCAGCGGCGCCAAGCCGGCCGGCCTGGCCGAACGCATCGCGCCGCTGAAAAACATCCAGGTCTGGCGCTTTTCGACTTACTACTTCCTCGTGTTCGGTGGCTTCATCGCGCTCACCTCGTGGCTGCCGCGCTACTACATGGGCGTGTACCACGTCGAACTGGCCACCGCCGGCATGCTCGCGGCCAGCTTCACCTTCCCGACTGCGGCCTTCCGCGCGGTCGGCGGCATGCTCGCCGACCGCTACGGCGCGCGACGGATGATGTACATCTCCTTCTCGGCCAGCCTGCTGTGCCTGTTCCTGCTCTCCTACCCGGCCACCCACTACGTGATCGAAGGCATCCGCGGGCCAATCCCGTTCACCATCGCCCCAAGCATGGCCGAGCGCGCCGGCGTGCTGTTCGTGCTGGGATTTTTCATGGCGCTGGGCATGGCGGCGGTGTTCAAGCACATCCCGACTTATTACCCACAGCACGTGGGTGCGGTCGGCGGCGTGGTCGGCATGATCGGTGGTCTGGGTGGCTTCGTGCTGCCGATCGCGTTTGGCTTCATGAACGATGCGATCGGCATCTGGAGCAGCTGCTTCATGCTGTTGTTCGCGGTCGCCGGGGTCAGCTTGCTGTGGATGCATTTCTCGGTGCTGGCGCTGAACCGCAAGCTGCATCCGGAGCTGAAGACCGAAACCGACCTGCCCGAGCTGATGCAGGCCGTCGCCGCCGCCGAGCAGGCGCGGATTGCCGCAGACGCCGCCGCGCAGGCCGCCGCCGCGGCAGCCGCCGCAGCGCGCAAGGCGAGCGCGCGCAAGCGTTAGCCAGCGCCGGCCCAGCCAAAGCCGCTGGCCAGCGGGACGATCGCGGTACTGTCTTTCGGCACATGGCGCCGTGCGATGATCGGGCGAGGATCGACTTTTCGCCCGCACTGGAGTCCCCGATGAAACTTCGCCTGCTCGCCGGCGCCTGCGCCGCCGCCCTGTCGATCGCCAGCGTCGCCGCCACCGATGCACCATCGGCCGCACCAGCGTCGGCACCCTCGGCTGCCAAGCCGCAATACGGCGCCTGGGGGTTCGACGCCAGCGGCATGGATCGCGCAGTCAAGCCCGGGGACGACTTTTTCGAATACGCCAACGGCGCGTGGCTCCAACGCACACCCATTCCCGCCGACAAGCCGGCGGTGTCGCTGCGACTGGCGATGAGCGATGCCATCGAGCAACGTTTGCACGCGATCGTGGAGGCCGCCGCCGCGAGCGCTGGCCACCAGCCGACGACGCTTGCGGGCAAGGTCGGAGCGTTCTACAAGGCGTTCATGGACGAGGCGCGTATCGAGGCGCTGGGCGCCAAAGCCATCGCCCCGCAGCTCGATGCGGTGCGCGCCGCGAGCACCCGCGACCAACTGGCCGCGTTGATGGGGCGCAGCAACTCCGATCTGGAAAGCGCGCTGTTCTACGTGGGCATCGACGTGGATCTCAAGGATCCTTCGCGTTACGCGTTGTACGTGATGCAAGGCGGGCTGGGCCTGCCCGACCGCGACTACTACCTCAAGCCCGAGTTCGCCAAACAAAAGGCAGCCTATCAGGACTATCTGAGCAAGCTGCTCACCCTGATTGGATGGGAGAACCCGCAGGCCGCGGCCAAGGACGTGGTTGCGTTCGAGACGCAGATCGCGCAGGCCAGTTGGAGCGCCGAGCAGCAGCGCGACCCGGTGGCGGTCTACAACCCGATGGGCGTTCCCGAACTGGAGAAGCTGGCGCCGGGTTTCGCTTGGTCGGGCTATCTCGACTCGGCCGGACTGGGCCATGTGCAACGCATCGTGGTCGGCGAGAAATCCGCGTTCCCGAAACTGGCCGCGTTGTACGCGCAAACCCCGATCACGACCATCAAGGCGTGGCAGGCCGCGCACATCGCCGACAACGCCGCGTTCTATCTGTCCAAACCGTTCGCCGATGCGTGGTTCGACCTGCATGAAAAAACGCTCGCCGGACAACCCGAGCAACCGGTGCGCTGGAAGCGCGGCGTGCACGCGGTGTCGGGCGGCGATTGCATGGGCGCGAGCGATCGCATCGACTGCTTCGGCAGCATGAACTGGGCGGTCGGGCAGCTTTACACCGACAAATACTTCCCGCCGGCGGCCAAGGCCAAGATCGAAGCGTTGGTCGCCAACGTCAAGGCGGCCTACCACGCGCGCATCGAGCATCTGGACTGGATGAGCGCGGCGACCAAGGCGCAGGCGCTGAAGAAGCTCGACACCTACAACATCAAGGTCGGTTATCCCGACCATCCGCGCGATTACTCCAACGTGGTGATTGACGACGACGACCTGATCGGCAACGTGGTGCGCGCCGGCGCGGCCGACTGGGCGTTCTACCGCGGCCGGCTGGATGGCGCGGTGGACCGCAGCGATTGGTCGATGACGCCGCAGACCAACGACGCCTACAACGGCTCGCTGCGCGACATCGTGTTCCCGGCCGGCATCCTGCAACCGCCGATCTTCGATCCGGTGGCCGATCCGGCGATCAACTACGGCGCCATCGGCGGAGTGATCGGGCACGAGCTCACCCACGGTTTCGACGACGAGGGCCGCAAGATCGACGCCGCCGGCGCGCTGCGCGATTGGTGGACGCCGGCCGACGCCAAGCAGTTCGAAGCGCGCGCGAAACAGCTGGGCGCGCAGTATTCGGCCTTTCAGCCGCTGCCGGGCGTGCACGTCAACGGCGCGCTGACGATGGGCGAGAACATCGCCGACCTCGGCGGCCTGACGCTGGCGCTGGACGCCTACCACGCCTCGTTGCACGGCCAGCCGGCGCCGGTGCTGGACGGCCTGACCGGCGACCAGCGCGTGTTCCTCGGCTGGGCGCAGGCTTGGCGCGGCAAGGTGCGCGACGATTACGTGCGCAAGCAGGTGGTCAGCGATCCGCATTCGCCGCGGCAGTTCCGCGTCAACGGCGTGGTGCGCAACCTCGATGCGTGGTACGGCGCGTTCGACATCAAGCCGGGCGACGCGTTGTACGTCAAACCGGCCGATCGGGTGCGGATTTGGTGAGCAGAGGAACAGAAGACAGAGGACAGAAAGCGGGAGGCGGGAGACGGGAGACGGGAGACGGGAGACGGGAGACGGGAGACGGGAGACGGGAGACGGGAGACGGGAGGCGGCCATTCATCTACCGGCTTGGTTCATGAACGCGGCGACGACGCACGCCATCTGCGCGCTAAACCGATTCCTGCGCCGGTATTGCAGACGTGGCGCAAGCGCCACACTCTGAGCGCGAGTCGCCAAGTGGGCGACGCAGCGGCCAACGGCCGCGGGGACGCGATCATGAAAACCATCGTCTGCATCATCGCCGCCGCCATCGGCTTGGCCGTACCGGCGTTCGCGCACGCCAGCCCGGCGTATCTCACCGAGGATGTGGGCCTGATGGCCGGCCCCGCTCAAGGCTATCCGCTGGTGGACGACCTGCAATCGGGCGACGCGGTCGATGTGCGCGGCTGTACCGACGGCTGGACGTGGTGCGACGTGGCCGCCGACGGCGAGCGCGGCTGGGTGCCCGGTGACGCGCTGGAAATGGACGAAGGCGGACAGTGGTATCCGGTGCCCGAATACGCGCCCAACTACGGCATCCCGGTCGTGGTGTTCTCGATCCAGAGCTACTGGCCGGCGTATTACAGCTATTACCCGTTCTACGTGGATCGTTGGAGCTGGTACCGCTGGCAACTGCCCTACGTGGTGCCGCTGCCGCACCCGATCTTTGGCAGCAACGGCAATCCGCCGCCGCGCGTCGTCCCGCTGCCGCACCCGATCTTTGGCAGCAACGGCAATCCGCCGCCGCGCGTCGTCCCGCTGCCGCACCCGATCTTTGGCAGCAACGGCAATCCGCCGCCACGCGTCGTCCCGCTGCCGCACCCGATCTTTGGCAGCAACGGCAATCCGCCGCCACGCGTCGTCCCGCTGCCGCATCCGATCTTTGGCAGCAACGGCAACCCGCCGCCGCGGGTGGTGCCGCTGCCGCATCCGATTTTCAACGGCAATCCGCCGACCGTACGGCGCATGCCGCCTCCGCCGCACCCGCACCCGTTGCCACGCAGCGATCTCCGTCGGCACGCGTGAGTGCCCTGCCCTGCGGGGCACTCCGTTCGACAACGAATCGTGTAGGCTACGGCGTATGCGCCTGAGCCTTGAAATCGAACGCGAAGAAGATGGCCGCTGGCTGGCGGAAGTGCCGCAGCTCGCCGGTGTGCTGGCCTACGGTGCGACCGCAGACGAGGCAATGTCACGTGCGGAGGTGCTCGCGTTGCGCGTTTTGGCCGAGCGCATCGAACACGGCGAGGCCGCCCCGGTCGCCTTCCACTTCGTGCTGCCTGCCGCCGCGTGAGCCAGTGGCCGTCGGTGCGCGCCGCCGTACTGCTGCGTGCATTGCTGCGCATCGGCTGGCGACTCAAGCGGCAATCCGGTTCACATCGCGTGCTGTCACGCGCGGGATGGAACGATTTCGTGTTCGCGTTCCACGACGGCGATGAAATCGGCCCGCGCATGCTGGCGCGAATCGCCAAACACACCGGGTTGTCGCCTCGCGATTTGTAGCACGGCGCGGTGCCGCGGAAACTTCAACGCACGCGCTCGCGCCCTGCTTTCTGGCGTTGGTTCGGCAACGGATCGGGCTGCTTGATCCCCGCCGCGATCAACTCCATGCGCAGGCAGGCGGCAGCGGCGAGCACGTCCACGCCGCCCTTGCCGCCTTTCTTGGCGTCCAGCAGCGGGATCACGTCGGCTTCCAGCGCCGGATCGTCGCGCAGCGCCAACGCGTGCACGGCGGCCATGCGCACCTGCGGGTTCTTGTCGCCCAGCGCGGACTTGAGCGCCGGCAGCACGCGCGGATCGCGGTCGCCTTCCAGCAACAGTGCGGCGCTGGCGCGACCGGGCACGTTCTGATCGGACAGGATGCCTTCCATCGCCGCGATCCCCGCGCCCAGGCCGGCCACGTGCGCCATGCCGATCGCGCGTGCGACCAGGAACGGGATGGTCGCCTTGGGCGTGTAGTAGAAGCGCGCGATCGTGCGCGCGTTGCGGCTGACGTAACCGGAGGCGGCATCGTCGCCGCCCTGCAACACCCCGATCAGCGCATCGCGTCCGCTCGCATCGCCCAACGCATGCAACGCCTTGGCCGCGGCGAAGCTGACCTCCGGCACTGGGTCGTCATAGGCACGGCGCAACGCCGGCAGCGTCGCAGGGTCGCGCAGATCGATCAGGCTGGCGATCGCCGCCTCGCGCACTTGCACGTCCGGATCGCGCAGCATCACCATCAGCCGCGATTCGTAAGGCTCGTGCGGGCCGATCAAGCCCAACGCGCGCACTGCCGCCTTGCGGATGTCCGGGTTGCGCGCGGTCAGCGCCTGATCGAGGATCTCCCGCGACTTGGCGACGATGGCGTTGGTGGCCGGATCCACGCGTGCGGCCGCAACGTGCGCGGGGGTCGCATGCGCCACGCCGACGACGAGCAGGATACCGAGCGCAACCGCGCCGATGGCGCGGCAAAATTGCGAAAAAACCATCACCGTGAGACGAATGCCGTGGCGTGCGAATGAAGCGCAATGGTCGCGCAAGGCGTACGAACGAACAAGCGTATCGAGCGCGATAATTCGTCGTCATTCAGCGTGTGCACGGGAAGCGCTCGCATGCATGCCGCCCACCGCCTCCCGCATGCGGTCATCCCGAGCGCAGCGCAGGATCTGCCTGCGCCATGCTTGTAAAGGCAAACAGCGGATCCCTCACTGTGTTCGGGATGACACCCGTTGGGGGTGCTGCACTGAGCCCTGCTCCCCGCTCCCTGCTCCCGCCGCCTCACCGCTGATAACACCCCACCATCTTCACCTTTTCGCCCTTGCGCAAACGGTGATTGGCGCGCATGCCGTTGGCTCGCGCCAACTGACTGGCATCGCAATCCTTGCGCTCGGCAATTTCCGCCAGCGTCTCGCCGTGCCGGGCGACATAGGTGTAGGTCGATTGCTGGCTATCGGAGCTGGTCGCGGCCGCCGCTGACACCGGGGCTCGCGTTACCGGCGCCACCACGCTCGCAACCAGTGTCGGCTTGCGTGCGGCGGCCAGATCGGCGGCCATCTGCGCGCGCGCAGGATTGTCGATGCAGTTGTCCTTGTACAGGTGCATCACATACGGCGGCACCCGCAGAACGGTACCGGCGGGGATGGCATCGCGCGGGTCGTAGCGCGGATTGAGGTTGCGCAAGGCGCGGAACCAGCCGTCGCGCACTCCCGAGTTGCCAAGGCACAAGGTCAACTCGTTGATCGAGGTACCGCGAGCCAGCGTGAGCATCTGCGGCTCGCCGGCATGGATGCGCGGGAACTGCAAGCCATATTCCTTCGGATTCAGGAACAACCACGCTGCGGCGAGCACGCGCGGCACGTAATCGCGCGTTTCCGGTGGCAACTGGCTGTAAACGGACGGATCCCAGAAACCCTTGCCGCCGGTACTGTTGTAAAGGCGTGCGACCCGGCCCTCGCCACCGTTGTAGGCCGCCACGGCCAGTTCGAGATTGTTGCCCAGTTCGGCGAAGCGCGCGTTGAGGTATGCCACATTGGCGCGCGTGGCCAGAGTCGGGTCGTAACGGGTGTCGAAGCCGTTGCTCAAACCCAGTCCGTAGGCCGCGCCGGTGGCCGGCATGAACTGCAACGGACCGGCCGCGCCCGAGCGCGACACCGCGTGCACCTTGCCGCCGGATTCTTGCGCGAGGATGCCGAACAGCAGCGCCTCGGGCAGGCCGGCCTGCTGGTACTCGGGCCACATCAGTTGCCGCATGTACTGGTAGTTTTCCCACGCATCGATCAGGTTGGAGCGATTTTGCGTCAACCATTCGGTGAGCGCGGCCTTCATCGGCTCGTTGAGGGTGATGATGTCGCGCAGGTCGCGGCCCTTGAGCATCGCCACTGGGCGTTCGGCCGCCGGCAGGTTGGCAATGACCGGCGAGCTGCCCGGCGCCAAGTCCGCGCCCAGCGGCTGGCCGTTGCCGCCAACCTCGGCAAAGCCCGCGCTGCCGTCGATGTCGCTGGCCTGGCGCTTGAGCAGCGCATCGTAGGCGGCGGTGAACCGACTGGTATCGCACGATGGCGTGCTCTGGCATTTGTCGGCGGCGTCCAGAAGGTCGGCGCTGGCCGCCGCCAGCGCCCTGCCGTCGGCATCGCCACGCGCCAGCGAATCCAGAGCCGCGTTGTAGCGGGCGGTATCGGTTTCCAGGCGCACGTACAACGCATCGACTGCCGGAATGCCGGTGCGCGCCGCCGTGGACGGTTTGTGCGGGGAGGTCGTGGTCTGCGCGGTCTGGGTGGTCGCGCACGCGGCCAGTGCGCAGCACGAGAGCAACAAGGCGATCGAACGCATGAATGATATTCCGGGTGTCGACAAGGTCCGGTCGGCAGACTATCACCCGAGCCGCAGGCGAAAAACGCCTGTCGCAGCCCAGTTCATGCGCGTAGAATCGATCTTCCGGCGCGCCATCGCGGGCGGCAAGACGGAGCCTTCGAGCATGCCCGCGCACCGATCGCCCGGCCGCCCCCTTGCCCCGCTGCTGGATATCGCGCGGTACCCGTCCCAACGCGCGTGCCTGAGCACCCTGACGGCCTTGTCCGTCGGCATGCCGTTGACGATGTTGCCGGCGGTGGGCTACATCGTACAGCTGGTGATCTGGGCCGCGGCCTATCACTACGCGGTGGAAGTTCTCCAGCACAGCGCCAACGGCACCGCTGGCGCACCGGAGTTCACCCCGGAACAAGACGGCATCGGTTGGCGCTTGCTGTGGCTGCAACTGGCCTTCGCGCTGGCCGCCTGGCTGCTGCACGTGGCGGTGTACGAGCCGCTGCCGCGCCTGCTCGGGCTGACCCTGCTGGCCGTGCTGCAACCGGCGATGACGCTGACCGCCGCGATGGAGCGGCGACTGGCCAGCGGCCTGAACCTGGCCCTCGTGCTGCGCGTGATCAACGCGCTGAGTGCCGTCTATGCATGGCTGGTGGTCGCCAGCTTGGGCATGGGCTTGATCGAGCAATATGCCAGTTCGATCTTCTCCGGCGCGCGCGCCTACCTGATGACCATGTCATCGGCGATCGGCTTGGGCGGGCGCACGCAAATCGCTGGACTGCTGGCAGGGAACGGGCTGCTGGCGGTGCTGGGCGACGTGCTCGCCGCGTTCGTCTGGAGCTACGCGTTGGTGGCGTATTTTCGCGCGATGGGGCAGGCCATCCATGCCCGCGCCGATGCGCTCGGGTTCACGCCACAACCACGCCGGGCGTTGCGCCCGGAAGATCACCACGCGCCGCTGCTGCAACGCGTTGAGGATTTGGCTGCACGCCACGATCACGCTGCGGCGGCGGCGCTGCTCGGTGAGTGTCTGGCGACCCAGCCCTACGCCTCGGCGCAGATGCACGCACGCTACCGCGAACTGCTGCAACTGTCCGGCGATACGGCAGCGGCATTGGCGCACGCGCGCATGCGCATCGACGCCCTGCTCGCCGCCGGCTCGGGGCGCGAGGCGATCGCATTGGCCCGGGAGGCGCTGGCACTGGACCCGGATTTTCGTCCGTCATCGGCGCAACGAACGACCGAACTTGCGCAGGCAGCCGAGACACTCGGCCAGCCGAGCCTGGCGCTGACGTTGCTGAGCGACTTCACCGCGCGCTATCCGTTCGATGCGGCGATTCCCGACAACGCGCTCGCCGCCGCGCGTTTGCTGGAACAGCGCCACTGCGACCTGCCGGCTGCGCTCACGGCGTTGCAAGCGGCGCTCGACTGCATGTTGCCGGCGCACCCGCAGTACACGGCGCTGCTCGCAGAACGCGAGCGCATCGCGATGCTGGCGCGAGCACAGTGAGCGGCCACCACGGCCCCGCCGGCCCCACATCCATCAACGCCCATTCACACCGGTTGCCCGCGGCGATTGGGCAGGGTCAGGGCGACGCGCAAACCGCCGCCGTCGCGGTTGGCCAACCCGATGCGTCCACCGTGGCCCTCGGCGATTTCCCGCGCCAGCGCCAGCCCCAACCCGGTACCGGCGCGCTTGGTCGAGTAGAACGGCAGCAGCGCCTGCGCCAGCACGCTGGCGCTCATGCCCGGCCCGCGATCGAGCACTTCGATGCGTTGCTGGGCACCGGCGCTCACCCGCAAGCCGATGTGCGCCAACGGGCTGCCGCTCTCGTGTGCGTTCTTGAGCAAGTTGAGGACGGCTTGCTCGACCTGCGCCACGTCGAACCAGCCCGGCTCCGCGGGCAAGTCGCCTTCGTCGGAAAACGCGACGTGCTGACGCAAGCCATCGACGAACGCCGCCCAATCCACCGGCCCACAGCGCGGTGCCGGCAGGCGTGCAAAGGCCGCGTAGCCGTCGATGAATCCGTGCAGGTGGCGGGCGCGCTCGCCGATGCTCTCCAACACGTCCGGCAGCCGCTGCGCGTCGCCGCGGCGCGCCAGCTCTGCGCCCGAATGGGCGAGCGAGGAAATCGGCGCCAGTGAATTGTTCAACTCGTGGCTGAGCACGCGAATCACGCGCTTCCACGCCGCCACCTCTTGTCGCGACAGCTCACGGGTCATGCGTTGCACCAGATGCAGCCGGTGCGCACGTCCCTGCAGGCGGAAATCGCGACTGGACACGTGGAATGCCTCGTCCTCGCCATCCAGGGACAGGCCGATCAAGCTGTCGTTGCCATCGCCCAGCGCGGCGCGCAGTTCCGGCGGACAGCCGCTGAGCATTTGCGCGAAGTCCAGGCCGAGCGGGCTCTTGCCGTCGTTGAGCAAGCGCCGTGCGGAAAGGTTGGCATACACCACGCGCTGATGCGGGTCGGTCAACACCAGCGCGGTCGGCGTGTGCTGCATCACCGTGTCGAGCAGCAGTTCGCGTTGCACGAGATTTTGCCGCTGGCTGCGCAAGGCTTGCCCGAGCGCGTTGTGCGCGTCGACCAAGGCACCGATTTCATCGCGCCGGTGCGACACCAACGACAGGCTGAAATCGCCGTCGCGGTAACTGGCCACGCTGCCCGCCAGTGCCCGCAGCAGGCGCCGGACGGGGGCAATAGCGACGCGCGCCAACCCCAGCAGCGGCAGCACCAGCAGTGCCAGCGCCAGCACGGTCGCGAGCATCCCGTCGCCCCAGCGCGCACCGATCCACCCAGCCAGCGTCGCCGCCAGCACCGCGGTTGTCAGCAGCAGCGCGGCGAGCTTGCCTTCGAGCGTGAACGCGCGCATGCCGGTCACCCCCTTTGGAACGAAGGGGGTCGATGCAACGCATCGGGGGGATGGGCTCGTTGCCGCGACACTGCCAATTCAATCTCATTCATCACATCATCGAGCATTCGCGCCACGTCGACATGGGTATACCGCAGCACGCTGATCCCTTGCGTGACAAGCCAGTGGGTGCGGCTGGCATCGTAGCGCTGCACATCAGGATCGTAGTGCTGTCCGCCATCCAATTCGATGGCAAGCCGGATCGCGGGGGCGTAGAAGTCCAAAATAAAATTACCGACGACGTATTGGCGTAGAAAACGCACGCCGCAAACCTGACGCAAGCGCAAGCGTGCCCATAGTCTGCGCTCAGCGGCAGTTTGCGAATTGCGCAATTCGCAGGCGCGCCGCTTCAACGTAGCCAAATCCGCCATGCTCAATTCCTTGTGCGTTACCGCACGGGCCCTGCACAGGAAAGCACATCCCCCTCGATCCCCCTTCCTCCGGAAGGAGGAAGAAAACTCACATATCCGCAGGAATTCCAAATCGCTGCATGCGCCGATACAACGCCTGCCGCGACAATCCGATGGATCGCGCGGCGCGGCTGATCACGCCGCCGTGCTTTTTCAGCGCAGCTTCCACCACCTCCCGCGGCGGGTCGTCGAGGTTGCGCGGCGTGCCGGCGGCATGTGCCGGCAAGCCGAGGTGCTCGACGTCGATCGCGCCATCGCCGCGCAGCAGCTTCGCGCGCTCGATGCAGTTCTTCAACTCGCGCACGTTGCCCGGCCACGGATAGCCCAGCAGCGCGTCGCGGGCCATATCGGTCAGCGTCGCGGCGGCGCCGAGGAAATGCTCGGCCAAGGGCAGGATGTCGTCGCTGCGATCGGCCAGCGGCGGGATCGCGATCTGGATGGTGTTGAGGCGATAGTAGAGATCTTCGCGGAACGTGCCGGCGCGGATCCCGGCCGCCAGGTCGGCGTTGGTGGCGCTGATCAGGCGAACCTTCACCCGGCGCGTGCGCGTCGAACCCAGCCGCTCGAACTGCCCGGTTTCCAGCACGCGCAGCAGCTTCATCTGCCCTGCCAGCGGCAGGTTGCCGATCTCGTCGAGGAACAAGCTGCCGCCATCGGCTGCTTCGAAACGGCCTTCGCGGGCACGCAGCGCACCGGTGAACGCGCCGGCCTCGGCGCCGAACAATTCGGCTTCGATCAGCTCACCGGGCAGGGCACCGCAGTTCACGGTGAGCAGCGGTTTGGCGCGCACCGCGGAGTTGGCGTGCACCACCTGCGCGATACGATCCTTGCCGACGCCGTTCGGACCGGTGATCAACACCGGCACGTCGGCACGCGCCACGCGGCAAGCCAGCTCCAGCACGCTCAGGATTTCATCGGATGCAAACACGGTGCCGCACAAATCGTATTGGTCTTCCAGCACCCGCCGGCGGCGGCGGCGCGATACCCGCGTGGCTTCCACGGCGCGTGCGGTTTCGGACAGTTCCAGCAAGTTCTCGATCGTCGCCAGCAGCTTGGCATCGTCCCACGGCTTGCCCAGATAGTCGGCCGCGCCAGCCTTGACCAGACCGACGGCCGCTTCCAGATGCGTCCACGCGGTGAGCAAGATCACCGGCAGATCGGGGTGCCGGGCACGGATGGCACGGAACAACGCGACACCCTCCTCGCCCGAGGTGGTATCGGCGCTGAAATTCATGTCGGCGACGACCACGTCCACCGACTCGCGCGCGAGCGTGGCCAAACCGTCATCCGGCGACAGCGCAATCAACGGGCGGATATCGTGCAATGACAGCAGCAGCGACAGCGCCTGCCCGATCGCCGGGTTGTCGTCGATGATCAGGACGGTACGCATGGTTCCTCGGCACCTGCCGCGTTGGCTGCGGCGCGATGGCAAACGGTTGCAAGATTCATTTCAGTATTTTGCGTGCCAAGCCGTGCGAGGCTTGCGCCAGACGATTGTCGTTCGTCCACAACGCTTGGCAGCGATGATGCTGAGCGCAGGCCAGATGCAAGGCGTCCGGCGTCTTCAAGCCGAAACGCGCGCGCAACTGCGCGGCTTGCAAATACACCGACTCTGGCATTGCCAATGTTCCGAAGGGTTCGAACACATCGGCAAAGGCACGTTGCACCACCAGATCTGCGCGCCGGATCGGCACGACGAGACACTCCAGTTTTACCAGTGGTGAGATGACGAAATCGACATCCGGGAATTCGTCCATCGCATCAGCGACCAACTTGCCCCAGCGGACATGGCGTTCCGCGAGATAGATGACCAGACATGCATCCAGATAGATCAATCCCATGAATTTCTGGCTTCCTGGATGTCGGCCTCGATTTCCTTCTCGCTGCGCCGTGCGTAGTCGGGGAGCGGGTGCGCCTTGAGCCACTCGAGAATGGCGCGTCCATTACCCTTGCCTCGTTTGCGTTTGTCCACCGCCACCGGCACCAGCCGCACCACCGGCTCGCCGCGATTGGCAATCACCACGTCTTCTCCCGCCTGGGCTGACTTGATGAGTCGCGACAAATTGTTTTTCGCTTCGAGGATATTTACACGCATGGCATGCTGCGACTGACCAACGATCCGATAAGGCTAGCATACTTGGCCATGTTGGCCAAATCACACGCTTCTTGTCGCCACCACCGGCGGCACGTCGGCGGCGCGCAGCGCCGGCGCCAGCACCGCCAGCTGCCCGAGCACCCACAATGCGATCGCGCCGACCGGCAGGTACCACAGCGGCATGCGCGCGACCTCGAACCATTTCATCAGCGCAAGGTTGATCCCGATCGCAAGCCCGAGCCCGAGCACGACGCCGAAAGTGACGATCAGGAAGTTCTCGACCTGGAAGTAGCGCAGGATGTCGTTGCGCGTGGCGCCCAGCGCGCGACGGATGCCGATCTGCCGGCGCCGTTGCGCCACCCAGAAGCTGGCCAGACCCACGATTCCCAATGCGGTCACGCCCAGCAATGCGACGATCACGCCCACCAGCACGCCGGTCATGGCGCGATTGGACTTGAACGAGCGCTCGCGCAAGTCGTTCAGCGTGCGGCTTTGCTCGTGGTCGAGCACCACCTCGGGCGCGATTTTGGCGATCGCCGCCTTGGCATCGCGCAGCACCCGCGGCAACTGCGCCGGATCGGCGCGCAGCAAGTAGCTGCCGGACAGGAACTTGCCGGGCTCGCCGGGCACGAAGCTCGACCAGTCGCGCTGCCCTTGCGGCCAGCCGGTGGGGTCGGGGCGCACCAGATGGTCGATGATCCCGACCACCCGGTAGTGGCTGTCGAAGGCCCAGATTTCCTTGCCGAGCGGATTTTCTCCCGGCCACAGGTGCTCGGCCAGCGCGCGGGTCATCTCCACCGCCGACTGACCCGGCATCAGCCCGTCGAACGGTTTGAAATCGTCCGGTGCCGGCCCGCGCCCGGCAATCACTTGCACGCCCAGCGCCTGAAACGCGCCCGGCCCGCCCAGATAGAACTCGACCACCCCGCCGAACTGCTTGCCGGCCGCATCTTTCGAAAAGCCGGCGGTGCCGCGGCGGGCGCCGAACGGAATGGAGTTGAGCACGCTCACCGACTGCACGCCGGCGATGGAGCGCAAGCCGGTGAGGACACGCGCATTCAGATCGGCCGCCTGGGTGTTCTCGTAGCCGCTGATCTGGATCGTCCCGAGTGAGGGTTCGGCCACTCCGCTGTCGACGCGCATCAAGGTCAGGCGATCGGCGATCAGCGCGCAGGCGTTGCAGAAAACCGCGCAAGCCAGGGCGATCTCCAACGCGATCAACACGGTAGCGAGCTTGTGGTGCTTGAGTGCGGCAAGGATGGGTTGGATCTGCATGGCAGCGGCCTCACAGCGTCTTCAGTTGCAGCGCCGGCGGGACGCGGCTGGCGCGCAGCGCCGGCAGTGCTCCGGCGAGCAGACTCACCACCAGCGCCAGCGCGAACGTGGCGACGAACATGGACACATCCAGGCTCACCAGATCGGAATAGGCCACCTGCTGCCGGCGCACCCACCACAAGCCCGACAGGGTCAGCAGCCACCCGCCGACGCCACCGACCAACCCGATCATTCCTGCCTCGGTCAGGCATTGGGCAAACACCGCGCGACGCGATGCGCCCAGCGCGCGGCGCACGCCGATCTCGCCGCTGCGCCGCAGGAACTTGGCCAGCAGCAAGCCGACCGTGTTGCACAGGCAGATTGCCAGGAACGCGAACGCCAGCCACGTTTGCAGTTTCACGTCGCGCGGCAGCACGCGGTTGTAATCCAGCCACTGCATCAGGTCCAACATGCGCCAGTGATCCTTGGCGAACCGGCCGAGCACTTTTTGCTGGTGCGCATAGTTGGCCACGAAGTCGCGGTATCGATCCGCCTTGGCGGCGTTGTCGAGTTGCACCCACAAACCGACCCACGCACAGGGCGCGTCTTGCAAGTGCCCGGGCGTCGCCGGCTGCCCCCAGCAGGTGAACTGCCAGAAGTTGCCGTCGTTGATCTCCAGCCCGGTCTGCAAGGGCACGAATACATCCTCGGTCTTGCCATAGAACCCGGCCGTATCGCCATTGGCGTAATTGCCGCCGGCCACGGTGTAGAACTGCGGATTGGGTCGCCACGGCGCCAACACGCCGACGACGCGCACGTCGGAATCTTTCAGACGCAACACCTTGCCGACGCTGTCCTTGCCGCCGAACAGCTTGGCGTTGAGATCGATGGAAATCACCGCCACGCGCGTGCGCTTGTCATCGTCTTCCGGCGTCCAGCCACTGCCGTACGCGAACGGCACCGCGAACATCGGAAAGAAATCCGAGGTGGTGGAGAGCATCCCCAGCATCATCGGCGGCACGTTCGCCTCCGCCGCGCGCAGCTTGATGCTGCTGTCCACGATCAACGTCTGGCGGTCGGCGCGATGGGCGCTCCACAGGTCGATGGCGGAGCGGTAGTCGAGCATGTCCAGCGGGTGCGCGTTGTGCCAGTCTGCCGGGCTGGCGTCCACCTGCGGGTAGTAGATGCGCGCGCTCTTGCCCGGCAGCGGGTCGCCGGACAGGACGTGCATCACCGTCAAGGTGGTCATGCTGGCGCCGATGCCAACGGCGATCGCCAGCACCATCAGGCCGGTCAGGACCGGCGAACGCTTGAGGCTGCGCAGGGCCAGATCGAGGTAGTAGCCGAACATGTCATCCCATCCTTGTTGCATCATTTGAAGTAAGATGAAATCCACACTCGGGGCTGGGCATGAACGAAATCATCTTCCAGATCGAGGAGGCCGCCGAGGGCGGATTTACCGCCCGCGCGCTCGGCCACTCAATCGTTACCGAAGCCGAATCGCTGGAGGATCTGCGCGAGTGCGTCCGCGACGCGGTGCGTTGCCATTTCGACGAAGGTACCGGCCCCAAGGTCATTCGCCTGCATTTCGTACGCGATGAAGTTCTAGCGGCATGAAGCTGCCGCGCGATGTCGACGCGAAATCGCTGATCAAGGCACTCGGCACGCTTGGCTACAGGCCAACCCGTCAGACCGGCAGTCATATCCGTCTGTCGCGCCTCGCGTCTCCTGCGCATTCGCTGACCATACCGAACCATGCGCCGATCAAACTCGGCACGCTCAACGCGATTCTTGTCGAGGTTGCCGCATACCAGCGCATGGACAAATCCACGCTCATCACCACATTGTTTGGCTGACGCGCGCATCACACGCTCCTGGTCGCCACCACCGGCGGCACGTCGGCGGCGCGGCGCGCCGGCGCGAGCACGGCGGCTTGCCCGAGCAGCAGCACCACGACGACGCCAAGCAATACATAGGGCACGGGCATGCGATCCATCTCGAAGTGCCGCATCAACCACAGGTTCAAGCCAATCGCCAGGGCGATGCCGGCGATGGCACCGGCACCGGCGATGAGCAGGTTCTCGGTCTGGAAGTAATGCAGAATGTCGGTCTTGCGTGCGCCCAGCGCACGACGCACGCCGATCTGCTTGTGGCGCTGGCCGACCCAGAAGCTGGTCAGGCCGACGATGCCCGCACCGGTGACCGCAAGCAGGATCAGGCAGATCACGCCCATCAGGATCGCCATGCCGCGATCGGCGCGGTAGGCGTTGGCGCGAATCTCGGCCATCGAGCGCACGCCCTTGCCGCCCATGTAGAACACCCGCATCGGGTTGGCTTTGTACAGTGCTGCCGGAGCGGCGTTCATCGCGGCCAGCAGGCGCCCGGGCTTGGCGCGCACGGCATAGGCCGAAGAGCCCGCATCGAGACGAATGGGAATCAAGGCGCTATTCCAGGCGAAGTCGTTGGCCCATGTCTCTGCGGAGGGCGCTTGCAGGAGTTCGACGATGCCGATGATCGTGGTCGGCGCGGAACCGCCGTCGAAATAGATCGCCTTGCCCAGGGCGCCGCCATTGGGATACAGCTTGGTGGCCAGCGCCTGCGAGATGATCGTGACGGCCGGCTTTCTCGGCGCACGTGCCGCCTGGTGGTGCACTTCGTCATCGCTGAAATCGCGACCGGCAACCAGACGCACGCCGAGCGTCTTGAGCAGATCCTTGCCGCCGAAGTAATACGCCACCTGTGCAGCCTCGTTTTTCGCATCCGGCTGGGTGTTCGCGCCACCGCTCCAGGTGCTGTTGGCCAGCGGCAGCGAGTTGAGCGGCGTGACCGCTTGCACGTCGGGCAGGTTGCGCAAGGTGACCAGATCGGCCAGTTGCAGCGAATCGAGCGCATCAGTGGCGGCCTGATCTTCGCCGGTCGGTGCGCCCACCCATTGCTGCGAGACCATGAACAGATCGCTTTCGTTCAGCCCGCTCGGGCGGCCAATGCGCTCGATGCGACTGCCGATGATGAAGATCGCGTTGCACACGATCGCCAGCGTCAGCGCGATCTGCAGTCCGATCAGCACCACGCCGGCTTTGTGGCGACGCAGCGCGGCAAGCATGGGATGCACGTTCATGGCGTTTCCTTCAGTTCGACTTGAGCTGCCACGCCGGCTGCACGCGCGACGCACGGATGGTGGGATACAGCGCCGCCGACAGGCTCGCCAGCACGGCGACCACCAGCGTGGTGGCGAGCAGAGGCACGTCCAGCCGCGCGAGGCTGGCGATATCACGTGGCAGCACGAGGCCGACACTGGCCACGCCGACCCCGGTCAACCCCAGGCCCAGCACGCCGCCGGCCAGACCGATCACCGCGCCCTCGGTCAGGAACTGGGCGTAGATCGCCGCACGCGGTGCCCCCAGCGCGCGGCGCACGCCGATCTCCGGCGACCGGCGCAGGAATTTCGCGAGCAGCAATCCGGCGGTGTTCACCAGACACACCAGCAGCAGGCCGAGTGCAATCAGCAACGAAACCTTGGTGTCGCTGGGAACCACGTGTTCGCGATCCAGCCAGTCCGGCAGGTTGCGCAGGCGCACGTTCGGCGCCCAGTTGGGATAGCGCGCGCGTGCGAAGCCTTTCAGATAATTGAGATAGCCGCTGGCCGATGCCGCATCGTCGAGCTGCGCCATGTACGCGATCCACACGCACGAAGACCGCTGCAAGCCCGTGAAACCCGCCTCCGGGGTGTCGTTGCAGTTGGTATTGCCTTGATTGGGCAGGCCGCCAGCGATCGCCGTATTGAACGGCAGGAACAAGTCTTCCGCGTCGCTGACGAAACCGTGCGCATCGACCACGTCGTAGAAACGCGGCTGCGGGTTCCAGTCCTTGAGCACGCCGACCACGCGGTAGTCGTGACCATCGACGTTCAACATCTTGCCGACGCTGTTGCCGCCGTCGAACACCTTTTCATTGAGCTTGCTGCCGATCACCACCACGGGCGCGCGCTGCTCGTCATCGGCAGCGCTCCAGCCGCCGCCGTACTGAAACGGCACGTCGAGCATCTGGAAGAACTCGCTGAACACCGCATGCCCACCGGCAGTGAGCGGGTGCCGCGCCCGGTCGGCGGGTACGACCGACGGCCCGATCTGGTACATCGCCGATTGCAGCGTGGCGCGGTGGTCGTGCATCAGCGCCAGGGCATCGTTGTAGTCCAGCGCATCGGGCGGCTCGGTGCCAAGATCGGGATTGTTTGCCTGCGCCGACGGCCCCCACATGTCGATCTGCGGCACGTACAGTTGCGCCGATTTCCACGGGATCGGATCGCCCGACACCGCACGCAACACCGACCACGCGGTCATCGATGCGGCCACGCCAAAGGCGATGGTCAGCACCATCAGCGCCGTCAGGCCGGGGCTGCGCTTGAGACTGCGCAGGGCCAGATCGAGGTAGTAGGCAAGCATGATTCAGCCCCTTCCCGCGGCGGGCAATCGCCCGGCAAACGAGTAGAACGGCATCGCGTACAGCCGTTGCGACACCGTGGACGCCGGCACCCGGCGTGCAGCATCGGTCGAAGCCACCTTGAGCGCGGCCCCGCTGGCGGCAAACCGATGGATCGGTTGCGTCGGCTTGCCGCCGAGCATTCCGATTCCGGCCATCCCCACGACCGCAAGCGCGGCGGCGGCGACGAAAGCGATTCGTTGTGCGCGTGCATGCATGTGACATCCCTCCGGTGTGCGATTGGGCTCAGGCGCGCTGTTCGGCTGCCGGCGCGGCTGGTGCGCGAAAGCGCGGCTCCTCGGCGATATCCACGACCTGGCCGTCGATGATGTGGACGTTGCGTTGCGCACGCGCGGCCAGTTCCGGGTCGTGGGTGACCATGACGATGGTCGCGCCTTCGCGGTGGATTTCCTCCAGCAGTTCGAGCACGCCGCGCGCCATCTGCGTATCGAGGTTGCCGGTGGGTTCGTCGGCAAGCAGCAGGCGCGGCGAGCCGGCCAGGGCGCGGGCGATGGCCACGCGCTGCTGCTGGCCGCCGGATAGTTCGGCCGGATAATGCTTGGCGCGCGAGGCCAGACCCACGCGCTCGAGCGCTTCCATGATGCGGCGTTTGCGCTCGTCGGCCTTCATGCCGCGATAGCGCAGCGGCACATCGACGTTGTCGAACACGTTCAGATCGGGAATCAGGTTGAAGGCCTGGAAGATGAAACCGATCTTCTCGTTGCGGATCTTCGAGCGCGCATCGTCGCCCATCTGGCTGACCTCGATGCCGTCCAGATGGTAGGTGCCACCGGTGAAGGTTTCGAGCAGGCCGGCGATGGTGAGAAATGTCGTTTTGCCCGATCCCGATGGCCCGGTGACGGCAACGAACTCGCCTTGTTTGACGTCGATGTCGAACTCGCGCAGCGCGAACGTTTCGACCATCTGGGTGCGATAGACCTTGGACAGCTTGGTCATGGTGAGCATGGGTTTGTCCTCTTTAGTTGCTGATGGCGACGCGCGCTGCGCCGTTGAAGTTATCGGTGCCGGAGACGACGACCTGGTCGCCGGCCTTGAGGCCTTGCAGGATCTCGACCTTGTCGATGGAGCTGGCACCCAGCGTCACCGGTGTCTTGACCGCGATGCCGTCGCGCACGACATAGGCGTAACGGCCGCCGGATTCGTCGACGAACGACCCGCGCGTCACCGTGAGCGCGTCGTCGCGGCGGTCGAGCACGATACGCACCGACAGGCGCTGGCTTTGCCGCAACTGCGCCGGCTGTGCGCCGGAAAAACGCACGCGGGCGGTCACCTCTCCGTTGACCACCTCCGGCGAGATCGCGCCGACCTTGCCCGGCCACTGCTTGCCGTTGCCGCTGATCTGCGCGCCCATGCCGATCGCCAGATCGCGGGCGAGGCTTTCGGGAACTTCGACTTCCACCTCCAGCGCCGACAGATCGACCACCGACAGCAGCTTGGCATCCTTGGCCACGGTGGCACTGGCGGCGACGAACAACTGCCCGACCTGACCGTCGACCGGCGAGCGCACGTTCAGATCGTCCACTTGCCGTTGCAGATCCTTGGCGATCAATGCCTGCCGCTCCCACGCGAGCTTTTTCGATTTCTCGTTGAACGCAAGGCTGTCGTCGTCCAGACCGATGTCCTCCTGCGCATGCCGGCGTGCCACGACCGCCTTGGCCAGCGCGTCTTGCGAATGCGCCACCTGCATCTGCGCGATGACGCCGTGCTTGAACGCCTGCTGGTTGCGATCCAGATCGGCTTGCGCGGTCTTTTCGTCGATTTGCGCGTTCTCGAGATTCTTCTGCAGTTCGCGGCGCTGCTTGCGTGAATCGATCTGCGCGCGTTGATAATCGACTTGCATCGCGTCGGCGTTGGCCTGTTCCTGCGCCAGCCGGTTCTGCAACTCGGGGCTGTCGATCACGGCCACGACCTGGCCCTTCTTCACCACGTCGCCGGCCTGCACCTTCAACACGACCGCGCCCGGCGCGGATGCGTACAGCGTGGGGCTGACCGCCGCGACCACCTTGCCGTCGGCGGCCAGATCGCGCACGAACGGCCCGCGCACGACCGTGGCGATCTGCAAGCGTGCGGCGCTGACCGAGCGACCGGCCACGAACAGCCGCCACAGCGACGGCGCGGCCCAAGCACACGCGATCAACGCGACGACAACGGCGCCGATCAGCCAGGCGCGGCGTTTGCGATCCACGCGCGGCACGATGACGCGATCGGTTGCGGAGGTATCACGGATGGCCATCGGGTCGGTCGGGCGCGGCGCCGCGCAGCGCGGCATCTTCCTGTCAGCAAGCGCCGTGCCAACCGTATTTCGTCCGTAACTTGCTGATCATTCGACGACTTTCAGCGTCTTCGCAAAAAAAGACGGTGTCCGCGGACAGTTCGCGGACAGTGTTTCCGTTGCCCCGGCGCCGACGGTACGCAGCCGTGGCCGGGGTGTGGCCACCGGCGGCGATCATCCGATCGCCCGCTACCAACCGCCGCCGCCACCACCGCCACCACCGCCGCCCGAAAAACCGCCGCCGCCCGAGAAACCGCCGCCGCCACCCGAACTGCTGCCCGGCGGCGTCGACGACGACGAGATCGCGTTGTTGAGGCTGCCGCCGATGGCGTGGCTCATGTCCGCAAAGCTGCTCGGCATGCCACCGCTGCCGTGATACCACGAGGCCGACGCCGCCGCCGCAGCCGCCGTCGCGGCACCCACCGCCAAGGTGAACTTGCGCGTCCACGCCTCTTCCACGCCCAGCGCCAGCGCGTAGGGCAACAGCGCCTGATAGCGCGCCGAGTCGAGCGCAGGCTGGCTCGCGCCGGGCCCCTGCAGGGCATGCAGTTCGTCGCGATCGGCCACGCTCATGTACAGCTTCAGGCCATCGGCGTGATCGAGCACCTTGCGCCCGACCGTCGTCTGCGCCTTCATCAGGTAGGCGAACAGGATGTTGGTGACGACCATCAACAGCAGCATGCCGATGCCCAGCGGCATCCCGCCTTGCACGCCGGCCAGCAGCACCCCCACGCCGGCGATCACGGTCAGCAGGCAACCCGGGAACAAGGTGCGGCTGTTGGTGACGAAATAACGATCCTTGCATTGCAGCGACAGCGCCGCTTCATGCGCCTTGCGCGCCAGCGCGATGGTGCTGGCGTTGGTGTTCTTCAACTCGATGTGATCGCCCGGCGATGGCAGCAGGCCGATGCCCAGCGCGCGTTGCGCCAGATCGCCGGGGATGGCCGTGGCCTGCGCCGGGCGCCTGAGCGTCCACTCGTCGCGGCCGATGCTGTGGCCCTTTTGCTCGATGGTCAGGAAACCGCCCACCGCCATCGCCACCACGTCGGCGCTGAAGCAGCGATCGTCGTAGGCCATCTTCTGGATGCAGCGCAGCTCGGCCGGGGTCATGCCTTCGGGCGGCTCGTACTGGGCGATGATGACGCCGGGCTTGGGATCGCGCCCGACTCGGTTCCACACCCGCAGGTAATACCCCCACAGCACCGCCAGACCGAGCGCGCCGATCACCAGACCGGCGTTGTCGGTCAGCAGCCAGAGCAGCTTTTGCATCGCCGCCGGCGCGGCAACCACGCCCTTGGGAAACTCGACCACGATGGTCAGGCCGCTGTATTCGGGTAGCGATGTGGTGGTGGCGAAGCTCGCCGACCCCGGCCCGTCGACGCTGGCACTGGCATCGGTGCCGCGTTCCCCCTGCGCACCGGTGAATGCCTGCACCTTGATGTTCGCCGGGTCGACCGCCTGCGGCAGGCTGACCTGCGCGCTGGCGTGGTCGATCGGAAAAACCCAGCCGTTGCCGGTGACGTTCCAGTACAGTTCGTCGTGGTCGGGGAAAAATCCGAGTTCGCGGTTCACCCGGTAATGCAACGTCCAGGTGTGCTCGCCGGCCGGCACCAGGGCATCCTTGCTGCCAAGCTTGATGCGCAGGCCGTTGTCCATCGATTCGACGACGGATTTTTCCTGTGCACCATCGCGCTGGGCATCGAGCAGCTCGAAGCCGATGCGCACGGCGTTGCCGAGTCGATCGGTGTAGCGGGTCGGAAAATCGCGGTAGATGCCGTGCTGGATGAGCCGACCATCGACGCTCACGCGCAGCGTTTCGGTGACCTCCAGTTGCCCATCGGCGGCAATGGCGATCTGGCTGTGGAAGTCCTCGATGCGCTCGTCGGCCTGCGCCCGCCCGACGATCAGCAAGGCCAGCAACAGGCCCAGGCACAGCGTGCAAAACCGGCTCAGGTTCATTGCATCACCCCCACGGCCACGGCCGCGCGCGCGCCATCGGCGGCACTGAAGAACTCCGCCGGCGCGAAGCCGAAGGCGCCGGCGATCAGCGAATCGGGGAACTTCTGGATGCCATCGTTGAGGTCGCGCACCGCGCCATCGTAAAAGCGCCGCGCGTACTGCAGGTGATCTTCGACTTTCACCAGATCGGCTTGCAGTTGCGCGAAGTTCTGGTTGGCCTTCAGATCCGGGTAGGCTTCCTGCACCGCCAGCAGGCTCGACAGGCCCTGCTCGAGCTGGCCCTCGACTTGCCCCAGCCGCTGCGGACTACGCGTGGCCAACGCCTGCTCCCGCAAGGCAGCGACGTTCTCCAGCAGCGCCTTTTCATGGCTGGCATACGCCTTGACCGCTGCGACCAGATTCGGGATCAGATCGTGGCGGCGGGTGAGCTGCACGTCGACGTCCGCCCACGCGGTCTTGACCTGATTGCGCAGGCGCACGAGGCGGTTGTACGTCCACACCGCCCACGCCACCAACAGCGCCGGTACGAGCACGAACCAGTGGATCATCGTGGCCCCGCAACGGTGAACGATGCATCATCGTATACCGGGCGGACACTGCCCGTACCCTTGCCGATACCCGCCATGCATTCCAATCACTTTGCCACCCGCCGCGCCGCCTTCCGCAAACTTCACGAATCGGGCTGTTTCATCATCCCCAACCCATGGGATGCCGGCTCGGCACACGCGCTGGAAACTCTGGGCTTCAAGGCTCTGGCCACCACCAGCTCGGGCTTCGCGTGGTCGCAGGCGCAGCCCGACCACGCGCCGGGGGTGGATGCGGTGCTTGCGCATTGCCGGCAGATCGTGCAAGCCAGCGCGTTGCCGGTCAACGTGGATTTCGAGGACGGACACGCACAGGACATCGACGGGTTGCGCCGCAACGTGCACGCCTGTATCGAAACCGGCATCGCCGGGCTGTCCATCGAGGACGCCACCGGCGATCCGGCGCAGCCGCTGTACGCCTTCGGCGAGGCGGTGGCGCGGATGCGCGCGGCGCGTGCGGCGATCGACGCCAGCGGTCACGACGTGCTGCTGGTTGGCCGTGCCGAATGCTTCCTGATCGATCACCCCGACGCCTTGAACGAATCCATCCGCCGTCTGCGCGCCTACGCCGATGCCGGCGCCGATTGCCTGTTCGCACCCGGCATGCGCGATCTGGCGCAGATCGCGAACATCGTCGCGGCGGTGGCGCCCAAGCCGGTGAACGTCCTCGTCGGTCGCCCCGCGCCCTTCGCGCTGGCCGACTTGGCGCGCATCGGCGTGCGCCGGGTCAGCGTCGGCGGGGCACTGGCCGGTGCGGCCTGGGGCGGCTTCTTGCGCACCGCCCACGCTCTGGCCGAGGGCCGTTTCGACGGCTTTGCCGACAACGCCCAGCACATGCAAATGAATGCACTGATGCGGGCGTCGTCGCCACCCGTCGACCCATAGGCGTACCGCCCCGCTTTTTCTGTCCTCTGTCCTCTGTCCTCTGTCCTCTGTCCTCTGATCTGGACATCAATTTCGCAAAGGTGTAAATATATACACCTATGCAACCGACCGAGCGCCAGCAAGCCATCCTCGACCACCTACGCGCCCATGTCGCGGCGCAGGGCCGGCCGCCGACGCTGGCCGAGATCGCCGCCGCCTTCGGCATCCACCTCAACGCGGTGCGCAAGCACCTGCACGCGCTGGCCGGCAAGGGCCTGCTCGAACTCACGCCCGGCACCGCGCGCGGGATTCGCCTGCCCGACACCGGCGCGCGCGCCAGTCGCCACATCCTCGATCTGCCGCTGGTCGGTCGTGTCGCCGCCGGCAGCCCGATCATGTCCGAGGGCAACGTCGAAGCGCGCTTCGTCATCGACGCGGCGTTGTTCCGCCCGCGCGCCGACTACCTGCTGCGCGTGCAGGGCCAAAGCATGTGCGAGGCCGGCATCGGCGACGGCGATCTGATCGCGGTGCGGCGCACGCCCGAGGCCCGCGACGGGCAGATCGTGGTGGCGCGCATCGAAGACGAAATCACCGTCAAGCGCCTGCGCGTGGAGGCCCGGCGCATCGTGCTGCTGCCGGCCAATCCGGCATTCACCCCGATCATCGTGGATGCGCGTGCCGGCAGTTTCGCCATCGAGGGCGTGCACGTGGGCACGATCCGGAGGGCGTGAGGTGGTACGCGCCGCCGCCACCTTGGAGCAGGCCCTGCGTGATGGCCGGGTGTTCGCCGCCGGACGCATCGCGGCCAGCCCACGCGCGGGGCTGCCCAGCGGCATGAGCGCGCTCGATGCCGTCTTGCCCTGGGGCGGCTTTCCGCGCGGAGCGCTGACCGAACTGCTGGTCGAAGCCGATGGTCTGGGCGAACTATCCTTGCTGTTGCCCGCGCTGGCCGAACTCACCGCGCGCGAGCGTGTGGCGCTGGTGGCGCCGCCCTACATCCCCTGCGCGCCCGCCTGGGTACGCGCCGGCGTGACGCTGGAGCATCTGGCCTGGATCGACACCTCGCCCACGCGCGCGCCGTGGACGGCCGAGCAATGCCTGCGCGCCGGCTGCCTGGGTGCGGTGCTGACGTGGAGCGATGCGCGCGACGAGCGCCTGCTGCGCCGCCTGCAGGTCGCCGCCGGCGATGGCGACGGCTTCGCTTTCCTGTTCCGCCCGGCCCGTCACGCCGATGACGCCAGCCCCGCCGCCCTGCGCCTGCGCATCGAGGCCGGCGCAGACGGCGCCACGCGGCTGCGCGTGCTCAAGTGCCGTGGTGCGACCCCGCCGGCGGCCGCCCTGCCGCTGCCGCGCGCTTCGTGAGGCTGCGCCGTGTCCGTGCTGTGGGCGTGCTGCGTCGTGGCGGAGATGAAAGCGCCGGGTAGTGCGCCAGTGGAATCGGTAATACGCACTTCTGCCGCTTCTGCCGCTTCTGCCCACCGCAAACAGACCACTGCTCCATCCTCCGTCCTCTGTCCTCCGTCTTCTGTCCTCTGTCCTCCGTCTTCTGTCCTCTGTCCTCCGTCTTCTGTCCTGTGCTCGCTCGCCTACGCTTTCTCCAGCCACGTCGTGTTCGATCCACCCGACGCGGTGCTGCTGGAAATCGGCGGCAGCCGCGCGCTGTTCGGCGACTGGCCGGATATCCAGCGCCGCCTGCGTGCGCAGTTGACGGAACTGGGCTGGTGCGCGCGGATGGCGGCCGCGCCCACGCCGGCGGCCGCACGCGTGCTCGCCGATCTGGCCGACGGCTATGCCGTGCGCGATCGCGAGCATCTGGATCGCGTGCTGGCCCGCGTGCCGCTGGCCGCGGCGCGACTGGGCGCGCAGCACACCCAGGATTTGCATCGCATCGGCGTGCGCCGGCTCGGCGAGGCGTTCGTGCTGCCACGCGACGGGCTCGCCCGGCGCTTCGGCGCGGATCTGCTGCTGGCCATCGATCGCCTGCGCGGTCTGCAGCCCGACCCGCGCCCGCGCTACCGGCCACCGGATCGCTTCGAGCGGCGGATCGACTTCGCGCACGGCATCGTGCACAGCGACGCCCTGCGGTTTCCATTGCAACGCTTGACCCGCGAACTGGCCGCATTCCTTGCGGCGCGCGACGGCGGCGTGCAACGGTTCGTGCTGCGCTGGTTCCACGATCCGCACGAGCACGCAGCAATCCTCGCCGATGCCACTCCGGCACATGCAGCACACGCCGGCACGGCCAGCCCCGACGATGCGATCAGCACCCTCGCCATCGGTCTGCGCAAGCCCAGCCGCGATGCCGCCGTGTTGTGCGAGGCCGCCACCCAGGCGCTGGCGCGCATCGCCCTGCCCGCCCCGGCGCACGCGCTGGCGCTGCTCGCCGAAGATCTGCCGGCGTTTGCACCCGAACGCCGCGACCTGTTCGATCCCGGGCTGCGCGGCACGCTCGACTGGGACGGCCTGGCCGAACGCTTGCGCGCACGTCTGGGCCAGGCCTGCGTGCGCCAGTTGCGCCTGCACGCCGACCATCGCCCGGAGCGACAGATTCCTGAGGACGCAGAGCAGAACAACCGACCGCACCCGGCGGGCCAGGACCGCGTGGACATCGCCAACACGGATCGACGCAACGAACTGCCGCCGCGCCCGCTGTGGTTGTTGCCGCGGCCCATCCCGCTGCGTGGTCGTGTCGTATGCCTGCGCGCACCGTGCGAGCGCATCGAGAGCGGCTGGTGGGACGGCGAGGACATCCGCCGCGACTACGTCATCGCCGATCTGGCCGGCGGCCAGCGTGCGTGGCTGTTCCGCGTGCTCGCCGCCCACGCGCCGCCATCCACGCCGGCGATCGCTGCGCAAGGCTGGATGTTGCACGGGTGGTTTGCGTGACGGAGGACAGAGGACGGAGGACAGAAGACAGAAAAGCAAATCAGGAGCCGGAAGTCGTAAGCCGGAAGCCGGTAGTCGGAAGTCGGAGTCGGACGCCGGCCACGCAAGCAGCGATGTTTTTCTCCTCCCCTTTCGCGCAGCGAAGGGGGAGGTCGGGAGGGGGTTTGGCATGTCTGGCGCGGCATCACCCGTCGAGATCGGTGGCAATGAACACGAACGCTCCATTGGCATCACCTGCGCACGCCGGCAATGGCACCGCCGCAACCGCGCAAAGACCAACGCCGCCGGCCTACGCCGAACTGCACTGCCTGTCCAACTTCAGCTTCCAGCGCGGGGCTTCCAGCGCCGACGAACTGTTCGCACGCGCCAAGGCACTGGGCTACTGCGCGCTGGCGATCACCGACGAGTGCTCGCTGGCCGGCATCGTGCGCGCGCTGCAGGCGGCGGAAAGACACGGCTTGCGCCTGATCGTCGGCAGCGAGATCACGCTCGCCGATGGCCCCAAGTGCGTGTTGCTGTGCATCGACCGTGACGGCTACGCGGCACTGTGCCGCTTGCTCACGCAAGGCCGACGTGGGACCGACAAGGGCCGGTACCGGCTGCTGCGCACCGACGTGCAGGCGGCGACGTGCGCGGGCCTGTTCGCGTTGTGGATCGCGCGTGATCGGCAGCACCACGACGAGGAACTGGCATGGCTGCACGCGTGCTTCGGCGAGCGCCTGCGCATCGGGTTGGAGCTGCATCGCGGGCCGCACGACGCGGCGCACCTGCGCGAGCTGCGCGATCTGTCGCAGCGCCACGGCATCGGGTTGCTCGCCACCGGCGACGTGCACATGCACACCCGTGGCAGGCGCGCCTTGCAAGACACGCTGGTGGCGATCGGCCGGCGTCAGCCGGTCGCCGACTGCGGGCGCGCCCTGTTTGCCAACGGCGAGCGCCACCTGCGCCCACTCGCCGCATTGGCCGAACTGTATCCCGCCGATGCCTTGGCCGAGTCCGTGGCCGTGGCCGAACGTTGCGTGTTCAACCTGCGCGAGCTGCAGTACCAGTACCCAGCCGAAATCGTGCCGAGCGGGCACACGCCGAGCTCGCACCTGCGCGCGCTGGCCGAGGCCGGGGCGCGCCGACGCTGGCCGGCAGGCGTGCCGGAGGCGGTGCGCGCGCGCATCGACAAGGAACTGGCGCTGATCGCGACGATGGCCTACGAGGCCTTCTTCCTGACCGTCGAGGACATCGTGCGCTGGGCGCGCGGCCGCGGCATCCTCTGTCAGGGCCGCGGTTCGGCCGCCAACTCGGTGGTCTGCTACTGCCTGGGCATCACCGCGGTGGGCCCGCAGGACGCGCACTTGCTGTTCGAGCGGTTCATCTCGAAGGAGCGCAACGAGCCGCCCGACATCGACGTGGACTTCGAGCACGAGCGCCGCGAGGAAGTGTTGCAGTACGTCTATGGCAAGTACGGCCGCGAACGCGCCGCGCTGGCGGCGGCGGTGGTGTGCTATCGCTCGCGCAGCGCGGTGCGCGATGTCGCCGCCGCATTGGGTTTTTCGCCCGCGCAGGTCGATGCTCTCGCCGGTGCGTTCGCATACGGCCACGGCAACGTGGACGTGGCCACCCGCGTGCGCGAGGCCGGCTTCGATCCCGACGCCCCGGCGCTGCGTCGCATACTGCGCCTGAGCGAAGCGCTGCGCGGCTTCCCGCGCCATCTGTCGCAACACGTCGGCGGTTTCGTGATTTCCGGCGCGCCGCTGTGGGAACTGGTGCCGGTGGAGAACGCGGCGATGCCAGAACGCACCATCATCCAGTGGGACAAGGATGATCTCGATGCGCTGGGCCTGCTCAAGGTCGATTGTCTGGCACTGGGCATGCTCAGTTGTCTGCGCCGCTGCTTCGAGCTGCTGCGTGCGCACCGCGGCATCGATCTCGATCTGGCCAGCATCCCCGCCGACGACGCGCCGACGTGGGAACTGCTGCAACGCGCCGACACCGTGGGCGTGTTCCAGGTCGAATCGCGGGCGCAGATGGCGATGCTGCCGCGCCTGCGCCCGGGCAGTTTTCAGGACTTGACGATCGAACTGGCGATCGTGCGTCCGGGACCGATCCAGGGCGGCATGGTGCATCCCTACCTGCAACGGCGGCGGATCGAACACGAGCGCGCCGCCAGCGGACTGGCCGTGCGCGACGAGGCGTCCGCCGATTTTCGCCAGACCTACCACTGCCGCGCGCTGGCCGAGGTGCTCGGGCATACCTGCGGCGTGCCGGTGTTCCAGGAGCAGGTCATGCGCGTGTTGCAGGTCGCGGCGGATTTCAGCGGCGGCGAAGCCGACGCCCTGCGGCGATCGATGGCGGCGTGGAAACGCGAGGGCGGGCTGGAACACTTCCGCGAACGCATCGTCGCCGGCATGACCGCCAACGGCTATCCGGCGGATTTCATCGAACGCCTGCTCGCGCAGATCCAGGGCTTCGGCAGCTATGGTTTTCCCGAATCGCACGCCGCCAGCTTCGCGCTGCTGGCCTACGCCTCGGCCTGGCTCAAATGCCACCAGCCGGCCGCGTTCGCCTGCGCGCTGCTGAACTCGCAACCGATGGGCTTTTACGCACCGGCGCAGATCGTCGCCGATGCGCGCCGGCATGGCGTGCCCGTGCTGCCGGTGGATGTGCTGGCCAGCGATTGGGATTGCTCGCTGGCAACGGAAGCACCCACTGCGCCGCGATGCGATCACCGCACCTTGTGCCTGCGCCTTGGCCTGCGCCAGATCGCCGGCTTCCCCGCAGACGTCGGCAAGCGCCTGGTCGCCGCACGCGCGCAGGCACCCTTCCGCGATGTCGCCGACCTGCGCGCCCGCACCGGGCTCGATGCCCGATCGGCACGCCTGCTCGCCGCCGCCGGCGCCCTGCGCGGCCTGTCCGGACATCGCCACCGCGCCTACTGGGAGATCGCCGACGACGCCTGCCGCGCCGATGTTTTGCAGCCCGCGCGCATCGCCAACGAAGATGCGGGCTTGCGTACGCCGAGTGCGCACGAGGACACCTTCGCCGATTACGCCAGTACCGGCCTGAGCCTGGGCGCGCACCCGCTGGCGCTGATCCGCGACGTGCTGCGCGCGCGCTGCCTGCGCCGTGCCGACGATCTGGCGCGCGCACGCGATGGCCAGTTCGTGCGCTACGCCGGCCTGGTGATCGCCCGCCAGCGCCCGGCCACCGCCAGCGGTGTGACCTTCGTGACCTTGGAAGACGAATGCGGCAGCGTCAACGCCATCGTCTGGCAAGCCGTCGCCCAACGCGACCGCCACGCCCTGCTGGGCGCCCACATACTCGGCATCGCCGGCCGCATGCAACATCAAGACGGCGTTTCCCATTTGATCGCGCAGCGCTTGTTCGACTGCAGCGACTTGCTGGGCGGGCTGGCCGCGAGCTCGCGGGATTTCCACTGAGCATCGCCCTTGCTGGGCCGCACCCAGCCATTCACACGCGACGCGGCTGTGCTTGAATGGCAGGCATGAGCGTCCAACCCACGCGCTATCGCGGCCGCTTCGCGCCCTCGCCGACCGGGCCGCTGCATCCGGGTTCGCTGACGGCGGCGCTGGGAAGTTGGCTGCTTGCTCGCCACCACGGTGGCGACTGGCTGCTGCGGATCGAGGACCTCGACCCGCCGCGCGAGGTGCGCGGCGCGGCGGCGCAGCAGATCGCAACCCTGGCTGCGTTCGGCATGACATCGGATGCGCCCATCGTCTGGCAGAGCACGCGCGGCGGCGCGTACGCCGATGCGCTCGAGCGCCTGCTCGAAGACGGGTTCGCGTTCGCATGTCGATGCAGTCGCAACGATCTGAGCGACTACGAGGGCATCCACCATGCCTGCATCGCGCCAGTGGCCGCGCGGGCCGACACCACGCGCCAGCCAGCGATCCGGCTGCGTGTTGGCGAGGGCGTGGTCGGCTTCGACGATGCGATCCACGGCCGCTTCGAACAGGACGTGCGCGGCGAGGTCGGCGATTTCGTGCTGCGCCGTGCCGATGGGCTGTGGGCCTATCAGCTGGCGGTGGTGGTGGACGACGCCGCGCAGGGCATCACCCACGTCGTGCGCGGAGCCGACCTGCTCGACTCCACGCCACGGCAGATCCTGTTGCAACGCGCGCTCGAACTGCCCACGCCCGCCTACGCGCACCTGCCGCTGGTGCGCGATGCCAGCGGCCGCAAGCTGTCCAAATCCGATGCAGCGCGGCCGGTCGATCCGGCCGATCCGCTGCCCGCACTGCGGCATGCGTTGATCGCGCTCGGTCAGGATGCGCGCGTGCTCAATGGTATCGGCAGTGTCGAAATCGCCTTGCAACGGGCACTGGCGGCGTTCGACCCAACGTGCATACCGCGCGAACCGATGCCGAGCACGGAGACGACCCTCGTGTCGCCGGGTTAGAATGCAAGACCCATCACGCTTCACCCGCCCCAAGGAGAACGACATGACGGTTCGCAACGCACTGGTCACCGGCGGCACCGGCGGCATCGGCACCGCGATCGTGGAAAAACTGGCCAGCCTCGGCCACCGCGTGGCCACCAACTACCGCGACGAAGCCAAGGCCAAGGCGTGGCAGGAAAAGCTGAAGGCCAAGGGCTTCGACGTGGCGATCGTGCCCGGCGACGTGGCCGATTTCGAGTCGGCCGCGGCGATGGTCAAGGCTGCCGAAGCGGCGATCGGCCCGATCGACATCCTCGTCAACAACGCCGGCATCACCCGCGACGGCACCTTCCACAAGATGAACCCCAAGCAGTGGCATGACGTGATCGCCACCAACCTCGATTCGTGCTTCAACGTCACCCGCCAGGTGATCGACGGCATGCGCGAGCGCAAGTGGGGCCGCATCATCCAGATCAGCTCGATCAACGGCCAGAAGGGCCAGTACGGGCAGGCCAACTACGCCGCCGCCAAGGCCGGCATGCACGGCTTCACCATTTCGCTGGCGCAGGAAAATGCCAAGTTCGGCGTCACCGTCAACACCGTCTCGCCCGGCTACATCGGCACCGACATGGTGATGGCCGTGCCCGAGGAAGTGCGCGCCAAGATCACCGCGCAGATCCCGACCGGCCGCCTGGGCCGCCCCGACGAGATCGCCTACGCGGTCGCCTTCTTCCTGCCCGACGAAGCGGCGTGGATCACCGGCGCCAACCTGTCGGCCAACGGCGGGCACTACATGGGGTGGTGAAAGCAAAGCGCGCTACGCGATGCGTTGACTGCGCGTGCTCGGAGCACGCGCGAACGGCGAAGCCGGCCCGAAGGGCGAGCGCCACGGATGGCGCGAGTCATGCCGACCGGCGGGCGCGCCATGGATGGCAGTTCGCGCCAGCGCCAAGCGATGCGATGCAAGGATGCCGACCGGAAGACGCTCCACGGATGGATGCTCGCCTCAGCACCGATGTTGCGCTACATCCTGCATTGGCAGGATGGGTCGAGCAACGCTCGACCCATCATGGATTCACCCGCGTTGGTATTGCGATGGATTTTGCTGACGCGCAACCCATCGTGCGCTCTGCGGCCGTGGGGCCGGGGCAGCGACGGTCATTCCACCTCGCGACCCTGGTCCGCACCTTTGCAAGGCGCAAGGATCCTCGCCTTCCGCCATTTTGTCCTCAGCGCGGCGGATCGCAGGTCATGTTGTAGAACGAACCGCCCGACAGGTTCAGACCGATCCGCCCGTTTTCGAGCGTGTGGGCATGCAACGACGCATACGGTCCGCTGGTGAACACGATCGCTCCCGAAGCCTCCAGGCGATAGCTGCCGGCCTTGCCATCGGCGTCGTAGGTCGTCGGCCCGGTGATCTTCAGGCCGCCGGCCGATGCCTCCGTTCCGACCCAGCACATGTAGGTTCCGACCACGAGTTTGCCTGCGGATTGCCCCGCGCCGGCCTTGGAGGAACGAGCAGCCGCACCGGTCGCCTTGCCCGCTGCCGACGCCGCTGGACTCAGCAATGAATACAGGTAGCTGATCTCCTTGCCGTTGTCGTCCCACCGCACATAGCAATAGCTCCAATCGCGATCCACGCGGGTGATCGTGCCGACGCGGCCACCGTTGTCCCGGACGCGCATGCCGACGCCACAGTCGCTGACGGAATTGAATGTCCCGGCATGGGCCTGCCAAGGAAGGCCCGCGAACAGCAGGCCACCGGACAACACCGCGACGACGATTGCGCTTCTCATGGCTGCCCCCTGATGACAGGCACTTCGTTGCATGCCGCCTTGCTTGGGGAAACGCTGTGTTTATCAGCACTTCCCGCACGCCATGGATGGCGTGCCCGCGGATCGATCACGCCAGTGATTGATCCGTGTGAGCGCAGTCCGGGCATGTACCGAACTGCGCGCTCGCTGACGAATCCGCAGTCTGCCCCCGCGAAGGCGGGGGATGGGTTTGTTCAGCGATTTCCCAAGGATTGTCCACCAAAACGGTCGCAGCACAAGGTCGGGTGCATCATGTTCGGCCCCCTGAAGAACGGATCGGCCAGACACGCGCGGATCGGCCCGAATTCTGCCGCGCCCAGACGATGGCCGATCGCGCTGCGCCGAACGGCCACTCGTCCGAACCGCAATCGCGCCCACCCCATGCCGGCATGGTTCCCGCATCCGGCCACCCCGACCAAAGCCAGTGGCTGGACGCCGTCCATGCCCCAGCACCGCGCCCTTGCAACCGCCCGATTGCTGCGCCATGCTGCACCCGCTGCTGTGCAGCAAAGCCACGGAAGCCCCGCGATGGCCCAGATCCGCATCATCAAGAAGTACCCGAATCGGCGTCTGTACGACACCGAGATCTCCAGCTACATCACGCTGGAGGACGTGCGCCAGCTGATCGTCGACAACGAGGCCTTCGAGGTGCGCGACGCCAAGACCGGCGACGACCTCACCCGCGCGGTGCTGCTGCAGATCATCTCCGAGCACGAGGACGACGGCCAGCCGATGCTGTCCACCGAGCTGCTCAGCCAGATCATCCGCTTCTACGGCGATTCGTTGCAGGGCTTCATGGGCAGCTATCTGGAGCGCTCGATGCAGATGTTCATCGAGCAGCAGCAGCAGTTCCGCAGCCAGCTCAACAACCTGATCGGGCAGACGCCGTGGAGCATGCTCAACCAGCTCACCGAGCGCAACATGGACTTGTGGAAGTCGTTCCAGCAGGGCCTGCTGGGCACCATGGGCAATGCGCCGGAGGCGGCAAAACCGGCACCCGGTCACAAGTCGCGCACGCGCTGAAGCGCGGCGCCTTCCGACGGATTGACGGCGCGATTTTCCGGGCGTAGGCTTCGGGCGATTTTGTGCGTCGCAGCACAGCGCCGCACACCCCGTCCCGACAGGAACAGCGACCCATGAAGAAGCGCGTAGCGGTGGTGACCGGCGGCATCGGCGGCCTGGGCACCGAAATTTGCAAGAAGCTCGCCGAAGCAGGCAACACCGTGGTTGCCACCGATCTGGCCGCCCGCGCCGAGCGCGTGGAGTCCTTCAAGAAGGACGTGGCCGGCCTGGACATCCACTTCGTCCCCGGCGACGTGGGCGATTTCGATTCCTGCGCCAAGGTCGTGCAGCAGGTCGAGAGCGAATACGGCGCGGTCGACATCCTGGTCAACGCCGCCGGCATCACCCGCGACGGCACCTTGCGCAAGATGGAGCGCACGCAGTGGAACGACGTGCTGCGCATCAACCTCGACGGCGTGTTCAACATGTGCCGCAACGCGGTCGATGGCATGCTCGCGCGCGGTTACGGGCGGATCATCAACATCAGCTCGGTGAACGGCCAGACCGGCCAGTTCGGGCAGACCAACTACTCGGCCGCCAAGGCCGGCATGCACGGTTTCACCATGGCGATGGCGCGCGAAGTGGCGCGCAAGGGCGTGACCGTGAACTCGATCTCGCCGGGCTACTGCGAGACCGCGCTGGTGATGGCGGTGCCCGAGGACGTGCGCAACAAGATCATCGACTCGGTGCCGGTCGGACGCTTGGGCAAGCCCTCGGAGATCGCCCGCACGGTGAGCTTCCTGGCCGCCGAGGACGCCGGGTTCATCACCGGCGCCAACATCCCGGTCAACGGCGGGTTGTTCATGAGTTCGTGACGGGTGAATGGGGAATGGGGAATGAGGAATGGTGAGGAGCCAAACCAAGCGTCCGTCTCCCGGCTCCCGTCTCCCGGCTCCCGTCTCCCATCTCCCGTCTCCCGTCTCCCGTCTCCCGGCTCCCGTCTCCCGTCTCCCGTCTCCCGGCTTCCTGCTCCCTTCTTCTGTCCTCTGTCCTCTGTCCTCTGTCCTCTGTCTTCCGGACGACCTCACAACTCCCGCACCACCCGGAAGCCGATGCGCGCGCTGCTCTCGTCGGCGCCATGCCGTGAGCGCCATGCCGAGCGCGCCTGCGTGGGCGCGCTGGCCCACGACGCGCCGCGCACGACGCGCTCCACACATCCGGGATTGACCCACGCGCTGGCGTCGGCAGGGGCGCGACGGTAGTTGTCGTGCCAGCAGTCTTGCGTCCACTGCGCGACGTTGCCGACCATGTCGTACAGGCCGAAGGCATTGGCCTTGAAGCGCGCGACCGGCGCCGGTCCCCAGTAGCCGTCGGCATAATCGGCGAACTTGTCGCCCCACTTGCGCCCACCGGGCGACGGGTCGTTGCCCGCCAGATTGCCGATGTCCTTCGGCGGAGCGGTGTCCGGCCACGGATAAACCCCGGTACTGCCGGCGCGCAGTGCATATTCGAACTCCGCCTCGCTCGGCAGGCGGTACAGCCGCGCGCTCTGGCTCGACAACCAGATGGTATAGGCCTGCGCATCGTTCCACGACACGTGCAGCACCGGCATCTGCGGCACGGCCGGATTGCCGAGGTAGTCGTCGCGCCAGTCCACGCCATCGCGCGCGACCAGCTTGCCCTGGCTGTCGTCGTACACCATCGAGCTGCCGCGGCGCTGCGCATCGGTGCGGTACTTGGTGGCCTTCACGAACCGGCCGTACTGCTCGACCGTCACATCGGTGCGCGCCATCGCGAACCCGTGCGCGAAGGTGATCGGTCGCTGCGGGGACTCGTTGGCGTCGTGGCCGGCGTCGCTGTCGGCCGAGCCCATGCGGAAGCTGCCGACCGGGAGCACGACCATGTCCGGCCCGCGTCCGCCGGCCGACAATCCATCGCTGAACACCTGCCCGGGCAGGTGGCGGCCGTACAGGCGGGTGTTCTTGATGCGCTCGCGCACCTTGGCGATCAATGGCGAGCCGGGCATGGCGAACTCGATGCGTTCGAGCAACGGCTCGGCGCGATCGGCATCGCCGGCGTCCAGCGCCGCATCGGCTTGCGAGGCCAACAGCTGCGCATGGCGCTGACGGATCGCCAGCACGCTGCGCCGCGCCGCGTCCAGCGTGGGTGAGCCGGCACGCACACGCAACGCTAGCGCCAGCGCTTTTTCGGCGTCTGGATAGTGCGCGGAGTTGGCGGCAGCCAGCGCGCGGGCGATGAATACGCCCTCCACGCGATCGAGCCCGGCCTTGGCCGCATCGGAGTCCGGATCGAGCCGCAATGCCTGCCGGTAGGCGGCCGCAGCGTTGTTCGTGACCGGCTCGATCCACGCGCCGGTCATCTCCAGGCGCCGACCGCGTTCGTTCAGGCCGGCCACGCGCCATGCCTTCGCCATCTCGTCGCGCAATGGAGCCAAGCCGGGGAAATCGCCGCGCAACGCAGCGATACGATCGACATCGCGCTGCGCATCGGACACGTCTTCGTGCGCCAACGCGCTGCGCGCACGCGCGGCCAACGCGGCCAGCACGTCGTCGATTCCCTTCGCGGCCAATGTGTTCCTGGGCTCGCTTGCGAGCACGCCGCGATACAGCGCCAGCGCGTCGGCAGGCGTGACAACCGGAGAGGCCGGTGCGGCGCCCGTTGTCGAAGCCGCATCGATCACACCCAGATCGCGCTCGTCGATGCGCCCGGCGTCCAGTGCCAGCCGTGCTTGCCGCAAGGCCGCCACGACCTTCCTGCGCGCCGTCGCGACGACCGGCGGCAGCGGCTCCACGCCAGGATGCGGCAGATCAACCGGAGGCGGCGACGGTTCGGCGGCCAGTTGCGTGGCCACTGCCTTGGCATCGAGTGGGTTGGGCGTGACCGCGGCCACGGCTGCCGCCGGCGTCCTCGCGGTGGGCGCAGGAGGCGGCGGCGAGCGCCCGCAACCGGCGATCGCGGCAACCGTCAGAGTCAACAGCAGATGGCGACACCGCTTGTGCACGCATCCCTCGCTGGATCGGTTCGCACCGCAACCACCCACGCCGCTTCGTTCGGCGCCCCGCACCGGGCGCCTGCCGACACCGGCCACCAGTTCGATCGCGCTGCCGAGCATCCATGCGGCTCGCGCACATGACCGCACGCGCAAGGTAGGTTATCGTCGCCGCTGCCGCAATCACAGATCACGCATGCACTACTGGATCGACGACCCATCCACGCTGACCGCGCGCATCGCCGCTTGGGGCCATGTTTCCAGTATCGCACTGGATACCGAGTTCATCCGCGAGCGCACCTGGTGGCCACAGCTGGCGCTGGTGCAACTGGCCGCGCCGGGCGACGCGGCCGCCTTGCTGGTCGATCCGACCATTCCGGGCATGGCCGATGCGCTGCGCCCGCTGCTGGCCGACCCGGCGATCGTGAAACTGATGCACAGCGCCAGCGAGGACCTGCAAGCCCTGCTGCACACGTGCAAGATCGCGCCGGCGCCCTTGTTCGACACCCAGATCGCCGCCGCGTTGTGTGGGATCGGTGCCGGCATGGGCTACCAGCGTCTGGTCGAAACCCTGCTGGGCATCGCCCTGCCCAAGGACCAGACACGCTCGGACTGGCTGCGTCGCCCGCTCTCGCCGGCGCAATGCGATTACGCCGCCGACGACGTGCTGCACCTGCACGCGATCCACACCCAGTTGCAAGAACGCCTGCATGATCTCGGGCGTACGCCGTGGCTGGACGAGGACAGCGCGCGGCTGGTGACCGCGATCGCCACCGACGCGCCCGATCCGTGGCCGCATCTGGCGCTGCGCGGGGCGCAGGATCTGGAACCGGACGCGCAAGCGCGCCTGTGCCGCTTGCTGCGCTGGCGCGAGGCCACCGCGCGTGCGAGCGATCGACCGAAGGGTTGGGTTCTGGACAACGCGCTGGCGCTGGCGCTGGCACGCCGACCGCCAAGCAATATCCATGCCTTCCACAGCCTGCTCGATGCCACGCCCAAGGCGCCGCGGCGGTCGCGTGGCGAACTGTGGCAACTCCTGCACGCCGCGCCGGGCGGCGATCAGATGGATTTGCCGCTCGCCATCGCGCCCGATTCCGCCGGCAAGCAACGGCTCAAAGCGATGCAGGAAGCAGTCGCCGCACACGCCGAACGGATCGGCATCGACGCCGGCATCCTCGCCTCCCGCCGCACGCTGGAAGCCCTGCTCGATCCGCGCCAACGCGACACCGCCCTGACCGGCTGGCGCCGCGAACTGCTCGCGCCGGTGCTCGCACCGCTGATCTGACGACGGCCGCAAGCGAAGGTTCTTCACCCGCACGCCACGCCCCGGCGCGTCAGGGTTTTTCCGGGCGCGGCGAATTTCTCCGGACATGGCGCGCAACGCCCGCGCGCCCCATCCTTGCGTCCCCGAGCCTTGCGTCGGAAAAACATGTACTAGCGCCGCAGGGCGCCGATCCAGTATCCTATGCGGCCTTGCCCGGCGACCCGCTCGCCCGGCAACCGTGGGGCGGTAGCTCAGCTGGGAGAGCGTCGCGTTCGCAATGCGAAGGTCGAGGGTTCGATCCCCTTCCGCTCCACCATACCCAAGGGCTCGGATACTCTCCGGGCCCTTTTTCTTGCGTGAAATCCCCGCGCTACGCGGGATTCCTGCCGCCAGTGCTGCGGGTGCTCATTCGCCGAAACGCCCGGAATCGGCCACTATCTCGGCCAGAGCCGCCTCTAACAGGCTGTTGAAAATGGGCATTCCTGCCCTTTTTCAATGCGCCGAGTCCGGTACATGCCCGTACTCGGCTCCGCCAATCAAACACTTGCGTGTTTGATTGGCGTGCGATCCGTCCATGGATCGCATCAGCAGGCTGTTTTTCAACAGCCTCTAACTCTGTTCGGCCTGCGGGCAGGCGTAGTTTTGGCTCGTGCAAAATCAACCACTTACGCGCAGCGGTTCATTGTCAACCACGGCCACCGGCCACGCATCGAGCGCCGCCACCACTTTCCGCTGCGCCACCCAGTCGGTCGGCAGTGGATTGCGCTGGAGCCCCAGCAGGCTCATGCAGCGCGACTGCTGGCCAGTCAGAATGGACTGGATGATGGTGGGCTCCAAGCAGCGTCAAACGCAGCAGTTCGTTGACCGTCGAGTGGTGTTATCGGGCGATGGGGTACCGCGTCGCGGCGCAGCGTGAAACTTGCGAAATCAGCGAAATGAGTGCTGTGGCAATGCGTTGCCCGTGATGCCTTCCGGCGAACCGAGCGCAATCAGGCCCGGCATAGGTGTTAGTCTCCTATGTGGGCGATATTTGCGACAACTTATGCCAATCGTGCGACAATGCCTCATCCAATCGAACCGGGAGATTCCCATGTCCGAACGCATCAACGCCCGCCTGTCCCAGCCATTGGCCGAGTTCGTGGATCGAATGGTCGGTGAGGCGGGGCTCTACGAAACGCCCAGCGAGTATGTGCGTGACCTGATCCGCCGCGACATGGAGCGGCGCGATGGCCAGTTCGTGCAGGAATCCATCCTCGCTGGCTACCGCGATTTGGCGGCGGGCCGTGCCTTTGCGTCCAGCGGCGGTTTCAAGGCCGACATGGCCGAGCTTGACCGCAAGGAAGCCAATGGCTGGCAATGACGCACCATCGCCCGCCACGTTTCTGCTGACCCGGACGGCGGCACTGGATTTGCGCCGCATCCACGTGCGGTCGCGCAGCGAGTGGGGCGAAGACGTGGCCGACCGCTACCTTGCCGATCTGTACGCGGCGATGGCCGCTGCCGCTGCCAATCCGGAAACTGGCCGCTTGCGGCAGCGCCGCTCGACCCCATTCCTGTTGGTTCCGGCGCGGCAGCACTTCGTGGTCTACGATGTCCTGCCCCATGGCATCGCAGTGCTGACGGTGCAGCACCAAGTGCGCGACATCGAAACCTTGATCGCCGAACTGACTCCGGCCTTCGTCGCCGAAGTGGGGCGGCTGAAGCGGAAAGCCTGAGGCATCCCGCCCATTACCGCTCACGCCCGCTGAAGTGCTATTAAACGGCTGTTGAAAAACAGCCTGCTGATGCGATCCATGGATGGATCGCACGCCAATCAAGCACGCAAGTGTTTGATTGGCGGAGCCGAGTACGGGCATGTACCGGACTCGGCGCGTTGAAAAAGGGCAGGAACGCCCTTTTTCAACAACCTGTTAATCCAACAAGCCGTTTTTTCGGGCGGCAGCCGTCCGCCACCAACCACAAGGGCTCGAATCAACAGTAGTCACGGCCAAGCCTGCTTCCGCAGCAAAGCCAAGCACACTACCAACCTCGCGTCGATCAACAGCAAGGAAGTAGCTGAGCTTCCCATTCCTGATCTTGCAGTTCCTCAACAGCGCGAATTGCTGGAAGAGTTGAATCGGCAAACAACAATGGCCGACATCAAACGCTCCGAGGCCGCCACCCTGCGCCAGTCCGCCTGGGCCGCCTTCGAATCCGCACTGTTCACTCCCGCCGAGTCGAGCGCCGCATGACGGTGGATTTCGCCACCCTCGACGCCCTACGCACCCGCCACCCTGCCTGGCGACTGCTGCGTTCGGACCATGCGCCGCTGGTGGCGAGCTTTCTGCACCGCGTATTCGTGGCGCCCAATCTGCGGGTGATGGCGGCCGCCGACTTGTCCGAGGCGCTGGAGGACGAGCTGTACGCCTTGCGTCTGCAGCTCGGCGACACTGCGTTTCCCAAGCCCGCGCTCGACTATCTGAATGACTGGGCATCGCCGGATAAGGGCTGGCTACGTAAGTTTTACAAGCCCGGCACGGACGAAGCGCAATTCGATCTCACGCCCGCGACCGAGAAGGCCATTGCCTGGCTGGCACAGCTGAGCGAACGGCAGTTCGTCGGCACGGAATCACGCATGCTCACGCTGTTCGACCTGCTCAAGCAAATGAGCGAAGGCAGCGAAGCAGACCCGGCCAAACGCATTGCCGAACTGCACAAGAAGCGTGATGACATCGACGCCGAGATCGCCCGGGTGTTGTCGGGAGATGTGCCGCTGCTAGATGACACTGCGGTGAAAGATCGCTTCCAGCAATTTATGCAAGGTGCGCGCGAGTTGCTCACCGACTTTCGCGAGGTGGAACACAACTTCCGTCAGCTGGACCGGCGTGTTCGTGAGCGCATTGCGCTGTGGGAAGGCAGCAAGGGGGCACTGCTGGAAGACATCATGGGCGAACGCGACGCGATTGCCGATTCCGATCAGGGCAAGAGCTTCCGCGCGTTCTGGGATTTCCTGCTTTCCAGCCGCCGTCAGGAGGAGTTGACCGAGTTGTTGGAACGGGTGCTTCAGCTTCCGGCGGTGGCTGCCTTGCAACCCGATACCCGTACCCGCCGTGTGCATTACGACTGGATGGAGGCAGGCGAGCACACCCAACGCACGGTGGCGGCCTTGTCGCAACAACTGCGCCGCTTTCTCGATGACCAGGCCTGGCTGGAAAACCGCCGCATCATGGACATACTGCACGGCATTGAGAGCAAAGCCTTGGCACTGCGGGAAGCGCCGCCGACGGGAACCGTGATGGAGATGGCCGAGTCTTGCGCCGATATCGAGCTGGCGATGGAGCGGCCCTTGTTTACGCCGGCGGTGAAACCGGTCATTGCCAACCTGGCACTGATGGCAGGGGACGAAGACATCGACCCATCAGCCTTGTTCGATCAGGTGGTGGTGGACAAGGCCAGGCTGACCCGTCACATCCGCCATGCGTTGCAGGACAGGGCGCAGATCACCTTGCACGATCTGGTGAAATCCCAGCCCCTGCAGCAGGGCTTGGCGGAACTGGTGGCCTACCTGCAGCTGGGCAGCGATGCCTTCAACGCTGTGGTGGATGAGGATACGCCGGAAGCTATTCACTGGCAGGCAGAAGATGATCGTGGCGAGCCAGTGAGTCGCACGGCCCGCTTACCTCGGGTGATTTTCATGCGCTGAGTCGAGAACGAACCAGGGAATTCAACAGGGATGGAACAAGACTTCACCAACGCCACTACCGCAGCCGAACCGGATTTGTCGTCGTTGCTGATCGGGCTGCTCAAGGGGGTGCAGTACCGAGAGCACGATGAGCGCCAATGGGCGGCATTGCTGACCCTGCAAGCCCGCGTTCGGGACTACGTGGCGGTACTCAATCTGGAACTGGTGCTGGATGAGGCCGAGGGTTATGCCTTCCTGAAAAGCCGCCCGGAGCCTGCGGAGGATGATCCGACGCCGCGCTTGCCCCGCCTGATCGCGCGCCGTCCCTTGTCGTTTCCGGTGAGTCTGCTGCTGGCCTTGCTACGCAAGAAGCTGGCCGAATTCGATGCCGGCGGCGGTGACACGCGTCTGGTGCTGTCGCGTGATGAGATCGTTGAGCTGGTACGGGTTTTCCTGCCTGATGGGCCCAACGAAGCCAAACTGATCGACCAGATCGAAACCACCATCAACAAGGTGGTGGAACTGGGCTTCCTGCACAAGCTCAAGCCTGCGAGTGGTGGCTTGGCAGGACAGGCCAACTTCGAGGCTCGGCGCATCCTGAAGGCCTTTGTCGACGCGCAGTGGCTGGCCGAGTTCGATGCCCGCTTGGCGGCCTACCAATCTGCCCTGCCCGGCGCGGCATCTGCCAAGGAGGTGCGCGATGAGTGAGGCGCAGTCTCTAGGGCTGGACTTCATGGCGGACGATGCGTTGTCGGGCTTTCGTCTCTCCCGGCTGGAAGTTTTCAATTGGGGCACGTTCGACAGCCGGGTTTGGACGCTGCAACTGGACGGCAAGAATGGACTACTCACTGGCGACATCGGTTCCGGCAAGTCCACGCTGGTGGATGCCATTACCACGCTGCTGGTGCCAGCCCATCGCATCGCCTATAACAAGGCCGCCGGCGCGGACAGCAGGGAGCGAACCTTGCGTTCCTACGTGTTGGGGCACTACAAATCCGAACGGAATGAGGTCACTGGGGTGGCCAAGCCGGTATCCCTGCGCGACAACAACAGCTATTCCGTCATCCTGGGCGTGTTTCACAACGCCGGTTACGACCAGACGGTTAGCCTGGCGCAGGTGTTCTGGATGAAGGAGGCGCAAGGGCAGCCCGCCCGGTTCTTCCTCGGGATCGGGCGCAGCCTATCGATTGCCGAGGATTTCGCCAACTTCGGCACCGACATCGCTGCCCTGCGCAAGCGGCTGCGTGGGATCGGCGCCGAACTGCACGACAGCTTTCCGCCCTATGCCGCGTGGTTCAGGCGCCGCTTCGGCATTGAGAATGATCAGGCGTTGGAGCTGTTCCACCAGACGGTGTCGATGAAGTCGGTGGGTAATCTGACCGACTTCGTGCGTAACCATATGCTGGAGCCGTTCGAGGTGGCATCGCGCATCCAGGCACTAATCGGGCACTTCGACGATCTCAACCGTGCCCATCAGGCCGTGCTCAAGGCTCAGCAACAGTTGGAATTGCTGACGCCATTGGTGGCCGATTGCAAGCGGCATGGCGAGCTGGTGAACGAGGTGAATCATCTGCGGCATTGTCGCGACGGCCTGCGTGCATACTTCGCCAGCCTCAAATTGGGATTGCTGGACAAACGTCTTGGCCTGCTCGATGAAGAGTGGAACAAGGTCGATGGGCAGGTTCGACGCCTGGACGTTACGCGCGAAGAGCAAGGCCGTCAGGTTGATGAACTGAAGCAGGCCATCAATGACAACGGTGGCAACCGTCTGGAGCGGCTTGCCACCGATATCCGCAAGAAAGAGCAACTGCGCGATGTACGCAAGACCAAGGATGGGCGTTACCGTGAACTGGCGACCGTTTTAGGTGAGTCCGCGCCCCGCGACGATGCCGGCTTTGCCGCGCAGCGGGCGCAATTCAAGGCGTGGCGGGAAGATGTCAAAAACCGCGATGCCGACCTCCAGAACACGCTGACCGAGCATGGCGTGCGCTTGCGTCAGGGAAAGCTTGAGCACGAACGATTGACGGCGGAAATCGACAGTCTCAAACGCCGGCGCAGCAACATTGACGACCAGCAGATTCAGATACGCGCCGCTCTGTGCGCCGCGCTGGGCCTGGATGTGGACGCTATGCCTTTCGCGGGGGAGTTGATCCAGGTACGCGAGGATGAGCGCGACTGGGAAGGCGCGGCCGAGAGACTGCTGCGCGGCTTCGGCTTGGCTCTGCTGATGCCGGATGCCCATTACAAGGCGGTTGCCGAGTGGGTGGATGGCAGTCATCTGCGCGGGCGCCTGGTCTATTTCCACGTTCGTACCCGCAAAACATCCGATTTGCCGGAACTGCACCGCGACTCATTGGTGAGGAAACTCGCCATCAAGCCCGATTCGCCCTACTGCGACTGGCTGGAGCGTGAGCTCGCCCATCGTTTTGATGTGGCCTGTTGCGCCACCCAGGAGCAGTTCCGCCGGGAAACGCGGGCCATCACCCGTGCAGGCCAGATCAAGGACCCGACTGGCCGGCACGAGAAGGATGACCGGCACCGGATCGATGACCGCAGTCGCTACGTGCTCGGCTGGAGCAACGGCGCCAAGATTGCCGCGCTGGAAGCCAAGCGTCGCCAGCTCGAAAGTCATCTCGGCGAGGTGGGCAGCCAGATCGGCAAGATCGACGGCGTGCGCAAAGGGCTGCAGACCAGACTAGACGCACTGACACGTCTGGAAGAGTTTACGAGCTTCGAAGAAATCGATTGGGCCAGCGTGGCGACTGACATCGCAGCCCTTGAAGACGAGCGTCAAAAGCTGGAGCAGGCATCGGATGTCCTCAAACAATTGAATGAACGCCTGCGGGAACTGCAGCAGGCGCTCAAGGGCACCGAAGAGGAACTGCAAGCCGTGCGCGACCGACGCGCCAAGGTGGAGCAGCGTCGCGCGGATGCACAGGAACTGCGCCAGCAGACGGCTTTACTGGTCCAGAACGCCGCTGTCGATGCGACGCTGTCGGCCACCTTGGAGACTATGCGGGCCGATGCCCTGGGTGAACACCAGCTGACCGTGGAATCCTGCGACAACCGCGAGCAGGACGTACGCACCTGGCTGCAAGCGCGGATCGATGCCGAGGACCTGAAGCTCAAACGCTTGGCCGAGAAGATCATCAAGGCGATGGCGTCATTCAAGGAAACCTTCAAACTTGAGACGGCCGAGATGGATGCCAGCCTGGAAGCCGCCTTCGAGTTCGAAAATCTGCTGACGCAGCTCAATCGCGATGATCTGCCACGTTTCGTGGCACGCTTCAAGGAGTTGCTGAACGTCAACACCATCAACGAAATTGCCAACTTCAATGCCCAGTTGGCGCGCGAGCGCGAGACGATCAAGGATCGCATCACCCACATCAACAAGTCGCTCTCGGAAATCGACTACAACCCTGGACGCTACATCGTGCTGGAATCGCAGGCCAGCCCCGATGCCGAAATTCGCGATTTCCAGCAGGATCTGCGCGCCTGCACCGAGGGTGCGGTGACTGGATCAGACGATGCCCAGTATTCCGAAGCCAAGTTCCTTCAGGTCAAGGCGATCATTGACCGGTTCCGTGGCCGGGATGGCTTGTCGGAACAGGATCGGCGCTGGACCGCGAAGGTCACGGACGTACGCAACTGGTTCCTGTTCGCAGCCAGCGAGCGCTGGCGCGAGGACAATACGGAACACGAGCACTACTCCGACTCGGGCGGCAAATCGGGCGGCCAGAAGGAGAAACTGGCCTACACCATTCTCGCCGCCAGTCTGGCCTACCAGTTCGGCCTGGAATGGGGTGCGGTGCGCTCGCGCTCCTTCCGCTTCGTAGTCATTGATGAAGCTTTCGGGCGCGGCTCCGATGAATCCGCCAAATACGGCCTGAAGCTGTTCCGGCAACTCAACCTGCAACTTCTGATTGTTACGCCGCTGCAGAAGATCCACATCATCGAGCCCTTTGTGTCCAGCGTAGGTTTCGTGCACAACGAGGGCGGGCGGGCCTCCAAATTGCGTAACCTGTCCATCGAAGAGTACCGGGTGCAGAAGGCCAGGGATGCTGCAGCGATAGCGCCAGTGGCGCCCCAGTCCGCGCAGGAGATTCCACAGTGACGTGGACGACCCCAAAGGAATTGAAAGCGCAGTTGGCGCGGCTATGGGAAAGAGGGGAGCTGTTGCGGGATGTCGTGACGGGCAACACCCGTTTCCCATTGCGCTTGACCATCAAAGGCCCCGCGTCAGCGGACATTACCGAGCGGTTTGACGCCGTGCGCACCTGGGCTGTGGAATTGGCCAACGCCAGTCCCTTGCGTTTGGAGTGGCAGGAGATTCGCCACCGGGTGCAGGGACTGCAGAGGCTCCCGTCGAGCGGCTGGATCGACTCAATGGATGATGCGCTGGGCTGGCTCGGCAAGCACCGCGAGTGGAATTTGTTTTCAAGCCTGGTTGAGATGACCAGCCAGCAAAATCCCTCCTTGATGCCCTGGCTCGAAAAGAGACCATTGCAGGCACTCGAACTGGCGGGTGAATGGCCTCGTTTGCTGGCCGTGGTGGATTGGGTCAGGAAGCATCCACGGCCGGCGGTCTACCTGCGCCAAGTTGACTTGCCTGGCGTGCACAGCAAGTTCATCGAGACACATCGTGCTGCACTTGCCGAGTTACTCGACTTGGCCTTGCCTGCGGACAGTGTGGACACCACTAGGACCGGCGTTGCGCAGTTCTCCGCCCGGTATGGTTTTCTGGACAAACCCACGAGGATTCGCTTTCGAATCCTCGATCCCGGGATTCACATCGTCGGCGGCACGTCGTGCCCAGACATCACACTGGACGCCAGCAGTTTCAGCCAGCTGGCTATCGATGTGCGACGGGTATTCATCACCGAGAATGAAACCAACTTCCTGGCCTTGCCAAACATACCAGCAGCGATCGCTATTTTTGGCTCCGGATACAGTTGGGGCGCACTCGCCCAGGCTCGCTGGCTGGAGCAGTGCGCCGTTCATTATTGGGGCGACATCGATACCCATGGCTTTGCCATCCTGGATCAACTGCGGAGTCACTTCAGCCACGTCGGTTCGCTCCTCATGGATCGGGCCTCGCTTGATGCTCACGTGTCCTTTTGGGGACGGGAGGACAAGCCGCAGCGGTGCGATTTGCACAGACTGACAGCAGAGGAGTTGAGCCTGTACAACGACCTGCGCGACAACCGTATCCGTGAAGGGCTACGGCTGGAGCAGGAACATCTGAGCTTTGGTTGGGTGCAGGAGGGGATTGATCGATTGCTGCAGCAGGACTGAATAAAGACTATATTGAGTCCTTGTCAGATTAAGGAGTCAGGTCATGCGCTACTCATCGCGAGTCAAACCCATCAGTTACCTCAAGGCGAACGCGGCCGAAGTTTTGGCCCAATTGACCAAGGGGCGGGAGCCGCTTGTCATCACCCAGAACGGGGAGGCCAAGGCGGTCATTCAGGACGTCGCCTCTTACGAAGAAACACAGAAAACGCTGGCGCTGCTGAAAATTCTCGCGTTGGGTAATGCGGAGATTGAAGCTGGCAAGGTCAAGCCCGTGGGTGAGATTGTCGCAAGATTGCGGGCCAAACAGGCAGCCAAGTAATGGCGAAGCGCAAATACGAGGTCTTGCTGACCGCGGGGGCGGAGCAGGATCTGGAGTTGATCTACGACTACATCGCGGAATTTGATTGCAAGGCCAATACCGATTATGTGCTGGATCGTTTACTGGAAGTCGTGGAGAGCTTGTCAACTTTTCCTGAGCGCGGCGCCTACCCCAAGGAACTGGTGGCCCTCGGCATCCGGGATTATCGGCAGACCGCTTTCAAGCCCTATCGAGTGATCTATCGTGTCATGGCGCAGAAGGTCTATATTTATGTGATCGCAGACGGTCGGCGGGATATGCAGTCACTCCTGGAGCGTCGCCTGCTTGGGGTTTGACTGGACTGCCGAAGGTGCGCTGATGACCGCAGCAGTGCTCATTGACCCACATAGCAAGTTGTTCGGTAGTAAACTGCACACCACCAACTTGTCCCAGCGAAAACATAGATTTACAGTCGCAGCAGGCCGCAAGAAACCGCGCCAATCGGCTCGATTCCGTTGTACCAATGTACGCGGAATGTACAAGGGTCATGGTGATGTGGCACGGCGACTGCGGCCTTTCCGCTGATGTCCGCGGCATTCCGCACCAATGCGGACTTGCGCACTACGTCGCGGTTTCCCGCTTGTGCTTGCAAAGTCTTGCTGGCACAACAAAGGCATGCGCCACCGCTTCGCTCCTTCCTTCGACTGGCGCATGAAAGAGGCTGCTGAGCGGATGGCCCGGCAAAGCGATCCGGCCTGAAAAGTTCTTCCTGAGAACAATCGATTCATATGGTGGAGCAGTTTGACCCGGCCACGAGTGGAGCAGTTTGAGCTGGCCGCCAGGGCTGTATGCCGCTTGCGATCTGCATTCCAACAACACGGCGCGAGCCGCAACACGCTCAAGCAGCACTTCCGCGCTCTGACCGAGCGCAAGCACATCGAGCAGCACGGCAGCGGTCGCGGTGTGGGGGGCGGAAGTGACGCAGTCAGTTCAATTCCGGTTGAGGATGAAGCACCCATTTCATGCAATCGCAAGAAACGGAGTGCATGCGATCGAACTCAGGCTCAAGCTTGCCCTCATCATCAGCAAAAAGGATGCCGCCATGACCGGCGACACTGCTGCAAAGCCCGTCCATGACCGCGACGACGCCCGCTGGGAGGCGGTCAGGAGCCGCGACGCCCGCGCCGACGGCCAGTTTGTCTACGCCGTGCGCACCACCGGGGTGTACGGCCGCCCCGGTTCCTCGGCCCGCCTTCCCAAACGCGAAAACATCGAGTTTTTCGCCTCTGCCGAGCAGGCCGAGGCGGCAGGTTACCGCGCCAGCCGGCGCAACCAGGGCGACCGCAGCTTGGCTGGGGCTGAACGTGCCGACTTGGTCGCACAGGCGTGCCACCGGATCGAGTCTGCACACACCGCCCCGAATCTGGACGCGCTGGCCGCGCAGGCAGGCATGAGCGCCTTCCACTTTCATCGGGTCTTCAAGGCGCAAACCGGCCTGACGCCCAAGGCCTATGCCACAGCCTGGCGCGCCGGCAAGTTGCGCGAGCAGCTCAATGCCGCCAGTGGCACGGTCACTACTGCGATTCATGAGGCGGGGTTCAACGCCAGCAGTCGTTTCTACGAAACCGCCGGGCAAGTCCTGGGCATGCGTGCCCGTGAGTACCGCGCCGGTGGCGTGGGCGCGGTGATCCGCTTCGCCGTGGCGCAGTCTTCGTTGGGGGCGATTCTGGTGGCGCAAAGCCAGCGCGGCATTTGCGCGATCTTGCTGGGCGACGACCCGGATCGACTGGTGCGCGACCTGCAAGATCAGTTCCCCAAGGCGGAGCTGATCGGTGCAGATGCTGATTTCGAGCAGTTGGTCGCCCGGGTGGTCGGCTTCATAGAAGCCCCGAACATCGGCTTGAACTTGCCACTGGATGTGCGCGGAACCGCCTTCCAGCAACGGGTGTGGCTGGCCTTGCGGGAGATCCCCGCCGGCGCAACGGTGAGTTATGCCGACATTGCCGCACGCATCGGCGCGCCCAAGGCTGTGCGTGCCGTGGCCGGGGCCTGCGCGGCCAACCACATCGCCGTCGCCATTCCCTGCCATCGCGTGGTGCGACGTGATGGCGATCTTTCCGGCTACCGCTGGGGCGTCGAGCGCAAGCGTGAGCTGCTGCGGCGCGAAGCGCGCCAGTAAACAGCCCGGTCTGGACAGCGCCCAGTGCCCCCCGGCGAGATCGCGCCGCAATGGCATGCACGGGCTGGGCGGCCCCCGCGACGATGCTTCGCCGCAGGGGCAGCGCGGTCAGCGCATCGCCGTCACGTACGGCCGGCTGGTGTACTGCTCGACCGGCTCGATGCCCTTCTTGTCGAGGTTGTCCAAGCGCTTTTCGATCGGCGGATGGGTGCTGAGCAGGTTGCCGGTGCGGCCCGGGTCGGCGGCCGCTTCGAGTTTTTGCAGCACCGCGTACATCGCCAGCGGGTTGTAGCCGGCGCGCGCGGTGTACACCATCGAGGCCACGTCCGAGCGGTATTCCACGTCCTTGTCGAAGCCGGTCAGCAGGATCGACGCGCCTTCCTTGGCGAGGTAGCCGGCCAGCTTCTGTGCGAACGGGTTGGCGCCGGATTTGCCGAGCGCGCCGACGAACTTGTCGGTGCCCACGTTCATGGCGATCGAGGTCATCGCCTGCTTGCGGATCACGTTGTAGTGGTCGCGGGAAACCACGTGGCTGATCTCGTGGCCGAGCACGGCAGCCACCTCGTCGTCCGATTGCAGCACCTCGTACAGGCCACGGGTGATGATGATGTAGCCGCCGGGCGCGGCGAAGGCGTTCATGGTCGGGTTGTCCACCACCACGAAGGTCCACGGCAGGTCGTCGCGCGGGGTTTGCAGGGCAACCCACAGGCCGATGGTATTGACCCGGCGCTGCGCGGCCGGGTTGTTCCAGATCGGCATCACGCTGAGCACGCGGCCGGCGATTTGCGGGCCCATCGCGATTTCTTCGTCGTATTTTTCCTGCTCGCTCTTGGGCATGGCGTCGGCGGCGCTGTCGGTGACCGAACTGCCCACCCCGAGGTGGCTGCCGAGCATGCCGAACACGCCCTTCTTGGCTGCCGAGTTTTCCGCCTGCTGCGCTTGTGTCTCCTCGGAAGACCCGGAGGTCTCGCGGTGGCCCTGGCCGATGCCGGGCTCCTTCTTGTACGCCACTTGCGTGGCTTGCAGGTGTTCGCGGCTGGCGTACGCGCGCGCCGTCGCATCGTCCACGCGGAAGGTGTCCATCTGCGCCACCGCCGCCGGGTCGTAGCTCGCCCCGCGCAGTTGTTCGGTATTGATGCCGCGCACGCCGGCGGTCTCGCCGGCCTTGGGACGGCCACCGAACATCGAATAGCCGTCGTTGCCGGCGCCGGTGGCCTGCGCCAGGCGCACCTCGTTGATCTTCACGTAGCCGCTGTTGGCGTCGGCCTTGATGTCGAACCACAGGCCATCTTGCTTCTGCACGTCCACCGTCGTGCCTTTCTTGAGCGTGGCCACGGTGGCCGAACTGGCCGACGCGGCCTGATGCACGGCCACGCCATCCTTGTACACCGAGGCCGGAGTGTGCCCGCTGGGGGTCGGTGCCGGCGCTGCGGCGGGTGCCGGCGTGGGGTGTGCCGGCGGGCGCTTTTTCGCGCCGACGGCGGGGCCGGCAGCGAGGATCGTGAAAATGGCGATGCTCAAGATTCGGATGGACTGGCGCATGGCGTTTCCTCGCTGGCAGGCTTGGGCGTACTCCCCGGATAGACATAACGCGGCAGGCACTCCACATCGGACGCGATGAACGCACGCAGGCCGGTGGTGGCCGGCATCTGCAGTACCCTGCCGAGGGTATTTTGCAACGAACTGGAACGCGTGGCAGCGTCCAGATCGCTCAGGTCGACGTAAGCGGCCGCGGCGGTGGCGATTTGCTCGATGCGGTGCTCGTCGGCGATGTGGGTCAGTTCCTGGTTGATCAGCTTCAGGTCGTGCAGGATTTCCCAGCGCAGCTCCTCGACCGACGGCGCGTCGCAGATCATCAGGATCACGTCGCGAAAGTCCGCCGCAAGGAAGGTTTTGCGCTCGATCAGGCCCTCGTGCATCTTGGCGTAGCCGTGCGCGTACAGGACCCGGCGGATGCGCCGACGGTATTCGTTGGTTTCCCAGAAGCGCCGCGCGTCCGAGTCGCTCTCACCGGCTGCCAGGTGTTCGCCCACGCTGATGCGCAAGATCAGCAACACCACGTGCAAGCGCCCGTGCTCGCCCAGTTCGGGCACGTGGTCGTCGTTGCCCAGCGCCCGCCCGCGCATGCCGGCCAGATAGGTGCGGCAGATGCCGAAGAAGCTCAGCGAGGTGGCAACGGTGGTGAAGATGTCGAAGAAGTAGGTGGAGAAGGTCAAGGTCAACCACGCCACCGCGGTCAGGGCGAGATTGGTCGCGGTGAAGATGGCGTCGATGTCCTGCGAAGGCTCGCCGCGCCAGAACGAAAGCCCGATGAACACGATCAACGCCGCCGCCAGCAGGTACTTGAAACCCTCGTGCGGCATGCGGATCCAGGTGTCACCGACCAGGTTCTCGACCGCCTCGCCCTGCAACACCACCCCGGCCATCTCCGGGTCGATCGGAGTGGGCTTGAAGTCGTTGATGCCCGAGGCGACGTAGCCGACCATCACGATCTTGCCCTTGAGGTCGGGCAGCTTTTCGCCCGGTTTCAGGCAGGGGGTGTGCTCATCGGGCAGCAGATCCACCGCCGACACGATCGGCAACGGGTGCTTGCGCCGCCAGTTCAGGCGGATCGACTGCGGGAAGCTGGTGAACTTGCGGTGCAGGTATTGGCCGGCCACCAAGGCCGCCATCGACGGCACGCCGTAGTCGCCCTGCGCCTGCCACAATGGAAAGTCGCGCACCATACCATCGCCGGAGCGCTGGATATTGACGAAACCGGCGCGCTGGGCCAGCACCGGGGAAAACGGCAACTGGATGGTGGCGGTCGGCGCATCGGCGGGTTTGGCCGTCAACGGCAGCGCGGTCGGCCAGCGGTTCACGGTGCTGGTGGCCGGGGTGTCGGCGCTGGCATCGTCGAAGTTGCCGCCGAAAAACGTGGGCGCGCTCAGCGCGGCGACCTGCGGGAGCATCTGGTCGGAGGCCGGATCGGCGCTCTTGTCCAGAAACAGCACGTCGTAACCGACCGCGGCCACCCCGGCCTCGGACAAGGCCGTGAGCAGGTCGGCGTGGCGGTCGCGCGGCCACGGCCAACCGGGAAGACCCTTCTTCTCGAAATACGAAATCGAACACTCGTCGATTTCCGCGATCACCACCTTGCCCGAACTGCGCGGATCGACCGGCCGGCGCGCCACCACCCAGTCGAACAGCGAGTCTTCGACCGACGACAGGCTGCGATTGCCGCCTTGCAACGAGCGCCCGGCCCAAGCGCCGATGCCGTAGTAGTCCCAGAACAAGAACGCCAAGGCGATGGCGGTCATGGTCAGGAAGAAGGAAAAGCGCATCCTGCGCGCCACGGCGCTCATCGATCGACCGAAAGCGCGCTCGTACAAGCCCCAGCTCTTGACGAAATGCACCGCCGCCTGTTCGAACAGGTTCGGTTTGGGCGGAGCGCTTTTCTTGTCGGTCGCCATGCCGGGTCAGTACCGATCGTCAGGGTGGGGTGCCGGAGTCCGGAGTCTGGTCACACTCGACCAGCCCGTGCCGCACCTTGCACGGCGGGGCGCCCGACCAGTTCCGGATTTGCCGCGCGATGATGGACAAACGGGTTTCGAAATCGTAGTCGGTCAACGGGTAGCGGGCGATCCAGCCGCAGCCGAGCACCGCCACGATCGCCAACGGCAACCAACACGGCCAGCCCAGCTTGGCCAAGCCCTCGTGGCGCAGCAGCCACGCCGCGGCCAGCCAGCCGGCCGCGCCGCCGGCGATCGCCTCGGCCGGCGAGTGTACGCGGGTATGCACGATCATCACCGTCACCCCCAGCGCGACCAACGCACCGGCGGCCACCGCCGTCACCTGCGCCGCCCGCGAGCGTCCGGCCATCAATGCGAAGCCCAGCGCCGGCCATACCGCGAACGCACGCAGCACGTGCCCGCTCATGCCATGGAACGGCCCCAGCCCGAAGCGCACGCCCCAGCCGTAGTAGGCCATCTTCGATACGACGCCCAACGCCATCGCCGCCACCAGCACCGCCGCATACCGCACCGCCAGCCATCCGTCGCGTCGCGCCAGCGCCGCCAGCACGCACAGTGCGGCCAGCGCGGTCGTATCGAGCGCGCCGAGCTTTTCGACCCAGACAATCCACAGGCTCCCACGCGACATGGAGGTGACACCGACGCCTCGACCCGGGTATCGAGCCTATCGGCTCCGCGGCAGGCCCGCCATGCTTTCCATCCGGATCGGATTGTGCTTGCCGGCGGCGGACGCGTTGGCCGTGCCAGACTGTGGCGATGAACTACCGCCACGCTTTCCATGCCGGCAACCACGCCGACGTGCTCAAGCACATCGTGCTGCTGGCCCTGCTTGATGCTCTCAAGCGCAAGCCGACGCCGTTTTTCGTACTCGACACCCACGCCGGCCGCGGCCGCTATGACCTGCACGACGCGGCAGCACGGCGCACCGCCGAGGCCGATTCCGGCGTCGCCCGCGCACTGGGCATGGGCACGCAGTCGGCGGCGATCGGGCGCTATCAGCAGGCTATCCGTGCCTGTAACCCCGACGGACATTTGCGCATGTACCCTGGCTCGCCGGTGCTGGCGGCGATGGCGATGCGCGCCGACGACCGTCTGTTCTGCCGCGAGGCGCAACCCGACGAAGCGCGCGCGCTGGCGACGCTGTTCGCGCGCGACGGGCGCGTGCACGTGCAGGCCGGCGATGGCTGGGCAGCGATCAAGGCGCTGTTGCCGCCGACGCCGCGCCGCGGGCTGGTGCTGATCGATCCGCCCTACGAGGCGCAGTTGCTGGAGTTCGACACCGCGCTGGCCGCACTCGACGAAGGCCTGCGGCGCTGGCCGCAGGGCATCTACGCGCTGTGGTACCCGATCAAGCGCCGGCGCGACCTGCAACCGTTCCTGCGTGGCGCGGCGAAACTGCCCTGCACGCAGATCCTGCTGGCCGAGCTGCTGGTGCGCGCCGACGATTCGCCGTTGCGTTTGAACGGCAGCGGCATGCTGTTGCTCAATCCGCCGTGGAAGCTCGACGAGGAGCTCGCCGCGGCACTGCCCGAACTGGTGCGCGCACTGGGCGAGGCGGGCGCGGGGCAGCGAATGGAATGGTTGCGGCAGGAGTGATATTGCCGCCGGTCAATCCGTCTCGTCGGGCTCGAAAAACATCCAGCGCACCGCCGGGAACTGCTGCTTGAGCGCGCGTTCGACCGCATTGATCTGCCGCACCAGTTCGTCGCCACGCACGGAAAAATCCATCTGCGCCTGCACCGATACCATCACCTGCTCGCCCATCTGCAGGGTGATCAGGCTCAGTACGCCGCGAATCTCCGCCCGGTCATTGAGCCAGGCATAGATCGCCCGGTGCACTGCCGGATCCACACCCTGCCCGACCAGCAAGCCCTTGACCTCGATGGCCACGAACAGCGCCACGGCGATCAGCAACACGCCGATGGCCAGCGTGCCGATGGCGTCGTACAACGGGTTGCCGGTGAGCATGGTCAACACCACCGCGCCCAGCGCGAAACCAAGCCCGAACAGGGCCGCCAGGTCTTCGCCGAAGATGACCACCAACTCGGCCTGCCGGCTTTCCCGGAACCAGCGGTAGAGGCTGCGCCCGTCGCGCGCCTTGGCGACCTCCTGCAGGCAGGCACGCATGGACATCGACTCGGCGACGATCCCGAACACCAGCACGCCCACGGCCAGCCACGGCATCGACAGCGGCTGCGGATCGTGCAGCTTGTGCCAGCCTTCCGACACCGAAAAGATCCCGCCGACGCTGAACAGCAGCAACGCCACCATGAACGACCAGAAATACACCTCGCGGCCATGCCCGAGCGGGTAATCCGGCGACGGCGGGCGCTTGGCCTGACGCACGCCCCACAGCAGCAGGATCTGGTTGCCGCAATCGGCCAGCGAGTGGATCGCCTCGGCCAGCAGCGCGCCCGAGCCGGTGAACACCGCGGCGGCGAGCTTGGACAGGAAAATCACGAAATTCGCGCCCAGCGCGTAGAAAATCGTCTTGAGCGAGTCGGCCTTGCCGGACATGGCGATAGTCGATGAGCGTCGGAGTGCGCGATGATAACGTGCCCGGTTCGGCGTGCCGGCCATCGACGCCGGCCCGTTCCGGCCCCGGATCCGGGCGCGCAGCGCGCTGGAGCGATCCTTGTCCGTGCAGGCTTGCGATGAAAAGACGTGACCGCTTCCGGCGGATTTGCCTGGGTTCGCGCTGGCGTGAACGCATCGTGCTGCCCGGCGGCCGTGAGCTGTTGTTGCGCCCGATCGACCCGGCCGACTTGGCGCCGATCCGCGACGGTTTCGTGCTGCTGTACCCGGAAGAAGTACGGCTGCGCTACCTGCACGCGGTCAAGGCGCTGGACGATGACTACCTGCGCAAGCTGGTGCGGCCGCGCCGCGGACTGGATTTCGTGCTGGTGCTGGCCGAGCCGCTGCCGCCGGGCGAGGCGCTGGTCGGCGCGGTGGCGCGTTTTTCGCGACCATCGGGTGCGCGTGATGCCGAGTTCGCCATCCTCGTTTCGCACTTCCTCTCCGGCCACGGCCTCGGCCACCTGCTGCTGCGCAAGCTGATCGAACGCGCGCGCCGTTGCGGCCTGAGTTCGTTGTACGGCGACGTGCTGGCCGAAAATGCGCCGATGCTGCGCTTGGCCGACGCGCTCGGCTTTGCCCGCCAAGCCAGCGACGAGCCGGGCACGGTACGCGTGCGGCGTACGTTCGCCGCACGGCAAGTCGCGGACGTTGCCGATACGGGTGCGCGCTTGGGCTAAAATGCGCGGCTGCATGTCGAGTCCATCCGCGTCTGCTTCCCCGTCGCTGCCGACCCCGCCGCTGCCGCGCGCCGGGCAGATGCGCGCGTATTGGCGCGCCCCGGCCAGCCCGAGCGCGTTCGCCTTCGCACTGGCCCGCTGCGCGCAAGCCCACGACGGCCTCGTGCTCGCGGTGGCGCGCGATACGCACGCGGCGCACACGCTCGAAGCCGACCTGCGCATCTTCGCCGGCGACCTGCCGGTGCTGCACTTCCCGGATTGGGAAACCCTGCCCTACGACCTGTTCGGCCCGCACCCGGACATCGTCTCGCAGCGCATCGCCACCTTGTACCGCCTGCCCACCACGCGCCGCGGCGTGCTGGTGGTGCCGATCGCGACCTTGCTGCAACGCCTGTGCCCAACCGGATACGTGGCCGCGCACACGCTGTTGATCGAACGCGGGCAACCGCTCGACCTGGCGCGCGAGGCGCGGCGGCTGGAAGCGGCCGGCTACCGCAATGTGCGGCAGGTGCTCGACCCGGGCGACTACGCGGTGCGCGGCGGCCTGCTCGACCTGTACCCGATGGGTGGCAGCGAGCCATATCGCATCGAACTGCTCGACGATGCCATCGACACCATCCGCAGCTTCGACGCCGAGACGCAACGCTCGGCGCACACGGTCGAATCGGTGCGCCTGCTGCCGGCGCGCGAGTTCCCGCTCGACGAAGCGAGCGTCAAGCGCGTTCGCGCCGCGCTGCGCGAGCGTTTCGATATCGACACCCGCCACAGCGGTCTGTATCAGGATCTGGGCGAAGGCAGTGCGCCGGCGGGCATCGAGTATTACCTGCCGCTTTTTTTCGAGTGCACCGCGACCTTGTTCGACTACATCGCCGACGATGCGATGCTCGTACTGGGCGAGGGTGCGCTCGCGGCCGGTGATGCGTTCTGGACACAGACTCACGAGCGCTGGGAGCAGCGTCGCCACGACCTGCAACGGCCGATCCTGGAACCGCGCGAGCTGTTCCTGGCGCCCGACGAGTTGCGCGAGCGGCTGAATCGACATCGGCGCGCGGAGGTCTGCGGCACCGATCATCCCCAACGCGACCACGCCCAAGCGCTCGGCGAGCAGCCCGCACCCACGCTGCCGCTGAATCCAAAGAACGAAGCGCCGTGCGCGCCGCTGAAAAGTTTCCTTGCCAGCTACCCGGGCCGGGTGCTGGTCGCCGCCGACTCGGCCGGGCGCCGCGAGGCACTGCTGGAACAGTTCGCCGCCGCGGGCTTGACACCGACGCCGGTCGCGAACTGGCAAGCGTTCTTGCGCCCCTCTCCCGTCTGGAGAGGGGTTGGGGTGAGCGGCGAACGTAGCGAGGGATCGGACAAACACCCTCATCCGCCCTTCGGGCACCTTCTCCCGCAAGCGGGAGAAGGGCAATCACTGGCCCACTTCGCCATCACCGTCGCCCCCCTCGAAGACGGTTTCGCGCTGACCGAACCGCCGCTGTGCGTGCTCACCGAGCGCCAGTTCCACCCCGAGCGTGCGCCCGGCGTGCGCCGCCGTCGGCGTGCGGGCAAGGACCCCGATGCGATCATCCGCGATCTGGGCGAACTGGCGGTCGGCGCGCCGATCGTGCATGAAGATCACGGTGTCGGCCGCTATCGCGGCTTGCTCACGCTCGACGCCGGCGGCGAGCGCGGTGAATATCTGGAGATCGAATACGCCAAGGGCGACAAGCTCTACGTCCCGGTTTCGCAATTGCATCTGGTCAACCGTTACTCGGGCGCATCGCCGGAAACCGCGCCGCTGCATTCGCTCGGCGGCGAGCAATGGGCGAAGGCGAAGAAGAAGGCGGCCGAGCGGGTGCGCGACGTGGCCGCCGAGCTGCTGGAAATCCAGGCGCGCCGGCATGCGCGGCAAGGCTTGGCGATCGCGGTGGATCGGGCGATGTACGAACCATTCGCGGCAAGTTTTCCGTTCGAGGAAACCCCCGACCAGTTGCAGGCCATCGAGGCGGTCATCACCGATCTGGCGCAGCCGCAGCCGATGGATCGCGTGGTCTGCGGCGACGTCGGCTTCGGCAAGACCGAGGTCGCCTTGCGCGCGGCGTTCGTGGCGGCCACGGCCGGTCGCCAGGTCGCGGTGCTGGCACCGACCACCCTGCTGGCGCAGCAGCACGGACAGAATTTCAAGGATCGCTTCGCCGACTGGCCGATCCGGGTGGAAGTGATCTCGCGCTTTCGCTCGGCGAAGGAGATGACGTCGGTGCTCGATGCACTCGCCGCCGGCACGGTGGACGTGATCGTCGGCACCCACCGCCTGCTGCAAGCCGACGTGAAGTTCCCCAACCTGGGGCTTGCCATCGTCGACGAGGAACAACGTTTCGGCGTGCAGCAAAAAGAGGCACTGAAAAAACTGCGCGCCGAAGTCAACCTGCTCACGCTGACGGCAACGCCGATTCCGCGCACGCTGAACATGGCCATGAGCGGCCTGCGCGAGCTGTCGCTGATCGCCACCGCGCCAGCGAACCGATTGGCAGTCAAGACCGTGCTCACACCATGGGACGGGCCGCTGCTGCGCGAGGCCATGCAGCGCGAAATCGCGCGCGGCGGGCAGGTGTATTTCCTGCACAATCAGGTCGAAAGCATCGAGCGGATGGCGCGCACGCTGTCCGAGCTGATGCCCGAGGCGCGCATCCGCATCGGTCACGGCCAGTTGCCCGAGCGCGAACTCGAGCAAGTGATGCTCGACTTCCAGCGCCAGCGCTTCAACGTGCTGCTGTGCACGACCATCATCGAGTCGGGGATCGACATCCCCAACGCCAACACCATCATCATCGATCGCGCCGATCGTTTCGGGCTTGCGCAGTTGCACCAGTTGCGTGGCCGCGTCGGGCGCTCGCACCACCGCGCCTACGCCTACCTGATCGTGCCCGACCGCAAAGCCATGACCGCCGATGCCGCCAAGCGTCTGGATGCGATCGCTTCGCTGGAAGAACTCGGCGCGGGTTTCACGCTCGCCACCCACGACATGGAGATCCGTGGCGCCGGCGAGCTGCTCGGCGAAGAGCAGAGCGGGCAGATCGCCGAGGTCGGTTTCGGCTTGTACACCGAACTGCTCGAACGCGCGGTGCGTTCGTTGCGCGAGGGCAAGCTCGATCTGGATACGGAACCTTCGCGCGGCGCGGAAATCGACCTGCACGTCCCGGCGCTGATCCCCGAGGACTACCAACCTGACGTGCACGCCCGCCTGACGATGTACAAGCGCATCGCCAACGCCCGCGACGCCGACGCGCTGCGCGAGTTGCAGGTGGAAATGATCGACCGCTTCGGCCTGCTGCCCGACGCGACCAAGCAGTTGTTCGCGGTCACCGAACTCAAACTCGATGCCGCGCGCCTTGGCATCCGCAAGCTCGATCTGGGCGCTGGCGGTGGGCGCGTGTCGTTCGATGCCAAACCCGACATCGACCCGATGGCGGTGATCCGGCTGATCCAGAAACAACCCAGGATCTACGCGATGGAAGGCCCGCAGCGCCTGCGCATCCGCATGGAACTGCCCGATGCGGCGGCACGACTGGCGACGGCGAGGGGACTGCTGACGCTGCTGCGGAGTTGAGCCGCCCAGCACGCCGGCGCTGCATGCCGGCGACGGCGGTTCGTGGCAGACTCGCAAATCTGGAAGGCTTTGGAGAAATCCCATGGCGATCCGCATCGTCCGCCTCGGCACGCCACGCCACACCGGCGAAGGGCTGCGCATCGGCACCGTGCGCCGGCCACCGCGCGGTGTACCGAAGTCGGAGTTTGCGTCCCGCGATTTCTACGACGTGTGGTTTCCCAACGTCGCGCCCAGCCTGCCGACGATGGAACTTGCGCTGGCGGCGAAAACCCCCGCCGAATGGAAGCGCTTCATCGGGCTGTACAAGAAGGAAATGGCTCGTCCCGATGCCGCGCACGCCATCGCCCTGCTGGCGGCGATGGCGAAGGAAACGGATTTTTCCGTCGGTTGCTACTGCGAGAATCCGGCGCATTGCCACCGCTCGATCCTCGCCGATCTGCTGGCGGCGGCCGGCGCGCAGGTCATTGCCGAAGCACCGTTGGGCACGAAAATTTGAATGTATCTCAAACGAGATACATAATGAGTACTGTGGAGGTTGCCATGACCCATACTTCGATGCTGCATGTCCGTGTGGACGACGATGTCAAGCTGCAGGCCAGCCAAGCGCTCGCGGCGATGGGGCTGTCGATGTCCGACGCAGTACGGATCCTGCTCAAGCGCGTGGCCGACGAACAGGGGTTCCCGCTCGAACTCAAAGTTCCAAACCTCAGCACTCGAGCCGCCATGAAACAGGCGCGTGAGTTGCAGCAAGCACGTCGCGTGCGCTTCGCATCCGCCGAGGCTCTGCTCGATGACCTCGAAAAAACCCGCAAGCGGTAAACGCGCGCAACCACCCAAGGCTTGCGACTACACGAAAGCATTCAGCAAGGACTGGGATCGATTGTCCCGTGCAGGTCGGCATGATCTGCATCGCTTGAAAGAAGCGATGTTGTTGTTGATCGCCGCCGACGCACCGCTGGGCCCGGAATGGCTGGATCATCCCCTCAAGGGAGACTGGGGCGATCATCGCGAATGCCACATCGGCGGCGACTTCCTGCTGATCTATCGTCTCAGCGACCACGCCGTGGTATTCGTGCGTGCTGGCTCGCACACGGAGTTGTTCGATCGGTAATGAATTTTACCTGCCTGAATTTTTGTCACCTCGGGAGAGAATTCTCCTGTGCTTCAGCGCTGCCGTCGCAAAACCACATGGGTAGCCTTTTCCGTGGCCAGCGATTCCACACACTGGTAGCCGAGCGCGCGCATGTCCACGTCGGCGAACAAACGCTCGCCGCGACCGAGCAACACGGGCGACATCGCCAAATGCAGTTCATCGACGAGCCCGGCGCGCAGGTATTGGCGGATCGTGTCCGGGCCGCCGCCGATGCGCACGTCACGCCCTGCTGCGGCTTCACGCGCGCGTTCGAGTGCCGCGTGGATGCCGTCGGTGACGAAGTGGAAGCTCGTGCCGCCTGCCATTTCCAGCGGCGGGCGCGGGTGGTGGGTGAGCACGAACACCGGCACGTGGTAGGGCGGATTGGCGCCCCACCAGCCTTTCCATTCGTGATCGGGCCACGGCCCGCGCAGCGGCCCGAACATGTTTCTGCCGAGGATCCACGCGCCGACATTGGCAAAGCCGCGCGCAGCGAAATCATCGTCGATCCCGGTCGTGCCATCGGCATGGCCCAACACCATGCGCTGGAACGTGCGCGTCGGAAAAAACCACTGGTGCAGTTCCATCCCGCCGACGCCCAGCGGCGTGTCGAGGCTTTGCTCGGGGCCGGCGCCATAGCCGTCGAGCGATACGCTGAAACCGGCAACGCGAACTTTCGACATGCGCAAGCCTCGATGTCGGAGCGCCGATCTTACTCCGCCGCCAGCAACCGGTTCACGCGCTTGACGTAGGCGGCCGGGTCTTCCAGTGCCACGCCTTCGAGCAACTGCGCCTGATCGAGCAGCAGCAGGGCGATGTCCTGCTGGCGACCAGCGTCGGTTTCGCTTTCAAGCCGCTTGGCGAGCGCGTGCTTCGGGTTGATTTCCAGCACCGGCTTGGACTCCGGCACGTCGTGCCCGGCCTGCTTGAGCAAGCGCTGCATCGCCAGCCCCATCGCGTGATCGTCCACCACCAGGCACGATGGCGATTCGGTCAGGCGCTCGCCCACGCGCACTTCGCGCACGCGCTCGCCGAGCAATTCTTTCAGCTTGCCGAGCAGCCCTTCGGCAGCTTTTTCCGTCGCCTTGCGTGCATCGGCATCGGCCGCACCGAGCTTGCCCAGGTCGAGTTCGCCCTTGCCGGCATCGCGCAGCTTCTTGCCGGCGTATTCGTGCAGGTGACTGCTCATCCACTCGTCGATGCGCTCGCCCAGCAGCAGCACTTCGACGCCGCGAGCGGTCAGCGCCTCGATGTGCGGGCTCCCCTTGGCCGCCGCATAACCGCCCGCGGTGATGTAGTAGATGTCTTCCTGCTCGGCCGGCATGCGCGCGATGTAGTCGTCCAGCGATACCGTGGCATCGGCACTGTCGGACTTCGTCGACGCGAAGCGCAGCAGCTTGGCGATGCGTTCGCGGTTGGCGTGATCGTCGGCGATGCCTTCCTTGAGGATGGCGCCGAAGGTCTTCCAGAAGGTGGCGAACTTTTCCGGCTCGTCCTTGGCGAGCTTGTCGAGCAAGTCGAGCACGCGCTTGGTGCAGGCCGCGCGCAGCTTGTCGAGATTGCGGTTGTGCTGCAGCAGTTCGCGGCTGACGTTGAGCGGCAAGTCATCCGAATCCACCACGCCGGTGACAAAGCGCAGGTAGCCGGGCAGCAGTTGCTCGGCGGCATCCATGATGAACACGCGCTTGACGTACAGCTTCAGGCCCTTGCGCTCGTTCGGGCCGCGCATGGCCATGTCGAACGGCGCCTTGCTCGGGATGTACAGCAGCGAGGTGAAGTTCTGGTTGCCCTCCACGCGGTTGTGCGTCCACGCCAGCGCGTCTTCGAAGTCGTGGCTGATGTGTTGGTAGAACGCCTGATACTCCTCGTCCTTGATTTCCGCTTTCGGGCGGGTCCACAAGGCGCTGGCCTGATTGACCACTTCCCATTCGGAGGTCGGCTTGCCGTCGTCGTCGGTCTTGGGCATGCGGATGGCAAAACCGATGTGATCCGAATAGCGCCCGATCAGGCTGCGCAACTGCCAGCCACGCAGGAACTCGTCCTCGTCGGCCTTCAGGTGCAAGGTGACGATGGTGCCGCGCGCCGCACCATCGACGGATTCGAGCGTGTATTCGCCGGTGCCGGCCGATTCCCAGCGCACGCCTTCATCGCTGCCGCTGCCGGCCTTGCGGGTGGTCAGGGTCACCTTGTCGGCGACCACGAAGGCCGCATAGAAGCCCACGCCGAACTGGCCGATCAGGTTGGCATCGGCCTTCTGCTGCGTGGACAGCGATTCGAGAAAACGGCGCGTGCCGGAGCTGGCGATCGTGCCGATGTTGGCGACCACTTCCTCGCGGCTCATGCCGATGCCGTTGTCGGCGATGGTGATGGTGCGCGCTGCTTCATCCACGCTCACGTCGATGTGCAAGTCGGCGTCGCTGCCGAGCAGGGCCGGGTCGGCCAGCGCCGAGAAACGCAGCTTGTCGCAGGCATCGGCGGCGTTGGACACCAACTCGCGCAGGAAGATTTCCTTGTGCGAGTACAACGAATGGGTGACCAGATGCAGCACCTGGGCGACGTCGGCGTCGAAGCGGCGGGTTTCGGGGGCGGTTTGCGTGGTCATTCGCAGGTTTCCAGGGTGCAGGGACGATGCCAGTGCGATGGAGGCGCTGGCCGTGGTTTTCAAGGCGGCGGCACGCACCCACCGGCTACACTGGCGATCTGCGCCGCACCATCCCGCCGAGGCCACCATGCCCTTGCTGTTTTCCTACGGAACCTTGCAACTGGACAGCGTGCAGATCGACAGCTTCGGACGGCTGCTCGATGGGCATGCAGACACCCTGCCCGGTTACGAACTGGGTCAGCTGGAAATCACCGATCCGGCGGTGCTGGCCAGCAGCGGCAAATCGCACCACCCGATTGCGCGCGCCTGCGGCGACGGGCGTCAGTGCATCGAAGGCATGGTGTTTGCGATCAGCGACGAAGAGCTGGCCAGCGCCGACCGTTACGAGGTCGCCGACTACCGGCGCGTGCTGGCCGAACTGGGCTCCGGGCAGGTGGCGTGGGTGTACGTGGATGCGCGCGATCCCTGACGTGGCGGTCGCACGCGGCGCAAGCGCACCGATTTCGTGACGCGCTTCACACAATCGCCCGCAAGCATCTGCACAGATGAATAAAGTTTCACTTGGCGGAAGGACGTCCGTGGCGCGCCCTGACCTAGCATCGCGAGCGTGGCATCCACCCAATCCAAGAGGCTCCACCATGAATCTGCGCACGCTCGCTGTTTCCGCCGCCGCCCTGCTCGCTTTCGGCATCGCCTCGGCGGCCCCGCAGGCAGCCTCGCCCGCCGCCTCGCCGGCCGGCGCCAAGACCGCCCAGCAATCGAAGATGGCCGACTGCGCGCACGCCAACAAGGGCAAGAAGGGCGCCGAGTACAAGGCCGCGATGAGCGCCTGCCTGAAGGGCTCGGCCGCCGCTTCCCCGGCCGCTTCGGCCAAGGTCGACAACAAGCCCGAGCCGGCCAAGACCGCGCCGACCGCGACCCGCAGCAAGGACACCGCGCAAAAGGACAAGATGGCTTCCTGCGCGGCTGCCAACAAGGGCAAGAAGGGCGACGCCTACAAGGCCGCGATGAGTGAATGCCTGAAGGCCGCGCCGGCCGCCAGCGGCAAGAAGTAAGCGTTACATCGCGATCGCGCAAAACGGCGCGCAAACCGGCGCGCCGTTTTTTTGTGCATCGCCCAGACGCTCAGCGCCGGCCGCGCATGGTCAACCCCAACGCCACCAAGGCCAGACCGAGCAGCACCAACAAGACAATCCCGCCAGTGGACAAGTTGCCGGCCCATGTCCGCCTGCCCACCGGCGGCGGCGCAGTGGAACGGGCTGTCGTACTGGAGGCCGCAACGGCGGTCACCGGCGCCGATCGCGGCAGTTGCCATCGTCCATCTACCAGCCGCAGACCCGACGGTGCCGGCGCGGCAACCAGCGCACGCCACTGCACCTGCATGTCGCCGATTTGTCGATGCGCAGGGTCTTGCGATGTCGTCAAGCCATCGCCGTCGGCTTGAAACGTCGCCGCCAAGTTGGCCGGCACGCGCGCCATGTCCGGCTTGACCGCAATCCATAGGTTCTTTGCATCCGCCTGCGCGGCCACGGCGGTGAGCACTTGCGCAGCAACCGGGTGTTGTTCCAGTCGCGCATCGGGCGACCACCAACGCACGCCATCGATCGGGAATCGCATCGGGTTGGTGTGCGCGGCATCGGCGCCCTCGTTGCGCAGGCTCCGGTCCGACCAAACCGCCTCGTAACCGCCCTTGCCATCGGCCCGACGCTGCCATTGCCACATGCGTACACTGCGCTCCAGACCCAGCGCGCGCACCCGCTGGCCGAACATGGGATCGACCACTTCGGCGCCCGAACGGATCGTCTGCGGCATCTGCACGATCGCCACCACGTCCGTGCCAGCCGACGACTGCGCGGGCGGGTCCACCGCCGGGCTGGCGGTCGTCGCCAGCAGCAATGCGAGCAGCATCGCGCTCATGCCGCCAGCGGCCTTGCGTGCAGTTCGGCGACCTCGTGGTCGGTGCCGTAGCGGCCTTTTTCGTCGCACACCACCCGCGCCAGCGCACATTGCGCGTCGTGGGTGAAGAACAGGCGCACGCCGCGCGCAAGTTTATCGGCGAGGAACTCGCGTTTTTCCTCGATCAACAACTCGGGATAGCGGTCGTAACCCATCGTCACCGGCAGGTGCACCCACGGCCGGCCGGGAATCAAATCGGCACAGAACACCACCCCGCCGTGATCGTGCGCACCGCGCAGTTCGGCCAGCAACAGGCCCGGCGTGTGGCCATCGCTGTGATGAAAACGCACGGCATCGCCAAAGAACGGGTGCCCGTGGCCACGCACGATTTCCAATCGCCCGCTGGCTTCCAGCAAGCCGGTCAGCTCCGGGATGAACGAGGCGCGATCGCGCGGATGCGGATGTTGCGCACGCTGCCACGCGTCTTCACCCACGAAAAACCGCGCATTGGGAAACAGCAGGCGCGCCGGCTCGCCTTCGCGCCATGCGGCAAGCAAGCCGCCGGCGTGATCGAAATGCAGGTGGCTGAGCACTACCGCATCGATCTGTTCGTGCGCAAAACCTGCTGCCGCCAGTGAATCGAGCAGCACGTGGCGATCTTCGACCACGCCGTAGCGCTCACGCAGTTTGGGATCGAAAAACGCGCCGATGCCGCTCTCGAACAACACGGTTTTGCCGTTCACCGGGCTGGCCAGCAGGGCGCGGCAGGCCAGCGGGATGCGGTGCTGTTCGTCGGGCGCGATCCACTTGCACCACAGCGCGCGCGGCACATTGCCGAACATCGCGCCGCCATCCAGACGCTGCGAATTTCCGAGGATCGACCAGAGTTTCATGGCCTCACCCCAAAAACATGGCGGCGGCGGTGACTAAGCTCGACATCCATGTCTCGCCAAGTCACCCTGCCTCCGGCTCCTGCCTGCGGCGCTCGTGGGAATGGAATGCGCTTCAACGCATTCCATTTCTGCCCCACTCGCCCATCCAACCGCTGCGAGTTGCCCAGCAGTGACCAGAGCTTCATTGCTTGCCGCCCGCCAACACCACCTGCGCCTTGCCCACCGGGTTGCGCGGGTCGCTGCCGGCGCTGAGGGTGTTCTCGCTGCGGTTCCATTCCACCGCCTGCATGTTGCCCCAGGTGCTGCTGCGCGTGGTCACTTTGTGGCCCATGGCTTCGAGCTGTTTCACCACATCGGCGCTCAACGCACCCGGCTCGATGGAGATCTCATCGGGCAGGTACTGATGATGGAAACGCGGCAGCGAAACGACTTGTTGCGGCGTCAGACCTTCGTCGAATCCGAGGATGCCCAGCAGCACCATGGTGATGATGCGACTGCCGCCGGGTGTGCCGAGTACGGCCACGCGATCCGGGCCAATCATGAAGGTCGGCGACATCGACGACAGCGGGCGCTTGCCAGGTTTGGGCGCGTTGGCGTCGTAGCCGGTCACGCCGTAGGCATTGGGCACGCCGGCCTGCAAGGCGAAATCATCCATCTCGTTGTTGAGCAGCACGCCGGTGCCGGCGGCGACCAGCCCGGAGCCGTACGCCGTGTTCACTGTCAAGGTCGCGGCGACGTAGTTGCCCTGCGCATCGATGATCGACAGATGCGTGGTGTGATTGCCGACCTTGGGCGGCGGCGCGCCCGGCAACGACGAACTGGGCGTGGCCTTGTCCAGCGCGATGCCTTTGCGCAACCCGTCCGCATACGCTTGACTGGTCAGCCTGGCGAGCGGCATGTCCTTGACGAAATCCGGATCGCCGAGGAAGAACGTGCGGTCGCGGTAGGCGCGGCGCATCGCCTCCACGATCAGGTGTACGCGCGTGGCCGCTGCGAGCTTGGGCAAATCCCACGCCGACAGAATGTTGAGCATTTCCGCCAGCGCCACCCCGCCCGACGATGGCGGCGGCGCGGTCACGATGTCCCATCCGTGATACTTCAAGCGCAGCGGATCGCGAATCCTGACCTGATAGCCGGCCAGATCGTCCAGTCGCCAATCGCCACCGGCGACATTGATCGCCGCCACGATCTGCTGCGCCACCGCGCCGTGGTAGAAGCCATCGGCGCCCTTGTCGGCCAGCGTTTGCAAGGTGTCTGCCAACTCCGGTTGCTTGAAGATATCCCCGACCGCCAGCGGCTTGCCTTGCGGCTGGAAAATCGCGCGCGTCGCCGGCCAGCGCTGCATCACGTCGTGGCGCTCGGTCAGTTCATCGACCATCCGCGGGTACACCGGAAAGCCATCGCGGGCGATGCGGATCGCCGGTGCCAGGTCTTGTTTCAGCGAGAGCTTGCCGTAGTGCTTGGCAACCCACGCAAGGCCCGCTGGTTCGCCCGGAATGCCCGCCGCCAGCGGGCCGTCGAGCGCCTTGTCGTGGTCGAGCTTGCCGTCGGCACCGAGGTACTTGTGTGCGTCCACGGACTGGGGCGCCGTCTCGCGCGCATCGACGAACACGTCCTTGCCGGTCTTGCCGTCGTGCAGCAGGAAAAATCCGCCGCCACCGATGCCCGAACTCTCCGGTTCGACCACGCCGAGCGTGGCGGCCACCGCCACCGCGGCATCGAAGGCGTTGCCGCCTTGCGCAAGGACTTCCTCACCGGCCTGCGTCGCCAGAAAATGTGCGCTGGCGATCGCCGCGCCCGGCGGATGGACGGCGACGGTCGGCGACGCGACCACATCGATCCTCGGGGCGGTATCGGCAGACGCCGAACCGATGCCGGCCGACAAGACCAATGCCGCGACCACGCTGAAGTTGCGCGCATGCATCAAACCGAACCTCCACAGGCAAATCCAAGGCCGACCGCCGGCACGCGTGCCGGCGACCACGCCTTTTCCCGGGTCCTGGCGGTCAATCGAAGCCGACGAACTTGTAGGTCGCCCCGGTCGGCTCGACCGCCGCTTTCACGCGATCGTTGTCCGCTGGTTTGCCGACAAACAAGACGGTGACCTTTTTCATGCTGCCGGGCGAGGCCTTGGCAAAGGCCGCCACCACCAGATCGGCCATCTTGGTGGAATCGGGGGACATGAAGGCGAGCATGTTGCCGGGCAGCACGCCGCGCTGGAGCGAATCGGACACGCCCTGCAATTGCCGTCCGTACTGGTCATCGTAATCGGCACCACCCGGCGCCGGCAGGTAGTACGGGAACGTGTTGCCGTCGACGCCCTGGCTGTTGCGACCGATCACGTCCTGATAGTAGTCCTGCCAGGCCTTGTCGTCGGTCAATGCGGCCGGGGCGTGCAGCGGAGCGGCCACCACCGCCTTGGCTTCTTCATGCTTCTTGCAGCCGCCCAGTACGAGCAGCAACGCCAGCGCCGGCACGGCGAGCCAGCGCAGGTAAGGGCCGAACAGGTGTTTGCTGGAGGTCATGGCAGTTTTCCGTGGGGGTTGGCGTGGGCTTGCGAACATCATCCGCGCTGGAAGCGTGAGGTCAACGCGGCTTGCACCGCCGGTGGCACGAAACCCGAGACATCGCCGCCGAGGCGGCCGATCTCGCGCACCAGTGAGGAGGAAATGAAACCGTATTGCTCGGCCGGCGTGAGGAACAGCGTTTCCACGCCGGGAATCAAGTGGCGATTCATGCTCGCCAACTGGAACTCGTATTCGAAGTCCGACACCGCGCGCAGGCCGCGCAGCAGCACGCCGGCACCGACATCGCGCACGAAATGTGCCAGCAAGCCTTCGAATCCACGCACCTCGATGTTGGCCTGCCCGGCCAGCGCATCGCGCGCGAACGCCACGCGCTCGACCAGCGGGAACGCCGGGCCCTTGCCGGGGCTTTCGGCCACGCCCACGATGATGCGCTCGAACAGCGGCGCCGCGCGCCCGACCAGATCGACGTGGCCGTTGGTGATGGGATCGAAGGTGCCTGGGTAGACCGCGAGGCGGCGATTGGCCGTGGTCATGCGCGGGCGGAACCTTGCTCGGCGGAAACTGAATGAAGTGTAGCAGCGTCGCGGCGATACAGCGCAAATCGTACGTCGCGGGTGTGCCCCTGCCGGTGCGCGAGCCAGCCCCGCCCGGGTTCGGGCGCGTTATCGCGCGGGGATTCCACATACAGCCACGCGTCGGGCGCCAGCCACGGATCGAGTGCGGCCAGCGCCGGCGCCCACAGGTCGGCGCCGAATGGCGGGTCGAGGAATACCAGATCGAACGTGGCCGCGGGCACTCTGGCCAGCCAGCGCAACACGTCGTCCTGCACGACCCCCACCAGCCCCGCCGCTTCGCCTCCACCCAGCCGTTGCGCCTGCTCGCGCAGGCTCGCCGCCAGCAGCGGGTGATTTTCCAGCAGCACCACCTGCGCCGCGCCGCGCGAGGCCGCTTCCAGCCCGAGCGCACCGCTGCCGGCGAACGCATCGAGCACGCGCGCGTCGGCCAGCATCGGTTGCAGCCAGTTGAACAGGGTTTCCCGTACCCGATCGGACGTCGGCCGCAAGCCCGCCACGGCGGCCACCGGTAGCTTGGAACCGCGCCAGCGCCCACCGATGATGCGCACCACACCGGGTGCCGGCGAGGCGCCTTTGCGCAGGCGGACGGGCGATCGCTGGCCGGGTGCTACCATGCGCGGATTCTCCCGCATTCCCGGCCCATGTTCAGCTTCTGGAAGAAAAAATCGGCCCCTGCCGAGGCCGACAAGGCCGCTTCTCCCGCAACTCCTGCCCCGCCCGCCACCGACACCTCGCTGGCCGAGTTGGGTGCGCGTGCCGACGTGGCCCCGGCGGCGCCGGGCAAACTCGGCTGGCGCGAGCGCTTGAAGGGCAGCATCCTGTTCAAGGATGTGCGCGAGATCATGGGCGCCAATCCCATCCTCGGCGACGAGTTGATCGACGAGATCGAAGCCGCGCTGATCAGCGCCGACGTCGGCGTGACCGCCAGCCAGGAGATCGCGCAAACCCTGCGCCGGCGCACCAACAAGCGCGAGTTCGCCAACGCCGATGCGCTGCTGGCCGGGCTGCGCGCCGAGCTGATCGCATTGCTCAAGCCGGTCGCGGTGCCGCTGCACATCGACGAATCCGCCAAGCCGTTCGTAATCCTCACCGTCGGCGTCAACGGCGTCGGCAAGACCACCACCATCGGCAAGCTGGCGCGGCGCTTCCAGCAAGGCGGTTACAGCCTGATGCTGGCCGCCGGCGACACCTTTCGCGCCGCCGCGGTCGAGCAGCTCAAGATCTGGGGCGAGCGCAACGCCGTGGCCGTGGTCGCGCAGGGCAGCGGGTCGGATGCCGCCTCGGTCGCCTTCGATGGCATGCAGGCGGCCAAGTCGCGCGGCATCGACATCCTGATCGCCGACACCGCCGGGCGCTTGCACACGCAGGCCGGGCTGATGAACGAACTGGGCAAGATCGGGCGCGTGCTGTCGCGCCTAGACGAACGTGCGCCGCACGAAGTGCTGATGGTGATCGACGGCACCACCGGGCAGAACGCGATCTCGCAGTTGCGCCAGTTCAACGCGGTGACGAAAGTGACCGGGCTGGCGGTGACCAAGCTCGACGGCACTGCGCGCGGCGGCGTGCTGTTCGCGCTGGCGCGCGAGTTCCGCATTCCGATCCGCTTCGTGGGCCTTGGCGAGCAACTGGAAGACTTGCGCGTGTTCGATCCGGAGGCCTTCGTGGATGCCCTGCTGCCCGAATCGCTGGGCGGCTGATGGCGCAGGCGGCCACCGCCCGCGACCGTCCCCGACGCTGGCCGCGGCGGCTGGCGATCGCTGGCGCCGTGATCGCTGCCTTGCTCGCCATCGCGGTGGCGGTGCTGGCGTATTTCCTGCAACCGGCCCGCCTGACCGCGCTGCTGCTCGACAGCGCCGGCAAGGGCATGAATCTGCAACTGCGCACGACCGGCCCGGGACGCTTCACCCTGCGACCGGGCCTGCGTCTGGTGCTGCCGGGATTGAGTGCCACCACGCCCGGCGGCAAGACGCCGCTGTTTCGCGCCGGCGAGGTCGAACTGGCGGTGCCGTGGGCCACGCTGCGCGGCAAGAGCACGGCCATCGACCGCATCGCCTTGGTCGCGCCAGACATCGACCTGCGCGCATTGAACCAATGGGCCGCCACGCAGCCGCCAAGCACGCAGCCGGTGAAATTGCCCACGCTCACCCACGGGCTGGCGATTACCAACGGCACCCTGCGCGGCGATGGCTGGCGCTTGCAGCACTTCAACCTGAGCATCCCCACGTTGGCCGATGGCCGGCCCGCAACGCTGACCAGCAGCGGCGATCTGGTCCGCACTGGCGTCACCTCGAAGTTCGTGGTGAATGCCTCGGGCGCTGCGGCGGGTGTCGGGCAAGGCGTCCGCGTGGATGACCTGAAGCTGGCGTTGCGAGCCGACGGTGAGATCCCGTCATTGCAGGTATCCGGCCACCTGCGCAACGCCGATGCCATCGACATCGACCTGCGCGGCGCGCTGCAACGCATGCCTGCGCGATGGGTCGCGGCGCTGGATTCCTCGTTCGGCAGAGCCGGCGACGCGCCCTTCGCGATCAGCCTGCGCCATCAGCCAGCTGCGGCACCGGCGCCAGCGTTCGCCGGCGATTGGCAGGCGCAGTTTTCGCTGGGCGACGGCAAGCGCCAACCAGCGCTGGCGCTGATCGCGCAGGCCAAGGGCGAGTTGATGATCGACGCCAGCATGAGCGCGCAGATCAGCCGCTGGCCCGACGCCTGGCCGGGCCTGCCTGCCGCGCTGCCCGACAGCCCCGCGCCGCTGCTGGCGCAGGCGGCCTACCACGGGTCAATCGTGTCGCCGGTACCGATCACGTTCGCCATCCAACGCGGCGATACGCATCTGCAAGGTCAGGCCAAGCTCGCCGATCTGCGCGCGTGGCTGCGCGATCCAGCGCAGGCCATCCTGCCGCCGCTGCAAGCCACGCTGGATACGCCAACGCTGGAGTTTCCCGGCGTGCGCCTGCAAGGCGTGCACGCCGAATTGGCCGACGACGCGCCATCGGCAACGCCACCCGCCGCATCGCCAAAACGCACGCCCAAACCGTGAGCGCGATCGCCGCGCGCGCGCTGGCGTGGTTCGACCGCCACGGTCGCCACGACCTGCCGTGGCAGCACCCACGCGACGCCTATCGGGTGTGGATTTCCGAGACGATGCTGCAGCAGACGCAGGTGGTCACAGCGATCCCGTATTTCCAGCGCTTCCTCGCCGCACTGCCCGACGTGCCGACATTGGCCGCAGCCCCACTGGATCGCGTGCTGGCGCTGTGGTCGGGGCTTGGCTACTACGCCCGCGCACGCAACCTGCACGCCACGGCGCAAGCGTGCATGCGCGATCACGACGGCGCGTTGCCGAGCGATTTCACCGCGCTGCTTGCCCTTCCCGGTATCGGGCGATCCACTGCCGGCGCGATCCTCGCGCTGGCGCACGGCATGGCCTACCCGATCCTCGACGGCAACGTGCGCCGCCTGCTGTGCCGGCATCGCGGCGTGCGCGGCTGGCCCGGCAGCGCGGCCACGCAGAAAGTTCTCTGGAAAATCGCCGTTGACGAGTTGCCGACGGCGCGCATTGCCGATTACACGCAAGCGTTGATGGACTTGGGCGCGGGCGTGTGCACGCCGAGAACACCGAACTGCACCGCCTGCCCGCTGCGCGCCGATTGCGTGGCACTGCGCGAGCACATCGTGACGCAACTCCCCGAGCGCCGACCGGCCAAGCCAGTGCCCACGCGCGACACCGTCGTGGTAATCGCCTGCGATGGATCAGGCCGCGTGCTCTTGCAGCGCCGCCCGCCGACCGGAGTGTGGGCCGGGCTGTGGTCGCTGCCGGAAGCGCCCGATCCGGCAACCGCGCAAGCGTGGGTAGCCCGACACCTGCGCGTCGACGTTACCGTCATGGAGTTGCCCGCGTTCGTGCACAAGTTCAGCCACTTCCGCCTGCACGTTCACCCGCTGCTGTGGCGCGACGCACGCGCCCGCGACGCGGTGCGCGATAATGACGACCTGCGCTGGCAAGCCATCGACGCATTGGCGGAACTCGGCCTGCCCGCGCCCATCCGCTCACTCCTGCAAGGACTCACCTGATGGCGCGCATGGTTTATTGCGTCAAACAGCAATGCCAAGCCGAAGGGCTGGACTTCCCACCGTGGCCCGGCGCGCTGGGCAAGCGCGTGTTCGAGCAGATCGGCAAGCCGGCGTGGGCGACGTGGCTGGCGCAGCAGACGATGCTCATCAACGAAAACCGCCTGTCGCCGCTGGATCGCGCCCACCGCGCGTTTCTGGAACAGGAAATGGAAAAGTTCCTGTTCGGCGACGGTTCCGCACCGCCGCCGGGCTACCAGCCGTCGACGGCTGCCTGATCCATCGTTGCCCACGGCTACGCCGCTAAGGCCCGGAGCTGCCCGACACCTCGCCTTCGACCTGCGCCTTGCGCTCGGAGTCGGAATGACGCAGGCGCGCCGAATCCACCGGCCGGATTTGCACGATGCGGCACGGGATGGGATTGTCGCGCACGCGCACGCTGTCGATCTCGGTCGAAACGCGGTTCATGTGCGAGGTCAGGCCCATGAACGGGCCGAAATCCAGCATCCGGCACGGCCCGTCCAGATCCAGCAACCACGCCTCGCGCGGCCCGGTGAACACCAGCAGATGGCTCAGGCCAATCGGTTCGTAGGAACTCATGCGCATATAGCGGAACGAGGTCACCGGTGGCCCGGCGATCGCGCCGACCTCGGCCAGGCGCTTGGCGATGGCCGGATCGGGCGGCTTGTCCCGCAACGTCGAGCAGGCCGCGCTCGCCAGCATCACTGCGGAGATTGCCACCCAGCGCAAACCGGCACGCGACGACGGCGTCACGCAATCTGAATGACTTGAAGCGGCATGGGTACGCATGACGGGCTGCCTGTCAAAAGCAAACGGTACGCAACGGTAACGCCCAACCGCCTGCGCGCGACGACCCATCCACCGTGCCCGCTCACCGTGCGTTCACCTGCGCAACCGCATCTGCGCAAGCAGACCTTGCCCGCGCACCCTGTCGACCGCTATCATGCGCAGCCCGTCGGCGCTGCCATGCCAGCTCGACGCAATGGCCCGGTAGCTCAGTTGGTAGAGCAACGGACTGAAAATCCGTGTGTCGGCAGTTCGATTCTGCCCTGGGCCACCAATCCAATCAGTGACTTGCGAGTTTTTCGGTTCGGCAATCCGTCGCGAAAGCCGCCGCGAGTCCCTACTGTGTCCCTATTCGGCGGAAAATTTCTCGATTCTCGATGCCCGCGGGCGCGCACTTCGGCAGTTCGCCGCGGCCAGCGAATAGGGACTGTGGCCGGGTTGTCGGCGGCTCGCTTCGTCCGGGCCGACT
>JAFEEL010000043.1 GCA_018241125.1 Pseudomonadota bacterium | reverse complement strand
GGCTGTTGAAAAACAGCCTGCTGATGCGATCCATGGACGGATCGCACGCCAATCAAACACGCAAGTGTTTGATTTGGCGGAGCCGAGTACGGGCATGTACCGGACTCGGCGCGTTGAAAAAGGGCGGGAAAGCCCTTTTTCAACAACCTGTTAGTTCTGGTTACCAGCGCGCCGGCGGGTCGGGCACGTAGCCGACCGGGAACGCTTGCGGGGCGTCATTGCGCGGCGGACGCGGGTACCAGCGCGGCATGATCCCGCGCGCGGCCAGCGCCTGCGGGGTGTCGTACCAGATCTGGGTGACCTGCTGCGGGGTCTGGCTCAGGCGTTCGAAGTCGGTGTGCGAGATCGGCGACCAGGTGCGCTCGCCGTGGCCGGTGCCGATCTGCTGTTGCGTGCGGTCGGCGTAGCTTTCCATCGCCGGAGCGGCCGCGTTGCGCGCCGACTTCGCCATCGCGCCGGTCGCTGGCGCCGCCGGCGCCGGAGCACCGACACCGCGCCCGCCCCAGGAGCGTTCTTCGTCGCGCTGCGCGTAGGGGTCGGGCTGGGCGACCGGCGGCGGGGTGTACACCGGCTCGCGCACCCGCTCGCGGAACACCGCCATGCCGATCACGCCGACGTTGTCCGGTCGCCCGGTGCGCGCGGCGTAGCTGTTGTCGAGCGCGGTGAAGTAGAAGCGGGCGACGTCGGTGTCGCTCTTGCGCCAGCCTTCGATGTCCGCGCTTTGCCAAGGTGCGAGCACGTAGCCGGTCTGGCTGGCGCTGGCGGTCTGACCGCTGATCGCGTTGACGCCGTCCACGCTGAGCACCACCATCACCCGCTCACCGCTGTGGTTGTACAGGTGCAGGGCGTAGCGGTGGCCGGGGACGCCGGGCACGTAACTGCGGCCGTGCTGGCGGTAAGTGGTCAGGGTGTCGCCGCTGTCACGGTCGATCACGGACAGATCGACCAGCGGCTGCGCCGCGCAGGCGGTGGCGGACAGGGCGCACAGGGCGGCGATCAGCAGGCTCAACGGGGCTTTCATGGCAGGCACCTCGGGTTGGGGTGCGTGGTTCAACGCCGCGCGCGGGGAAATGGGGTTGGGAGAAGCAAGGGGAAGAGAGCGGGGAGCGGGGAGCGGGGGGCAGGGAGCGGGGAGCGGGGAGCGGGGAGCAGGGAGCGGGACCAGGGAGCGGGGAGCGGGAGCAGGGAGCGGGGAGTAGGGAGCGGGAAGCGGGAAGCGGGGAGCGGGGAGCGGGGAGCGGGGAGCGGGGAGCGGGAAGCGGGGAGTAGGGAGCGGGGAGCGAGGAGCGGGGAGTGGGGAGCGGGGAGCGGGAAGCGGGGAGCGGGAAGCGGGGGGCAGGGAAGAGCGTAGATGCAAAAGCGGGCAACACGCGTGCTTGCTGAACGTTGTCATCCCGAGCGCAGCGAGGGATCTGCTGGACCTCATCAACGGATCAAAAGCAGGTCCCTCGCTGCGCTCGGGATGACATTCATTGATGACAGTCGTTGCGTGGCTCGACGGCAACGCGCCGCCGCTTCTGCCTTCCGGTGCCTTGCTCACGGCTTCCGGCTCACGGCTTCCGGCTCACGGCTTCCGGCTTCCCGCTCACGGTTCACGGCTTTCGGCTTCCCGCTCCCCGCTTCCCGCTCCCCGCTCCCCGCTCCCTGCTCCCTGCTCCCTGCTCCCCAGTCCCGAGTCCCGAGTCCCGGCTCCCCAGTCCCGCACCCCCACCCCTGCCTTATCATCTGTCCTCTGTCTTCCGTCCTCTGTCCTCTGAATGCGCATCCTCACCGGCATCACCACCTCGGGCACGCCGCACCTTGGCAACTACGTTGGCGCGATCCGCCCGGCGATCGCCGCCAGCGCCGCGCCCGGTGTGGAATCGTTCTACTTTCTGGCCGACTACCACGCGCTGATCAAGGTCTCCGAGCCGGCGCGGGTGCAGCGCTCGACGCTGGAGATTGCCGCCGCGTGGCTGGCCTGCGGGCTGGATCCGCAGCGGGTGTGGTTCTATCGCCAGTCCGACATTCCCGAAATCCCGGAACTGACGTGGCTGCTGACCTGTGTGGCGGCCAAGGGCCTGCTCAACCGCGCGCACGCCTACAAGGCGGCGGTGGACCGCAACCTCGCGCAGGGCGACGATGCCGATGCCGGTGTCACCGCCGGCCTGTTCATGTACCCGGTGCTGATGGCCGCCGACATCCTGATGTTCAACGCCGACCAGGTGCCGGTGGGCCGCGATCAGGTGCAGCACATCGAGATGGCGCGCGACATCGGTGCGCGGTTCAATCATCTGTATGGCGACCCGGCTGCAATACCGTTCTTCACCCTGCCCGAAGCGGCGATCGAGGAGCACGTCGCCACGCTGCCCGGCTTGGACGGCCGCAAGATGAGCAAGAGTTACGACAACACCATCCCGCTGTTCGCCGCGCGCGGTGAGTTGAAGAAATTGATCGCCGGCATCGTCACCGATTCCAGACTGCCGGGCGAAGCGAAGGACACCGAAGGCTCGAACGTGTTCGCGCTGTATCAGGCATTCGCCAGTGCGAGCGAAACCGCGGCGATGCGGCAGGCGTTCGCCGAGGGCATCGGCTGGGGCGATGCCAAGCAGCAACTCTTTGCGCGCATCGACGCCGAGATCGCGCCGCTGCGCGAGCGTTTTCACGGCCTGATCGCGCATCCGGACCGCATCGAACAGCAACTGCGCGCCGGCGCCGACAAGGCGCGGCAAATCGCGATGCCGCTGCTGGCGCGGCTGCGCGAAGCGGTGGGTTTGCGCAACCTCGGCGAGCACGCGCCGAAGCACGCCGCACCCACACAAGCCACAACCGTCGCGCCGCAGTTCAAGCAATACCGCGAGGCCGATGGCCGCTTCTACTTCAAACTGGTGGATGGCGCTGGCCGGGTGCTGTTGCAAAGCACCGGCTTTGCCGCAGCCAGGGAAGCGGGCGCGTTGGTCGGCCGCGCCAAGTCCGGTGCGATGGGGGCGGACGAACTGCTGCGCCACGCCACGCTGGCCGAAGGCATCGACGCGGCGGCGCTGACCGCCGCGTTGCGCGCACTGCACGCTGCGGAGTGAGGCGATGCCTTATCTGGCAATCATCCTGTTGGCCCCGTGGTTTATCGTGCTCGGCGGCCTGTTCTGGATTTTCCCGCGTGGCACGCGTACGACTGCGCGCAACATCTTCGATGCCAGTGCGCTGTTGCTGGCTGGCGGCGGCAGCTTCGCCGGCATGAACTGGGCCTACCACGGCGCCAACACTGACGTGGGCGCGCAGTGGAAGCAGATCTTCGCCGCATTGATCGCGTACGGCGTGTTTTTGGCCGTGATGACGCTGGCGATCGCGCTGCGCATGGCATTGCTGCGGCGCCGATAGCAGGGCGCTGCGGTCGCGCAACATCGGTTGTCGCGTCAGCCGGTCATTGCGACCCCGGCGTCGCGCCGCTTTCGCTATCGGTCTGAAACAACTGCTGCAGTTCGCGCCTGGCATCTTGTGCGCTCTGGATCAGGGCACCCTCGTCGTCATACACCAGGTGCTGTTCGGCCAACAGCTTGGCGTCGTAGGCACGGAACCGCTCGACCCGATCGGCGGCCAGCGTGGGCGTGAAGCCGAGGCCTTCGAGCACTTGCCGGGTCAGCTCCAGACTCGAATGCAGGGTTTCGCGCACCACCCCATCGACATTCAGATCCATCAGCTTGAAGGCGTGGCGACGGTTGCGCGCACGCGCATACACCTTCAGATGCGGGAACAGGCGCTTGACCAGCCGCGCCGTGCGTACGTTCATTTCCGGATCGTCGGTGGCGACCACGAACACCTCGGCGCGCTCGGCGTGGGCGGCGCGCAGCAAGTCGGCGCGGCTCGGGTCGCCGTAGTAGATCTGGTTGCCGAAACGGCGCATAAAATCGACCTGTTCGGCGCTGTGTTCAAGGGCCGTGAACGGAACTTTCTGCGCCAGCAGCACGCGACCGACGATCTGCCCGACGCGGCCGAAGCCGGCAATGATGACCCGCGGATTTTCGTTGTCGATGGCGTCGGGTGCGCGCTTGAGCTTGGCCTCCGGATGCGCGTGCAACCAGTTCGCCGCGGCCATCACCAGCAACGGGGTGGCGGCCATGCTCAAGCCGACCACCACCACCAACTCGTCACGCAATTCCGCCGCGATCAAACCCGCCTTGAACGCCTCGCCAAACACCACGAAGGCGAACTCGCCGCCCAGCGCCAGCGCCGTGGCCAGCATCAGCGATGAACGCCAGCGCAGCTTGCCGACCCGCCCCAGCACGAACAACAGCGCGCCCTTCACCGCGAGCAGGCCGGACACGCCGGCAGCAATTGCCAGCGGCCGCGCCGCCAGCAGGTGCAAATCCAGGGTCATGCCCACGGCCATGAAAAACAGACCTAGCAGCAGGCTCTTGAACGGCTCGATCTGCGCCTCGATTTCGTGGCGGAACTCCGAGTCGGCCAGCAGCACGCCGGCCAGAAACGCGCCCAGACCCATGCTCAAACCGGCCTGCTGCATCAACCACGCGGTGCCAGCGACCACCAGCAGGGCGCTGGCGGTGAACACCTCGGGCATTTGCGTGGCGGCGACCATGCGGAACACCTGCCGCAACAGCAAGCGACCGACGACCACCACGCCGGCGATCGCACCCACCGCGCGCAGCGCCGACTCCCACAACGGCACGTCCGTGTGTGCCGGATGCGCCCCGCCGAGCAGCGGGATGGCAACCAGCAACGGGATCGCCGCCAGATCCTGAAACAACAAGATCGCGAACGACAGCCGACCGAAGTCGGTCGTCAGCGCCTTGCGCTCGGCCAGCAGTTGCAGGCCCACGGCGGTGGACGACAACGCCAGCCCGCCGCCGACCACCCATGCCGCCTTGCCGGCCAACCCATACAAGGAAAACGGTGCGGCGAACGCGGCCGAGGTCAGCAGTACTTGCAAGCCGCCGATGCCGAACACCTTGCGCCGCATCACCCACAGCCGTGCCGGCGACAGCTCCAGACCGATGATGAACAGCAGCATCACCACGCCAAACTCGGAGGCGCCGAGGATGCTTTGCGGATCGCGCACCAGTCGCAAGCCTTCCGGCCCCAGCGCCACGCCGGCGGCGAGATAGCCCAGCACCGCGCCCAGCCCAAGCTTGCGGAACAGCGGCACCGCGATCACTGCCGCGAGCAGGAAGACGAGGATGATTTCGAGAGAACCCGATCCGTGCATGGCCGCTCCGCGCATTGCGCGCGATTATGCGCGAACGGCGAGTGCGAGCGTTTGCGGGTGATGGCAGAAACCGGCGCCGCCGGCGCCGATTGAGCTCAAGCGCCAGTACTCACCGCTGCGGTGCGCTGTTTGCGCACCACACAGAAGCGGTGCCCGGTCGGGGCCTGCATCACCCACCAGCGCTTGACGAACTCGATGCGGGTGGCGCCCAGCGCTTCCAGCCGCGCCACTTCGGCGTCGAGGTCGTCGGTTTCGATGTCCAGATGGATGCGCGCTTCGTGCTCCACGCGCTGCAGCAGCAGGAAGGGTTCGTCGGCAGCGGTGGCCAGCTCGGCGTACTTTCCATCGCCGTCTTGATCGGCGGATGCGACCTCGCGCCCGAGCGCGGCGCTCCAGAACGCCGTGGCCGCGGCCAGATCATCGACCTTGCAGTCGAGCACGAAGGCGCTGATGCGGCTGTGGTGGGGCATGCTGGATATTTCCGAGTGTCATCCCGAGCGCAGCGAGGGATCTGCTGTTGTCGCAAGGCGACGCGCATCAAGGGAAAGCAGATCCCTCGCTGCGCTCGGGATGACAACGGGCTGCGCTCGGGATGACAACGGGCTGCGCTCGGGATGACAACAGGCTGCGTGGGGATGACGGCGGGCTCAGTTCGGCGCGGAAAGATCGTCCAGCAGCGCCTTGAGGAAGCGCGCGGCCTCGCCGCCGGTGCAGGCGCGGTGGTCGAAGGTCAGCGAGATCGGCATGCGCCGGTGCACTTCGATACCACCCATCACCGCCACCACGTCGTGGCACAGCTTGCCGGCGCCGACGATGGCCACGCACGGCGGCACCACCACCGGCGAGGCGTAGCGGCCGGCGAACATGCCGAAGTTGGACAGCGAGATGGTGTAACCGGAAAGTTCCGAGGGCGCGATCGAGCGATCCTCGACCTGCGCGCGCAGGCGCTTGATGGCGGCGCGGATGCCGGCACCGTCGAGCACGTCGGCGTTGCGCAGCGCCGGCACGAACAGGCCGTCGTCGGTATCCACGGCGATGCCGATGTCCACGTGCGGGTGCAGCGTGCGCATGAGTTTGTCGCCGTCGAACCACGCGTTGAGCGCCGGCACCGCCTTGCAGGCGGCGACGATCGCGCGGATCAAGCGGGCGGTGATGTCCTGCTTGCCGATCCATGCGTGCAGGTCGGCGTCGTCGACGATCGTGGTGGGTACCACCTGCGCGTGCGCGGCGGCCATCACGCGCGCCATGTTGCGACGCACGCCCTTGAGCTGCTCGGGCTGGCCGGTCGCGGCCACCGTCGGCGGCTGCGTGCGCATCGGCTTGCCGGAAGCCGACATCGCGGTGCGCGCCTGCTCTTCCCTTCTCCCTTCGGGAGAAGGTGCCCGCAGGGCGGTTGAGGGGCTGGTTGCATGCGGCAAATGGGTGCTCGGCCCCTCATCCCCAACCCCTCCCCCGCTGCGAGAGGGGAGCAAAGCAGCAGTACCCGCTGCCGCCGCATTTTTCACATCGGCCATGGTGATCACGCCCTCGGCGCCGGTGGGGCGCACGCGGCTCAGATCGACCTTCATCTTCTTGGCCAGCGCACGCACCGCCGGCACCGCCTTCACGCCACCGATGGCCAGCGCCGCTTCGCTGCGGATGGCATCGGAGCTTTGCATCGCGCCGACCACGGTGCCGCTGTCCGGGCGCGCGGTTTCGGCCTTCGGCGCGGCACTCGCCGCAGCGGGTGCCGGAGCGGGCGCTGCCGGCGCGGTTGCCGCAGGCGCGGGTGCGGGTGCGGGAGCGTGATGATGATGCCCGGTGTCCTGCCCCTCGGCGCGCTGCGGCAGCGAGGGATCGATCTCGAACTGCGCCAGCACCGCGCCGGTGACGATCACGTCGCCAGCCGCACCGGCCAGCGCCAGCACCTTGCCCGAAACCGGCGAGGGCACGTCCACCACCGCCTTGGCGGTCTCCATCGACACCAGGTTTTCGTCGAGGCGGATGACATCGCCGACCTTGACGTGCCACTCGACGATGGTCGCGTCCGGCAGGCCTTCGCCGAGGTCGGGGAGGTGGAAGTGCTTGGTCTGGCTCATGGCGATCCCTCAGGCTTTGGTGATCCAGCGCGCGATGCCGCGCCGCGCCGGGGTCTTGTGGTCGATGAAGGCCTGCCGCACGCGCAGCAGCACCGGGGTCTTCTTGCCGCTGCTGGGGCCGATCCAGTAGCGGCCGCTGCTACCGTGCGGTTCCCAGATGTTGAACTGCTGGCCCTCCAGTTCGAACTCGCAGAATACTTCCTGATCGAGCCGGGCGATGAGTTTGGGCCGGCGCTTGATGTGCGCGCCGGGGATGGCCTCCACCACCCGCGCCGCGCGCCGTCGTCCCAACGCCGAACTGATCTCGATGGCGAGCGGCCCGCGCGCCGAGGGCGACACGTCGAACACGCGCACCGTCGGGTTCTCAGCTCACCGCCAGCGTCCGCTGCACCGCCGCCACGATCCGCGCCACGCTCGGCAGGTATTTCATTTCCAGCCGGAATAGCGGGATGTGGGTGTCGTAGCCGGTGACGCGCTCGACCGGCGCCAGCAGGTCGTACAGGCATTCGTTGGCCACCCGCGCGGCGATCTCGCCGCCAAAACCTGCCGTGCGCGGGGCTTCGTGCACGATCACGCAACGGCCGGTCTTGCGCACCGATTCGGCGATGGTGTCGAAGTCCAGCGGGGTCAGCGTGGCCACGTCGATCACCTCGGCGCTGATCCCGTCCTTGGCCAGTGCGTCGGCGGCCTCCAGCGTCTCTTTCACCTGCGCGCCCCAGGTCACCAGGGTCACGTCGGAGCCATCGCGCAGCACGAAGCACACGTCCAGCGGCAGCGCCTCGCCGTCGTCGGGCACTTCCTCCTTGTACTGGCGGTAGATGCGCTTGGGCTCCATGTAGATCACCGGATCCGGGTCGCGGATCGCCGCCAGCAGCAGTCCGTAGGCGCGCTGCGGCGAAGACGGCAGCACCACGCGCAGGCCCGGCACGTTGGTGAAGATCGCCTCGTTGGCCTCGGAGTGGTGCTCGGGCGCGCGGATGCCGCCGCCCCACGGCACCCGCAGCACCAGCGGCGCGGTCAGGCGGCCGCGGGTGCGGTAGCGCATGCGCGCGGCGTGGCAGACCATGAAATCCACCATCGGGTACACGAAGCCATCGAACTGCGCTTCGGCCACCGGCTTGAGGCCTTGCGATGCCATGCCCACGGTCAGGCCGGCGATCGAGGTTTCGTCCAGCGGGGTGTCGAGCACGCGCTCGGGGCCGAAAATCTGTTGCAGGCCGGCGGTGGCGCGGAACACGCCGCCGTTCACGCCCACGTCCTCGCCCAGCACCAACACGGTGTCGTCGTGGCGCATTTCGTAGGCGAGCGCCTGGGTGATCGCTTCGATCAGGGTGATGGCGGCCATCAGCGCTTCTCCCCGGCGATGACTTCCGCGCGCTGCCCGGCCAGATCGGCCGGCAGCTCCGCGTACAGGTAATCGAACATGACTTCCACCGGCTGCACCGGGGTGTTGAGGTAGGCGTTGATCTCCTCGTCCACCCGTTTGGCGCAGTCCTCGGCCCAGGCCTTTTCCTGCGCTTCGTCCCACAGCTTGCGGTCGGTGAGGTAGGCGCGCATGCGCGGCATCGGGTCGCGCGTCCAGGCGTCCTTGACCTCGGCCTCGTCGCGGTAGCGGCGGGCGTCGTCGGCGGTGGTGTGGTCGTGCAGGCGATAGGTCATGAACTCGATCACGCTGCCGCCTTCGCCCTTGCGCGCGCGCTCGATGCAGCGGCGCATGCCTTCCATCACCGCCAGCAGGTCGTTGCCGTCCACCTGCAGGCAATGCAGGCCGCCGGCCAGACCCTTTTGCGCCAGCGTTTGCGCGCCGGTCTGCGCCTTGCGCGGCACCGAGATCGCCCAGCCGTTGTTGACCACGCACAGCACCAGCGGCGAGGTGTAGGCGCCGGCGGTGTTGATCGCGGCGTAGAAGTCGGTCTTCGACGAACCACCGTCGCCGCACACCGCCACCGCCACCCGCGGCTGCTTGCGCAGCTTGAAGCTCAGCGCCGCGCCGGAGGCCATCAGGCACTGGGTGGAGATCGGCACGCACCACGGGTAGTCGTTGCGCGGGATCTGATAATCGTTGCCGCGCTCGTCACCGCCCCAGTACATCAGCACGTCGCGCGGCTTCACTCCGCGCATGAACTGCGCGCCGTACTCGCGGTAGCTGGGCGCGAACACGTCCTCGGGGTTCATCGACGCGCCGATGCCCACATGCGTGGCTTCGTGGCCGAGGCTGGCGGCGTAGGTGCCGAGCTTGCCGGTGCGCTGCAAGGCGATCGCCTTGGCATCGAATACGCGCACGAACAGCATCTGCTTGAACAGTTCGACCAGGCGCGCGCCGTCTTTGGCAATCGCCGGCAGGTCTTTGCCGACCGGTTTGCCGGACGGATCGAGGTATTGCAGGTATTCGATCTCGAAGCGTGCCGCGATGCTCATGGCGGGGCCTGTGGATGCTCGGTTGGCGGAGGGGAACACCGGGTGCGGCGGCTGCGATCCGGGCACGCCGGTCGCGATGCCGCAGTCATCATGCGGCGTCATTGTCGCATGGAAGCCCACGTGGCCGGCAGCCGGGGCCGGCCGGTCAACGTCCCGGCGCGTTCGATGGGTCGGGTTTGGGGCTTTCCGGGGTTGCCTTGGTGTCGGCGTCGACGTGCTGCAAGGTGCCGACCTCGACCTTGCCGGTCGGGTGGGGATTCCATTGCAGCGCCTGCGCGCCCCAGTATGCGGACGGCTTCCAGAATCGCGCCGCGTAATAGCCGTTGCCGTCGGCGCCGGTGCTGCTGAAACCAAAGCCGTTGCCCTGCAGGATTTCCATCGTGCCGACGAACCCGGTGTGGCTGCCGGTGGCCTGGGTCAGGCCACGGCGCAGCCAGATCTCCAGACGCGGCTGCGCCACCGCGTCGCCATATTCGGCGTACAGTCCTTGCCCGATCGCGATGGCGCGCTTTTGTTCGTCCGCGCTGAGCGACTGCCAGTACCGTTCGCGATTGGCCAGCAGCCACGGGTAGCCGCGTTCGGCGGCCAGATCGGCCCACGCGTAGGCAGTGGCATGATCGACCGACACACCCCTGCCATCCCAGTACATGCTCGCCAGCATCGCCTGCGATGGCTTGTCGGCGTAACGCGCGCCGCGGGTGAAGGCGCTCACGGCGTAGCCATAGTCGCCATCGGCGTAGGCTTGCATGCCGTCCTGACGACCGCTCAAGTCGGGGTGGTAGAGGAGAAAATCACCCGATCCGACGGGCGCCGGGTGGGTCGGTGCGGTCGGTGGATCGAGCGCCCACGCCGGCGCGCCGACCAGAAGACAGCACAGCACCGCCAACCACCGGCGCGCGCGTGCGCGACCCACGCGGCCAACGGTCATGGCATCTTGCGTTCGAGCTGCGCCCGGTCGAAACCGCCGACATCGAAGGTGAGCGTGCGCGGTTGGCCGTCCACGCTGGTTTGCACGGTGATCGCGCGGATCTTGTCGAGCGCTTCGCGGACGGTCGCCTCGTCGTCGATGAACATCGCCTGCTTGTTCTGGTCGGACTTGGTGGAAGCCATCATCTGCGGCGGCTTGTCGTCGAACTGCACCGACAGCTTGCAACCCGGCGGGCAGTCGAACTGCCCGTGGTCGAGCACGAGGTAGGCGCTGCGTCCCCATTTGGGATGCCGGCGCAGTACCAACCGCACCGGCACCTGATCGCCGTTGAAGTTGGGATCGGGGGTGGCGTAGATCGAGGCGCTGTAGACGACGTTGTTGTCGCCGCCGCCGTCGAGCAACTCGGTGTTGTACGTCCACAACGCGGCCAGCCGGCGCTTGTCGCGGGCCTCGTCGGCCTTGACGTTGGTGTCGTCCAGAGTCGTCTTGACCTCGCGGGCGGCGACCGAGTCGGGGGCGTCGTGCAACAATTGCTTGGCGTAGTTTTGCGCCAGTTCGTACTGGCCGGCATCGCGTGCCTGTACGTAGTTGCGCGCCTGCGCGTTGGCGGCAGCGTCCTTGGCTTGTTGCTGGACATCGGCCTGTTGCTCGGCCAGTTGTTTTTGCGATGGGCCACAGCCGGCCAGCAACAAGGCGACCAGGGGTGCCATCAGGCAGGCGGTGCGGGCCATCGAATGGCGGGCGTTCATTGCAGGAAGTCCAGAAGGGCCTGGGCGGTTTGCCGCGTGCGTTCCATCATCGGCATGTGACCGCATCCATTCAAGAGGGTTGCACGCGAATCGGCCAATCCGGCCTGGAAAATCGCCATCGCGCTGGGGTCGATCACCGCGTCCTCGTCGCCCCACAGCAACAGCGTGGGCGCGGCGATGGCGCCCAGCTCCCGTTGCAGAGCGAAGGCGGCCGGGCCGCGACCGATGTCGGCCAGCACTGCGTCCTCGAAGGCGGCGTCCTCGCGCCGACGCTGCACCAGCGCCTCGCTGAACGGCCACGGCACCATCGGCGGCTGCGCGAACACCATGCTGAAATAGCGCTTGAGCTGGGCGTGGTCGAGCACGCCGAAGGGGTTTTCCCCGGCCTGCACGGCCACCCCGAAGGCGTTGGCCTCGAACAGCACGCCGGCGGCGGACATCAATGCCAGCCGCGGCGCCAACTCGGGATGGCGGGCCGCCAGCAGGCCGGCGATCTGCCCACCCATCGAATGGCCGACCAGCAGATCCGGCGGGCCCTCACGCCCGACGATGGCAGGCAGTGCGCGCAGGAAACCAGCCAGGCGTTCGACTTGCGACTCCAGCCCGTAGTCCGCATCGGCGCGACGCTGGCTGTCGCCCCAGCCGGGCAGGTCGGGCGCGATCAGGCGGGCGTGTCCGGCCATCTGCCGCATCAGCGGCAGCCAGTTCTCCTTGCCCCCGGTGAAGCCGTGGATCAACACCACCACCGGCTTGCGCGGGATCGCCTGCGGCAGCCCGTTGCGCACCGCCGGCGCGCGCAGCGGGCGCGTGCGGCCGGCATCGAGGTAGCACCAGCGGTGGCCGTCGAGCACGATCGCATAGCGCTTGGCGCCGGCGAGCAAGCGCTGGCGCGCGAACTCGGCGGCCAGCACTTTCTCCGGCGCAAGCGCGGCCACGCCGATGGTGGCCGCGGCCAGGCCCAGGGTCGTCCACAGCGCGGTCTTGCCAGGTCGCATCGTCGGGTTCCTGCTGTCGGTTGCCTTACTTGGCGGGCTTGGCCTTGTCCAGAATGCCCTGTACGGCCATCGCCGTCAGCGGATGGTAGCCCGGCTTGGCCTTGGCGAACGTTTCCCTGGCAAACGCCAGGCCATCGGTGGTCTTGGCCAGCGCGGTGTAAATTGGCTCGATCAGCTTCTGCCGGCCGACCGCGATCACGAACGCGGCCAGTTGCCCGCGCGCCTGCGTGTAGCCGCCGGCCACCGTCAGCGGGTACCAGCGCTGGGCGATTTCGCCGTTGGGGGTGCCGGTGAAGTGGTAGGCCTTGTCCAGCGCCTCGAGTTGCGCCGCACTCAGGGTGGCGGGCATGCCTTCCAGAAAGTGCACCCATTCCTGGGTGACCCACTTGCCGGTCACATCCGCAGCGGGCAGCGCGCCGCCGCCCAGCCACGCCGTGCGTGCGGCATCGACCGCATCGAAACGCGCCGAGTGCGCGGCCTTGGCGAACGCCGGGATGCCCGGCTCATGCAGCCAGGCGTGCAGTTCGGCGTCGCTGACCGCCTTGGGGTTCTTCGGCAGCAGGTTGGCGTGCAGGTATCTTTCGAAATCGTCGCTGGTCACGCTCTGGAAGGCATACGTGTCGAACCAGCCTTTCAGGAACGGATCGAACACCGCGCGGCCGAAGCGCTGCTCCAGGAACTGCATGAACCACGCGCCCTTGGTGTAGGCGGTGTCGGACAGCGCATCGTCGGGGTTGAAGCCGGGCTTGAGCGGGTCGAGCGCCAGCAACTGCAGCGCTGGCGGCAGGGCGCCGTCCTTGTATTCGCTCGCCAACTCCTGCTGGTCGATCTGCCGCTCCATTTCCGCCACGTCCGCCCCGTACAGCGCCTCGGTGATGCGGCCCTGCACGTAGGTGGTCATGCCCTCGTTGAGCCAACCGTCCTTCCAGGTCGCGTTGGTGGCCAGATTGCCCGACCACGAGTGCGCCAGTTCGTGCGCCACCAGCGACACCAGCGACTTGTCGCCCACCAGCACGGTGGGCGTGGCAAAGGTCAGCTTGGGGTTTTCCATGCCGCCGATCGGGAACGACGGCGGCAGCACGAGGATGTCGTAGCGCCCCCAACGGTAGGGCCCGTACAGGCCTTCGGCGGTTTGAATCATCTTCTCGGTGTCGGAGAACTCCGAAGCCGCCTTGGCCAGCACGCCCGGCTCGGCCCACACCCCCGAGCGATCGGACAGGCTGTGGAACTGCAAGTCGCCCACCGCGATCGCCAGCAGGTAGGACGGCACCATCTGCGGCATGTCGAAGTGGTAGCTCGACGACGGCTGGCGCGTGGCCGGATCGCCGTAATCGGCGCTCATCACCGCCACCACGTCCTTGGGCACATGGATGTTGGCCGACCACGAGAAGCGCACGCCGGGCGAGTCCTGCAGCGGGATCCACGAGCGCGCATGCACCGTTTCGGACTGGCTGAACATGAACGGATGCTGCTTGCCCTCGGTCTGCGCCGGATCCATCCACTGCAAGCCGGTGGCCTGCGGCGAGGTGGCGTAGGTGATGCGTACCTGGCGCATGTGCCCGGGCTTGCCGGGCGAGGGCATGTGGATGGTGAGCTTGCTGCCCAGCATCGGGTCGGCCGGCGCCAGCGTGTAGGTCAGCGGCTTCCAGTCGCCGGTGCCGTCGCCGCCCTCGATCTGGGTGATCTGCAGATCGGAACTGTCGAGCACCAGATCCGAGGCATTGTCGTCGTACCAGTTCACGTCCAGCACCGCCGTGCCGGCGAGCTGTTTCTTGTCGAAATCCACCGTCAGATCGAGCATCAGGTGGGTCATGCGCACCTTGTCGGGTTGCGCATAACTGGATTCGTCAAGCTTGCGGTCGATCGCCGCCGCCGGTGCGTTCGCGGCGGACTTGGCGATCGGATGGCGGATGCTGGCGGCCGGATTGATCGCCTCTTTCTGGCCGCAGGCAGACAGGGCCAGCAGGCAGGCCAACGACAGGGAACTGATGAGCAGACGTGCGGGGCGGCGCATGGGATATCGGCGGGGGAAACGGGGGGAACGCCCAGTTTACTCGACGCGGCGGGTTGAAGAAGCAGGGAGCGGGGAGCGGAGAGCAGGGAGCGGTGAGCCAAAGCCCCTCTCCCCACGGGAGAGGGGTTGGGGTGAGGGGCGATGGAACGGGAGGCAGTGAAACGGGAGCCGGGGAGCGGGGAGCAGGGAGCAGGGAGCGGGGAGCGGTGAGCGGGGAGCCAAAGCCCCTCTCCCCACGGGAGAGGGGTTGGGGTGAGGGGCGATGGAACGGGAGGCAGTGAAACGGGAGCCGGGGAGCAGGGAGCGGAGAGCGGAGAGCGGTGAGCGGAGGCGCGCTGGTGTCGCGTCTCACGCGGAATGGCATCCCGAGCGCACCGAAGGATCTGTTCTTGCGCCGTTGATGAAAACCAGCAGATCCCTCGCTGCGCTCGGGATGACACGGTGCAACAAGCGCTCGACCTGCGGGTGGTTTGCTGGATGACACGATCAAGCGAAGGGAGGCGTATGGCAAATCGGCAACGACACGAGTCGCCTGCTTTGGCATTTACGCTTTTGCTTCTACGCTTTTGCTTCTACGCTCTTCCCTCTTCCCTCTTCCCTCTTCCCTCTTCCCTCTTCCCTGCTCCCTGCTCCCCGCCCCCGCTACACCCGATACCCGCTGTGGATCGCCACGATCCCGCCCGACAGATCGCGATACCCGCAGCGTGCCAGGCCGGCTTGTTCCATCATCGCCTTGAGTTCTTCCTGCGGCGGGTGCTTGCGGATCGACTCGGCCAGATACTGGTAGCTGGCGGCGTCGCCGGCCAGCAGCCGGCCCAGCCGCGGCAGCACCTGAAACGAATGCAAATCGTAGATCGGTCGGAACCAGTCGGCCTTGACCCGCGAGAACTCCAGCACCAGCGCGCGTCCACCGATCTTGAGCACGCGGTGCATTTCGCGCAGCGCCGCCGGCTTGTCGGTGACGTTGCGCAGGCCGAATGCCATCGTCACCAAATCGAAACTGCGCGCGGGGAACGGCAACGCCTCGGCGTTGCATTGCACATACTCGATGCCACCGACCAGGCCACGGTCGATGAGGCGATCGCGGCCGACGCCGAGCATGTCGGCGTTGATGTCGCCGAGCACCACCTGCCCTGCCGAGCGCGCGCCAGCTGTGGTCTCCGCGAACACGCGAGCATGCAGCAAGGCGGCGATGTCGCCGGTGCCGCCGGCCAGATCGAGCACCGCATCGCCGCGGCGTACGCCGGAAGTGGCCACGAAATAGCGCTTCCACAACCGGTGCACGCCCAGCGACATGGCGTCGTTCATCAGGTCGTAGCTGCGCGCCACCGAGGTGAATACTTCGCCGACCAGCTTGCGCTTTTCTCCGACCGGCACGTCGCGATAGCCAAAGTGGGTGGTGGCCGCTTCCGGATCGGCGTTGGCATTGGCATCATTCATCGGCCTAGTATCGCATCCGCGGCCATCGCCGCGCCCGCCCGATCCCGTCAGGAGGCACCATTGGACAAGTCCGCCGAGGGGCACCTGTCGATGCGCGGAATCGCCAAGGCCGACGAGTCTTGCCAAGCTTCAGCTGACGCCGCCCTTGAGCAGCCAACAAGACCACGATGAGCGCACTGCCGCCCGACCGCCGCCCGCTGGCCACCCGTCAAGCCGGCTGGGCGCAGCGCCTGGCCGCTGCGCTGGCGCGCACGTCCATCACGCCGGATCAAATTTCCGGCCTGAGCATGTTGTTTGCCGCCTCGGGCGCTGCGCTGCTGGCGTGCTGGCCGACCTGGCTGGGCCTGCTCGACTGCGCGGTGTGCGTGCAACTGCGTCTGCTGTGCAACTTGCTCGATGGCATGGTGGCGATGGAAGGCGGCAAGGGCTCGGCGCTGGGAAAACTCTGGAACGAACTGCCCGACCGCGTCGCCGACACCGTGCTGCTGGTCGCGCTCGGATACGCCTGCGGTGCGCCGTGGCTGGGCTGGCTGGGCGCCGTGCTCGCGTTGGCCACGGCCTATGTGCGCGCGCTCGGCGGCGCATTGGGCTTTGCACAGGACTTCCGCGGGCCGCAAGCCAAGCCGCAGCGGATGGCCGTGTTGACCGCCGCGTGCCTGCTCGCGTCCGGGCTGACCTTCGCCGGCCAATCCGCCCTGGCCGTGCGGGTGTTGTGGTGGGCCGCGATCGTGATCGCCGTCGGCTCGCTGCTGACGTGTGTACGGCGCACGCTCGCGCTTGCCACGCAGCTGCGCAAAGCGGCGTGAACGTGCTGGCATGGCTACTGGCCGGCTGCACGCGCACCCTGATCGGTGCGCAGCCGCGCTGGCTCGGTTGCCGGCCGGTGGCTGAGCTGCGCATCTACTACGCCAACCACACCAGCCATTTCGACACGCTGGCGCTGTGGAGTGCGTTACCCCCGGCGTTGCGGCGCACCACCCGCGCGGTGGCGGCGCGTGACTATTGGGGCGCCGGCGCCCGCGCCTTGCTGGCCACGCACGGCTTCAATGCCCTGTTCATCGATCGCAGCGGGCAGCCGCGCAAGGCCGACCCGCTGGCGCCACTGGATGCCGCGTTGGCAAACGGCCAGTCGCTGATCGTCTTTCCCGAGGGTACGCGGCGCGCGCAAGCGCTGCCGAGCCCGTTCAAGAGCGGTCTGTACCATCTGGCCGGCCGCCACCGGGATGCCGAGCTGATCCCGGTCTACCTCGACAATCTCTGGCGCTCGATGCCCAAGGGCACATGGCTGCCGGTGCCGCTGACCTGCTCGGTGCGCTTCGGTGCACCGCTGATGCGATTAGAAGGCGAGGACAAGGCTGATTTCCTCGAACGCGCCCGGCAGGCGATCGTGGAGTTGGTATGACCGCGCAGCGCACATTCCTCTGGCTGATGGGCGGCATCGTGGCGCTGCTGGTGGTGGCTTCGGTGGTGGGCTGGCTGCTGCACCGACGCGCCGGCGGTGGCAGCGCCACCATCGACAATCTCAATGCCCGTATCCGCGCGTGGTGGGTGATGGTCGCGGTGCTGGCGGCCTGTTTCGAGCTCGGCGCCACCGCCACCGTGATCTTGTTCGCGCTCGCATCGATATTCGCGTTGCGCGAGTTCGTCACCCTCACCCCGACGCGACCCGCCGACCATATGCCGCTGGTGGCGTGCTTCTACATCATGCTGCCGTTGCAATACGGGCTGATACTGGACGACTGGTACGGGCTGTTCGCGATCTTCCTGCCGGTGTACGGCTTCTTGTCGTTGCCGGTGCTGATGGCGCTGGCCGGGGACACCGAACAATTCCTGGAGCGAGTGACCAAGCTGCAATGGGGCGTGCTGATCTGCGTGTACTGCATCAGCTACGTGCCGGCGATTTTGCTGCTCAAGACCCACGGCGGGGTGGACGAGCGCTTGTTGCTGATGATCTTCCTGCTGATCGTGGTGCAGATCAGCGATGTCTTGCAATACGTGTTCGGCAAGCTGTTCGGGAAGCATCCGATCGCGCCGCGGGTGAGCCCGGCCAAGACGGTCGAGGGCTTGCTTGGCGGCGGCTTGTCCGCGATCGCCATCGGTACGGCACTGTACGTCATCACCCCGTTCACGCCGGCGCAGGCCGCCGCGTTGTCGGCATTGATCGTGGCGACTGGTTTTCTGGGCGGGCTGGCGCTGTCGGCGGCCAAGCGCAGCCTCGGTGCCAAGGACTGGGGCTCGATGATCGAAGGCCATGGCGGCGTGCTCGACCGCCTGGATTCGGTGAGCTTTGCCGCGCCGGTGTTCTTCCACGCCTGCCGGTATTTCTTTTTCTGAAGCCGCGAACGGCGACGCCGATACGCGATCCGCTGTGACCTGTGCAGCACGGTCGCGGACTGCATGCGCATTGATCGTCGTGTCGGTGGAACCGGCGGTGTGATTTTTTCAGCGCTCGCGCGAATCACCTTGGCATCGGGCAGGATGCGGGGCACGCAGTGACCACGACGACGGCAGGCGCAACGATGGCGGGTACGGCGAACGGTTCGGCGCGGGAGCGCTTCCAGACCTTGCTGGCCGCGCACGAGCGCATCGTGTTCAAGGTCGCGGGCATGTATTGCCGCCACCCCGAGGATCGCCGCGATCTGGCGCAGGAAATCGCCGTGCAGGCTTGGCGCGCATTCGGCAAGTACGACCCCGCGCGTGCGTTTTCCACTTGGTTGTATCGCATTGGGTTGAACGTGGCGATCTCGCAGGCGCGCAGCGCCGGCGTGCGCGAACGCCACGCGGTGCCACTGGATGAACAGACGCATGACATCGCCGACGAACGCACATCGGCGCACGAAGCCGACGAGCGCGTGCGCGCCCTCCATCGCTGCATCGACGCGCTGGGGCCGCTGGATCGCGCGCTGATGCTGCTGTACCTCGACGAGCGCAGCCATGCGGAAATCGCCGAGGTTCTGGGCATCAGCGCGAGCAACGTCGCCACCAGGATCAACCGCCTGAAACAGCGCATCCGCGCCGGGCTATCGGAGCAATGACATGAACGGGAGCAACGCCATGGAACTGGACGACATGAAGGCCGCGTGGGCGCAGTTGAATCAGCGGCTGGAAACGCAGGAGACGCTGAACTTCCACCTGCTGCGCGACGGCAAGCTCGACCGCCTGCGCCGTGGCCTGCGCCCGCTGGTGTGGGGGCAGGCGATCCAGATCGCGTGGGGGGGGCTGATCGCGCTGTGGGGCGCGAACTTCTGGATCGCCCATCGCGACGTGCCGCATCTGCTGATCGCCGGCATCGCGGTACATCTGTCCGGCATCTCGATGATCGTGCTGGGCGCGGCGATCGAAGCGTTGATCGCGCGCGTCGATTATTCCGCGCCGGTGCTCGGCATCCAACGCCAGATCGCGCAGTTGCGCACGGTGTACGTGCGCGGCGGGTTGGCGGTCGGGTTGCCGTGGTGGCTGCTGTGGGTGGCGTTCCTGATGGTGGCGTTGAAGTCGCTGGCGGGCGCCGATTTGTTCCTCAACGCGCCGGGCGTGGTCTGGATCAACCTCGCATTTGGCGTGGTCGGATTGCTGGCAACCCTGGCCTTCCTGCGCTGGTCACGCACTCGGCCGGGGCTGGGGCAAAAGCTGGCCGACTACAACGCCGGGCGCAGCATCGTCCGCGCGCAAAGTCTGCTTGCTGAAATCGCCCGCTTCGAGCGCGACCAGTGACGGCAGTGCACACGCAGTCGGGCGGCTGCGCTTAGAATCGGCAGCCGCCCCTTCTGTTTCACGCCGCCGACCGATGAACGAGCACGCGCAGCGCACCATCCCGATGACCTTGGTGCACTGGCCGGACACGGTGGAGCTGTGCGGTTACTGCCACGCGCAGATGATGACCCCTGAGCTGGTCGAGCGCTTCGTGCAGGAGGTCGAGTCGATCATCAAGGAACCGCTGCGGCACGCGGTGCGCGATATCTTCCCCGAGCCGCTGGAAGGCAGTCTGCGCAAGGAACTCGAACGCGGCTGGAACTCGCCCAAGAGGCTGGCGACACTGTGCAACGCGGCCACCCGCCGCAACCACATCCGCATCGCGACCGGGCGCTTCGTCGGCCCGTTCGCCGACAACCACGCAGCCGACTGGGCGCGCTTCTCGCTGCGCGTGGCCGCCGACGCTCCGGTGGCGCCGCAGCTGGCGGGCCTGCTGCGGCCGTTCGCGTGGCTGGCCGGTGCGTTTTTCATGCGCGCCGATTCGCCGGCATGGACCGGTTCGTGGGCGAAGGCCAAGGGCCTGCCGGCCTTGCAGGACACCCGCCTGCGCATCCCATCAGGCTACGGCTGGGCGATCACCGAGCGGCTGGGCTGGCTCAACTGGCTCGGGCCGCATGCCGCGAAGGCGCTGGGTTTCGATGCACCCGCGGAGGCAGCCGGCGTGGCCCTGATCGAGCGCAACGAGGATGGCAGCGCGGTGGTGCAACTGACGCGCGCGCCGCTGGATTTTCGCGATGCCGCCTATGCGCGGCAGTATCTGGCGCTGCAAGAACGCCTCGCGCCGCAACGGTTCGTTCCGGGGAGCTTCGCGAAGAAGGCGTGAGCGGCCGGCCGGCGCGATTCACGTTTCGCGCGATGCGCCTGCCGCCTCGATTGCTTTGAGGTAGTTCGCCCAGCGCGCGTCGTGTTCGCGCCCGAGCGTGTGCAGCAGCTCCCAGCTGTAGATGCCGCTGGCGTGGCCGTCGGAAAAGCGCAGCAGCACGCCGTAGTTGCCGACCGGCTCGATCGCGGCGATGTTGACCTCGCGCTTGCCGGTCACCAGCACCTTCTGCCCCGGGCCGTGACCTTGCACCTCGGCGCTGGGTGATTCCACCCGCAAGTATTCGCAAGGCAATCGAAAGTTCGCGCCGTCGTCGAATGACACTTCGAGTGCGTGCGAGGCGCGGTGGAGGACGATGTGGGTGGGGTGGGGCATCAGAGGACAGAGGACAGAGGACAGAGGACAGAAGACAGAAGACAGAGGACAGAGGACAGAGGACAGAGGACAGAAGACAGAGGACAGAGGACAGAGGACAGATAATCAACGGCGCAAGGCCAAGCTCGCAAGTCACGATTCACGACTCACGGCTCACGGCTCACGGCTCACGGCTTCCCATGCTTCCGCTTCGCCCGTGGATGCGCGGCGTCGTACACCTTCGCAAGATGCTGGAAGTCGAGGTGAGTGTAGATCTGGGTGGTGGCGATGTCGGCGTGGCCGAGCAACTCTTGCACGCCGCGCAGGTCGCCGGAGGATTCCAGCACGTGGCTGGCGAAGCTGTGGCGCAGCAGGTGCGGGTGCACGCGCTTGAAGATGCCCTGCTTCATTGCCAGTTGCCGCAGGCGCAACTGGATCGCGCGCGGGCTGATCGGGCCGCCGTCGCGGCCCGGGAACACCGGGCGCTGCGCGTCGGTGTGCAGTGATGGGTCAGGATGCGCGACCGCGCATTCGTCGCGCCACGCCCGCAGCGCCGTCACGGCATGCCGGCCCACCGGCACGAGGCGCACCTTGCTGCCCTTGCCGGTCACCCGCACCAGTCCAGCATCGAGGTCGAGCTCGCGCCAATGCAGGTTGCAGGTTTCCGACAGGCGCAATCCAGAGGAATACATCAGCTCCAGCAGGGCGCGGTCGCGCTTGCCCAGCGCATCGTCGGCGGGCACTTCGACCAGTTGCGTCATCTCGTCGGCATCCAGCACGCCGGGCAGCTTGCGCGGTGCCTTGGGCGCGCGCACGCCGGTGCACGGGTTGGCGGCGAGCATGCCGTGCTTGACCTGCCATGCGAGGAAGCTGCGGCAGGCCGACAGCCGGCGTTGCAGCGAGGCCGCGCCAAGGCCGCGGCGGTGTTCGTCGGCGATGAACGCGCGCAGCCGCTCGCCATCCAGATGTGCCCACGCAGCCACGCCCTGCCCGGCCAACCAGTCGCACAGCGCCACCAGATCACGCCCATAGCCATCCAGCGTGTGCGCCGACATCCGCCGCTCCACCGCCAGATAGGCGAGAAAGGCGTCGCGCGCGGCGTGCAGGGAATCGGGCGGGGTGGGGCCGGTGCTCATACGGTGGGCTGCCGTGTTGCGGATTGGCTCGACGATCATGCCACGCATGGTTCGATCGCGGCCTCGGGCTGCGCCCTCGATCCGCGCCTCACCACGAACGGAATACAAAGTCGGCTTGCTCTACGATCGCAATGCGCCTGACTCACCGCGAACAGCAATCCGGATCACGCGCGCTTCAGCCGTCGTAGCGCTCCAGCGCCACCACGAGGCTGTCGCCCATCAGGCGCAGGAACAAGGTACCCATGCCCGGATAGAAGCGGTTGGCGTCGTGGCTGCCGATCGCGATCAGGCCGCGTTCGTGCAGCGGCAACAGCGCGCACGACTGCACTTCGTGCTGGCGGGCGCCGAACAGGGCTTCGAGTTTTTCCGCTTGCAGGCGGCCGCACAGCGGCTCGTCCTTGGCGAAGAACTCGGCGAACGGCGACAGCACGGCGGCATCGCGCGGCAGCACGCTCAGCCAATCGGCGCCGTCGAGCCCTTCGACCTGCCGATGCAGCAGCACACGCACCAGATCTCCCTGGAAATCCTCGGTCAGGCTGGCCGCCATGGTCTTGAGCGTGTCGGCTGGCGAGCGTGCGCGCAGCAAGGCCAGCACCAACTGGTGCGTGCGCACGGTCAGGCGCTCGTTTTCCTGCGCGTTGTGGAACAGCTCGTGCAGGCGCTTGTTCAACTCGCGGTTCTTGTCGCGCAGCACGTCGAGCTGGTAGCTGGCCAGCGAGGTGGCGCGGCCTTCCTCGCGCGGCACCACCAGCCCGAGTGCCAGATCGGGATATTCATTGAGAAAACGCGGGTTGCGGCGCAGGAATGCCGCCACGTCGGTCGAACCAATCGTGCTGGACTCGCTCATGGGTGCCACTCTCCTTCGAAGACGAATGCGGCCGGGCCGCGCATGCGCACCGGCGCGTCGTCGGCCGGCCAGACGATGCGCAGTGTGCCACCGGGCAGCGCCACTGCAACCTCGCGTTCGACGCGACCCTGACGCACGAGGATCGCGACCGCCGCGCAGGCGCCGCTGCCGCAGGCCAGGGTTTCGCCGACGCCGCGCTCGACCACGCGCAGGCCGATGCGATCGCGCGCAAGCACTTGCGCGAAGCTGACGTTGACGCCCTCGGGGAACAGCGGCGATGCCTGCATCGCTGCGCCGATGCGCGCCACCGGCGCGATGGCCAGATCGGCCACCTCGATCAATGCGTGCGGGTTGCCCATCGACACCGCGCCGAAACGCACGCGCTCACCGTCCAGGTCGGCTGCGTAGTGGTCGCGCCGCTCGGGCAGCGCCAGCGGGATGCGCGCCGGCACGAACTCCGGCACGCTCATCGCCAGTTCGATATCGACATCGCCGTGCATCGTCACCTCCACCACGCCGGCCGGGCTGTCGAGCGCGAACCGATCGGCCATGCCCGCACCCTCGCGCCGCAGCCACGCCGCCACGCAGCGCGCGCCGTTGCCGCATTGCTGCGCCGGCGAGCCGTCGGTGTTCCAGATGCGGTAGCTGGCGATGCTGCCGGGCGTAACCGCGTCCATGATCGCGATCAACTGGTCGCAGCCGACGCCGCGATGGCGGTCGGCCAGCCGGCGGACGGTGGCGCTGTCGGGTGATGCTGCGCCACCGCGGCGGTCGAGGATCACGAAATCGTTGCCGGCCCCGTGCATCTTGGAAAACCGCGGCGGCGTGCCGTGACGGGCACCGACTGCGTTCATCCGGCAGGCGATGCCGGCGCGGTGTCGCTGGCCGGCGACGCGGACGGATGGTCGGTCGCCGGCGCTGTGGCCTTGTCGGGCAGCACCAGCGGGCCCTTGTTGCCGCAGGCGACCAGCGCGAGCGTGGCACCGAGCAGGCACAGGCGCAGGAAAGTTCGAGTTTTCATGCGCGGCAGTATATGCGCGCCGCGCGGTGAAAGCGTCTGCGCTCCGCACCGACCGGCCCGGCAGGAGTTCCCGTTCGTGGTGAGGCGCGGATCGAGGGCGCAGCCCGAGGCCGCGATCGAACCACTGCTGAGGTCGAGCTTCTGCGCGGGCGTGGTTCGAGACGGACGTGCTCGACCCCGGATCGAGTCCGGGGCAGGTTCTTTGATCTCGACACGTCCTCCTCACCACGAACGGCGACTTGGATGACTGTGGACATTCGCGGCCACGCGCATCCGCATCCGCGCCAGCAGTTCACGGCGGAAGTGAACCAGCAGGGCGCTGGCCGGCAGCACCACACACCACAGCGCGGCGCTGCCCGCCGCCGGCGCTTTGCTTGTCAGGACGATCGCGGCAGCGATGCCGACGCCCAGCAGTTGCCACAGCGTGCGGCGCAGGGCGAGCAGGTTTTCCGTTTCAGGTGCGGCGAGGAAGGTGCGCATGGCGGACTCCGTGGGTGGCGGAAATCCAGCCTGCGCCGGGGGCGTCTCAGCAGCCGAGACGGAGGCCGCCTATGGCAGCAACTGGATGCCGAATGGTCGCAGTGCCAACGCGAACAGCCAGAAACAGAGGATCGTGATCGCCGCGCAGGCCAGCAGGGTTGGCCAAAATCCGAGCTTAGGCAGTAGCCAAGGGAAGGCCAGGAACATCGGCAGCGTCGGCACCACGTACCAGAACGTGTACCAGGCGTGGTTGGCGATCTTGGCCTGCGGTTGCTGATCCAGATACAGCCAGATCAGCGCCATGAAGGTCACCAGCGGCAGCGCGGCGATGAAGCCGCCGAGGCGGTCGGAGCGCTTGGCCGCCTCGGAGACCAGCACGATGACCGCGGCGGTGAGCAGGTATTTGCTGGCGAGCCAGGCCATGCGATTTCCGTAATTCGTGGCCGACCAGCGTACACCGCGGCGGGGCCACTCACGGCCCGTATTGTCCCAGCGCCAGTTGCAAGCTCGCGCGCGCCTGTTCGCGCAAGCTCACCGGGGCGATGATCTGCGCGTCGGCACCGTAGCGCAGCACGTCCATCAGCAGTTCACGGCCATTGCTGTACGGCACCCGCAGTTCGTAGCGGCCATCGGGCAGGAAGCGGCCTTCCTGCTTGGAATGCCATTGCGTGTCGGCGACCCAGCGCGCGGCCTTGGCCGAAAACACGATCGTCGCCCACGCCTTGGGCGCACCGGAGAAGATGCCGTAACCGGATGCGAGGTGCTCGTCGAGCACGGACTCGGGCACATCCTGCGCCGGCGTGTCGAGCAGGTGCGCGCGGCTGATGCGCTCGACCGCGAAGCTGCGCAGGGCATCGCGTTCGTGGTCGAAGGCGTCCAGATACCAGTTGTCGCGGTAATGCGTGAGCCGCTGCGGCGAGACCTTGCGGTGGCTGCGCTCGTCGGTGGAACGGGCGCGGTAGTCGAAGGCGAACTGCTTGCGATCGAGCACCGCGCTGGCGGCGCTGCGGAAGGCGAGCTGATCCATCGCCCGTTGCCCGGAGGCGAGCACGCGCACGCGCTCGACCGGCCAGCGCTTGCCGCCGGCTTGTTCTGCCAGCAGCGCGTCGATACGGTTGCGGATCGGGGCCAGCGCGCCGGACAACACGCCGCTGCCGGTGCGTTCGAGCAACTGGTGCGCGGCCAGCAGCGCGTGCAGTTCGTCGGAGTTCAACCACAGCCCGGGCAGCTCGAAGCGCGCGCCTTCGCCTTCGGCGTACTGGTAGCAGCCCTCGCCCACGCCATCCAGCGGCGCGCCGAGCACGTCGCGCAGGTAGGCCAGATCGCGATACAGGGTGGCGCGCGAGCAGCCGATATCCTCCAGCATCTTGTGGATGCCGACGGGATAGCGTGCGGCCTTGAACATCCGGTGCAACGCGAGTGCGCGTTCGTAACGTTCCATGGCGTGCTCGGCTGGACGTGCGCTACCGATAATGGCACACGATGGCGGCGGCGATCGCGCGCCGTTTCAGGGCGCGAAGCTGCGCAGCGCGGCGATCGCCGCGTCGATGCCGGAATCGTCGATGTCCAGATGCACCACCATGCGGATCGAGGGCAGGTAGCCGATCGACAGGCGCACGCCGGCGGCGTCCATGTGCGTCCTGAACGCCGGCAAGTGCGTGATCGGCACGTCGATGAACACCATGTTGGTGTGCTGGCCGACGAGTTTGAGGGTGGCCAGGTCGGCGATGCCGGCGGCCAGCCGCGCGGCGCGCGCGTGATCGTCGGCCAGCCGTTCGATGTGGTGGTCGAGCGCGTGCAGGCAGGCGGCGGCGAGGATGCCCGCCTGCCGCATGCCGCCGCCGCAGACCTTGCGCCAGCGGCGGGCGTCCTCGATCAGCGCGTGGCTGCCGCACAGCACCGAACCCACCGGCGCACCCAGACCCTTGGAAAAACACACCGAGACGCTGTCGAAGAACTGCGCGATGTCGCGCGCCGGCAGCCGTTGTTCGACGGCGGCGTTGAACAAGCGCGCGCCGTCCAGATGCAGGCGCAATCCGCGGCGATCGCACAGCGCACGGGCGTCGCGCAGGTAATCCAGTGGCAGCACGCGACCGTGCCAGGTGTCTTCGAGGCACAACAACCGGCTGCGCGCGAAGTGCGGATCGAGCGGCTTGATCGCGCGCTCGATCGCGTGCAACGACAGCGTGCCGTCGCTTTCATTGGTGATCGGCTGCGGCTGGATCGAGCCGAGCACCGCCGCGCCGCCGCCCTCGAAGCGGTAGGTATGCGCCTGATCGCCGACCAGGTACTCGTCGCCGCGCTGGCAGTGCGCCATCAGCGCGATCAGGTTGGCCTGCGTGCCCGAGGGCAGGAACAGCGCGCGCTCGAAACCGAGCTTGACCGCCAGCCGCTGTTGCAGGGCATTGACGGTGGGATCCTCGCCGTACACGTCGTCGCCGACCTCGGCGTGCGCCATCGCCTCGCGCATGCCCGGCGTGGGCCGGGTGACGGTGTCGGAGCGCAGGTCGATCCAGTCCATGCCGAAAGTTCCGATCAAAGCATCCGGCGCAGTGTATCGTCGCGGCGGAAAAAGTGATGGTACAGCGCGGCGACGACGTGCAGGCCGATCACCCAATAGAACACTTCGCCGATGGTGACGTGCACATCCTCCAGGCGGTGCGCGAGATCTTCGTTCTCGGCCAGCAAGGGCGGAATGGCGATCTGGGTGAACGGGATCAGCACCTGCTTGCCGTCGGTCCAGGCGGTGGCCAGGCCCAGCAGCGGCATGACGATGAAGAAGGCGTACAGCGCCAAGTGCAGCAGTTTGGCCGGGATTGCCTGCCACATCGGCAGCGGCGGGGTGATGCCCGGTGCGCCGTGCGAACGACGCAGCGCCAGCCGCCACCACACCAGCGCGAACACCAGCAGCCCGAGCCAGTAGTGCGCCTGCATCATGCCGGCACGGCCGGCGCTGCCGCGCGGAAAAATGCCGCGTTGTTCCATCGCGATATAGACCGCGACGATCAACAGCGCCATCCACCAGTGCAGGCGGCGCAGGCCGGGAGAGTAGCGGGTGGGGTCGGCCATCGTCAGGCTCCGGGCAGGGTCGTGGACTGAAGTGTCGCGCCAGACTCGCGCCGGATGCTGACCTGCGTCAACCCCGGGCGCAGACGCTACCATGGCATTCATGAAAATCGCCAGTTGGAATGTCAACTCGCTCAACGTCCGCCTGGGGCACCTGTTGCAGTGGCTGGCCGACGCGCGCCCCGACGTGGTGGCGTTGCAGGAAACCAAGCTGGAGGATCACAAGTTTCCCGATACGGCGCTGGCGCAAGCCGGTTATCGCAGCGTGTTCTCCGGGCAGAAGACCTACAACGGCGTGGCCATCCTCGCGCGGCAACCATTGGCTGACGTGCAGTCTGGCATCCCCGGCTTCGAGGACCCGCAAAAGCGGGTGCTGGCGGCCACGGTGGGCGGCGTGCGCGTCGTCGACTTGTACGTGGTCAACGGGCAGGCGGTGGGCAGCGAGAAGTACGACTACAAGCTGCGCTGGCTGGCGGCGCTGCGCGACTGGCTGGCCGAGGAAATCGTGCGTCATCCGAAGTTGGTGGTGCTGGGCGATTTCAACATCGCCCCGGATGATCGCGACGTGCACGATGCCGTCGTGTGGAACGACGATTCCATCCTCACCTCCACCGCCGAGCGCGCCGCGCTGCGACGCCTGTTCGATTTGGGCCTGCACGACAGCTACCGCCTGTTCCACGACGAAGGCGGGCAGTTCAGCTGGTGGGATTACCGGCAGGCGGCATTCCGCCGCAACCTCGGCCTGCGCATCGACCTGCTGCTGGCCAGTCACGCGTTGCGAGCGTCCTGCGTTGCCGCCGGGATCGACCGTACTCCGCGCAGTTGGGAGCGCGCTTCCGACCACACGCCGGTGTGGGTAGAACTGGGCTGAGTGCGATCGCCAGGGCGCAAACGAAAACGCCGCCGGTTGCCCGGCGGCGTCGCATCGTCGGTCGCTTTCGGTGTGGCTTATTGCGCCACGTCCACCGACTCGTGCAGCTCGATGCCTTGCTCGGTCAGCTCGACCGTCACATCGGCGCGTTTGAAGAAGCCGGCGTACATATCCATCATCTTCGCCTGCTGTTCAAGCTCCTTTTGCTTGGCCGGATCGCCGAGCGACTGCGCGGACTTGCGGATCACGTTGGCGAGCAGGTGGTAGAGCTCGCCGCGACCGCCGCCAGTGAACAACGGCTGCTGCGCCGGATCGGACTTCATCGCGGCGGCGATCTTGGCGTCCTCGCCCTGGCCGATGGCGATCGCCAGCGCCTGCTTGGTCATCGCCGCGAACATCGGCCCTTGCAGCGGCAGGTTCGGTATTGCCGGCAGCGGCTTGGCGGCGCCGTCGTCCTTCAGGCCCAGGGTGGCGATGCCAGGCACCATGTTGCCGGCCATCGCCAGCAACGAGGCCGGGTTGTCCGACCCGAGCACCACGATGCCGGAGAAATCCGGGATCGGCTGCCCATCCTTCATGTCGATCTTGTCGGCCAACAGGTGGAAGCCGTGGAACATGCCCGCGTAGCCGGCCACGCCCGGATTGCTCAGGGTGGTCTTGGCCTTGTCCGCCGAGGCGTTGAGGTTGGCCAACGCCGGGCACTTCCACGGCGACTTGGCGGTGGCGTCGGCCCATTGGGTGGCCAGATCCGGCAGTTTGGCCAGATTGATGCTGAAGCCGAAGTTGGCCAGCGAATCCTTGACCGCGCCCATGCCCGGCATCGGCGCGCGCAAGGTCATCAGGTCCTTGGCGATGTCGGCACGCGCCTCCAGCACGCCGCGCAGGCCCATGTGCTGGGTGGACAGGTCGGTATAGCCGAAGCTGGCGCGCGGCCAGGCGGCGGCGAGCTGGTCGTACTCGGCGGCGCAGGTGGCGTCGATCTGCGGCTTCTTTTCGCCGATGGCGGCCAGGAAGGACGTCTCCAGCGGCGTCGGCGCGGCCTTCAGGATCGCCACCAGACGGGCGCTGTCGAAGTAGCCGCTGCCGTAGGTCAGGTAGTTCATCTTCTTGTTCAGCGCCGCCAAACCGCCGCTGTCGGCCAGCGACTGTTTGGGTTTGTCCAGACCGAACAAGGTGCGCAAGTCGGCGTCGGACGGTTTGCCCGGGGCGATGGTGGCCACGAACTGCTTGCCGGAGATGGCGAACACCCCCTCGAGCTTGGCATCGCTGGCGTCGCCGCGAACCGCCCAGTAATCCAGACCGCCGACCTTGCCGGTGTCGAGCTTGGTGCCGGACTTGGCTTCGATGCGGCCGATGGTGGCGCGCAGGTTTTCCGGCTTGGCCAGTTCGACGCGGATCACCGGCACCAGGCCGATGCCGTAGAAGGCCATGTGCGCCTGTGGCGACAGGCCCAAGGTGTCCATCAGCGCCTTGCTGTCCTTGCCGGCGACCTCGTCCTTCACCGCGCCCAGCAACTTGGTGGCCTTGGCGCGTTGCGCAACCGACGTGGCCGCGCACTTGTCGGCATCGCCGGAATCGTCGGTCATGCCTCCCGTTGCAGCGGTCGCTGCGGAAGATGCATCGGCCGGCGAGGCCTCGCCGTCGACGGGCATCGTCGGCGGGATGGCCATGGCTGCGGCAGGCGCGCCGTTGTCGCCTTGCGCGCTGGTTGCCGGGTCATTGGCTTGCTCCTGCATCGCCCCGCCACCGCCACCGCCATTTGCATCCGAGTCCGCCGGGGACGCGATGCCGGGCGTTGCCGGCGTCGCCGGGGCCGCGCCGGCGCAGCTGGCGTCGGTATCGGCGATCGCCTTCAAAGCGCTGTCGATCTGCGCGGCGTAGATGTCGCCGAGCTTGCCGGCCTTGTCGATTTTTGCGATCCACCCGTCGCTGACGTCCTTGGGCTGCGGATCGATGTTGGCGATCACGTAAGGCGTGTCGGCGGGCACGTAGGTCAATGGATCGTCGGCGGCGATGGTGCCCGGACCCGATCCGCCCGGACCACCCTTGTTGCAACCGGCGATGGCGACGATGCCCGCAGCGATCAGGCAGGGCAGGACTTTGCGTTTGAACATGATGGATTCCCCGGGGAAAGTGTGACGCGGTCGACGATCATAGCAAACGCCAAACCGGGAAAACTCAGGCCAGCGACTTGCGACAGCGATCGGGGTCGAAACGTCGGTGCTGGGGAGCCGTGGTTCGAGACGGATCGGCTCGAACGGTGTTCTCGACCGATCCTCCTCACCACGAACGGTTCGGTGCTGGGGAGCCGTGGTTCGAGACGGATCGGCTCGAACGGTGTT
>JAFEEL010000042.1 GCA_018241125.1 Pseudomonadota bacterium | reverse complement strand
TTTGGAGTCAAGATCCAGCAGTAATCGGCTGCTTGCCATCGTCGGCGCCATGGTGCGATGCGCACGTCACCCCACCCCGGATCGAAAGCGGCCCGGGGTGGGGTGAGTCGTCTTTGCAGCGGCGATCGCCAGGAGTGGGATGGAATCATGCCGTTGCACGCTGACCCAGGGCAGGTGCTCCCGACCAGCCGTCGCTTGCCTCGGGTGCTGGCGTGGCTGGCGTGCCTCGGGCTGATGCTGGCGACGGGTGCCGCACAGTCCGCGCCGCCGCCGGCGGGTACGCAGATCGACAACACTGCCAACGGCAGCTTCATCGACGCGGCCAGCGGCCTGAACGTGCATGTGCAGTCCAACACGGTCAGCGTGTTCGTGCAGCCGATCGAGGTTTGCACCCTGACGCCCGGGCAGACCGTGACCCGCGCACCCGGCGCCGGGTTTGCGCTACCGCATGTGCTGGGCAATGCCGGCAATACGCCCGAAGTGTGCGAACTGGACTTGCAACTGCTGGCGGGCAACACCTTCACCCCGGTGGGCCCGCAGGTGGTCGAGGATCTCAATGGCAACGGTGTCGTCGACCCGGGCGAGCCGGTGCTGGTGAACGGCGTCGGCGGCGCACCCAGCGCGTCCACCGGCGTCAGCCTCAATCCGGGCGCCAGCGTGGCCTTGCTGGTGGTCGGAGCGGTGCCCCCGGCGCCGGGCGCACAAGTCGGGCAGAGCGCCAGCTTGCAACTCAACGCCACCAGCGCCGTGCAGGGGCAACACGCCAGCGCGCAGGACACGGTCGTGGTCACCACCGGGCCGTCGATCACGGTGACCAAGAGCGCCACGCCCGCCAACCCGGTGCAGGGCGGCAACGTCACCTACACCCTGAGCGAGTCGAACATCGGGGACGCCGCCGCCTTGGGCACGCCGGTGCAGCTGGATGGCAACAGCGTGAATCTGGTCGTCCTGCGCGACGCCATCCCGGCCAACACCAGCTTCCAGAGTCTGGCCGTGGCCGGTGTGTCGCAGCAGCTATTCCATTTGCTCGGCCAGCCGGTGAACAGCTACGTCAGCGTTCCCCCCGCCGGGGCCACGGTCGACGCCATCGGCTGGGGCGTTCCCAGTCTCGCCGCCGGGGCGACGCTGACCGGGCAGTTCACGGTCAAGGTCGCGGCCAACGCCGCCGGTACGCTCGACAACGTCGGTTACGTGGACTATCAAAGCACCGGCCCGATCACCGTGCCGTCCAACCCGGTGAGCCTCCCGTTGCCGGCCCTGCCGGCGGGCATCGCGTTCTACCCGGATGGCAACTACACCACGCCGGTAGGGCAGAGTCTGCTGGGCGTGCCGCTGTTCGTGCAGGTCAATGCCGCGGCCTGCAACGTGAACGGCAGTCAGATCGAGAGTTATCCGGTGCGGCTGAATACGGCGATCGGCGACGACGTCGAGACCTACACGGCAGTCGAGACCGGACCGAACACCGGCATCTTCCGCATCCAGCCCGATGTACCCACCGCCGACGGCAGCACGCATCCGGTGGTGACCGGGGACGGCATCCTGGAGGTGTTCCAGAATGACACCGTCACCGCCACCTTGCTCGGATGCGCGGCGGCCGGGCAAATCAGCGCGGTCATCCTGATCGACCCGCGCGGAGTGGTGTTCGACAGCAAGACCAACCAGCCGGTCGCCGGCGCCAGCGTGAGCCTGATCGATGTCACCGGTGGCGGCAACGGCGGCAATGCGGGCGGCGCCGCGGCGGTCTTCGAACCTGACGGGGCGACACCTGCGCCCAGCACCGTCACCACCGGCGGCGATGGCGCGTTCGTCTTCCCCTTCGTCAAGCCCAGTACCTACGCGTTGCGCGTGCTGCCGCCGCCGGGCTACCTGTTCCCGTCGAAACTGCCACCCGCGTTGCAGCCGGTCGGGCGCAACGTGATCGACCCGGGTTCCTACGGCGGCAACTTCGTGCTCGCCGGCGATGCGCCGATCCGCATCGACGTGCCGCTCGACCCGGGTGCCACCGGCGGCCTGATCGTGCAAAAGACCGCCAGCAAGACCGTGGTGGAGGTGGGCGATTTCCTTGATTACACGATCACCGTGAGCAATCACAGCGGGCTGTCGCTGGACGAGGTGATCGTCACCGACTGGTTGCCGCCGGGCTTCCAGTATGTCCGTGGCAGCCTGCGTGTCGGCGGGCAGGCGGTTCCGGAGCCGGTGCAGGTTGAAGGCACCTTGCGGATCCCGCTGGGCACGCTGTCCAACCAGGGGCAGGTGACGATCACGTATCGCGTCGCTGTGGGCCCGGGCGCGCAGTCAGGCAATGGCGTGAACTCGGCGCGTGCGCGCAGCGGAGCCCTGCAGTCCAACCTTGCGACCGTGAAGGTGCAGGTGCTCGGTGGCGTGTTTGACAACCACGCCGTGCTGATCGGCAAGGTGTATGCCGACTGCAACGCCAATCGCATGCAAGATGCCGGCGAGCCGGGCATCCCCGGCGTGCGCATCTGGCTGGCCGACGGCACCTATGCCGTGACCGACGGCGACGGCAAATACAGTTTGTACGGGCTGACCCCGCGCACCACCGTGGCGGCGGTGGACAAGACCACGCTGCCGCCGGGTACGTCGCTGGAAGTGCTCGATCATCGCAACGCCCTCGATCCGTCCAGTCAGTTCGTCGATTTGAAGAACGGTGAGTTGCACAAGACCGACTTCGCCATCGGCGAATGCAGCGCCGACGTCACCGCCGCAATCAAGGCCCGCCGGCTGGCGCTGGACAAGCCCGAGGAGATCGCTCGCATCGCGCAAAGTCTGCTCAGTGCCAGTTCGAACGCGGCGCTGAATCTGGATGCCCGCTCGCTGCCGGCCAGCGGCACCCTCGGTTCCAACGGCGTGGTCGCCGATGGAACCTCGATGCCGCTGCGCGGCACCCCGCTGGGGGCGGTGGGAGATATGGGCGGCTCCGTGCTCGGGCCGTGGCCTTCCGCCAGGCCGGTGTTCCCGGATCAGGCCACGACCCCGGCCACGGTGTCGGCCGCGCCCATCCAGACGGCACCGCTGGTGCCGACCGCGGCCGATGCGGTCCGGCCCGCGGCGGCGCCATCCACTCCCTTGCCCGATCTGCTGCCGCGACTGGATCCAGCCGTTGCATTCATCGAGCCGGTCGATGGAGCAACCCTGGCCAGCGCGCAAACGCGCGTGCGGGTGAAAGGTCCGGCTGGTTCCAGTCTGCGCCTGAGCGTCAACGGCAAGGCCATCGACGCCGGCTACGTGGGCACCCGCACCACCTCGACCGACCGCGGCGTCACCGCCTGGGAATACGTCGGCATCGATCTGAAGCCCGGCGACAACGTCTTGCAAGTGAGCGCCGTGGACGGGTTCGGCAACGAACGTGGCCAAGCCGTCATCCACGTGACCGCGCCGGGCAACCTCGCCAAGTTCCGCATCGTGCTGCCCGCCAAGGCGGTGGCCGACCCGCAGACGCCGGTGCAGGTGAAGGTGGAAGCGCTGGATGGCGCCGGGGTGCCGGTGACCTCGCGGGTGGCGGTTACCTTGCAGACCGACAAGGGCATCTGGCAGGAAAAGGATCTGAACAAAGATGAACCTGGTACGCAGACCTTCATCGAAGGCGGCAGCGCCAGCTTCAGTCTGTTGCCCCCAGCCAACCCGGGTATCGCCAGCATCGAGGTCAAGAGCGGTACGGTAGATGCACAGGACAAGCTCACCTTTGCGCCGTTTCTGCGCCCGATGGTTGCGGTCGGGCTCATCGAGGCCGTGCTGGATCTGCGCAAGCTCGATCCGCACTCGTTACAGGCCACCGATGGTACCGAAGGGTTCGAGCGCGCCATCCAGAGCGTGAGCCGCGACTTCGACCACGGCAAGGACAGCGTGGGCGCACGTGCGCAGGTGTTCCTCAAGGGCAAGGTGCTCGGCTCGACTTTGCTCACTCTGGGCTACGACTCCGACAAGCCGTCCGATACCGCCCTGTTCCGCGACATCCAGCCGACACGGTTCTATCCCATCTACGGCGATTCGTCGATCAAGGGTTTCGATGCGCAGTCCACCGGCAAGCTTTATGTGCGCCTCGACCACGGCACCTCCTACGTGCTGCTGGGCGACTATTCCACCCAGACCGACAATCCGGCGCGGCAGATCACCCAATACACCCGTGCCCTGTACGGCCTGCGCGCACACGGCGTACAGGGCGGACTGAGCACCGACTTCTTTGCCAGCCGTACCGCCAGTTCGCAGACGGTGGTGGAAATTCCCGGCAACGGCACTTCCGGGCCCTATCACCTCGACCCGCGCGGCGTGGTCAACAGCCAGCAGGTCGATCTGATCGTGCGCGACCGCACGCAGTCCAGCGTGATCGTGTCCGACCAGCCGCTCACGCCATTCGTGGATTACACCATCGAGCCGATCTCCGGGCAGTTGCTGTTCGCCGCGCCGGTGCCGAGCGTGGACGCCAACCTCAACCCGGTGTTCATCCGCGTCAACTACGAAGTCGTCAGCGGTGGCCCGAAGCACTGGGTTTTCGGCGCGGCCGCCGAGTGGCGGATCGCCAAGGCGTTTTCGTTCGGGCTGTCGGGCGTGCGCGACGAGGATCCGAACAAGCCGCTGGATCTGGTCGGCGCGGATTTCACCGCGTACCTCGGGAAGAAGTCGACGCTGATCGGCGAGTTCGCGCACTCCAGCACGCCCGACCTGGGCGCGGGCAACGCCGAGCGTCTGGAATGGCGCGGCCAGACCGATCGCGTGCAGGGCCGCATCTGGGGCATCCACACCGACGCGGATTTCCAGAACCCCAGCGCCATGCAGTCGGCCGGGCAATCACAGTACGGGGCGCAGGTCGGCATCAAGCTCGGCGAGCGCGACCGCGTCGTCGTCGAGGGGCTGCGCACGATCGCGCCCACCAACAACGCCTCGCAAACCGGCGCCAGCGTTTCCTTGCAACACAACTTCGCGCACGACGTGAAGCTCAGCGTCGGCGTGCGCCACGCCCAGGGGCAAGCGCAGACGTCGATCCCCGACCCCAACGGCAGCATGCCCAAGACGACGGCAGTGGACTTCACCAGCGGATTCGTGCGGGTGGACGCACCGGTGCCCTGGTTACCCAAGGCCAACGTATTCGCGCAGTACGAGCGGGCCTTCGACGCGAACGCGCAGGTGTTCAGTTTCGGCGGCACCTATTCGCTGGGCAACCTCGGCAAGCTGTATTTCCGGCACGAGACCAGCGACAGCCTCAGCGGCGCGTTCGGGCTCAACCCGTCGGTCAACCAGTATTCGACCGTGTTCGGCCTGCAAAGCACGCTGGCCGACAACACCCAGTTGTTCAACGAGTACCGTATCGGGCAGGGCATCGACGGGCGCGCCGCCGAGGATGCCATCGGTCTGCGCCACCTGTGGCAGCTTGCGCCGGGGCTGGCGGTCAGCGGCACCGCCGAGAAGATCAAGCCGGTTTCCGGGAAGGTCTCCGATGCCTCGCAGGCGATCACCGCGGCCATCGCCGATACCCGCAGTGACGTGTGGAAAAGCTCGGCCCGGCTGGAATGGCGGGAGTCGACGCAGTCGCAGAGTTGGCTGGCCACCGCCGCCACCGCGTACAAGTTCAACGCCGATTGGACGGCGCTGGCGCGCGGGTTCTACAACGTCGTGCAAAACCGCGGCGGCAGCGGCGGTGCACAGCACGAGGGCGAGTTCCAGGGCGGGTTCGCCTACCGGCCGACCGACAACGACCGCTGGAATGCGCTGGGCATGATCGGCTACAAGCGCAATCAGGACAGCACGCAGCCGGCCGGCCAGCAAATCGACGAAACCGCCTGGATCTTCCTCGCCCAGTTCGAGATGCAGCCATCGCCGCCCTGGGACATCACCACCCGCTTCGCCGCCAAGCACGCCAGCGACAACGGCAACGGCATCCGCAGCAGCGGCTGGACGACCTTGGTCGGCGGTCGGGTCACCCGCGACATCGGCGAACGCTGGGATGCCGGGGTGCAGGCGTTTTCCAGTTGGGGTTTCGGCAACCGGCGCAGCGCGGCCGGTGTCGAGGTGGGCTATCTGGTGCGGCGCAATTTCTGGCTGTCGATGGGATACAACGTGGTCGGGTTCAACGACCCGGATCTGGCCGGTGGTGCCTACACGCAGGAGGGGTTTTACCTGCGCTTGCGCTTCAAGTTCGGTGCGGATTTGTTCGATTCGGTGGGGGACATGAAAACCTCGCGCCCGCAGACGAACGCCGCCCAGAGCATATGGAACGGTTCGGCGGAGGTCGGTCATGGCCCGTGACCGGATCCCCAGGCGTCGATCGCGGGCACCGGGCTGGATCGGCGGTTGCCTTGCATGGGCGTTCGCCTTGCTGGTGCTGGCCGCATGGCCTGCCCAGGACGCCCGCGCGGCTGCCTGCAACGCCGCCACCGTGCAGGGCACCGCGCCCAATGACTTCCGCACCTATTGCTGGCTGGATTTCACCAGCTACAGCGATTCGGCAGCGCGCTCGGCCGGCGGGCAGAACTTCAGTTACACCCTGCCGGATGGCTCGGTGATGAGTTTCAACCTGCGCATCACCAGTTTTTCGGGCACCAATGCACAGACCGCCCTGACGGGCGCGGCCGCACCGTCCTGGTCGGGCGCGGCGATCGGCAACGCCGGATTCAACGGCATCCCCGGCAAGCCGGTGCTGTACGAGGTCACCAGTGGCACCACGGTCGGGTTGTCGATCACCGGTGTGTCGGTTACGCCGCCGGCCGGCGGCACCACCACCTATGCCTTCATCGCCGCCGACGGCGAATCGACCAACACCGGCGAGAAGTTGAGCTTCTCCACCAACGGCTCGCCGTGGTCGCTGCTGGCGACGATCAACAACGGCGGCTACCTGCCGCCGCTGACCGGCGTGGGCACCAACACCGTCAGTGAAAACGGCAACCAGACGGGCAGTTCGAGTTCTTACGTCTTTGGCACGTTCAACAATCCGACCACGGCGAGCGCGTCGATGACCGGCAGCGGCTTGCAAGGGATCATGATCGGCGTACGGTTTGCGTCGGTGTCGGTGGCCAAGGTCATCGCCGGGCAGCGCGTCAATGCCGCCGACCAGTTCACCTACTCGATCAAGACCACCGGCGGGGCCGTGCTGGCGTCGCAGACCACCACTGGAACCGGCACCAGTGGCTTCCCGCTGGCCTCGCTGCCGACCATCGCGGCGAGCTATCCGTTCGTGATCGGCGAGGCGATGGCGCCGGGCAGCGTGAGCACGCTGGCGAACTATTCCGAACGCCTGACTTGCGTGAACAACACGGTCGGCTCGACGACCACCGGCTTGCCCAACAACGTCAACACCACCGCCTACACGTTTCCGTCGCTGCAATTCGGCGACGCCATCGCCTGCACGTTCACCAACTCGCCCAACCCGAGCATCTTCGGCACGGTGTACGCCGATGCCAATCACGACTTCAACCTCGACAATGGCGAAACCGGGACCGGCATCACCGGCCTGTACGTCAAGCTCAGCCCGCGCACCGGGGCCACCTGCAACGGGCCGGCCACGGTCGCCGCCGCGGTCGACCCGACGACCGGCAACTACATGGTTCCGGGCGTGCCCAGCGGCAACTACTGCCTGATCCTGGACAACAACAACACCCTGAGTGACATCACGCCGTCGACGCCGGCCGGGTGGATCGGCACCGAGGCGGCCAGCGGCATCCGCCAGATCACGTTCAACAACAGCACCTCGCTGCTCAACCAGAACTTCGGCCTGTACAACGGCAGCACCTACAGCGGCGTGGTGTTTGCCGATACCGGCATTGGCGCCGGCGGCGTGGCCAACAACGGTGTCAAGGACGGCACCGAGGCCGGGATCGGCAACGTCACCGTCAACGCGGTCGCGGCCAGCACGACCGTCGCCACCACGATCACCGACGGCGCCGGCAACTTCACCTTGTACCTGCCGGCCAGCGTGAGCGGCAGCGTGACCGTCACGCCGGTCGCGCTCACCGGCGATCTGGCCACCGGCGGCAGCGCCGGCACCAGCGGCGGCAGCTATACGCGGCCGAGCGTGACCTTCACCGCGGGTGGCAGTTCTGCAACCGGGTTGGCGTTCGGACTCGTGCCCGCCAACACGTTCGCGCCCGACGGCGCACAAACGACACAACCGGGTACGACGGTGTTCTATCCGCATGCGTTCGTCGCCGGCAGCGGCGGACAGGTCACGTTCGCGACCACGGCGGTCGCGATTCCGGCGATCTCCGGCTGGATCGAAACCATCTACCGCGACGTGAACTGCAACGGCCTGATCGATCCGGGCGACGCTTTGCTGTCGTCGCCGGTGACCGTCACCGCCGGGCAGACGGTGTGCGTCGTCGTGCGCGAGTTCGTGCCCGCCAGCGCGTCGTTGGGCGCACAAAACGCGGTGACCGTAAGCGCCGCGTTCACCTACACCAATGCCAACCCGGCCCTGGCAGCGACCTTGAGCCGCACCGACACCACCACCGTGGACCTGGCCGGGTCGGTGAAGATCGGCAAACTCGTCACCAACATCACCGAGGGTGGCGGCGCTGGCACCAACAACAACGCGTCTCCGGGCGACAGCCTGCGCTACGATCTGGTGGTCACCAACCCGGCTGCCAAGTCGATCAGTCAGTTGGTCGTCAACGACGCCACCCCGGCGTTCACGCAGTTCGTCTCCGCAACTTGCCCCGGCAGCCTGCCGGCCAACTTGAGCGCGTGCGCGGTCACCGCCCAGCCCGGCGTGGGTGCGCAGGGGCCGGTGGTGTGGACGTTCACCGGAACGCTCGCGCCGGGCAGCCAGGTGACGGTGAGTTACCGGGTGACCGTGAGCCCTTGACCGACGCACCTGCTTGGTGGCAACGGGCATGGCGCCGGGGCTGAAACCATGCGTGCGGCAAGCCCGATTAGACCCTCCGCTCAAGACGAAACCCGTTACACTTCGCCCCCTTGTCCACACTGGCGGAGTTGGCGACAGATGAAGGTTCTGGCTTGCGACGGCATCCACGCGGATGGCCTGAAGATGTTTGCGGATGCCGGTTGGCAGGTGCAGGTCAGCGATCCGGTGAAGGATCAGGGCCAACTGGCGCAGGCGCTGGCGGACGTCGACGTGATCCTCGTGCGCTCGGCCACCCAGGTCGGTGCCGACGCGCTGGCCGGCGCGCACCAGCTCAAGGTGATCGGTCGGGCCGGGGCCGGCGTGGACACCATCGACGTGGACGCCGCCACCGCGCGCGGCATCGCGGTGATGAACGCGCCCGACGGCAATACCCTGGCCGCCGCGGAGCACGCGATTTCGCTGCTGTTTTCCCTCGCACGCCACGTGCCCAAGGCAGACGCCGGCATGAAGGCCGGGCAGTGGCCGAAGTCGGGACTGACCGGCTTCGAACTGGAAGGCAAGCGGCTGGGCGTGATCGGCCTCGGGCGCATCGGCGGCACGGTGGCGCGCAAGGCGCAGGGCATCGGCATGCAAGTGGCCGCGTACGATCCGTTCCTGCCGGCGGCAGTGGCGGCGCGTTCGAGCATCGAGCTCAAATCGCTCGACGAACTGCTGGCCTGGGCCGACGTTGTCACCCTGCACATGCCGCGCACCGCGGAGACCGCCAACCTGCTCAGCGCGCAACGGCTGCGTGCGATGAAGAAAGGCGCGCGCCTGATCAACGCCGCGCGCGGCGGTCTGGTCGATGAAGCGGCGCTGCTGGAACTGCTCGACGAAGGCCATCTGGCCGGCGCCGCGCTGGACACCTTCGCGGTCGAGCCGCTGCCAGCCGATTCGCCACTGCGCGCGCACCCGAAATTGATTTTGACCCCGCATCTGGGCGCCTCCACCGGCGAAGCTCAGCAGGCGGTGAGCACCATTCTGGCGCGGCAGATCATCGATTTCGTCAACACCGGCGCGGTCGCCGGCTGCGTCAACCTGCCGCCGCTGACCGCCGAAGCCGCCCGCGAAGTCGGGCCGTGGATGCCGCTGATGACCTCGCTGGGCAAGCTCGCTTCGCGCCTGCAACACGCGCCCAGCGAACTGCACATCACCTATGCCGGGCGCAGCGAAGGGCTGGATACGCGCCCGCTGACGCGCCTGTTGCTCACCGCTTTGCTCGGCACCGCATCGGGGCGCGTCACCCCGGTCAATGCGTTGCACGAAGCCGCCGCGCGCGGGCTGGCGGTCAGCGAGACCGTCGGCGGCGACAGCGAGGGCTTCGATCGTCTGCTGCGCGTGCGCGTGGTGGGCGAGCATGGATCGAGCAAGATCTCGGCGACCTTGCACCGCGGCCCGCGGGTGGTGCGGCTGGACGGCGTGGAACTGGATTTCGATCCCAACGCGCACATCCTGCTGTTGCGCAACCAGGACGTGCCGGGCATCGTCGGCGTGGTCGGCACCGAACTGGGCAAGGCCGGCGTGAACATCGTCAACTTCTCGCTCGGTGCGACCGGCGAGGGCCACGCGCTGGCCGCGATCACGGTGGATCGCCGCGTGCCCGAATCCGAGCTGGCCGGCCTGCGCGCGCAGCCGGGCATCGTCGGCATCGAGATGCTCTGAGCATGCGCGTGCTGCTGGCTCGCCACGGCGAAACCCCGTGGAACGCGGAAGGCCGCTATCAGGGCCAGACCGACATCGCACTGTCGCCGATCGGCGAGGAACAGGCGCGCAAGCTCGGCGCGCGTCTGGCCGATGTGCGCATCACCCGTGCGGTGGCCTCGCCGCTGTCGCGTGCGCTGCGCACCGCGCAACTCGCATTGGGATCAGCGCGCGAAGCGCTGCTGACGACCGATGCCGGCCTGCTGGAAATCGGCCACGGCGATTGGGAAGGCAAGCTCGCCAGCGAAATCGCCGGCTTCGACGGCGAACGCTTCGCCGCGTGGCGCAATGCGCCCGAGACCGTGCTCATGCCCGGCACCGGCGGCGAATCGTTGCAGATGGTGGGTGAACGCGCCTGGCCGGCGTTCGCCCGCGCCTGCGCGGGTTTGGGCGATGACGACCTGCTGTTGATCGTCGCGCATGACGCGGTCAACCGCGTGCTGCTGTGCAAGATCCTCGGTATCCCGCTGGCGCGGGTGTGGGGCTTCCGGCAGGCACCGACCACGCTCAACCTGCTCGAAGGTCGCGATGTCGATTCGATGGAAGTGGTGCGCCTGAACGACTGCGCGCACCACACCGCGCTGTTCGGCGAGGCGGTGCATCGGGCGCTGTGATTCACCCCCTCTGCCTGCGGGAGAGTGGGCCCGAAGGGCGGGGGAGGGGCGAGGCTGGCGTTGGGTGAACTTCAGCAACAATCAGACCAACGACATGGATCCCGTGCCGACGTACACCCATGTACTGCACGGGATGACCGCATCCTGCGGTCACTTCATGCGGTAGGTGATGCGGCCCTTGCTGAGGTCGTAGGGCGTCATCTCGACCTTGACCTTGTCGCCGGTCAGGATGCGGATGTAGTTCTTGCGCATGCGCCCGGAGATGTGGGCGATGATCACGTGGTCGTTATCGAGCTTCACGCGGAACATGGTATTCGGCAGGGTTTCGAGGATGGTGCCCTCGAACTCGATGGCGTCGTCTTTCGACATGCGGATATGACTCGGCTGCGGGCGCGTGAAAGTCGGGCATTTTGCCATGCCCGACGGCGCAAGGTCAAAAATGCGTTAAAGCGTCGCGATTCCCAGCGCCCCGAGCAGCCAGCGCAGGTCGCGGGGGCCGATGTCCGTCGTCCACGATCCGGGTGGTGCCGGCAGCGCCGTCTGCACCGCGATGCGTTGCAGGAACTGCGCGCGGGAAATGGTCGAGGCGCCCATGCGCAACAGGTGCGGCGACTCGACTTGCGCATCGAACAGCGGCCAGCGCCACTGGCACAAGATCGCCGCCAAAGCCATCAGCGCGACTTTCGATCCACCCGATTGCGCGCTGAACATGGATTCGGCGAAAAACATCTGCCCGATCGCCACGCCGTACAGTCCGCCAACCAATGCATCGCCATCCCATGCTTCGATCGCGTGCGCGTGCCCGAGTTGGTGCAAGGTGGCGTAAGCGCCGCGCATCTCCGGCGTGATCCAGGTGCCGGCCTGCCCGCGGCGCGGACTGTCGGCACACGCTGCGACCACCCGATCGAACGCGGTGTCGGCGGTGATCGTCCAGTCCAGCGTGCGCAAGGTGCGCGCGAATCGGCGCGACACGTGCACGCCGTCGCTGGCGAACACCGTGCGCGGATCCGGGCTCCACCACAGGATCGGTTGCCCCGGCGAGTACCACGGGAAGATGCCCTGCCGGTAGGCGTTGAGCAGGCGTGTCGGCGCCAGGTCGCCGCCGAAGGCGAGCAAGCCGTCGGGTTCGCGCAAGGCACCGCGCGGATCGGGAAACGGCGAGTCCGGATCGGCGTCCAGCATCGGCAGGTGCAATCTCACGGTATCGCCTGATTGCGATAGGGTGAATGCGCAAGCACGGCGCGTCGATAGCGTTCGTTTGCCGCGCGCTCGTCGGCGCACCAGCGGTCGAATGCCGCATCCAGCCCCGGTTCGATGAAGTGGTGGCGGCTGCGCGTGAGCGTCGGCAGGAACCCACGGGCGAGCTTGTGTTCGCCCTGCGCGCCCGGATCGAAGTGGCGCAAGCCTTCGCGCAAACAGTATTCGATGCCTTGGTAATAACAGGTCTCGAAATGCAGGCCGGGGATGTCCTCGAAGCTGCCCCAGTAGCGTCCGTACAGGGTGTCGGTGCCGCGCAGGAACAACGCACCGGCGAGGGTCTGGCCGTCGCGCTGCGCCAGCACCAGCAACAATGCACGCGGCATCGCCTGTGCCAGATGTTCGAAGAACGCCAGCGTCAGCGTCGCAAGATTGCCTTTGCCGGCGAACGTGTGCAGGTACAGCGCGTGCATGTCGGCGATGTCTTGCGCGCGCGCCTGATCGCCATGCAGCACGCGCAATTCAATCCCCGCCGCGCGAACCTGACGGCGTTCGCGCAGGATGTTCTTGCGTTTTTTTGGGTGCAGCGCCGCCAGAAATTCATCGAAGCTGCGCCAGCCGGCATCGTTGTGCCAATGGAAGTGCACGTCCGAACGCGCCAGCCAGTCGGGCGTGAGCGCATCGTCGGCTGCTTCGAGAAAGTTGGCGTGCACCGAGAACAGTCGCAGCCGGCGTGCAGTTTCGAGAATACCGGCGATGAGTGCGCGCCGATGTGCGGCATCGGCCGCCAGCCAGCGCGGCCCGGTCGCCGGCGTGTAGGGGATGGCGAACAGCCACTTCGGGTAGTAGTCGCGCCCGGCGCGTTCGAGCGCCGCCGCCCAGGCGTGATCGAACACGAACTCGCCGTGCGAGTTGCCCTTGATGTATCCCGGTGCTGCGGCGAGCAGTTCGTCACCCTCCCACAGCGCGGCGTGCAGCGGCGTCCAGCCGCGATCGGCACGCAGGCAACCGTGGCGTTCCAGGCCATCGACAAATGCATGGGCAAGGAAGGGATTGCGACCGTCGTGCATCCGATCCCACGTCGCGGCGGGAATTTCGGCGAGGGCGGCGTGGGTACGGAACTGCATGAGCGAAGACTACCCGAGCCGGCAGTCCGCCGGTGCTGCGTACACCCGTACGGCCTCGCCTGCACCTCGGGTGGAAGTATGTACGCGCCGGGCGCCTTACGCTTCCACGTCGAGGAACTTCTCCGCATCCAGCGCCGCCATGCAGCCAAAACCCGCCGAAGTCACCGCCTGCCGATACACCTGATCGGCCACGTCACCGGCGGCGAACACGCCCGGCACGCTGGTCTGGGTGGCCATGCCATCCAGCCCGGTGCGGATGCGGATGTAGCCGTTCTTCATCTCCAGCTGGCCCTCGAACAAGCTGGTGTTGGGGGTGTGGCCGATGGCGATGAAGGCGCCGGTGACGGCAATGTCGCGCGTCGCATTGGTTTTCAGGTTGCGCAGGCGCAGGCCGCTCACCCCGGCCTCGTCGGCCAGCACCTCGTCCACGCCGCTATCCCAGACGATCTCGACCTTGCCGGCCTGCTCACGGGCAAACAGTTTGTCCTGCATGATCTTTTCCGCGCGCAGCTTGTCGCGGCGGTGCACGAGGGTGACCTTGCGACAGATGTTGGCCAGATACAGGGCTTCTTCGACCGCGGTGTTGCCGCCGCCGATCACCGCCACGTCCTGATCGCGGAAGAAAAATCCGTCGCAGGTCGCACAGGCCGACACCCCGCGGCCCTTGTTGGCTTCTTCCGACGGCAGGCCGAGGTACTTGGCGGTCGCGCCGGTGGCGATGATGAGCGCGTCGGCGGTGTATTGGCCGGAGTCGCCGGTGAGGCGGAACGGGCGGCGCGACAAGTCGGCGCTGTGGATGTGGTCGAACACCATCTCGGTATCGAAACGCTGCGCGTGCTCGCGCATGCGCTCCATCAGCGCAGGGCCTTGCAGGCCGTGCACGTCGCCGGGCCAGTTGTCCACGTCGGTGGTGGTCATCAACTGCCCGCCCTGTGCCAATCCGGTGATCAGCAGCGGCTTGAGGTTGGCGCGCGCGGCATACACGGCGGCGGTGTAGCCGGCGGGGCCGGAGCCGAGAATCAACAGGCGGGTGTGGCGGGACTTTTCGGAAGGGGATGGCATGGCGATTGATCTATAATGGCGGGCTTGCAGGGGTGCGTGCGCGACGGCGCGTGAGCATATGCCCGATCGGCATTGTCCGACGTCGCCACAACCCGTGCAGCATGCGGGCCGCCGCGTGCGTTATCAAGGCGCACGCTAGGCGGCCTGTCGCGCCCATCCAGCCAACCTCACCTGCCTTCCTCGGAGATTTCCATGCGCATCGGCATCCCCCGCGAAACCAAGACCCTCGAAGGCCGCGTCGCCCTCGTCCCCGCAGCCGCCGGTGATCTGGTCAAGCGCGGCCACGAGGTATGGATCGAGAAGGATGCCGGCGTGAAGTCCGGGTTCAAGGACGCGCAGTACACGGCGCTGGGCGTGAAGATCGCGCCCGATGCCGCCGCGCTGTACGAGAAGGGCGAGCTGATCGTGAAGGTGAAGGAGCCCATCGCCGGCGACCTGCAGCACCTGCGCCGCGACCACCTGTTGTTCTGTTACCTGCATCTGGCCGCGGAGCCGCACCTGACCCGTCAGTTGCTCGATATCGGTTTGTGCGGTGTCGCCTTCGAAACGGTCGAGCTGCCCAACGGCGACCTGCCGCTGCTGGCACCGATGTCGGTGATCGCCGGCAAGATCGGCGTGCAGGTCGGCACCCACCTGCTGCATCAACCGATGGGCGGCAAGGGCAAGTTGCTCGGTGGCCTGCCCTCGACCGAGCGCGGCCGCGTGGTGGTGTTCGGCGCGGGCAAGGCCGGTGGCGCGTCCGCCGCGCTGGCTGCCGCAGGCGGCGCCGACGTGACCGTGTTCGAGATGCGCCAGGATCGCATGGACGAGATGATGCGCTTGGGCCACAACGTCACCACGCTGTACCCGTATCACGATGTCGTCGCCCGCGCCGTCGCGCAGGCCGACTTGGTGATCGGCGCGGTGCTCATCACCGGCGCCAAGGCCCCGCACGTGATGACCCGCGAGATGCTCAAGGAGATGGAAGACGGTTCCGTGGTGGTGGACATCGCCATCGACCAAGGTGGCTGCTTCGAGACCTCGCGCCCGACCACGTGGAAGGAGCCGACCTACGTCGAGGAAGGCGTCACTCACTTCTGCGTGACCAACATGCCCGGCGCGGTGCCGCAGACCTCCTCGCAGGCGATCTGCGCGGCGATCCTGCCGTGGGTGAACAAGCTCGCCGGCGGCGACTGGCGCACCAGCGTGCCGCTGACCCGCGGCATCAACGTCGAAGGCGGCAAGATCGTGCATCCGGCGTTGCAGGATATGAAGGGGCACCTCGAATAACCCACTTTTCCAACCTGCCACCGCGCGTCGAGTCGAATTTTCGTGACGATGTCCCGGCTGGGTGAGCCGTAACCGACCGCCCCCGACACCTTCCCTGTCAGCATCCCAGGCTGCACGCTCGCAGCGGATTTCCGAATGGGAGCGAAGCGATGGCGATGGGTGGGGAGCGGCACGAGCGGCGTGAACGGTGGCATATGCATCTGCGGCAGTGGATGGCGAGTGGGATGTCGCGGGGGGCGTATTGCCGATGGCACGGCCTGAGCCGTTCGACGCTGTACCGGTGGGAGCGGCGGTTGTGCGATTGATCTTGCCCCCGAATTTCGGACACTCGGTCAAGCGACATGGGTCAGCTCGAACTGATCCGGGCTGAGGTAGCCCAAGGTCGAGTGGAGCCGGGTTCGATTGTAATAGGTCTCGATGTAGGCGAACGTGTGCGCCTTGGCTTGTTCTCGTGTGGCAAGGCGTTCGCCATGGATGGCCTCGACCTTGTAGCTGTGGTTCCAGCTCTCCATGGCCGCGTTGTCGTAGCCGTTGCCCTTGGCGCTCATGCTGGCGATCAGGCCGTGCGCTTGGAGCAGGGCGCGATGGAGATTCCGGCTCATGAGAAGCCAAGATTCCGGAGCATGCGAGGCCAGTATTCCGGGACATGTGAGGCCAGTGCTCGAGGCCTGATTCCGGGTCATGGGAAGCCAGTGCGGGT
>JAFEEL010000041.1 GCA_018241125.1 Pseudomonadota bacterium | reverse complement strand
GGGGATCGGGGCTCGATCTTGTCATTCCGAACGCAGTGAGGAATCAGCTTTCGGTGAACGCTGCGGATGCAGCCGATCCCTGCCTACGCTCGGGATGACAATGCACGGCAAGCAGGATGGGTCGAACGAACGCCAGACCCATCAGCACACAGCCGCCCGTCGTCCCGGTCGCTCGATCCCTCGCAGGCTGTTGAAAAACAGCCTGCTGATGCGATCCATGGACGGATCGCACGCCACTCAAACACGCAAGTGTTTGAGTGGCGGAGCCGAGTACGGGCATGTACCGGACTCGGCGCGTTGAAAAAGGGCAGGAACGCCCTTTTTCAACAACCTGCTACTTCCCGGCACTGGCCGTATCGCCGCGATAGCGCGCGAACCACGCAAGGATCGCCGCCGCCTTGGCCGCCGATTGCGAGGGCCGCGCCGCCAGCCCTTCGTGGTTGGCGCCGGGCACCTTCACCAGCATCGTCGGCACGCCGCGCAGTTGCAGGGCGGTGTAGTACTGCTCGGCCTCGCTGTCGGGGGTGCGATGATCCTCCGAGCCCACCACCACCAGCGTGGGCGTCTTCACGTTGCCCACCAGCGACAGTGGCGAGCGCGCCCAATAGCCTTGCGGGTCTTCCCACGGAAACTTGCCGAACCAGTAGCGGGCGAAGAACGGCGTCATGTCCGAGGTCAGCACGAAGCTCGCCCAGTCGATGACCGGCTTTTGCGATGCCGCGGCGCGGAAGCGATCGGTCTTGCCGACGATCCACGCAGTGAGCACGCCGCCGCCGGAGCCGCCGGTGACGAACAGCTGATCCTTGTCCACGAAGCCCTTGCCGATCGCCGCATCGACGGCTGCCATCAGGTCGTCGTAGTCGTGGCCTGGATAGGCCTTGTCGATGCGATTGGCGAACTGCTCGCCATAGCCGGTGGAACCGCGCGGGTTGACGTACAGCACCACGTAGCCGGCCGCGGCGTAGAGCTGGTCGTCGCTGCCGAAGCTCGGGCCGTAGGCGGCGAACGGGCCGCCGTGAATTTCCAGGATCAGCGGGTATTTCTTCGCCGGGTCGAAGTCGGGCGGCGTGACCATCCACGCATCGACCGGCAACCGGTCGAACGACGTGACCACCATGTGCTGCACAGCGCCCAGGCGCTTTTGCGCCAACCACCCGTTGAGGCGGGTGAGCTGGCGGGCATGGCCGTCGCGGGCGACCCACACATCCGACGGGCGCTGCGAGGTGCCGCCGGCGTAAGCCACCGTGCCGTCACGGCTCACGCTGAAACCACCGCCGGTGTAGGGTCGATCGAAATCCGGCCCGGTCAGCCCCTGGGCGACGGTGTGGATCGAACCGTCCAGTCCCACCCGCGCCACGCGCACGCCGCCTTGATCGTCGTAATCGACGAACACCGAGCGCCCATCCGCGGCCCATACCGGATCGCCAACGCTGCGATCCAGGTTGGCGGTGAGCACGCGCGCGCCGCTGCCATCGCGGCGCATCACCGACAAGCGCAGGTTCTGATAGCCGAGGTCGTGGTCGTCGAAGCCGACCCACGCCACCGACTGCCCATCCGGCGACACCGCCGGATCGTTGTCCGGGCCCTTGCGATGGGTCAGCGTCTGGATGGCGCCATCGGCCAGCGACACCGCGTGCACTTCATTGTCGAGCAACTCGCGCTGCCAGTCGGCGCTCAGATTGGCGCTGAACAGGATCGACTGGCCGTCCGCCGACCACGCCAGCCGGCCACCGGCATTGTGCGCGCCGAAGGTGACTTGCGTGGGCGCGCCGCCATCGGCGGGAACCTGGAAAATCTGCTCGTAGCCCGGGTGGTTGTCGCCACCCTCGTCGGTGCGATACACCACCGAATCGATGAACTGCAAGGGTTCGGCCCACTTGGCGCCCTCGGGCTTGGCCGGGGCCGAACCCAAACGGGCACCGGCATCGGGCACGAACATCGTGTAGGCGATGCGCCGGCCATCGGGCGACCACGCGATCGATCCGGGCGACTGCGGCAGACCGGTGATGCGTGCGGTTGCGCCGTTGCGCATCCAGCGCACGTACAACTGTGCCGCACCCGAGCCGTCGCTGGACACATAGGCGATGCGGCTGCCATCGGGCGACCAGCGTGGCTGCCCGCTCGACCCTGTGCCCTCCACCAGCGGCGTCTGCGCGCCACTGCTGACGTCGATCGCCCACAACGCGCCACGCGCGCGGTCGTGCATGATGTCGTTGCTGCGGCGCACATACACCACGGTCTTGCCGTCGGGGGAAATCTGCGGATCGGCGGCGACTTCCAGCTTGAACAGATCATCACCGGTCAACACCCGCGACGGGCCTTGCGCGGGTGCGGCGCCGGCACCGGCACTCCCCATCGACCCGGCGAGCAGCGCAGCCAGAAGCAAGGACAGCAAGGATTTGCGCATGACGTTGCACCTGCGTGGTCGAGTTGATCGATGGTCGATGACGGCGCGATTTGCGGCAGGCGATCGTTGATCCGATCGACCGCGATCGGACGCCGGGTCTGGCATTGCCTCGCCCCATCCTACGCGCCTTAGCTCCCCGCTCCCTGCTTCTCCCTGCTCCCCGCTCCCTGCTTCTCCCTGCTCCCCGCTCCTCCCTGCTCCCCGCTCCCTACTCCCTGCTCCCCGCTCCCTGCTCCACCAACACCACCCAGCCCGCATCCACGCTGACCGGCACTTCGCGCAACGAACTGCCGCGACAGGGGCCGCCGACGCACAGCCCGGTCATGCGCTCGAAACTCGCCCCGTGGGCCGCGCAGACTAGCCGGCCCTGGTCGATCAGGAAATTACCCGGCGACCAATCCAGCCGCCGGCCGGCGTGCGGGCACACGTTCAGCCACGCCTTGGCGGCGTCGCCCGCGCGCACGAGAATCACCGATTCGGCCACGCCGTCCACGACGGCCGTCGCCTCGCACGCGCTGCCCTCGGGGATGTCGGCCAGCGCGACTAAACGCGCGCCGGCGTCCGCCTGAATGCTCCCATCTTCCGTCACTTGTCCGCCTCCATCGGCGACCCCATACTCGGGCCATACCGTGCCATTGTAGACCTGCCATGTTCAGCGCCTACCGCGTATTTTCGCTGCTGCACCCGGCGCGCCCGCGTCACCCCTTCGTGCAGGCGCTGTTGGCGGTGTTCGTGGTGTGCGCTTTTCTCGTGCTGTTGGTGGTGGGCGCATTCATCGGCTTGCTGGCGATGTTGGTGGCACTGGTCGCCCGCGCCTTCGGCTGGGGGCCACGGTTTGCGGTCAAGGTCGGCACGCCACCGGCTTCGCCATCGTCCGGGCAGCCTGATTCACGTCCGCCCGACGGCGACGTGATCGACGGCGAGTTCCACGTCGTCGAAAAATCACTGCCGCACGGGCCGCAGGGTTGATTGCGCCGGCGATGGCGACGCTTCTGGTACCGCAGGTAACCCAGCCGGTCGTGGCGATCAAAGGGCGCAACGAAACCTTCTCGGTCCATCGCATTTACTGCGTGGGTCGCAACTTCGCCGAGCATGCGAAGGAAATGGGCGCGCAGCCAAGCAAACCCAACGATCCACCGGTGTTCTTCATGAAGCCGGCCGACGCAGTGGTGGCCGATGGCACGACCCTCCCCTACCCGCGTGGTACGTCCGAACTGCATCACGAAGTGGAACTCGTGGTGGCGCTGGGTGCTGGCGCCGATGGCATCGTCGCCGCCGACAACGCGCTGGATCTGGTATTCGGCTACAGCGTCGGGCTCGACCTCACCCGTCGCGACCTGCAAGCGCGCGCCAAGGCCCGCGGCCTGCCGTGGGACGTGGCCAAGGGATTCGATCATTCCGCGCCATTGGCGCCGATCGTGCCGGTGAGCGAATGCGGGCATCCGCGCGACGCGATCTTGTCTTTGCACGTCAACGACCGCCTCGTGCAACGCGCGCCGCTGTCGGAAATGATTTTCAGCGTCGCCGCCGTGCTGCACGAGCTGTCCAGACTCTACGACCTGCGCGCCGGCGATTTGATCTTCATGGGCACGCCCGCCGGTGTCGGCCCGCTGCATCCGGGCGACCGCTTCATCGCGTCGGTGGAAGGGCTGGCGACGCTGACCGGAGCCATCGCGGGCTGATCGTGTCCGATAGCGCCGTAGTGTGGTCGTCGCCGTAGCGCTTTCAACGCCGTAGCGCTTTCAACGACGTTACGTGTTCATCCGCGTGGGGTTGTCATCCCGAGCGCAGCGAGGGATCTGCTTGTCGCTTCGGGTTGCATGTGCTCTGGCATGACAGCAGATCCCTCGCTGCGCTCGGGATGACATCCGTTGTTTTTGACCCGCGGCGGTTCGCCCCTCACCCCAACCCGCGCCCCGGCCCTCGCGTCGAACGCGAGGGCGCTCGTCGGTGCGCGAACACATGGTTCGCAAGGGCGCCGACTTGCCCCGCAGGGAGAGGGGCTTGGTCTCCCGTCTCCCGTCTCCCGTCTCCCGTCTCCCGTCTCCCTTCTCCCCCTTCCCCGCTCAGCGTATCCTGCCCCGTCAGTTCCCCTCATCACTGGAGATGCGCATGGGCATGATGTCGGAGTTCAAGGAGTTCGCGATGCGCGGCAATGTCATCGACCTGGCGGTCGGTGTCGTGATCGGCGGTGCGTTCGGCAAGATCGTCGGCTCGCTGGTGGATCAGATCATCATGCCTCCGATCGGCATGCTCACCGGCGGGATCGACTTCTCGTCCTTGAAGTGGGTGCTGAAAGCCGCCGACGACAGCGACCCGAAGCACAAGATCGCCGAGGTCGCGATCAGCTACGGCGCCTTCATCAACACCGTCATCCAGTTCGCCATCATTGCCTTCGCGATCTTCATGGTGGTCAAGGCGATCAATCGCATGAGCCGCAAGCCTGAACCCGCGCCGGCCCCGCCGCCGCCCACGCCCGAAGACGTGCTGCTGCTGCGCGAGATTCGCGACAGCCTCAAGCGCTGATCCCCACGCCACGAACCAGCGCAGGTATTGCGCTGACCGGCGCGAGCCACGACCAATGACACAGGCGCGCCGGTCGCCGGCGCGCTAGGCTGGATCATTGCGCCCGCATCGGCACGACGTGGCGCGCCCGCTTCCCTTCCCATCGAACCATCGCCATGCCCAATCTGCGCACGCTCGCCACCGCCGTCGCCATCACCCTGCTTGCCAGCGCCTCGTCCGGCGCGCTGGCCGCCAACGACCTGCTGTCGACGCAGGACATCGCCGCGGCCACGAAACTTCGCGACGCCGCCATGGCCGGCAACGTCGATGAAAATGGCGTCGCGTACCGGCTGACCGAATCGTTGACGACGGAAATCGGTGAACGCCTTGCCGGCACGCCGCCCGCCGATCGGGCGGTGGAGTGGGCCAAGGCGAAGTTCAAGGCGCTGGGCTACGACAAGGTATATACCGAGCCGGTGAGCTTCCCGTTGTGGACGCGCGGGCACGAGGAAGCCAGCGTAGTGTCGCCGTATCCGCAGCGTCTGGTGGTCACCGCACTCGGGCACAGCGTCGGCACCAACGGGCCGCTGCAAGGCGATGTGGTCGAGTTCGCCGATCTGGCCGCGCTGCAAGCGGCCAAGCCCGGATCGCTGGACGGCAAGATCGCCTACATCAGCCACCGCATGCAGCGTTTCAAGGATGGCCACGGCTACGGCGAGGCGGTGGGTGCGCGCGCCTTCGGCCCGTCGGCCGCGGCCAAGGCCGGTGCCAAAGCGCTGCTGATCCGCTCGATCGGCACCGACCACGATCGCCTTGCGCACACCGGCATGCTCGACTACGCCGCCGGCGTGCCGAAAATCCCCGCCGCCGCGCTGTCCAATCCCGACGCCGATTTGCTTTCGCACATGATCGCCCGCGGCCAACCAGTGCGCGTGAGCCTCGATCTGGATTGCGGCGAGCACGGCATGGCCACGTCGTACAACGTGATCGGCGAAATCACCGGCTCCGACAAGCGCGCACAAGTGGTCACCATCGGCGGGCATCTGGATTCGTGGGATCCGGGCACCGGCGCGATCGACGACGCGGTCGGCGTGGGCATCACCATGGCCGCCGGCGCGTTGATCCACGATCTGCACCTGCAGCCGCGGCGCACCATCCGGGTGATCGCCTACATGGATGAGGAATCCGGCGGCTACGGCGGCAAGGCCTACGCCAATGCCCACGCGAGCCAAGTCAAGCAGCACCAGATTGGCGCCGAGAGCGACATGGGCGCGGGCCGCATCTACGAGCTGCACGCCGGCGTGAAGCAATCGGCGTGGCCGGTGATCGAGCAGATCGGGCAGGTGTTGGCGCCGCTGGGCATCGCCACCGTCAAGACCGGCGGCGGCGCCGGCGAAGACCCGGACGCGATGGTCGCCAAGGGCATGGCGTGGGCCGAACTGCGCCAGGACGCCACGTATTACTTCGACTGGCACCACACCGCCAACGACACCCTCGACAAGATCGAGCCGGCCGCGCTCGGGCAACAAGTCGCCGCGTACGCGGTGCTGGCCTACCTGTCGGCACAAGCGCCGGGCAGTTTCGGCTCAGGCGAGATGCCGCTGCCCAAGCCGGGGTGGTGAGGCTCGGCAACGACCACCCATGGTCGATAAGTCTTGATCGATATTCTTGATCGATATTCTTGATCGACAATCAGATCGACACTCCCACCCGCTGACGCGGGAAGCAAGCGCGCCGGACAAGCCTCCTTCCCTGCTTGCGGGGGAGGACTGAGGGGGCTGCGCCGGCGCACATGCAGTGCCAGCAAAGACGGTCACTGCCCTGCCTTCAGCCCCCCATCCCAACCTTCCCCCGCAAGCGGGGGAAGGAGACGAGCAGACCGCCCCTACTCCCTACTCCCTACTCCCTACTCCCTACTCCCTACTCCCTACTCCCTACTCCCCGCTCCCTGATCCCTGCTCCCCGCTCCCTGATCCCTGCTCCCTACTCCCTGCTTCCTGCTCCCTGCTCCCTGCTTCCTGCTCCCTGCTCCCTGCTTCCTGCTCCCCGCTCTCTGCTCCCTGCTCCCTACCCCCTGCTCCCTATTCCCTGCTCCCCGCTCCCTGATCCCTGCTCCCTGCTCCCTGCTTCCTGCTTCCTGCTCCCTGCTCCCTGCCCCACTCCGCGATCAGCAGCGCAGCGGCAACCGAGACGTTGAGGCTTTCCACCGCGCCGGTGCCGGGGATGCGCAGGCGCAGGTCTGCACGCGCGGTCAGTGCCTGCGGCAGGCCGGTTTGCTCGGCACCCAGCAGCAGCACCAGCCGCGCCGGCAGGGGTTTTTCGTAGAGCCCATCGCCACCGCGCACCACCGTGGCCGCGAGTTGGAAGCCGGCGCGGTGCAACCTGTCGCATGTGTGCGCGACATCGGCCGCCGGCACGCACGGCACCGCCTCGGCGCCACCCTCGGCCACGCGATACGCCGCAGGCGAGAGCGCGGCGGCATCGGAAACCAGTGCGGCGCGCACGCCGAAATGCGCGGCGCTGCGCAAGATCGCGCCGAGGTTGTGCGGGTTGCCCACGCCGTGCAGCCACAGCAACAGCGCCGCTTCGTCCTTGCCCAAGCCCGCCAGCACGTCGACCAGCGTGGGCGGATCGCGACGGCGCAACGCCATGCACACGCCCTCGTGGTGACTGCTGGCGGTCAGCCGTTCGATCTCCTCGGCTGCGACCACGCGGTAACCGATGCGCTGCTGCACGCACCACGTCAAAACCGGCTTGAACGCCGGGATGTTGGCATCGGTCAGCCACAGCTTGCGCAGGTCGTCGGGCCGATGCGCGAACGCGGCCAGGCACGCATTGACGCCGTGCAGGCGCACTTCGGCATCGCGCCGGGCGCGCGGTGACATCGGGTCATCGTGCACTCCGCGCGGCGATCCTTGCGGCGATCCTTGCGGCGATCCTTGCGGCGATCCTTGCGGCGATCCTTGCGGCGATCCTTGCGGCGATCCTTGCGGCGATCCTTGCGGCGATCCT
>JAFEEL010000040.1 GCA_018241125.1 Pseudomonadota bacterium | reverse complement strand
TGCCGCAAGTCGATGCGCGATGCCAGCGTGATCGCCATCGATCTGGATCACTTCAAGCAGATCAACGACAACCACGGCCACGCCGCCGGCGACGCCGCGCTCAAGGCCGCGGTGGCCGCGTGCCAGAAACACCTGCGCTCGGTGGACATCTTCGGGCGGCTGGGCGGCGAGGAGTTCGGCATCCTGCTACCCGATTGCGTGCCCGAGCGCGCGGTCGACATCGCCGAGGCGATGCGCGGTGAGGTGGCGGCGATTGCGGGAGCGCAAGGCGGAACCGGGTTTCCGGTGACCGCCAGTTTCGGCGTCACCGCTGCGCGCTGGGCCGGTTACGACTTGGTGCACCTGCTGGCGCAGGCCGACAGCGCGCTGTATCAGGCCAAGCGCGAGGGCCGCGACCGCGTGGTGCTGCACGGCGCCCCGGCCGTGGCGCCCGCCGGCCCGCCACCGGGCGTGGAAGAACGCCGCCACGCGGCGACGTGAACATGCGCCTTCAGGCCCCGAAGGCCTGCATGCACCACGCCATCACCGGGTTCCACGCCAGCCCGAGAAACAGCAGCAGCAGGGCATTCACCGAGAGCATCCAGCGTAGATCGGCATCGGGCTGGATCGGGGCGACCGGCTTGTCGTCGGGCTTGTCGAAATACATCACCTTGATCACGCGCAAGTAATAGAACGCGCCGATCACCGCGAATACCGCGCCGACGAGGGCCAACCACAGCATGTGCGCATCGATGGCCGCGCGCAGCACTGCCAGCTTGGCCCAGAAACCGAGCATCGGTGGCACGCCCGCCAGCGAGGTCATGATCAGCATCACCAGCAGCGCCAGCCATGGGCTGCGTGCATTCAAGCCGCGCAGGTCGTCGATCGCATCGGCGTCGTAGCCGCGATCGGACAGCACCAGCAGGCAGGCGAAGCCGGCCGCGCCCATCAGCGCGTAGGCGATCGCGTAGAACATCGCCGCCGCGTAGCCATCCGGGGTGGCGTTGGACAACCCGAGGAACAGGAAGCCGACGTGCGAGATGGTCGAATACGCCAGCATGCGCTTGAGGCTGGTCTGCGCCAGCGCGAACACGTTGCCGATGACCAGCGACAACACCGCCAGCCACGCCACCATCGGCTGCCAGTACGGCCACAGCGGACCGGCACCGACTTCCAGCAGCCGCCACGCCATCCCGAACGCGGCCAGCTTGGGTGCCGAACCGATGAACACGGTGACCATCGTCGGCGCGCCCTGATACACGTCCGGCAGCCACATGTGGAACGGCGCGGCACCGAACTTGAAGGCGATGCCGACCAGCAGGAAGGCCACGCCGAACAGCATCAGGGTGTGATCCTGCGGGCGGCTGGCAAACTGGTGGATCGCCGCCAGATCCAGCGTGCCGGTGGCGCCGTAGACCATCGACATGCCGTACAACAGCATCCCCGAAGACAGCGAGCCGAGTACGAAGTATTTCATCGCCGCCTCGGAGCTGACCGCCGAATCGCGGCTCATCGCCACCAGTGCGTAGCTCGACAGCGCCAGCAATTCCAATCCGACGTACAGCGTGACCAGACTGCTGGCCGACACCAGCAGCATCATGCCCAGCACCGCGAACAGCAGCAGGATGTGGAACGCCCCGCGCGAAAGCCGGCGATCGAACAAATAGGTGCGCGCATACACGCAACTGAACAGACTGACCAGACAGATCGCGAACTTCAGCACGTCGCCCGGCAAATCGCGCACGAACATGCCGTTGAAGGACTTGACCGCCGGCATGCCGGAAAATCCACCATTCGTAGCAGCCAGCCCCATCGCCGCGATCAGCGTCACCACGCTGACCCAGAACAGCAGTTCGCGCCCGCCGCGGCGCGCGAACATGTCGATCAGCAGCAACAGGCAGGCGCCAGCCAGCACCGCCAGTTCGGGGCGCAGGGTAAGCAGGTCGGCCAAGGTCGGCATGGGTTTGGATTCCGTCTTCGATTCAGTGCGGCAGCTTGCTGGCCACCATGTAAGTGTTCAGCTGCGAAACCGCCGGCGCCATCAGGTCGGTCAACGGCTTGGGATAGATGCCCACCGCCAGCACGCCGGCAGCGAACAGGCCCAGCACCAGAGTTTCGCGCGGGCTGATGTCGTGCATGCCGGCCACGCGCTCGTTGCCGACCTTGCCGAACACCACGCGCTTGACCAGCCGCAGCGAGAACGCGGCGCTGAACACCAGCGTCGAGGCGGCGGCCAGCGACACCAGCGGGTTGTTCTGGAAGGCGGCGAGGATGACCATGAACTCGCCGACGAAACCCGAGGTGCCCGGCAAGCCACAGTTGGCCATGCTGAAGAACACGAACAGCCCGCCGAACCAGGGCATGGTGTTGATGACGCCGCCGTAATCGCTGATCTTGCGCGTGTGCAGGCGGTCGTAGAGCACGCCCACGCAGGAGAACATCGCGCCGGAGACGAAGCCGTGCGAGATCATCTGCACCATCGCGCCCTGCATGCCCAACTGCGCCGCGCCGGGCTTTTCAAGCGCGCGCACCAGCAGCGGCGCGATGAACACGCCCAGCGTCACGAAGCCCATGTGCGCCACCGACGAATAGGCGATCAGCTTCTTCATGTCGTCCTGCACGAAGGCGACCAGACCGATGTAGATGATCGCGATCAGCGACAGCGCGATCACCAGCCACGACCAGTGGTCGCTGGCATCGGGGGTGATCGGCAGCGAGAAGCGGATGAATCCGTAACCGCCGATCTTGAGCATGATCGCCGCCAGCACCACCGATCCACCGGTCGGCGCCTCCACATGCGCATCGGGCAACCAGGTGTGCACCGGGAACATCGGCACCTTCACCGCGAACGAAACCAGAAAGGCGAAGAACAGCCAGGTCTGCTCGGTCAGCGTCAGCGGCACCGCACGCAGCGCGGCCAGATCGAAGGTGCCGCTCTTGAGGTACAGGTAGATCAGCCCGAGCAGCATCATGATCGAGCCAAGGAACGTGTACAGGAAGAACTTCAGGCTGGCGTACACCCGCCGCGGCCCGCCCCACACGCCGATGATGATGAACATCGGCACCAGCATGACCTCGAAGAACACGTAGAACAGCATGGCGTCGAGCGCGCAGAACACGCCGGTCATCACGCCCTGCAGGATCAGGAATGAGGCCATGTACTGGTGCACGCGGGTGGTCACCGATTCCCACGCGCCCAGGATCACCAGCACCGTCACGATCGAGGTCAAGCCGATCAACGCGACCGAGATGCCGTCCACGCCCAGCGCGTACCAGATGTGGTAACTGGGGATCCACGCGCGGCGCTCGACGAACTGCATCGCCGCCCCACCCGGCTGGTAGTCGAGGTACAACTCGACGCTGAGCAGCACGCACACCAGCGCGATGAACAGCGAAAACCAGCGTGCGGCGGTCGGGCGCGCACCCAGCCCCATGACCAGGGCGCCGCCGATGATGGGCAGCCAGACCAGCAGGCTCAGCAGCGGCATCGTGAAGGGCATCAGGTTGTCCATGCGTAGTCCCGCGTCCTCATGATTCCCGGCGTCAAGCCGGCCAGCGCATCAACACGCCCAGCAGCGCGACCAATCCGAGGATCATCGCGAAGGCGTAGTGGTACAGGTATCCCGATTGCAGGCGGCGCAGCACGCCGGCCGAGGCATCGATCAGGCGCGTGGTGCCGTCGATCAGCACGCCGTCGATCACCGCGCCGTCGCCGGCGCGCCAGAACATGCGCCCGATGCGCGCACCGGTGCCGGCCACGCCGCGCGCCCAGAAGATGTCGAAACCGTATTTTTCCTCGAGGATCTTCGCCGGCACGGCGAAGGTCTTCTTCAGTTTCGGCGCCAGCACCGGGTGCAACAGGTAGATATACGTCGCCACCGCGAAACCGGCGAGCATGATCCAGAACGGCGCGCCCATGAATCCGTGCAGCGCCATCTGCAGCGCGCCGTGGAACTCCTCTCCCAAGGTCGCCATCGCCGGGTGCTGGGCGGCGTTGACCGTGATCGAATCATTGAAGAATCCACCGAACAGCATCGATCCGATGGTCGGGAAACCGATCGCCAGCGACGGGATCGCCAACAGGATCAACGGCAGCGTCACCACCCAGGGACTTTCATGGGGCTCGACTGGGCCGTGGTGGCCGTGCGCATCGTGACCGTGGCCGTGATCGTCGTGCGCATGGCGGAAGCGTTCTTCGCCGTGGAAGGTCATGTACAACAGGCGGAAGCTGTAGAAGCTGGTCACGAACACGCCCAGCAGCACGCACCAGTAGGCGTAGTGCGCCACGCCGCCGCCGTGCTCGGACGCGATCTTCGCCGCGTCGATGATCGAGTCCTTCGAATAAAACCCGGCGAAGAACGGCATGCCCACGAGCGCCAGCGTGCCCACCAGCGAGGTGATGTAGGTGATCGGCATGTACTTGCGCAGCCCGCCCATCTTGCGCATGTCCTGCTCGTGGTGCATGCCGATAATGACGCTGCCGGCGGCCAAGAACAGCAGCGCCTTGAAGAAGGCGTGGGTCATCAGGTGGTACACCGCCACCGAGTACGCCGAGCAGCCCAGCGCCACCGTCATGTAGCCCAGTTGCGACAAGGTCGAATACGCCACCACCCGCTTGATGTCGTTCTGCACCATGCCGATCAAGCCGGTGAAGAAGGCGGTAGTGGCACCGATGAACAGCACGAAGTCCAGCGCCGTCTGCGATTGCTCGAACAGCGGCGACATGCGCGCCACCATGAAGATGCCGGCGGTGACCATGGTGGCGGCGTGGATCAGCGCCGAAATCGGGGTCGGGCCTTCCATCGAGTCGGGCAACCACACGTGCAGCGGCACTTGCGCGGACTTGCCCATCGCGCCGATGAACAGGCAGATGCAGATCACCGTCGGCACCGCCCAGACGTGGCCTGACAGGATTTCGGTGGTCATCGTCCCCAGCGCTGGCGCCTTGGCGAACACCGTGGCGTAGTCCAGCGAACCGGCCCACAGCAGCACCCCGGCGATGCCGAGCAGGAAGCCCATGTCGCCGACGCGGTTGACCACGAAGGCCTTGATGTTGGCGTAGATCGCGGTCGGGCGCGTGTACCAGAAGCCGATCAACAGGTACGACACCAGGCCCACCGCTTCCCAGCCGAAGAACAGCTGCAGGAAGTTGTTGCTCATCACCAGCATCAACATGCTGAAGGTGAACAGGCTGATGTAGCTGAAAAAGCGCGTGTAGCCGTCGTCGTCGGCCATGTAGCCGATGGTGTAGACGTGCACCAGCAGCGACACGAAACTCACCACCACCATCATCATTGCGGTCAGGTGGTCGATCAGGAAGCCCACGTGCGCCGACACCCCGCCGACGTCGAAGAACGTGTAGACGTTGTGATTGAACGCCGGCGCGCCGTGCAGCAGTTGCCACAGCACCTGCATCGACAGCCCGCAGCTCACCGCCACGCCGAGGATGGTGACGCCGTGCGAACCGGCGCGGCCGATCTGCTGGCCGAAGAAGCCGGCAATGATCGAACCCAGCAGCGGTGCCAGGGCGATGATGAGCAAGGTGGTTTGGGAGATCACGGGATGGCTCCGAAAGCCGGGACTCGGGACTCGGGACTCGGGACTACGTGGACACCATCGGCAACGGCAGGGAGTCGCGAAAAACCGACGCTTTGCCCGTCATCCCGGCGAACGCCGGGATCCAGGTTGCCATTGCACACGCGAAAATGGATTCCGGCTTGCGCCGGAATGACGTGAATTTCCGACTTTTCGAGGTTTTCGGCAGGCGACCCGGCTCGGGCATCGGAAACGAAATGCCCGCGCGTCACAGGCGCATTGCGTTGGCACCTTCCGCGTCCCGAGTCCCGTGTCCCGAGTCCCGTCGCCTTCGACAAATCAGCGATCATCTCCCTCACCCTTTCAGCTCATCGATATCCGCCACCCCGATGGCGCGGCGGTTGCGGAACAAGGTCACCAGAATCGCCAGCCCGATCGCCGACTCGGCTGCGGCCACGGTGAGGATGAAAAACACGAACACCTGCCCCGCCGCATCCCCGAGAAAGCGTGAGAACGCGACGAAGTTCATGTTCACCGCCAGCAGCATCAGCTCGATCGACATCAGCAGGACGATCAGGTTCTTGCGGTGGATGACGATGCCCGCCACGCCGATCGAGAACAGGATCGCGCCCAGCGCGAGGAAATCGTGCAGGGTGATCGTGCTCATGGCGCGGCCTCCTCGGCGGCCTTGGCGGGGCGTTCGGCGGCCATCTTCACCAACCGGATGCGGTCGGCGGCGCGCACGCGCACCTGCTCGGAGGGGTTCTGGGTCTTGATCCCGGTACGCCGCCGCAAGGTCAGCAACACTGCGGCAACTACCGCCACGGTCAGGATCAGCGCGGCGATCTCGAACGGCAGCGTGTACTGCGAGAACAGCGCCTGCGATATCCACGCGGTGTTGTTGCCGGCCGCCGTAGCCGGGTCGCCGCTGGCGACGGTGGTGCGGACATCGGCGCGCGCGTGCAGCAGGGCCAGCATCTCGCCGACCATGGTCAAGGCGATCAGGATGCCAACCGGGACGTGACTGGCAAACCGCCGCCGGCGCTCCTCGACCTGGATGTCGAGCATCATCACCACGAACAGGAACAACACCATCACCGCACCAACATAAACGAGGATCAGCACCAGCCCGAGGAACTCGGCCTGCAGCAAGATCCACAGGCAGGCCGCGCTGAAAAAGCACAGCACCAGACTCAGCGCGGCGTGCACTGGATTGCGCACGGAAATCACCGCCAGCGCCGACAGGCTGGCGACCGCCGAAAACAGGTAGAAGGCGATGTCGGGGAAGCTCATGGCGTCACCTGTAGGCGGAGTCGGCGGCGCGGCGCTGCGCGATTTCCTGCTCGAAGCGATCGCCGATGGCCAGCAATTGCGGCTTGGTCACCACGTTTTCGCCGCGTTTTTCGAAGTGGTACTCGTGGATGTGGGTTTCCACGATCGAATCCACCGGGCAGCTCTCCTCGCAAAAACCGCAGAAGATGCACTTGAACAGATCGATGTCGTAGCGCGTGGTGCGGCGGGTGTTGTCGGCGCGCTGCTCGGAGTCGATGGTGATCGCCAGCGCCGGGCACACCGCCTCGCACAGCTTGCAGGCGATGCAGCGCTCTTCGCCGTTGGCGTAGCGACGCAGCGCGTGCAGGCCGCGAAAACGCGGCGACTGCGGGATTTTCTCCATCGGGTAGATCATCGTGTACTTGGGCTTGAACAAGTACTTGAGCGTCAGCCACAGGCCGGCGAACAACTCCAGCAACAACAGGCTGCGCAGGTAGGAGGTGATGCGGTTCATTTGCCCAAACCTCCGCCGATCAGGCCGAAATGCGCCAGCAGTGCGGCCACGAAGATCCACGCCAGCGCGATCGGGATGAACACCTTCCAGCCCAGACGCATGATCTGGTCGTAGCGGTAGCGCGGGAAGGCGGCGCGGAACCAGATGAAGCAACTGGCGAAGAACGCCATCTTCACCAGCAGCCACGGCAGGCCGCCCAGCCAGATCCAGTCCACCAGCGGCGAGACGTGCGCGTCGACCAAACCCTGAATGGGGCTCAGCCAGCCACCCATGAACAAGACCGAGACCAGAAAGCTGATCAGGATCATGTTGGCGTATTCGGCCAAAAAGAAGATCGCGAACGCCGAGCCGGAATACTCGACGTGGAAGCCGGCGACGATTTCCGATTCGCCCTCGGCCATGTCGAACGGTGCGCGGTTGGTCTCGGCCACGCCGGAAATGAAGTAGATCAGGAACAAAGGCAGCAGCGGCCACGCGAACCAGTTGGCCAACCCGTAGTGGCCGGCCTGCGCGTGTACGATCTCCGACAGGTTCAGGCTGCCGGCGGCGACCAGCACGCCGACCAGCGAGAAGCCCATCGCGATCTCATAGCTGACCATCTGCGCGGCCGAGCGCATCGCCCCGAGCAGCGCGTACTTGGAGTTCGACGCCCAGCCGGCGAGGATCACGCCGTACACGCCCAGCGAGGTCATCGACAGCAGGTACAGCAAGCCGGCGTTGGCGTTGGACAGCGCCAGCCCGTCGTCGAACGGCACCACCGCCCACGCCGCCAGCGCCGGCGCCAGTGCCAGGATCGGCGCCAGCCGGAACAAGAAGGCCTGCGACTGGCTGGGCAGGATGGCTTCCTTGAACAGCATCTTGAACACGTCGGCGAACGATTGCAGCAAGCCGCCCAGGCCGATGTAGCTCGGCCCGTGGCGCACGTGCATCCAGCCGATCAGCTTGCGTTCCCACAACACGTAGAACGCCACGGCGACGATCACCGGCAGCGCAACGGCGAGGATCTTAACCAGAGTCCACACCAACAGGCCGGTCGTTCCGAACTGCAGGAACAACTCGCGCACCGGATCGAACAAGGTCACGATGGGGCTCATGCGCGCGCCACCTCGATCAGGCCGTGGCCGATGGCCGCGGTCGCACCATGACACGATTCGATCCACGCGCTGCCGCGCGCCACGCGCGTCGATAGCTCTACCGGCAACGCGCCCTGCCCGCCCACGTCGGCAACCTTGGCCATCGCGCCTTTGGTCAGGCCCAGCGCGTTGGCGTCGTCCGGATGCAGCACGATGCACGCCGCCTTGCTCTGCGCCTGCGCTTGCAACGCCGTGCAGCGACGCAACACCGCATCGCCGCGATAGATCGGCGTGGTCGTCACGCGCTCGAACGTGCCGGCAGTCGCAGCGGCGGGGGCCATCGGCGCCAACCCGCTACCGGAAGCCACAGCGATATCGACGATGCCCGCGCGCAAACCGGCGAGGTCGAGAAACTCGAAACCATCCAGCCCCAGTTGCGCACCGAGCGAGCGCAGCACACGCCAGCCGGGCTTGGTTTGCCCGGGCAACTTGCCAGCGGCAGGCACCGATTGCGCAAGACCATCGACATTGCTCAGCGTGGCGTCGATTTCCGGCAGCAGGCCGATCGGCAGGATCACGTCGGCGACGGCGCGCGTGGATTGGCTGGCGAAGTGACTGAATGCGACCACCTTGGACGCACCCAGCGCCTTGCGCGCAGCCAATGCCGCGGCAAAATCCAGATCCGGTTCGATGCCGTACAGCAGGTAGGCGCCGCGCGGTTGCGCCAGCATCGCCGCCGCGTCGCGGCCACTGGGCAGCACGCCCACGCGCGCCAATCCGACTGCATTGGCACCGCTCGGGATGGCATTCAACTTGGCATCGCACGCAGCGGCCAGCGAGCGCGCGGCGGCGCGGATGCGCGAGGCCTGCGGGTGATTGAGCGCGATTTCGCCGAGGATGACGACCGCATTTTTTGCGGTCTCCAGCACGTCGGCCAGTTCATCGGCGCCATCGGCGATGCCCTGCACGGCGGCGGCGAGCTGCGAGGGCTTGACGATGCGTCGATCGGCCAGCGGGTGCAGCAGGTCGAAATCCACCGGGTTGATCGCGTACACCTTGGCGCCGCGCTTGACCGCCTTGCGGATGCGATAGGCCAACAACGGCATTTCGGTGCGCGGGTTGCAGCCGATCAACACGATGGCGTCGGCGTGCTCCACGTCGGCCACGGCCATGCCGAACGGCTCGGCCACCGGCGCATCGGCAAAATCATTCGTGCGCAGGCGGTGGTCGATGTTGCCGCAACCCAAGCCCTTGGCCAGACGCGCCAGCAGCGCGCCTTCCTCGTTGGAAGTGGCCGGGTGCACCAGCACGCCCAGCGCGTCGCCGCGATGGGCCTTGAGGATCTCACCGGCGTGCAGCAGCGCATCGTCCCACGAGCACTCCCGCCACACGCCCTCGCCGTCCTTGACCTGCGGCTGCTGTGCGCGATCGGCGGCGTACAAGCCCTGGTGCGAGTAGCGGTCGCGGTCGGACAGCCAGCATTCGTTGACCGCCTCGTTGTCGCGCGGCACCGCGCGCATCACTTCGCCGCGGCGCAGGTGCACGAACAGGTTGGAACCCAGCGCGTCGTGGTAACCCAGCGATGGCCGCGCGATCAGCTCCCACGGACGCGCGCGGAAGCGGAATACCTTGTTGGTCAGCGCGCCGACCGGGCACACATCGATCACGTTGCCCGACAGCTCGGTGGTCAGCGGCTTGCCGTCGTAGGTGCCGATCTTCAGGCGCTCTCCACGTTCCATCCCGCCCAGTTCATAGGTGCCGGCAACTTCGGCGGTGACGCGGATGCAGCGCGTGCAGTGGATGCAGCGGGTCATCTCGGTGGCCACCAGCGGGCCCAGATCCTCGTCGGCAACCACGCGCTTGCGCTCGGCGAAGCGACTGACCGAGCGCCCGTAACCGAGCGAGAGATCCTGCAACTCGCATTCGCCGCCCTGATCGCACACCGGGCAATCCAGCGGGTGGTTGATGAGCAGGAACTCCATCGCGTTGCGCTGCCCGGACAGCGCGCGCTGCGATTGCGTGTGCACCTTCATGCCTTCCATCACCGGCGTGGCGCACGCCGGTTGCGGCTTGGGCACGGGCTTGCCGTTCATCTCGGTCTCGACCATGCACATGCGGCAGTTGGCCGCGATCGGCAGCTTCTCGTGGTAGCAAAAGCGCGGGATCGGGATGCCGGCCTTGTCCGCGGCCGCGATGATCATCGAACCTTTCGGCGCGTGCAGGGCGACGCCATCGATCTCGATGTTGACCATGCCCTCGGGGGCGGGGGCGAGCGTGGCGGTGGGTTGGGCGCTCACGGCAAGCCCTCCGGGACTCGGGACTCGGGACTCGGGACTCGCGGGAAAGCCCATCGGCGCTGGAACTCGATGCGGGTTCGATTGCGCGCGCAGTGACCGAAACGCAGGGCGGGCGTCGCACGATCGGTACTCGGGCTCTGCCGAGTCCCGAGTCCCGATTCCCGAGTCCCGCAAGATATGACCCTCATGCTGCCGCCCCCACCTTCGCATCCACGATCGAACGACCGTTGCGGATGTAATACTCGAACTCGTCCCAGTAGTGCCGCAGCATGCCCTGCACCGGCCACGCAGCGGCTTCGCCGAAAGCGCAGATGGTGTGGCCTTCGATCTGCCCGGCGGCGGCCTTGAGCACTTGCAGATCCTCCAGCGTGCCCTTGCCATCGACGATGCGGGTGAGCATGCGGTACATCCAGCCGGTGCCTTCGCGGCAGGGCGTGCACTGCCCGCAGCTTTCGGCGAAGTAGAAGCGCGAGATGCGCTGGCAGGCGCGCACCATGCAGGTGGTCTCGTCCATCACGATCACCGCACCCGAGCCCAGGCCCGAGCCGGCCTTCTGGATGGAGTCGTAGTCCATCGTCAGCTGCATCATCGTTTCGCCCGGTAACACCGGCATCGACGAGCCGCCGGGGATCACCGCCTTGAGCTTGCGTCCGCCGCGCACGCCGCCGGCCATCGCCAGCAAGTCGGCGAACGAGGTGCCGAGGCGGATCTCGAAGTTGCCCGGGTTGTTGACGTGTCCTGAGACCGAAAAGATTTTCGCGCCGCCGTTGTTGGGCTTGCCCAGATTGAGGAACCACGCCGCGCCCTTGCGCAAGATCGCCGGCACCGAGGCATAGGTCTCGGTGTTGTTGATCGTGGTCGGCCGCCCGAACAGGCCGAAGTTGGCCGGGAACGGCGGCTTGTAGCGCGGCTGGCCCTTCTTGCCTTCCAGCGATTCCATCAGTGCGGTTTCCTCGCCGCAGATGTAGGCGCCGGCGCCGAGCGCGCCGTAGATGTCGATGTCCACGCCCGTACTTTGGATATTTTTACCCAGCCAGCCGTGCTCGTAGGCTTCGCGCAGGGCCTGCTCGAAGTGCTCGAACGGCTCGTGGTGGAACTCGCCGCGCAGGTAGTTGTAGCCGACCGTGGAACCGGTCGCGTAACAGGCGATCGCCATGCCCTCGACCACCGCGTGCGGGTTGAAGCGCAGGATGTCGCGATCCTTGCAGGTGCCCGGCTCGGATTCGTCGGAGTTGCACAGCATGTACTTCTGCACGCCCGCGCCCTTGGGCATGAAGGTCCACTTCAGGCCGGTCGGAAAGCCCGCGCCGCCGCGCCCGCGCAGACCCGAGGCCTTGACCGCGTCGATGATCTGCTCGGGCGGGGTTTGCTCGCGCAGGATCTTCGCCCAGGCCTCATAGCCGCCCTGGGCGACGTAGTTGGCGTACGTCCACGGCTGCTCGTGGTGCAACGTCGTGTAGCAGACGTTGTGTTCGGCCGGTGCAGGTCCGTACGCCATCGTCAGTGTCCCTCGCTGCCGTGGCCGTGTGCCGAACCATCGGCGGTGAGCGCGTCGAGGATCGCATCCACGCGCGCCGGGGTGAGTTTCTCGTGGTAGTGGCCGTTGACCACCATCATCGGCGCGCCACAGCAGGCGGCCAGACACTCCTCCTCACGCTTGAGGTAGATGCGTCCGTCCTTGCTCGACTCGCCGAGCTTGCAGCCGAGCTTGTCTTCGCAGTGGCGCACGATGTCCTGCGCGCCGTTGAGCCAGCAGCTGATGTTGGTGCAGATCGCCACGTTGTTGGGCGCCACCGGCGACAGCTCGAACATCGAGTAGAACGTGGCCACTTCGTAGGCCCACACCGGCGGAATGCCCAGATAGTTGGCGACCGCGGCGATGATCTCGTCGGTGAGCCAGCCGCGGTGCTCTTGCTGCGCGGCGAACAGGCCCTGGATCACCGCCGAGCGCTTGCGGTCGGCCGGGAACTTGCTCGCCCAGTGGTCGATATGCGCGCGCACGGCGTCGCTGAGCACGACCATCGGGTCGGCGGCGCGGGCGGTTTCGAAATTGCCGGTGGCTTTCATGGGCGAACTGCCGGGACTCGGGACTCGGGACTCGGGACTCGGGAGAAGCACCGGGACACGGCGACGCAGCGCGACTGCGCGGGGAAATGCCCCTGCGCCATCCGCCCAAGGTTCCGGCCCGCGAACACGTCGGCCATTGCGTACTTCGCTTTCACGATTCACCCCTCACGATTCACATTCCACCACTTCAAGCGAGTTACGAGTTACGAGTTCCGAGTTCCGCTTCCCGACTCCCGAGTCCCGAGTTCCGAGTCCCGAGTTCCGAGTTCCGCGCGCTTCACCGATCGATCTCCCCGAACACCACGTCGTAGGTGCCGATCATCGCCACCACGTCGGCCAGCATGTGGCCGCGGACGATCTCGTCCATCGACGACAGATGCGCGAAACCGGGCGCGCGCAGGTGCACGCGGAACGGCTTGTTGGCGCCGTCGGAGACCAGATAGCAGCCGAACTCGCCCTTGGGCGCTTCGACCGCGCAGTAGGTTTCGCCGGCCGGCACGCAGTAGCCTTCCGAGAACAGCTTGAAGTGATGGATGAGCGCTTCCATGCTCTCCTTCATCTCCTCGCGCTTGGGCGGGGCGACTTTGAAATTCTCCACGATCACCGGGCCGGGGTTGGCTTTGAGCCACGCCACGCACTGCTGGATGATGCGGTTGGACTGGCGCATCTCGGCCACGCGCACGAGGTAGCGGTCGTAGCAATCGCCGTTGACGCCCAGCGGGATGTCGAAATCGACTTCCGCATACTTCGCGTAGGGCTGCTTCTTGCGCAGATCCCAAGCAATGCCAGAACCGCGCAGCATCGGCCCGGACATGCCCCAGGCCTTGGCCTGTTCGGGCGTGACCACGCCGATGCCGACGGTGCGCTGCTTCCAGATGCGGTTGTCGGTGAGCAAGGTCTCGTACTCATCGACCTTGGTCGGGAAATCGGCGGTGAAGTGCTCCAGGTAATCCAGCAGCGAGCCTTCACGCCAGGCATTGAATTTCTTCAGCGCCTTGCCCTTGTGCCACGGCGATTCACGGTACGCCGGCATCTTGTCCGGCAAGTCGCGGTACACGCCGCCGGGGCGGTAATAGGTGGCGTGCATGCGTGCGCCGGAGACCGCCTCGTAGCAGTCCATCAGCTCTTCACGTTCGCGGAAGGCGTACAGGAACGCCGCCATCGCCCCCAGGTCCAGCCCGTTGGAACCGATCCACATCAGGTGGTTGAGGATGCGCGTGATCTCGTCGTACAGCGTGCGGATCCACTGCGCGCGTTCGGGCGGTTCGATGCCCATCAACGTCTCGATGGCGCGCACGTAGGCGTGCTCGTTGCACATCATCGACACGTAATCGAGCCGATCCATGTAACCGATGGATTGGTTGAACGGCTTGGATTCGGCGAGCTTCTCGGTGCCCCGGTGCAGCAGGCCCACGTGCGGATCGGCACGCACGATGGTTTCGCCGTCCATCTCAAGGATCAAGCGCAGCACGCCGTGCGCGGCCGGATGCTGCGGCCCGAAGTTCATCGTGTAGTTGCGGATTTCCGGCCCGGTCACGGCCTTGGCCCCGCTGGCGGACACGGCGCTCACGAGCGCACCGGGTTGCGTTGCGCGGCCTCGGCGGCAGCGGTGAGGTAACGCGAATCGTCGCGGCGCACGCGCGGTACGTTCACGCGCGGTTCGACGGAGGTCACCGGCTCGTAGATCACGCGTTTTTGCTCGGGGTCGTAGCGAACTTCGACGTTGCCGATCAGCGGGAAATCCTTGCGGAACGGATGGCCGACGAAGCCGTAATCGGTGAGGATGCGGCGCAAATCCGGGTGGCCCTCGAAGACGATGCCGAACAGGTCGAAGGTCTCGCGCTCGAACCAGTTCAGGCCCGGCCAGATGCGCGTGAGCGAGGCCACCACCGGCACTGCGCTGTCGGTACAGCGGCAGCGCACGCGCAAGCGCTGGTTGCCCGCGATCGACAGCAGGTGCAGCACCACCGCGAAACGCCCGGCAGCCAGCGCCGGCGCATCCGAGGTGTGCTTGCCACGCGCGCGCGCCGACGGCTGCTGACCCCACTTGAAGCGCCCCGGCCCGCTGCCTTCCACGCCACGCGAAAAGCCTTCCGAGGACACTTCCACGGTGTCCCATTCGTCGGTGCCGTAGCCCAGATAATCCACCCCGCACAGGTCGATGGGGGTATCGAACCCGAAGCGCTCGCGCAGTTCGCGGCCGACCGCCAGCCAGTCGGCGGCGGCCACTTCCAGCGTCGCTTCGCCGTGTTCGGCGTCGGCGGCAAGCACGCGCGCGCCGAAGTGGCTGCGCAGGCGTTCGACGAGGGCGGAGGCGGACTCGGTCATGGCGTCAAATCACCGATCACGAAGCGATGCATCCGTCCCTCTCTCGCCGTGCGGGAGAGGGGGGAACCGCTGGCGGAGCCGGTGGTGGGGTGAGGGCATACGGTCCATTGACTCGAACCGGAGCAGTACGTGATCGGCATGGTCAGCGGGCGATGGTGTTGGTACGGCGGATCTTCTTTTGCAACTGCAAGATCCCGTAGGCGAGGGCTTCGGCGGTCGGCGGGCAACCGGGCACGTACACGTCCACCGGCACGATGCGATCGCAGCCGCGCACCACCGCGTAGGAATAGTGATAGTAGCCGCCGCCGTTGGCGCAACTGCCCATCGAGATCACCCATTTGGGCTCGGGCATCTGGTCGTAGACCTTGCGCAACGCCGGGGCCATCTTGTTGACCAGGGTACCGGCGACGATCATCACGTCGGACTGCCGCGGCGACGGACGAAACACCACCCCGTAGCGATCCAGATCCAGCCGCGCCGCGCCGGCGTGCATCATTTCCACCGCGCAGCAGGCCAGCCCGAAGGTCATCGGCCACATCGAGCCGGTACGCGCCCAGTTGACCAGGGTGTCGATGCTGGTCACCGCAAAGCCGCGTTCGATGATCGGGTTGCTCTCGTCCGGGCGCAGGATGTCGTCCACCCGCCCTTCCGGGATCGGGTTGAACCACAGCTTCTCGGCGGTTTCCTTCAGGCCCATGCCCACTCCGTCAACCTCAGATCAGCCGCGCAAGGACGCGCCGCCGCCACAGGCGCGACAGCGCGCGTGGCGGCGCTATGCCGCGACCGCTTGCGCGCAAGCTGCGGCTGGATGCCCAGCCTTGCGCCGCTCGATCGAGCTATTCCCATTCCAGCGCACCCTTTTTCCAGACGTAGGCAAACCCCAGCACCAGCAAGCCCAGGAAGATGCCCATTTCGATCAGCCCGAACGTGCCCAGGCCACGAAACACCACCGCCCACGGGAACACGAAGGCGATTTCCAGATCGAACACGATGAACAAGATCGCCAGCAGGTAGTAGCGCACGTCGAACTTCATGCGCGCGTCTTCGAAGGCCTCGAAACCGCACTCGTAGGGCGCCAGTTTGTCGTCGCCCGGGCGCTTGGGCCCGAGCAGCCAGCCGATGACCAGCAGCGCCACGCCGATGCCCCCGGCGACGATCAGGAACAGCAGGACCGGAAAGTATTCATCCAGCATGGCAGACGAGAATCCCAAGGCCGCGGGGGCGGCGAAGCCGCGAAAGTTTAACAAGAACTCGTGGCGCTGCGCTGCCCCTGGCGCGATTTGGCCGCATCGAAAGTTTCGCGCAACGCAGGGTCGCGCTGAATTGATCGAGGTCAACGCGAACCGTTCTCATCCAATCACTCCGATGCGCGCCACGGGGCCCCTCCGGGGGGCCCACGCATGCCCGGCATCGCAGCCCGGCAATCGGCGTCTACAATCGGCCGGGCCACGCCATCGAGATTCCCTGTGTTGATCTTGCCCCTGCACCGCAAATGGAGCCGGTCGAACGTTCCGTGGGTGACGATACTGCTGGTGCTGGCGAACGTGTTCGTGTACGCCTTCCTGCAGTCGGGCGATGCCCGCGTGTACGCGCGGGCGCAGGCGTACTACGAACAAGTCAATCTGGGCGCGCTGGAGTTTCCCGCGTATGTGACTTGGCTCAACCAGCACGGACGCGGCGCGCAGCCGATCGATGCACACCCGGATCGACCGACCGGCTTCATGCTCGCGCAGATGCAGTCCGACCGTGCCTTCATGGCCGACCTGCACGCCGACAAGGTGATCGTGCCGACCGATCCCCGGTATGCGCAATGGCACGACCAGCGCGCGCAGTTCGACGACATCCTCGACAGCGCCTTCACGCCGCGACACGCGTTGCGGTTTTCGCACATCGAGCCCGGGCGCATGCTCACGGCCATGTTCATGCACGGCGGCATCGAGCACCTGCTGGGCAACATGCTGTTCCTGCTGGTCATCGGCATGCTGGTGGAAGGCGCGCTCGGGGCCGGCTGGTTCTTCGGGCTGTACCTGCTCGGCGGGCTGTTGGCGGCATCGACCTCGCTGACGTGGCATTGGGGCGAGCAAGGCGCCTCACTGGGCGCTTCAGGTGCCATCGCCGCGTTGATGGGCGCTTACTGCGTCATCTGGGGCCTGCGCCGGGTCAAGGTGTTCTACTGGTTCTTCGTGATCTTCGATTACGTCAAGGTGCCGGCATTGGTCATGCTCGGCTGCTGGCTGGTGTGGCTGGTGATCCTGCCCTGGCTGGATGCCGGCACCCACGTCGACTACGCCGACCACGCCGGCGGTCTGCTGGCCGGCACGGTGATGGCGTGGGCCTTGCGTCGTCACCGGCGCGTGCGCGAATCGTTCGTCGAAGAAGACGAACGCGTAGAACGCCAAGCGCACGACGACGCCGAGCTGGAACGGGCACAAGACCTGCTCGGGCGGATGGAAATCGCCAAGGCGCGGGAAATTTTCAACCGCCTCGATGCCGCCCAACCCGGGCAACTGCGCGTACTGATCGCGCTGTATCGCTGCGCGCGCTATCAAGGCCAATCGACCGCGCTGGACGCGGCCGCAGCGCGGGTGTTCACGTTGCCCGCGCATGCCGATGGCGATGCCCGCGAGCAGGCGCAGATCTATGCCGACTACGCCAAGGCCTGCGACGGCTCGCCCCGGCTGGATGCGGCAACCCTGCTCGGCCTGCTGCCGGGCCTGCAACGCGCAGGTCAGGACGATTGCATCGAGGCCATCGTGCGCGCACTGATCGGGCGCGAGCCGGCCAACCCTGCCCTGCCCGTGGCCTGGTTCGCGCTGTGCCTGCGCACGCCCGAGGCCAGCCCGGCACGGCGCGAACGCCTGCGATTGCTGCTGGATCGCTACCCCGACGGCGAGTACGCGGCGAAGGCGCGGTTCCTGTTGGGCGCGGGGTAGTTGCAAGGTGAAGTAGTTGCGAGGTGGATGGTGCCTCGTCGAACCACGCGCCATCTCACGTTTGTCATTCCGAGCGCAGCGAGGAATCCACTGGCACCGGCGTGCAACCTTTCGTCGATCAACGCGACGGCGGCGGCTTCTTCGCGGTCGCGGCGATCATGCGTTCGATGGTCGCCAGCAGTGTGTCGATTTCCGGCATCAGCGGGTCGTTAGGATGGCTCGCCTTCAGGTCCAGCAGCACCTCGCGCGCTTGCGCGTCACGACCGAGTTTTTCGTGCAACAGCTCGGCGGCCAGCAAACCGTTGCGCGCCACATATTGGCTGTTCGGGAAGCGCTGGGCGAAGCCGTCAAGCAGTTGCAGCGCCGCCTGCGCCTGCCCGACGTGGGCGGCCATGTGCGCCAGTTTGCTGATATGCGCCGGCGACTCGGGCGCGAATGCCGGATCGAGCGCCTGACACTGCCGCAGCAGGTCCACCGCACCGCGCGCGTCGTCCTGATCGATCAGCACGGCGATGTACTGGCGCCCGTGGGTCAACAGGCCTTCGTTGTCGTTGGCGGCCCGCAGCATCCGGCGGTACTGCGCGTGCACCGCCGGCGTACTGCCACGACGCAGCGCCTGCCCCAGCACGTCGATGGCCTCGGGCAGCTTGCCCTCGCGCACCAGTGCGGCGGCGGCGTCGAGCTTGTCCTGATCCGGATCGGCCGCCGGGGCGTCGGCGACCTGCCGCTGCACGGCTGCCGGCATGAGCCCGAGTTCTTCGTGGTACTGGTACAACACGTAGCCCATCAGATGGAACAGTGCCACCACCACGTAGTTGGAAATGATGCCCAGCCCGATCAACGCCACCGGCAGCGGCAGGAAGCGTACCACCACATCCTGCGCCCAGCCTTGGCTCATGGAGATCGCCACGCACACGCCGATCATCGCCAGGTACGACCAGCCGATGGCGGCGATGATGCGCAGCCATTTCATCGGGTTGAGCGCCTCGACGAGGCTTTCCTCCAGCGCCAGCGTCATGGTCGCCCCGGGCAGGCATACCGCGAAAAACACCGCCAGCACCATGCCGGCCGTCTGGCCCAATGCAGCAGCACCGATTGCCGTGACCACGACCAGGATCACCATCAGCCAGATGAACTTGCCGCCGAGGCTGCGATCCTCGCCGAGCGCAACCTCGGGCGCTTGCAAAAAGCCATCAGCGGTCGAGCGCAGGCAGGCAAAGGCGTAGCGGTACATGGCGATGGTCGCCAGCAAGGCCAGAATCCAGCCCAGCGGCAGCATCCGCAGCACCTGCGCGGCACCGAGCAAGACGATGCTGACCATCGACGCGCCGGCCAGCGGATACCCCATCACCTTCGGCAGGCGGTTCCAGAACGGCACGATCTGGTCGTGTGACGACGAGGCCATCTCGGCATTCCCCTTCGCGGATCATCGCCAGTTTAGCAACGCAGGCACAGGCCGACGACGCACCGATCGCCTCGACACGCTACTGCGGCCACGCGCGCGCCAGCAGCGTCGCCACCGGCGCATCCACCGGCAGGGTGCCGTAGGCCAGCCCGGCGTGTCCTTGCAGTCGCGCCACACAGAACGCCGCTGCCAGTGTTGAATACCCGGCGCGGAACAACAAACCGGCTTGCAGGCACAGCGCCATGCGCTCGACCAGCCAACGCGCCCGCGCTTGCAAGCCGTCGCCGTCAGCGGCGGCCAACGGTGCATCCAGCGCGTCCACCGCCGCATCCAGCGCGGGGTGTGCGCCGCGGGCCAGCGCCAGTTCCGCGCGCAGAGCATGCGCGCTTTCGGGTTCGCGGCGCAGGGCGCGCAGCACGTCGAGGCACTGCACGTTGCCGCTGCCTTCCCAAATCGCATTCACCGGTGCCTGCCGGTACCACTTGGGCATCCCCGAATCCTCGATGTAGCCCGGGCCGCCGAGACACTCCTGCGCCTCGGCGGCCACGCCCACGGCGCGGTTGCACACCCAGAACTTGCCGATCGCGGTGGCCACGCGGGCAAACGCCGCCTCGTGCGCATCGCGCGCGCTGGCATCCACCGCCCGCGCCACCCTCAATGCCAGCGCGGTGGCCGCTTCCGATTCCAGCGCCAGATCGGCCAGCACCACGCGCATCAGCGGTTGCTCGACCAACCGCTTGCCGAACGCGCGCCGATATTTGCAGTGGTGCAGCGCCTGCACCAGCGCGTGGCGGATCAACGCCGCCGAGCCGAGCAGGCAATCGAGCCTTGTCATTCCGACCATTTCCAGGATGGTGGCGATGCCGCGCCCTTCCTCGCCCACCCGCCACGCCAGCGCGCCGGTGAACTCGACCTCGCTGCTGGCGTTGGACCAGTCGCCGAGCTTGTCCTTGAGCCGTTGCAGGCGCATGCCGTTGCGCGAGCCGTCGGGCGCAAAGCGCGGCATCAGAAAACACGTCGGCCCGGCGTCGGTTTGCGCGGTGACCAGGAACGCATCGGACATCGGCGCGGAGAAAAAGAACTTGTGCCCGATCAACTCGTACAAGCCGTCACCCACGGCGATGGCGCGCGTGGTGTTGGCGCGCACGTCCGAGCCGCCCTGCTTCTCGGTCATGCCCATGCCGATGGTGTTGCCGGGCTTGTCCCAAGCCGGGACATGCCGACCGTCGTAGTGCGTCGCAAGAATGCGCGGCAGCCAGCTCGCCGCCAGATCGGGCGCATGGCGCAGTGCCGGTACGCAGGCGGCGGTCATCGTCAGCGGGCAACTGCTGCCGGGGTCGGCCTGATAGTGCAGGTAGGTCAACGCAGCGCGGGCGACCTGTGCGCCGGGTCGATCGGCGTGCCGCCAACCAAAGTTCGGTACCCCGTGCGCGATCGCCGTGCGCATCAGCTCGTGGTAGGCCGGGTGGAACTCGACCTCGTCGATGCGATGGCCGTAGCGATCATGCGTGTGCAGTTGCGGGCGATTGGCATTGGCCAACTGCGAGCATTCGCCCAGCGACCCACCGGCGAGCTTGCCGTAGGCCGCGATTTCGGCTTCCGCCCACGCCCCACCCTCGCGGGCCAGCGCCTCGCGCAGCGGCGCATCGGTGGCGTACAGGTCGCAGGGCAGCAGCGGCGGCGGCTGGTTTTCGACGACGTGGGTGGCAAAACGCGAGCGCGTGTCCACGGGCGCACCTTCGAAGCTGCAAGTCGGTAATAGCCATCCTACCGCCACGGCGAACGCGGCGGAGCCAAGTCGTTCCGGCAACCACCCATCGGGTATGCTCGGAGCGTGAAGATCAGCGAACTACTGCGCTTGCTGCAAGACGATGGCTGGTTCCTTGTTGCCACGCGCGGGAGCCATCGACAGTTCAAGCACCCTGACAAGCCCGGACGGGTGACCGTAGCGGGAAAACCAAGCGATGACGTGGCGGCTGGTACACTGAACAGCGTCCTTAACAGGCCGTTGAAATTCACCGGCACTACAGCAGGGGTTCGGTAGTCTTTGCGGACGATACCGATGACAGGAGTTCGGCATGCGCGGCGCGGATGTGATGCAGGAATCGTTGTTCACGAGCGTG
>JAFEEL010000003.1 GCA_018241125.1 Pseudomonadota bacterium | reverse complement strand
CGTGCTTGCCGGCAATTCGGCATCGAAGCCAATTCTCGACGCGCGCAAAGCGCGCCGGCAAGAGGCGCGAGCCACGCCCCGGCGATGGCCTTCGGCAAGTTTAGGAAGCCCGCGCCGCCGCGCGGTTAATAGCGGTGCGGGTGACTGTCAAGCCGCGCGCATCAATGCACGGCGATCGCGTAGCCCTTCATGCGCGCGGAAAACTCCTGCAACGCGCGGATACCGGTGGCCTCGGCTTGCTCGCACCACGCTTGCAGGCGTTGCAGCGACGCAGCCGCGTCGGTCGAGCGTTCTTCCAACACGGTGGCCAGACGAGCGCGGAACTCCACCAAGGTGGCGAGCTGCGGACGCCGCGCGACGAATGCTTGCAGGCGTTCGCGTGCGCTGGCGTCGAGCCAGCGGCCGCCGTCGGCCAAGCCCTTGCGCAGTCGCCGCGGAAGCTTGGCCGGCGCGTCGTCGCCATCGTCAGCCGGCGCGCGCAGCGCCGGGCGCATCACGTGCCGCCAGTAGTCGGTCATCGCCGCAAAGCGATGCGCGAGCAGGGCGCGCAGGGTTTCGCTGTCGGGCAGGGCGATGTTCGGGCGGATATCCAGCGTCGGCGCGACGCGCAACACTGTTGCCAGACGCAGTTTTTCCAGCGTCTTGATTGCCACCCAGCCGATGTCGAACTCCCATCGGCGCAGCGCGAACTTGGCCGAACTGGGGAAGGCGTGGTGGTTGTTGTGCAGCTCCTCGCCGCCGATCCACACGCCCCACGGCGTGAGATTGGTGGAGGTGTCGGTGGTTTGCGTGTTGCGGTAACCCCACCAGTGGCCCAGGCCATTGACCACGCCGGCGGCCCAGAACGGGATCCACAGCATCTGCACCGCCCACACCGCCACGCCGATCACGCCCAACAGCGCCACGTCGATCACCAACATCAAAATCGGGCCCCAGTCCGGGTGCGCGGTGTACAGATGGCGTTCGATCCAGTCGTCCGGGCAGCCCTTGCCGTATTTTTCGATCGACGGGCGATCGGCACGGGCGGCGCGGTACAGTTCCACGCCCTTCCACATCACCGCGTTGATGCCCACGATGCGCGGGCTGTGCGGATCGTCCTCGGTCTCGCACTTGGCGTGGTGCTTGCGGTGGATCGCCGCCCACTCGCGGGTGATCATCGAGGTGGTCAGCCACGACCAGAAGCGGAAGAAGTGCGCCAGCAGCGGATGGAAATCCACCGCGCGGTGCGCTTGGCTGCGGTGCAGGTACAAGGTGACCGAGAAGATCGTCAACTGGGTGACGATCAGCAGGTACACGAGGATTTCCAGCCATTCGAAACCGCTCACGCCGCGGGTCAGCCAGGCGTACAGGGTCGGAGGCAGCTCGGGGGCCATGACGGGCTCCGGGACGGGTGCGACGGGCCGCCCATCATGCCGCTTGCAAGGCGGGGATGCCAGTGCTGTCAGAGGACGGAGGACAGAGGACAGAGGACAGAGGACGGAGGACAGAGGACGGAGGACGGAGGACGGAGGACGGAGGACGGAGGACAGAGGACAGAGGACGGAGGACGGAGGACAGAGGACGGAGGACGGAGGACAGAGGACGGAGGACAGAGGACAGAGGACAGAGGACAGAGGACAGAAGAAGCAGGGAGCGGGGAGCAGGGAGCAGGGAGCAGGGAGACGGTTGTGCATCCTGATCGGCAAGCCGGCATTGCAACTCCCTCCCCCGCAAGCGGGGGAGGGTTGGGGTGGGGGGCGCCTATGCGCAGTACAGCCCCCATTTCCGCCGTCCCCGCAAGCGGGGGAAGGGAAAGCCGCCTCCAATTTTCGCGTCGCCAGCGTGATGCAAATGCCGGTCATGGTGAGGCGTGGATCGAGGCCGAAGGCCGAGTCCGCGATCAAACCCCGGTACCCGCACGTTCAGGATGACTTTGCCGCTGGTGGTTCGACGCGGGCCGGCTCGAACTTCGTTCTCGACCGACCCGGCTCACCACGAACGGCCTGCATACTGGAGGCCATCGCCCGCACGTTTCATCCGTCTCCCGATCTCCCGTCTCCGATCTCCGATCTCCCATCTCCGATCTCCGATCTCCCATCTCCGATCTCCCGTCTCCGATCTCCGATCTCCCGTCTCCGATCCCCCGACTCCCATCTCCCCTCTCCCCTCTCCCCTCTCCCGTCTCCGATCCCCCGACTCCCGTCTCCCGTCTCCCGGCCCCACCATGCCCGAACTGCCCGAGGTCGAAACCACCCGCTGCGGCTTGTTGCCCCATCTGCTCGGCCGGCAGGTGACCGGGGCGACCTTGCGCCGGCCCGATCTGCGTTGGCCGATCGCGCGGCAGATCGCCGACGAGCTGCCCGGGCAGCGCATCATGGCGATACGTCGGCGCGCCAAGTACCTGTTGCTCGACGCGCAAACCGGCTCGGTGCTGCTGCATCTGGGGATGTCCGGCAGGCTGCGCGTGCTGGCTGGTGATGTGCCGCCGGGCCGCCACGACCACGTCGATATCGCGCTGGACTCGGGTCGCGTTCTGCGCTTGACCGATCCGCGCCGTTTCGGCTGCCTGCTCTGGCAACCTGCGGGAACCGTGCACCCGCTGTTGGCCGATCTGGGGCCAGAGCCGCTGGAGGCCGACTTCGACGGGGAGCACCTGTGGCGCGCCAGTCGCGGCCGCAGCGCGCCGGTCAAGGCTTTCCTGATGGATCAATCGGTGGTGGTCGGGGTCGGCAACATCTACGCCGCCGAGGCGCTGTTTCGCGCACGGATCGCGCCGTTTCGCGCCGCCGGCAAGGTCAGTCGCGAGCGTTACGTCGCGTTGGCGCAAGCAGTGAAGGCGATCCTCGCCCAGGCCATCGCGCGCGGCGGCACCACCTTGCGCGATTTCAGCGCTCCCGACGGCGCGCCCGGGTATTTTGTGCAGGATCTGGCGGTGTACGGCCGCGCCGGGCAGGCCTGCATGGCCTGCGGGGCGATCTTGCGTTCGCGCATGCTCGGCCAACGTGCCAGCGTGTGGTGCCCGCGCTGCCAGCGTTGATGGCGGCACCGGCAAACGCAAGACCCGGCCAGAAGCGGCCAGAAGCGGCCAGCGGCAGGTATAGTGTCCTGCCCGGAAGGAGCGGACATGGTTGATGCGGAGATCACCCGGTTGCTGAGCTCGGCGCGCGGCGGCGATCGCGTGGCGCTCGACACCGTGCTGGCCACCTTGTATCGAGAGCTGCACGCGATGGCGCGCCGCCAGCTGCATGGTCAGCGCGGCGGCACGCTCGATACCACGGCGCTGGTGCACGAGTCGTATTTCAAGCTGATCGGCAACCCCAACGCGCAGTTCGCCGACCGCGCGCATTTCTTCGCCTACGCCGCCACCGCGATGCGTTCGGTGGTGGTCGATTACGCGCGCCAGCGCTTGAGCCAGAAGCGCGGCGGCGATCAGCAGCGGGTGACCGACTTGCCCGAGGACATCACCGGCGGGGTCGGGCTGGGCGAGGACATGCTGCATCTGGATGCGGCACTGGAAAAGTTGGCCGCGCTCGACGAGCGCCTGGCCAAGGTGGTGGAACTGCGGTATTTCGCGGGGCTGTCGGAACTGCAGATCGGTGAGCTGCTCGGTTGCTCGGAGCGCACCGTGCGCCGCGACTGGCAGAAGGCACGGATGTTCCTGCTGGCCGAACTGCAACCGGGCTGAGCGCGGCACGATGGCGGTGCGCACGCATCCGTGGGCCTGCATGCGCGTCAGCGCGCAAGCGGCCGGTCACGATGGTCGGCGATGGTGTCGGGGGTAGCGGAGGATGGAACCCGAACTGTGGGCGCAAGTGGCGCCCTTGCTCGACGAGTTGCTCGAAGCCACGCCGGAGGTGCGCGGCGAGCGCTTGCGGGCGATCGAACGCGAGCAGCCCGAGGTGGCGATCGAGCTGCGCCGCCTGTTGTCCTTCGAGAGTACCGATCCGCAGTTCCTCGCCACCCCGGCGCCCCTGGTCGCGCTGCGCGCGCCGGTGCCCGGCATGCGCGTGGGGCCGTACCGCTTGCTGCGCATGATCGGCGAGGGCGGGATGGGCCAGGTCTGGCTGGCCGAGCGCGCCGACGGCTTGTTCGAGCGCACGCTGGCGCTCAAGCTGCTGCATCCGGGCTTGGCCGGCGCGGGCTTGCGCATGCGCTTCGATCGCGAGCGACAGATTCTGGCCGGTCTGGGTCACGAGCACGTCGCACGACTGCTCGACGCCGGCATCGCCGCCGACGGCCAGCCCTATCTTGCGCTGGAGTATGTCGAGGGCCTGTCGATCACCGCCTACGCGCGCGAGCACCGGCTGACCGTGGTGCAGCGATTGCAGTTGTTCTTGCAAGTGTGCAGCGCGGTCAGCCACGCCCACGCCAGTCTGGTCGTGCACCGCGACCTGAAGCCCTCGAACATCCTGGTCACGGCGGCCGGAGCCGTGCGCCTGCTGGATTTCGGCATCGCCAAGCTGCTCGACGCGCCCGGACGCGACACCAGCTCGGACGGCACGCGCACCGGCGCGCGCGCGTTCACCTTGCACTACGCCGCTCCCGAACAGATCAACGGCGAGCCGATCACCACCGCCACCGATGTGTACTCGCTGGGCGTGGTGTTGTACGAAATGCTGACCGGCAGCAAACCCTACCGCATTCGCCGCGATACCGACGCCGAGTGGGAGCAGGCGATCGTCGCGGTCGAACCCACCCGGCCCTCGGCGAGGGCGCGCGACCGCAGCGACCCGATGACGCGATCCGAGCGTCGGCTGGCGCGCGTGCTGGCCGGCGATCTGGACAACATCGTCCTCAAGGCCCTGCACAAGAAGCCTGACGATCGCTACCAGTCCGTCGAAGCGTTGGCCGCCGATGTCAAACGCTACCTCGATGGTCGGCCGGTGGTGGCGCACGGCAAGACCTTCGGTTACCGGCTGGGCAAGTTCGTGCACCGCAATGCCTGGTCGATCGCCGCCATTTCGCTGGTGATCGTGGTGCTCAGTGCCGGGTTGTACGTCATGTGGCTGCAGCAGCAGCAGGCGCGGGCCGAAGCGCAACGCGCGCAGGCGATGCACGATTTCGTGATCGGCCTGTTCGAGCAGGCGCAGCGCGAGGCCGGGCCCGGGCAGACGGTGGACATCCGCAAGCTGCTCGACGCCGGTGCCCGCCGTACGCACGCCGAGTTCGCGCAGCAACCGGTCATGCGCGTCGAACTGCTGGCGCTGATCGCGCGCATTCGTCTGCGCCTGGGCGATTACGCGGCGGCGATGGCGGTGCTCGACCAGCAAAAAGGCGCACTGATGACCGCCCCGGCATCGGTGCAAATCGAGTCCTTGCAGTTGCGCGCCGATGCGCTGCGCTTGCTCGGCCATCCGGCGCAATGCCGCGACCTGCTGGCGCGCCACGAGGATCAACTCGATGAGCGGGGGGATGCCGCCAAGCGCGATGCCGCCGACTATGAATCGACACTGGGTCGATGCGAGCGCGCCTTGCAGAACCGCAAGGTGGCGCGCCAGCACTTCCAGCGTGCGCTGGCGCTGCGCGAGGCGACCGTGGACACCGGCGGCGAGCCGGCCGAGAGTCTGGTCGATCTGGCTTCGCTGGAAGCCGACCGCGGCAACAACCCGGTGGCGCTCAAGGGCATGCTCGATGCGCTGGCGCGGTTGCGCGCCCGGCACAACGACGCCGGCCCGCTGGCGGCATCGATCTGGCTCAACCTGGGCACGCTGTACCGTGAGATCGGCAACGAAGCGGCAGCGCAAAATGCCTATGCCGCTTCGCAGCGGCTGGCGCTGGCGCTGTATGGCAGCGGTCATCCGGCCAGCATCGACGCCGAGCGCGGCCTGGCGGCGATCTTCGTCGATCAGGGCAAGCTCGATGCGGGCGAGGCATTGTTCCGGCAGGCGCAGGCGCAGTTGGTGGTGTTGCTCGGCCCGGACCATCCCGAGCTGGGATCGATCGAGAACTCGCTAGGCATCATCGCGATGCAGCGTGGCGATTACGCGACGGCCGAGACACGCCTGCGCCGGGCGCTCGTGCTGTGGAAGGACTCGCCGCGCCTGCAAGGCGGCGTATTCAACCTGGCTATGGTCTTGTTCGAAGCCGGGCGCACCGCGCAAGCCGAGCCGCTGGCGCAACGGGCGCTGGCGCTGCGTGAAAAGCAGTTCGGCCCCGGCAGCGGGCTGGTCGGGGCCAGCTTGCGGCAGTTGGGTCAGATCAAGCTCGCGCAGGGGGATTTGCCCGCCGCGCAAGTCTTGCTGGTGCGGGCGCTCGCGGTGCTGGTCGGCAGCTTCGGCCCCGACCACACCGTCACCGGGCAGGCGCAACTGTCGTTGGCGCGCCTGCGCTTGGCGCAACAGCGGCCGGACGAAGCCTCGCGCCTGCTGGCCGACATCCTGGCCCGTTTCCAGCCGGTCGATGCCGAACGCCGGCGTCTGCGCTGGCAGGCGCGCGCCCTGGCCGCGCAGATCCAGTGCCAACAGCCGGCGACGCTGACGGCGGGCAAGGCGGTGCTGGCCAAGGTACAGGCCGAAGTAACCGCCGAGATGCCGGTGGGGGTGGTGGCTCGCGAAGTGGCGGCGGCGGTGGCGAGCTGCGGCGATTGACGTGGCGCTTGATGCCGGCGGTGGCCGTTGCCGGCGGTGGCCGTTGCCGGCGGCGCTACACTGACGGGCTTTCCGCTACGACGCCACGCCATGCGCGGACTCAACCCCGACCAACTCGCCGCCGTGCGTCACTGCGACGGGCCGCTGCTGGTGCTGGCCGGTGCCGGCAGCGGCAAGACCCGCGTGATCACCGAGAAGATCGCGCATCTGGTGCGCGAGCGCGGGGTGGCGCCGGCGCGCATCGCCGCCATCACCTTCACCAACAAGGCCGCCCGCGAGATGCGCGAGCGCGTGGGCAAGCTGCTGCCCGGCGAAGCCGGCCAAGGGCTGACGGTGTGCACCTTCCACGCGCTGGGCCTGCGCTTTTTGCACATCGAGCACGAGCGCGCCGGCCTGCGCCGCGGCTTTTCGGTATTCGACGCCGACGATGCGCTGGCGCAGATCCGCGAGCTGGCTGGTGCGGGCACCCGTCCGGACGCGGTGGATGCGTTGCGGCAGTTGATTTCGCGCGCCAAGAACGAGGGATTGTCCCCGGAACAGGCGCAAGCGGTGGCGCGCAGCATCCGCGAACGTGAAGCTGCGGCCCTGTACGAGCGCTACCAGCAGCGGCTGGCCACCTTCAATGCGGTGGATTTCGACGATCTGATCCGCATCCCGTTGCAACTGCTCGAAGCCGACGCGGAGCTTGCTGCGGCGTGGCAGGAGCGTATCGGCTACTTGCTGGTGGACGAATGTCAGGACACCAACGGTGCGCAGTATCGCTTGCTCAAGGTGCTGGCCGGAACCCGCGGCAACCTGACCTGCGTGGGCGACGACGACCAGAGCATCTACGCATGGCGCGGCGCCAACCCGGAAAACCTCGACGCGCTGGCCCGCGACTACCCGAACCTGACCATCGTCAAGCTCGAACAGAACTACCGTTGCGCGGCGCGCATCCTGCGCGCGGCCAACCGGCTCATCGCCAACAACCCGCACGCGCATCCAAAACAACTGTGGAGCCGGCTCGACGAGGGCGAGCCGATCCGCGTGTGGGCGTGCCAGGACGACGAGGTGCAGGCGCAGCGCGTGGCCGCGGAAATCGCCTACCTGCGCACCGCCCGCAAGCTCGAACCGTGCGACTTCGCGGTGCTGTTCCGTGGCAACCACCAGTCGCGGCCGCTGGAGAAAGCGTTGCAACTGCTGCGCATCCCCTACCACCTCACCGGCGGCACGGCGTTCCTGGATCGCGGTGAGGTCAAGGATTTGCTGGCTTGGCTGCGGGTGTTGGCCAACCCCGAGGACGATGCAGCGTTCCTGCGCGCCATCGCCGCGCCCAAGCGCGAAGTCGGGGCGACCACGCTGGCCAGGCTGGCGCAAATGGCAGGGCAGGCCAAGCTGCCGCTGGCGCACGCGGCGATGCAGGCATCGTTGTTGAAGAACTTGCCGGCGCGCGGCGCGGCTGGCTTGGCGGAGTTCACCGACATCCTGGGGCGCCTGCGTGATGCTGCTGATCGCCTGACGCCAGCCGATCTGTGCCGGCACGCCGCCGAACGCAGCGGCCTGCTGTCGGCATTGCGCGCCGGGTGCAAGGGTGAGGCCGAGTTCCAGCGTCGCAAGGGGCATCTGGACGAACTGGCGCAGTGGTTCTCCGACGCGCCCGCCGGTGGCGGCTCGCTGGCCGCGCAACTGGCCTTGCTGGCGCACGCCGACCGTGGCGACGCCGGCAATGCGGTGCGGCTGATGAGCCTGCACGCGGCCAAGGGTCTGGAGTTCGCCTGCGTGTTCATCGTCGGCTGCCAGGACGGCACGCTGCCACACGAGGCCAGCCTCGACGAGGGCCGGCTGGAGGAAGAACGCCGATTGTTCTACGTCGGCATCACCCGCGCCAAGCAGTGCCTGTACCTGGCCCATTGCCGGCAGGCCAAGCGCTGGGGCGGCATCGAGAGCCAGCGTCCGAGCCGGTTCCTCGACGAGTTGCCGGCCGCCGATCTGCTGCGCGATGGCGCCGATCCGGAACGCGAGGCCGCGGCACGCCGCGAACGCGGTCGCGTCCACCTCGATGCGATCGCCGCGCTGCTGCGTGACTGACGCGGGACTCGGGACTCGGGAAGCGGGACTCGGGGAGCGGGCGCGCCGGTGTTTGCTTCCCTGCGCTGCGCGCAGCGGGTATGCTGTTCGGCCGTTTGCCGCCAAATCGCCCCGGAGGGCACACCATGAATCGTCTGAAACTGCTGTCCGCGGCCGCCCTGAGCGCGCTGCTGCTGTCGGCCTGCAACATGGACAAGAACCAGGCCGCCAAGGATCCGGTCACTGCCGCCAAGGATCTGTCGGTCGCGCTGCACGACAACGACATCGGCCGCTTCAGCCACATCATGGTGCCGCCGGACGACTACGCCAAGCTGGAGGCGCGCTTCAAGGACAAGCAGTCCAAGGAGCCGGCGCCCACCGCCGATGCCAGCAAACAGTTCGCCGACCAGTTGGCCAAGTTCACGGAGAAGGGCGCCGAAGACAAGCTGTTCGCCGAAATCCAGCCCAAGCTGGCGCAGATGGGCCCGCAGATCCCGATGGGCGTGGCGATGATGAGCGGCATGCTGGGGCAGGGGATTGAACAAAATCCCAAGTACTCGCCGGCCGAGAAGGAACAGGCCAAGGCGGTGCTGACCGCGGTCACCAAGTGGGCGACCACCGCCCCGCTGGCCGACGAAGCCAAGGCCAAGCAGGCCATCGGTATCGTCGTGGCCACCGTTCGCGACCTCAACCTGACCACCCTGGACGCTGCCAACAAGATGAGCTTCGCCGAGGTGATGGGCAAGGCCGGCACCGGCTTTGGCGGCCTGAAGAAGGCGCTGGCCGTATACGGCTTCGACATCGACCAGTCGCTGTCCAGCGTGAAGGTGGACAAGAAGTCCGAGGATGGCGACAACGCGGTGGTGACGATCAGCTACACCATCCTGGGCGCGCCGGTGACCGCCGATGTGAAGATGGTGCGCCGCGACGGCCGCTGGTACAGCGCCGATCTGGTCAAGTCGGTGGAGGATTCGCTGAGCGGCAAGGCCGATGACGCCGCGCCGGCGGCTGCGCCCGAAGCGCCGGTCGCTCCGGATGCAGCGGCAGCGCCGGACGCGTCGGGCGCGGGCGATGCCAACGGGCAAGCGCCGGCGGTCGGATCGCTTCCGGAGGATCAGTCCCCGGCCAGTGATGCGGGCGGCAACAACTGACGACCCGCCTGCCGTCGATCTTTCGGGTACCCTTCCGATGGCGCACTGGTTGCGCCATCGGTTTGTTGGGCCGACGGCGCCAGCGTCGCGCCAGCCACGACCCGACCCATGACCGACGCCATCGCCACTGCCAATCCTGCACCGCTCCATGCGCCGTGGTGGGCACGTTTGCTGGGCTGGCTGCTGGCGCCGTGGATCGGCCTGCGCATCGAGCCGCCAGAGGTGGTGGCGGCGCTCACCGCCGATGCGCGCCCGTTGTGCTTCGTGCTCGAGCGCTACGGCCTGTCCAATGCGTTGATCCTCGAGCGCGCCTGCCGTGAAGCCGGGCTGCCGTCACCGCTGACACCGGCGCCGGGCGATCCGCTCGGTCGTCCGCGCTCGTACATTGCGCTCTCGCGACGACGCAGCCCGTGGTTTGGTCGGCCGCGCACGCGCACCCATTCCGAAGGGCTGGCGCGCCTGCTCGAGCGCCAGCGCACGCAACCCGAGCTGGACATCCAACTGGTGCCGGTGTCGATTTTCGTCGGCCGCGCGCCGGATCGGCAGTCGGGCTGGTTCTCGGTGCTGTTTTCGGAAAACTGGGTGCTGGTCGGGCGCTTCCGGCGTTTCGTTTCGATCCTGCTCAATGGCCGCCACAGCATCGTGCAGTTCGCCACCCCGGTACCGCTGCGAGCGGCGATCGCGGAAGGATTGCCGCCCGAGCGCACCGTGCGCAAGCTGGCGCGCGTGCTGCGGGTGCATTTTTCGCGCATCCGCGCGGCGGTGATCGGCCCCGACCTGTCGCATCGGCGCCTGCTGGTGGACAAGGTGCTGGAAACCGACAGCGTCCGCCAGGCCATCGCCGATCAGGCGCGCCGGGACAACAAGCCGGTCGCCGACGCCTGGCGCAAGGCGCATGCGATGGCGTGGGAGATTGCCGCCGACTACTCGCATCCGATGGTGCGCTCGCTGTCGTTCGCGCTCACCCCGTTCTGGAACCGGGTGTACGACGGCGTGCAGGTGCACCATCTGGATCGGCTCAAGGACATCGCGCCCGGGCATGAAGTGGTGTACGTGCCCTCGCACCGCAGCCACATGGACTACCTGCTGCTGTCCTACCTGCTGTACGCGCACGGCATCGTGCCGCCGCACATCGTGGCCGGCGTCAACCTCAACATGCCGGTGATCGGCACCATCCTGCGCAAGGGCGGGGCGTTCTACATCCGCCGCTCGATTCGCGGCAGCGCGCTGTATTCGGCGGTGCTGGGCGAGTACGTGGCGCTGCTGGTCGGCGAGGGTTTTTCGCTGGAGTACTTCATCGAGGGCGGGCGCTCGCGCACCGGCCGTTTGCTGCAGGCGCACGGCGGCATGCTGGCGATGACCGTGCGCGGCTACCTGCGCGCGCCGCGTCGGCCGATCGTGTTCCAGCCGGTGTATCTGGGCTACGAAAAGTTGATGGAGGGCAAGAGCTACTTCGACGAGCTCTCCGGCCGGCCCAAGCAGAAGGAAACGATCTGGGCGCTGATCCGTGGCACGGTCGCCGCGCTGCGCGAGAACCACGGGCAGGTGGCGGTGAGCTTCGGCGAGCCGATCAAACTCGACGCGGTGTTGGGCGCCCATGCGCCGGACTGGCGCGGGCGACCGATCGCCGGCGACGAACGCCCGAAATGGATGCGCGACGTGGTGGAGGATCTGGCCGGGCGCATCCTGGTCAATGTCAATCGCTGCGCCGACGTCAACCCGGTCAACCTGCTGGCGCTGACCGTGCTGTCGGCGCCCAAGCGGGCGATGGCCGAGGCCGACTTGCTGGAGCTGCTGGCGCTCTACAAGCGGCTGTTGACGGCGATCCCGTACTCGGATCGCGTCACCGTCACCCACATGGAGCCATTTCAGGTCGTCGATTACGGCCTGTCGATGGGCATCTTGCAGCGCACCGCGCACCCGCTGGGCGACGTGCTGTGGATGGACGAGCAGACCGCGGTGTTGCAGACCTATTACCGCAACAACGTGCTGCACCTGTTCACTGCCAGCGCGTGGGTGGCGTGCTGCTTCCAGACCAACCGGCGCATGCACCGCGACGCCGTGCTGCGTCTGGGGCGCACGCTGTATCCGTTCCTGCAGGGTGAGTTGTTCCTGCCGTGGACGCCGGACGAATACGTGCAGCGCGTGCAGGCGACGATCGAGCTGTTCATCGGCGAGGGCCTGCTGACCTTCGACGCGGCCTCCGGGTATCTGGGCCGCGGCCCCGGGCAGACCGACGAGGTGTTCCGCCTGCGCACCATCGCCCACAGCCTGCAACAGGCCTTCGAGCGTTACTTCATCGCCGTGGCGGTGCTGGTGAAGAACGGTGCCGGTACGCTGTCGGTGGGCGAACTGGAGAACCTGTGCCAGATGGCCGCGCAGCGGCTGTCGCTGCTGTACGCCGACACCGCCCCGGAGTTCTTCGACAAATCCCTGTTCCGTGGCTTCATCCACAAGCTGCGCGAGACCGGTGTGGTGAAGACCGACGAAAACGGCAAGCTCGGTTTCGGCGCCGATCTGGAGGCGTGGGCGCGCGACGCCAAGATCATCCTCGGGCGCGAACTGCGCCACACCATCTTGAAAATCTCGCCAGAATCCACGCGCAACGCGGCGCCGTCGGCGGCGTGAGCGCGGCGCTCAGGCGTCCAGATCCGGGATCAGCCGGCTCTCCAGTTTGGCGATCGCATCCTTGATCAGCAGCTTGCGCTTTTTCAGCCGGCGCAGTTGCACTTCGTCCATGGCCAGATCGGCCGTCAGGCGCGCGATGGCCGCATCGAGGTCGCGATGCTCCAGCCGCAGCGATTGCAGGCGTTCGACGATCTGCGCAGGATCGATGGTCATCATGCGGCGGGCAGGCGCGGCCGGAATCAACGTGCAGCTTACACCGTGGCCGCGGCATCGCCACGCGCTAAAATGGCAGGCTTTCCGCCGCAGCATTCATCATGGAACCCTCGCTCCACCCCGCCAGCGCCGTCGGTCACCGCAACGCGGCGGCGAGCGAGCGGGCGCGCCACGAGCAGCACAAACTCGGCAAACGCCTGCGCCATCAAGTCGGGCGCGCGATCGCCGACTACGGCATGATCGAGGACGGCGACAAGGTGATGGTCTGCCTGTCGGGCGGCAAGGACAGCTACACCTTGCTGGACATCCTGCTGCAACTGCGCGCAAAGGCACCGGTGCGCTTCGAACTGGTCGCGGTCAACCTCGACCAGAAGCAACCCGGGTTTCCCGAGCACGTGTTGCCCGATTACCTGCGCTCGATCGGGGTGCCGTTCAAGATCATCGAGCAGGACACCTATTCGGTGGTCCAGCGCGTCATCCCGGAAGGCAAGACGATGTGTTCGTTGTGCTCGCGGCTGCGTCGCGGCGCGTTGTACGCGTACGCCGAAGCGGAGGGCTTCACGAAGATCGCGCTGGGTCATCATCGTGACGATCTGGTCGCGACCTTCTTCCTCAACCTGTTCCACCACGCCAAGCTGGCATCGATGCCGCCCAAGCTGCGCAGCGACGACGGCAAGCACGTGGTGATCCGGCCGTTGGCGCGGGTGGCCGAGCGCGACATCGAAGCCTACGCGGCGGGCAAGCAATTCCCGATCATCCCCTGCAACCTGTGCGGCTCGCAGGAGAACCTGCAACGCAAGCAGATCAAGCGCATGCTCGACGAATGGGAGCGGCAGGTGCCCGGGCGCATCGAGCAGATCGCCAGTGCGCTGGCCGACGTGCGCCCTTCGCAATTGGCCGATCCGAGGCTGTTCGATTTCATCGGTCTGGCCCGTCGCGGCGACACTCCGCTGCCCGATGCGCATGCGTGGCTGGCTGGCGATACCTGCGAGCGTGATTGGTGATTAGTGATTAGTGATTGGTGATTGGTGATTGGTGATTGGTGATTTGTAGGCCGGGAGCCGGGAGCCGGGAGCGCGCGAGTGAGGTTGAGATGTTTCATTCAGGAGGATAGCCCGTGTAGGTTCCGCGATTTCCCGTATCCGCGTGCATGCCCATAACGGGCTCTCGCTTTGTCCATTCACTATTCACGATTCACTATTCACGGATTCCGAATGTTCTTCCGCAACCTGACGTTTTTTCGCTTCCCGACCACGCTCGATCTGACCCATCTGGAAACCCACCTGCCCGAATGCGCGCTCAAGCCGGTCGGTGGCCTGGAGTTGTTCTCGCGCGGCTTCGTCGCGCCGTTCGGTCGCGACGCCGAAGCGTTGCTGCATCGCGTCGGCGACTGCATCTGGCTGACCTGCGGCGGTGAGGAGCGCCTGCTGCCTGCGAGTGTGGTTCACGAGGAGGTCGCGAAGAAGGTCGACGCCATCGAACAACGCGAGGGCCGCACGCTCGGCGGTCGCGCCCGCAAGAAGATCAAGGAGGAAGTGATCGTCGATCTGCTGCCGCGCGCGTTCGTCAAGCCGCTGCGCACCGACGCCTACCTCGACCTCGAACACGGCTTCATCGCGGTGGATACGTCCTCGCGCAAGCAGGCCGAGAACGTGGTCGGCGAAGTACGCCGCGCATTGGGAAGTTTCCCGGCGCTGCCGCCCAATCCCGAAACCAGCCCGCGCGGCGTGCTCACCGGCTGGATCGCCGGCGACCCGCTGCCCGAGGGCGTGGCGCTGGGCGACGAGTGCGAACTGAAAGATCCAGCCGACCGCGGCGCGGTGGTCAAGTGCCAGCGGCAGGAATTGCAGGGTGAGGAGATCGCCAAGCACCTGGAATCCGGCAAGCAGGTCACGCGGCTGGCGTTGATCTTCGACGATCACGTGTCCTTCGTGCTCGGCGAAGACTTGACCGTGCGCAAGCTGAAGTTCCTCGATGGCGCGGTCGATCAACTCGAGAATACCGAACGCGAGTCCATTCACGCCGAACTTGACGCCCGCTTCGCGCTGATGTCGGCCGAACTCAAGCGCGTGTTCGCAATGGTCGAGAAGGCTTTCAAGCTGTCGGCGGTGCAATGACGTCGATGGCACTTGACGATCGCAAGGTCGATGCCATGCTGTGCCGATGCACGGACTGTTGCGCCGCCTGATCGCCCCGTCGCCAGCGCTTCCCGTCGCCCGGGTCGAAGCCATAGCGCTGCAACTTCCCGACGGCCGTCGGATCGACATCCACCCGATCCGCCATCCGCGCGCGCGCCGGATCAAGCTGACGGTCAACGAACGCGGTGTGCGCTTGACCTTGCCGATGCGCGCCTCGCTGCGCGCCGCCGACGCCTTCGTGCACGCGCACCGGGATTGGCTGGCGGTGCAGTGGCAACGATGGAGTGCGCACACGCGCGACGTCGGCCTGACCAGAGAGGCGACGAGCATCCCGTTGCACGCCGTCGACGTGGCGCTGCGCCGGGAAGCCGGCCGCTATGCCCATGTGCGATGCGATCCAGTCGATGGTGCGGTGGTGCTCGCGCTACCGCCCACGGCGACCGACGCGTGCCGACAGCGTGCGCTCAGGGATTTCTATCTGGCGCAAGCGCGCGCCGATGTCGGCCGCTGGCTGCCGAAATACCTGCCGTCGTTTCCGCGTGCGCCCAGCGCGATCCGCATCCGCCCGTTGTCCTCGCTGTGGGGCTCGCTGAGCGCGCGCGATGGGCTTTCGCTCGATCTGGCGCTGGTGCTGGGCGAGCCGGCCGCGTTCGAGTACGTCCTCGTCCACGAGTTGTGCCACCTGATCCATCGTCACCACCAGCGCGCGTTCTGGCGCGAGGTGGAAGCGCGTGGTGTGGACTGGCGCGCGCAACGCGACTACCTGCACGCCCACGGCGCGGCGCTCAAGGCGCGGCTGCGGGCGCTGATCGCTGGCTGACGCGAACCAGCACGCCGTTCATGGTGAGCGGAAGTGCCGAGATCGAAGATCGAGCACGTCCGGCTCGAACCCTGCCTGTGCGTGCGGTGCGCGCACTGCCTGTGCGTGGTTCGATCGCGGCCTCGACCGCTGATAAAGCCAGCGGCCTCGATCCGCGCCTCACCACGAACGGATATCCGATTGCGGCCGCTGATAAAGCCAGCGGCCTCGATCCGCGCCTCACCACGAACGGAAATCCGATCGCGGCCTCGACCGCTGATAAGGCCAGCGGCCTCGATCCGCGCCTCACCACGAACGGGGCATGGGGACTGGATTGGCGCATGATGTCCGCGGTCGGGCGGTCTTCGCGTTCTTTAACCAGCACGCACAACAGCCTGTGCGCTACCATTTTTGCCTGCCCACATCGCGCCAACTGGAGTCCGCAATGACCACCCGCCACCTGTTGCTCGCTTCCATCGTGTCTTCGGCCGTACTGCTTGCGCTTGCCGGATGCAGCAAATCGCCCTCGCAGAGCGCTGCCGAAGCGGCGGTTGCGGCCGCCACCGGCGGCAAGGTGCAGGTCAGCCAGTCCGGCGATCACACGCAGATGACGATCAAGGACGACAAGGGCAACGTGATGCAGATGAACGCTGGCGGCAACGTGGCGCTGCCCAAGGATTTCCCGTCCGACGTGCATTTGCCGGCGAACTACACGCTGAAGTCCGTGATCACGGTTGCTGGCGCCACGGTGCTCGAACTGCACGTGTCCGGCGCGGTGCAGGCGGTGTATGCCGACTACGACGGCGCCATGAAGTCGAGCGGCTGGACCGAGGCGGTGGCGATGCAGACCTCGGACAAGGAGTCGATGCTCAACTTCACCAAGGATCAGCGCAACGCGCTGGTGACGATCACGGCCGCCGACGGCGGCGGCTCGGACGTGCATCTGCAGGTCGCCAAGGGCAACTGAGGCGGCGGCTGTGATGGTCGGGTCGTTCGCTGGCGCCGTTCAACTCAGGGAAACGCTGATTTGTCAGCGTTTCCCACACGCCATGGATGGCGCTCGCTGACAGATCCACGATGGATTTGTTCAGCGATTCCGCAGGAACTCGCGGATGATCGGCCCGACCACCTCGGGCTGTTCCATGTGCAGGTGGTGGCCGCCGGGCAGCACGATGCAGCGGCCATCGCGCAGCTTGGCCGCCCGCGCCTCGCGCATCTCCGGCGTGAAGTACGGCGGGGCAGGGTCGGCGGCGATCAGCAGGGTCGGCGCTTCCACTGCGGCGATGATCGAGACCACCGCTTCGTCGGTGATGCGCAGGTGCGAGGGCAGCACCAGCCGCGGGTCGGAGCGCCAGCGCCAGCCGCCGGCGACTTTTTCCAGATTGCGCTCGACGATCAACCGCGCCGCGTCCACGCGCATGTCGCCGACCGCCAGTCGCGCCCTGACCGCCGACTCGATGCTGTCGATGGGCTTGCGCGGGCGCTGTGCGGCGGTACGGCGGGCGGTGATGGCCGCCCGCAGGCGTTCGCCGGCGGTTTCCGCGGCGCCGGCCAGCGGGCCGAGCGCCTCGATGGCCACCAGCTTGTCCACCCGATCGGGCGCGGCACACGCGAGCATGGTGGCGATCGCCGCGCCCATCGAGTGCCCGAGCAGGTGTGCACGCGGCCAGCCCAGTGCGTCGAGCGCATCGAGTGCATCGTGGATCCAGTCGAAGAAGGAATACTCGTAGCCCGGGGCGCGGTGCGCGGATGCACCGTGGCCGGGCAGGTCGAGCGCGACCAGGTCAAACTCTGCCAACTGCGGCATCAGCGGCACGAAGCTGGCGGCGTTGTCGAGCCAGCCGTGCAGCGCCAGCAGCGGCGCGCCCTGCGGGTCGCCGGCGCGCAACGCTGCCAGCGGGCCGCGCGGGGTGTCGAGAAAGATTTCCTGCATCACTGCTGTTTCCGCGGGGAAGGGTGGCACGATGCCGCAAGAGCGTGGAGCGTTCACTCGGCCCATCCGGCGTCGTGCCGATGGATGATGCCGGCCAGTGCCCGCACGTGCGCGGCGTCGGCGTTGAGCGCTGGCAGGTAGCGCAAGCTCGCGCCGCCGGCGGCGGTGAAGGTTTCGGCATTCTGGATGGCGATTTCTTCCAGTGTTTCCAGACAATCGGCGGCAAACCCCGGGCAGGCCACATCCACCCGGCGTATCCCTTGACGCGCCCAGTCGCGCAGCACGTCCATCGTGGCAGGTCCCAGCCAGCGCTCGCGTCCGAAGCGCGACTGGTAGGCGATGGCCCACTGGTCGGGCGCCAGTTGCAGGCGCGCGGCGATGGCCTTGGCGCTGGCCTCGCACTGCCGCTGGTAGGGGTCGCCGGCGTCGATCAAGCGCTCGGGGATGCCGTGGAAGGACAGCAGCAGGCGCTCGCCCGGCGCAGCGGCGCGCTGGGCGGCGATCCGCTGCGTCACCGCATCCAGCCAGCCGGCATCGTCGTGGTAGTCGTGCACGAGGCGCAGTTGCGGGCGTTGCGGCCAGGCGGACAGATCTGCCGCTACCGCGTCGAATACGCTTTCGCTGGTCGTGGTCGAATACTGCGGGTACAAAGGCAGCACCAGCAGCCGGCGCAAACCGGCTTCGCGCAGCGGGCGCAGGGCAGCGGCGATGGATGGTTGTCCGTAGCGCATCGCCAGCGCCACGCGCCGCTCGGGCAGGGCCTGCGCCAAGGCAGCGGCGAGTTCTTCACTGTGAACCCGCAGCGGCGAGCCGCGGCCTGCCATCCAGATGTGGGCGTAGCGTCGCGCCACCCGTGGCACCCGCAGCGGCAAGATCAGGCCGTGCAGCAGCGGGAACCAAAGCCACGGGCTGATGTCCACCACCCGGCGGTCGTGCAGGAACTGGCCGAGGAAGTGGCGCACCGCACGCGTGGAGGCTGCGCTGGGCGTGCCGAGGTTGACCAGCAGCACGGCGCTGGCGGCGGGCGGGCTGGTGGGCATGGGCGCTCCGGAACAGCGCGTATTGTAGCAGCCTGGTCGTCCAGGCCGTCGCAACTCACGACGGATTCATCGGTTCAGGCCATACTTCACCCATCCATCCCCCGACGGAGACCCTTGCATGCGCCGATCACTCGTCTTCCTCGCCAGCGTGCTGCTGGCCTGCTCGTGCCTGCTGGCGCAGACCGCGCTGGCCGCCGCGCCCGAACTCAAGCGCGCGCGCGACGCCATCGCCGTGCTCGACAAGGTCATGCGCATCCCCGAGCAGTCGATCCCGCAATCGATGCTCGACAACGCCCACGCCATCGCCATCATCCCCAACGTGGTCAAGGCCGGCTTCATGTTCGGCGGGCGCTTCGGGCGCGGGCTGATCTCGGTGCGCGGGCCGGACGGGGTGTGGTCGAACCCGAGTTTCGTCACCATCGCCGGCGGCAGCTTCGGCTTCCAGGCCGGTGTACAGAGCACCGACGTGGTGCTGGTGTTCGTCACCCAGCACGGCGTGGATTCGATCGTGCACAGCAAGTTCACCCTTGGCGTCGATGCGTCGGTCGCGGCCGGGCCGGTCGGGCGCACCGCCGAAGCCTCGACCGACGAGAAGCTCAAGGCCGAGATCTATTCCTACTCGCGCGCCCGCGGCCTGTTTGCCGGGGTGGCACTGGACGGCGCGGTGCTGCAAATCGACCGCCGTTCCAACGAGGCGATCTACGGTTCGTACGCGACCGCGCAGGGCATTTTCGATGGCAAGGTGAGCAATCCGCCGGCACCGATCGTGGATTTCCGCGACCGCCTCGAGGAATACAGCGCCAGCAAGCGCTATCGCCCGCTCGATCGCAACCCGCCGGCACCCCAAAGCGAGGCCCCGGCCCCGCAACCGGCGCAGACCACGCCGATCAAGGGCGGTTGAGCGCGAGTTCGATGGGCCGGTCGGCGCGCGCGCGTCGTGCGTTATCCTAAGCAGTCCCCACTTCCACGCGATCGAGGCGTACTTTCATGGGCGGTTTCAGCATCTGGCATCTGCTGATTCTCCTGGTCATCGTCGTGGTGATCTTCGGTACCAGGCGCCTGACTTCCGGCGCCAAGGATCTGGGAACCGCGGTGAAGGAGTTCAAGAAGGCGATGGCCGACGATCCGGCGGCCGGCAAGACCACCGACCCGACGCAGTCCAGCGTGGACGCGTCGCGGCCGCCGCCGGATGTCACCCGCGTCGAGAGCCCGCCGCGACCGCCGGGCAACGATCCGGGCGCGCGGGGTTGATGCTCCGCGCCGTCCGCGGGGGCGCGCATGTTCGACTTCGGTTTCGGTGAACTGCTGCTGCTGGGCGTGATCGCGCTGGTGGTGCTCGGGCCCGAGCGCCTGCCGGTGGCCGCGCGCCTGCTCGGGCGCTGGATCCGCGGCGCCCGCAACCAGTGGAATTCGGTCAAGGCCGAACTGGAAAACGAGATCGCCGACGAAGAACTGCGGCGCAACCTGCGCGAGGCGGCCGGGGCGCTGCGCCAAGGCGGTGAGCAGCTGCGGCAGGCACATGCAGGGCTGACCGATGCCGCCGGGCAGATGACGCGGACTGTTGCCGCGCCGGCGGCAGGGCTGCCCGCCGATCCGGCTGGGGCTGCGCCCACCTTTTTTGCCGATGCCGAAAATCCTGTCGCTGGCACGCCGACCGGCACGATGCATGTGCAGGGCCCGGCGACGCTCGAGTCCAGTGCCGGCGACCCGCTGCAACTGAGCTTGCTGGAACCGGGCCCGACCACGAGCGACAACCGGCCGCGCCACGATGGCTGAGTCGAACCCTTCGGAGGCCGCCGCCGCCGGGCCGCCGCCGCCGGAGCCGGCCACGTCCGAGCCGCCGATGGCCGATCAGGGCCTGATCGGGCACCTGGTCGAACTGCGCTCGCGCCTGCTGCGCGCGATCGCCGCGATCCTGGTGGCGTTCCTTGCGCTGCTGCCGTTTTCCCAGCACCTGTACCACTGGCTGGCGCAGCCGCTGCTCTCGCGCCTGCCGCCGGGGGCGCATCTGGTCGCCATCGATGTGTCTTCGCCGTTCCTGGTGCCGATCAAGCTCACCTTCTTCGCCGCGCTCACGCTGGCGATGCCGGTGGTGATCTACCAGTTGTGGGCGTTCGTCGCGCCGGGCCTGTACAAGCACGAAAAGAAACTGGCGCTGCCGTTGCTGGTGTCGGCCACCGGCTTGTTCTACGGCGGCTGCGCGTTCGCGTATTTCCTCGTGTTGCCGATGGCGTTCCGCTTTCTGGTCGCGGTCACGCCCGAGGGCGTGTCGATGATGACCGACATCGGCCACTACCTGAACTTCGTCGGCGTGATGTTCATCGCTTTCGGCGCCAGCTTCGAGTTGCCGGTGGCGGTGGTGATCCTGGTATTGGTCGGCTGGGTGACGCCGGCGCAACTGGCCAAGGCAAGGCCCTACGCCATCCTCGGCAACTCGGTGATCGCCGCCCTGATCACCCCGCCCGATGCGGTGTCGATGCTGATGCTGGCGATCCCGCTGTGCGTGCTCTACGAAGTCGGCGTGCTCGCCGCCCGCGCCATCGCCAAGCCGGCCCCCAGCGCGTGAACGCCGCGGTCGCATCGCCGGCCGGGTTCTGGAAGCGCTACGTCGCCTATTGCATCGATGCGCTGCTGGTGTGGAGCGTGCTGGAAGCGCTGTGGTGGTTGTTGTTTCGCAATGCCGGCAGTGCCGAACTTGAACACCTGCGGGAGTTGCTGGCCCAGTTGCAGGCCGGGCAGGGCGCTCCGGTCGATGCGACCGCGGTGGTGCTGGAGGCCAGCAGCGTGCTCACCGGCCTGATGCTGGCGACGATGCTGGCCTACGCCGTGCTCGGCGGGGCGTATTTCATCCTGATGGAGTCCTCGCGCTGGCAGGCGACGCTGGGCAAGCGGCTGGTCGGCATCGAGGTCGTGGATGCCGCAGGCCATCGCATCACGCCGGCGCGCGCGCTGGGGCGCTTCGCCGCCGCCGGCCTGTCGTGGCTGACGATGAACATCGGCCACGCGCTGGCGGCGTGGAAGCCCGAGCGCCGCGCCCTGCACGATTATCTGGCCGGCACCTGCGTGGTGAATGCCGACCCGTCGCGCCCGGGCATGCCGTGGTGGGGCTGGCTGGTCGTGGCGGCCAACGCGTTGGCCTTCGTCGCGGTGATCGTGTTCACGATGGTGGCGGCATGGCAGGCGGTGCAGGCGGCGGCAGGGTGACGGGGTGAGGGCGAGGGGCGAGGGGCGGGGGGGCGAGGGACGGGGGGCGAGGGACGAGGGCGGGATCAGTGCGGCCCCCAGCCTGTGTCATCCCGAACGCAGTGAGGGATCTGCTGTTCGCATTGACTGGCCGGGCACAAACAGATCCTTCGCTGCGCTCAGGATGACAGCCTGAGGGGGACGGAATGCGGAACTCGGGACAAGTGGCTTGACAGGCTGTGTGTGCTGATTTGCACTTTCACCGCTCACCGCTCACCGCTCACCGCTCACCGCTCACCGCTCACCGCTCACCGCTCACCGCTCACCGCTCACCTCACACCACGATCCCGGTACGTGGTGGCTCGGCCAGCGCCGGGCCGTCGCGCCGCCCGAACACCTCACGCCAGGCCAGGTAATTGCCCGACGCGCTCACCACCAGCACCACCACGAAAAACGCCAACGCGAGCAGTTGCAACAAGATCATGCCCAGTTGGCCGAGCAGGCCCAGGAACATCGCCACCACGCCCAGCGCGAGCATGGCGGCGAAAATCGCGGCCACGAAGATCACGCCATACACGAGCAGCGCGAACGTGTTCGCCACGCAGGCCACCAGGCTTTCCAGCAGCGCCGCCAGTGCCGGCTTGCCGTCGAACATCACCCGTGGCACGGCGAAGAACAGTCCGACCACCAACACGAAGACGATCGCCATCATCACCGCCAGCGGCTTGAGCAACTGCGGTGCGGCGGCCTGAAACTCCGGGCTGTCGGCCTTGATCTGCTGGCTGGCGATGCGTACGAACAGTTGCAACTGCTCCGCAGTGAGCAAGCGCTGTAACACCAGTCCCATCACGAGCATCGCCAGCAAGGCGACCACGCCCAGGACGATGAGCTGGGCGCGCGCGCCGGGCTGGCGCAAACCCGCGAACAGGTACGTCACCGGCACCGGTCGACCGGCCTCGGCCTCCGCAACGGCGTACAGCAGGCCCGCCAGCAGCGCCGGCCCGAACAACAGCAGCAACACCGACAGCGTGGCCGACAGCGCCGGCACGCCGATCAGCAGGCCCGGGAGTTGTTCGAGCAGCAGCAATCCCAGCGCTACCGCCAGCAGCCCGCGTGGCTCGCGGTCGAGCATGCGCACGCCGCCGCGGAACCACGCCAGGCCGCGACTGGGCGAGGCGATCTTGTAATCCATGCAGGCCTCCTCGGGCCGATCAGGGGGTGGTGGCGCGGGCGTGGCGCACGAAGCGCCGCAGCAGGCGGCGGGCGAGCGGCGCAGCGGTCACCGTGCGCTGCACCGTGGCCCGGTCGATGCCCTCGTTGTGCAGTTTTTCGCGACGCGCGTCGATGTAGCCACGCATGATCGCGGTGCTGAACTCGGGATGGAACTGCACGCCCCAGGCGCTGGTTCCCCAGCGGAAGGCGTGGCAAGCGTCTTTTTCCGAACGCGCCAATCGCACCGCGCCCTCGGGAAGGCGCACGACGGACTGCATGTGCGTGGCGTGCACGCAAAAAGCATCGGGCAGGCCATCGAACAGGACATCGGCGCCGGTCCGCGCGCAGCGTTCGATGCGCACCGTGCCGATCTCGCGGCCGAACGGGTTCCAGTCCACTTCGCCGCCCAGCGCGTGTGCGATCAGTTGGTGCCCATAGCAGATGCCGAACAATGGCAGTCCTGCGTGCGCGGCGTCGCGCAGCCAGTGCGCGCTGCGCTCGGACCAGTCCAGCCGCTCGGTGACCATCGCGCCCGAGCCACTGATGATCGCGCCGGCGAAGCCTTCGCGGTCGGGCAGGCCCTGTCCTTCGAGCACGCGGCACACCACCGCCTCGTCGCGGGGCAATCCCGCGGCCACGCGAATCCAGTGTGCGAACGGGCCGTGCCGGCGCAACTCCGGGGCCGGTTCGCCGGTTTCGATGATGAGGAACGGATGCCGGTGGTTCATTGCTGGGTCATTCCCGGGGCGGCAGGACGGCGACGACTTCTTCTGCGGTGGTCAGGCCTTGCGCGATCTTGCGCATGCCGGTCTGGCGCAGCGTGCGCATACCCTGATCGGCGGCGGCGCGAATGAAGCCGTCCAGATCCATGTCGGCGCGGATCAGACCGCGCAGGGTTGGCGTGAGCGTGAGCAGTTCGTACAGGCCGGTGCGGCCGAGGAAGCCGGTGTTGCGGCATTCCAGACACCCCTTGGGGCCGAACGTGCCAGCGGTCGGTCGTGGCTGCGGCTGGCGTGGATCGTTGAGCGCCACCCATGCGGCCTCTTCCACCGCCGCCGGCTGCTTGCAATGCGGGCACAGCGTGCGCACCAGCCGCTGCGCGAGCACGCCGTTGAGGGTCGGCGCGATCAGGTAATGCGGCACGCCCAGATCGAGCAGGCGGGTGATCGCCGAGGCCGCGTCGTTGGTGTGCAGGGTGGACAGCACGAGGTGGCCGGTCAGCGAGGCCTGCACCGCCATCTGCGCGGTGTCCAGATCGCGGATCTCGCCGATCATGATGATGTCCGGATCCTGACGCAGCAAGGTACGCACGCCCGATGCGAAGCTCAGATCGATCTGCTGATGCACCTGCATCTGGTTGAACTCGGTGGCGATCATCTCGATCGGATCTTCCACCGTGCAGACGTTCACCTCGCTGGTCGCCAGCCGGCGCAGCGCCGAATACAAGGTGGTGGTCTTGCCGGATCCTGTGGGGCCGGTGACCAGCACGATGCCGTGCGGGCGCTCGGTGAGCGCGCTCCACGCCGTCGCTTCATCGGGCTCGAAGCCCAGTTGCTCGAGATTCTTGAACGCAGTATCCGGATCGAAGATGCGCATCACCGTCTTCTCGCCGAATGCGGTGGGCATGGTGGACAGGCGCATCTCCACCTCGCGCCCGCCCGGCGATCGGGTCTTGATGCGCCCGTCCTGCGGGCGTCGGCGCTCGGCCAGATCCATGCGCCCGAGCACCTTGATGCGCGCGGTCACCGCGGTCATCACCGCGCTGGGCAACTCGTAGACCTTGTGCAGCACGCCGTCGATGCGAAAGCGCACCCGGCTGACGTCGCGGCGCGGTTCGAGGTGGATGTCCGATGCCCGCTGCTCGTAGGCGTATTGCAGCAACCAGTCGACGATGTGCACGACATGGCGATCGTCGGCGCCCAGCTCGCCGGCGCGCCCCAACTCGACCAGTTGCTCGAAGTTGGGCATGCCGGCGTTGGCGTCCTTGCTGTCGCGCGCATCGCGCGCGCCGCGCACCGAGCGGGTGACGCCGAAGAACTCCATCGTGTAGCGATTCAGATCCAGCGGATTGACCACCACCAGGTCGATCTCGCGCCGGCTCAGGCGCGCCACGTCGCCCATCCAATCCAGCGCATGCGGCTCGCTGGTGGCGATGCGCACGCGCTCGGCCTGCACGTCCAGCGGCAAGAAGCGATAGCGCTGCGCGTAGGCCTGCGACACCAGCGCGGTCACCGCCGGCACGTCCACCTTGGTCGGGTCGATGCGCACATAGGGCAAACCGACTTCCTGCGCCAGCCATTCGGTCAGCCGCTCCAGGCTCAGTTCCACGCCCGGCGGTTGCAGTCCGGGCAGCTTGAGATTGGCCAGCAACACCAACGGGTGCACCTCGATCTTGGTCTCGCGCGCCGCCGCCGCTGCGCGCGTGGCTTCGGCCGATGCCAGCACGCCATCGGCCACCAGTGCGGCCAGCACCGGATCGATGCCCAGACGTCCTTGCGGCAGGCGCTTGCCGGCCTTGCGCGCGGCATGGGAGTGGTGGGCGGAAGCCGTGCGTTCCAAAGCGTCAGATCGTGCGCGAAGGGGTGCCAGCTATACTAGCGCCTTTCCCCCGAACGCCCACGCACGGCATGGCCGCGTCTGCATCCTCTGCACCCACCTTCCAGCAACTCATCCAGCGCCTCAACGCCTACTGGGGCGAGCGCGGCTGCGTGTTGATCCAGCCGCTCGATCTGGAAGTCGGTGCCGGCACCTTTCATCCGGCGACCTTCCTGCGCTCACTCGGCCCCGAGCCGTGGAACGCCGCCTACGTGCAGCCGTGCCGACGCCCCACCGACGGCCGCTACGGCGACAACCCCAACCGCTTGCAACGCTATTACCAGTATCAGGTGGCGATGAAGCCGAGCCCTGACGACATCGTCGAGCTGTATTTCGGGTCGCTCAAGGAACTGGGGATCGATCCGCTCGTGCACGACCTGCGCCTGGTCGAGGACAACTGGGAAAGCCCGACGCTCGGCGCCTGGGGTCTGGGCTGGGAAGTGTGGCTCAACGGCATGGAAGTCACCCAGTTCACGTATTTCCAGCAGGCCGGCGGGCTGGAATGCAAGCCGGTGCTGGGCGAGATCACCTACGGCCTCGAGCGCCTGTGCATGTATTTGCAGAACGTCGACTCGGTGTTCGACATCGTGTGGACGCATGGCCCGCAAGGCACCGTGTATTACCGCGACGTGTACCACCAGAACGAGGTGGAGCAGAGCGCGTACAACTTCGAGCACGCCGACGTGGCCGAGCTGTTCCACCGTTTTGACGCCAGCGAGAAGGAAGCGCTGAAGCTGGTCGAACTCGGCTTGCCGCTGCCGGCCTACGAGCAGGTCTGCAAGGCCAGCCACAGCTTCAACCTGCTTGACGCGCGCCGTGCGATCAGCGTGACCGAGCGCCAGCGCTACATTCTGCGCGTGCGCACGTTGGCCAAGGCCTGCGCGGAAGGATACTTCGCGCAGCGCGAGAAGCTCGGCTTCCCGGGCTTGCGCCAGGTGCACGCATGAACACGATGAAGCCGTTGCTGATCGAACTGGGCACCGAGGAGCTGCCGGTCAAGGCGCTGCCGCAGTTGGCGCAGTCGCTGTTCGCGGGTGTGCAAGCGGGCCTCGCCAAGCGCGGGATTGAATGCGAAGCCGGCGCTGCCAAGCCCTTGTACTCGCCGCGCAGGCTCGCCGTGCTGCTGCCGCAGGTGGCCGACGAGCAGCCCGAGCAGCGCAGCGAAGTGCTCGGCCCGTATCTCAATATCGGGCTGGACGGCAACGGTCAGCCGACGCCGGCGCTGCGCGGTTTCGCGCAGAAGAACGGCGTCGATGCTTCGCAACTCGTCCGCGTGAGCGACGCGAAGGGCGAGCGCTTCGCGGCGCGACGCGTCACCGCCGGTGCGCGAACCACCGAACTTCTTGGCGACATCGTGCGCGAGGCGATCGCCGGCATGCCGATCCCCAAGCCGATGCGCTGGGGCGATCACGAGTTCGCCTTCGCCCGTCCGCTGCATTGGCTGGTGCTGTTGCACGGCAAGGACGTGGTGGAAGCACAGGTGTTCGGCATCCGCGCCGACCGCATGAGTCGCGGCCACCGTTTCCACCATCCGGGCAAGGTGTGGATCGGCGAGCCGGGTGATTACGTGACCGCGCTGCGCGCAGCGCAAGTGCTGGTCGATCCGGACGAGCGCCGTGAGCGCGTGCGTGCGCAGGTGCACGTGGCGGCAGCGGCGGTCGATGCGCAAGCACGCATGGATGCCGATCTGCTCGAGGAGGTCAATGGTCTGGTCGAATGGCCGCATGCGATCGTCTGCGCGTTCGATGCGGAGTTCCTGCGCGTGCCCCACGAGGCGCTCATCTCCACCATGCAGGCCAACCAGAAGTTTTTCCCGGCGCTCGACGCGCAAAGCCGCCTGACTGCGCACTTCGTCGGCGTGGCCAACATCGATAGCGCCGATCCGGCACAGATCCGTGCCGGCTACGAGCGCGTGATCCGCCCGCGCTTTGCCGACGCCAAGTTCTTCTACGACGAGGACATCGAGCAGGGTCTGGACGCGATGGGCGCGGGGCTGGCTGCGGTAACCTACCAGCACAAGCTGGGCAGCTACACCGACAAGACCGCGCGCGTGGCCGTGCTGGTCGAATCCATTGCGCATCAGCTGGGCCTCGATCCGGCGCAGGCGCGCCGCGCCGCCGAGCTGTCGAAGGCCGACCTGCAATCGCGCATGGTCGGCGAGTTTCCGGAGTTGCAGGGCATCGCAGGTCGCTACTACGCCAGCGCGATGGGCGAAGCGGGCGCGGTGGCCGATGCCATCGACCACGCGTACATGCCGCGCTTTGCCGCCGATGGGATCGCGCCGTCGCCACTCGGGCAGGCGCTGGCGATTGCCGACAAGCTCGATACCCTCGCGGGCGGTTTCGCGGCGGGGCTGAAGCCGACCGGCAACAAGGATCCGTTCGCACTGCGCCGAAACGCGCTGGGGTTGGCGCGCACGATCATCGAAGGCGGGTTGGATCTGGATTTGCGGGCCTTGCTCGAACGCGCACACGCGAGTGTCGCCTTCGTTGGCGCGAAAGCCGGCACGCCCGAGGACTTGCTGGACTTCATCCTCGATCGCTTGCGCGGTTACTACGCCGATCAAGGCTTCACCGCGCCACAGTTCGAGGCGGTGCAGGCGGTGATGGGGGTGGTTCGAGACGCCGCCTCGGCAAGCTCGGCGGCTCCTCACCACGAACCGGTTCCAAGTGATGCCTCGGCAAGCTCGGCGGCTCCTCACCACGAGCGGCAGACGGTTTCGCTGCTCGATTTCGACCGCCGCCTCAAAGCCCTCGGAGAGTTCGCCAAGCTGCCCGAAGCCCCCGCGCTGGCGGCGGCGAACAAGCGCATCGGCAACATCCTGAAAAAATCCAGCGACGTGATCCCGTCAGCGGTCGAGCCGGCGTTGTTCGACCATCACGCCGAGCGCATCCTGCACGCGGCGATGGAGTCGGCCATCGCCGATACCGATCCATTGCTCGCCCAGCGCGACTATATCGGCGTGTTGCGGCGGCTGGCGGCGCTGCGCCCTGCGGTGGATGCGTTCTTCGAGGGCGTGATGGTGAACGTCGAAGACGTGCGCGTGCGTGGTAACCGACTGGCGCTGCTGATGTTGCTCGCCGACCGCTTTGCGGCGGTGGCGCAGATCGCCACGCTGGCCGCCGGCTGAGCAGGCCGACATGCACCGCATCCGTGCCGCGATGCTGGCCGGTGTGCTCGTCGTCGTGACGCTGGGCGTGGTGCCGTGCGCGCGTGCCTGGGGCCCGGAAGGCCACGCGCTCGTCGCCGACATCGCGCAGGCGCGTCTGGATCCATCGGCGCGCCGCGAAGTGGCTCGCCTGCTGGCGCACGACGACGACGGCGCGAAGACCTCGCTGGACGAGATTTCCTCGTGGGCCGACGCGATCCGCGCGCAGCGCCGCAAGACCGGGCCGTGGCATTACGTGGACATCCCGCTGGATGCCGATGGCTACGACGCGCCGCGCGACTGCCGGCGCGGGCGCGGGCGTCGCCAGCGCGACGTGACGAATTGCGTGGTCGCCAAGCTGCCGTATTTCGTCGGAATTTTGCGTGACCGCTCGCGCCCGGATGGCGAGCGGCTGGAAGCGCTCAAGTGGGTGGTGCACCTGACCGGCGACATCCACCAGCCGCTGCACGACGCCGACGACCACGACGGCGGCGGCAACGCGCGCGTGCTGTATTACAACGGTGCACGCACGAACCTGCACGCGCTGTGGGACATGGGCATCATCGAGACCCACTACCACTGGCGGCTGGGTTGGAACTTTTCCTTCGACCACGATGCGGTGCGCGCCCAGGCTGCCGCGCTCGACCGCCAGATCACGCCGGCGCAGCGTACGGCGTGGGCGGCAGCCAATCTCGTCGCGAATATCGACGCTGCCACCATCGCATGGGCCGACGAAGGTCACACGCTGGCGCGGCAAGCCTACGCGCGCTTGCCGGCAAACTACCCGTCCGGCTGGGATCGCGCCTATCAGGATTGGGCCTGGCCGGTGGTGCGCGAGCAGTTGCAGAAGGCCGGCGTGCGGCTGGCGGCGGTGCTGAACCAGGCGCTGGACTGACCGCCGCGGCCCGGGTTGCCGTGTGGCTGCGGCAGCACGCAACCGCGAAGGTTTTGGAGTAGAGTTGAAGGCTCCCGCATCGAGTCGCGGAACGGGGACGCGATGGACGTACAGGTTCGCCCTGACGTTGCAACAGCGGAGTCGTCGGCCGAATCGGGCCGCAGACGCTATCGCGCCTTCATCAGCTACGGCCACCACGACAAGGCGATCGCCACCCGGCTGCATCGCCAGCTCGAAAGTTATCGCGTGCCCTCGCGCCTGCGTGGCACCCAAGGCACGTTCGGCCCCTTGCCCACGCGCGCTGCGCCGATCTTTCTGGATCGCGAGGATCTGGCCAGCGCCGATGAGTTGGGCGCCAGCATCCGTGCCGCGCTGATCGATTCCGATGCCCTGATCGTGGTGTGTTCGCGCGCGGCCGCGCGCTCGCATTGGGTCAACAACGAAGTGCTGGAGTTCAAGCGCCTCGGGCGCACCCACCGCATCTATTGCCTGATCGTGGATGGTGAGCCGGGTGACCCCACCCACGAGTGTTTCCCGCCGGCGCTGCGCTTCGAACTGGATGCCGACGGCCAGATCGGCACGCGGCCGGCCGAACCGCTCGCCGCCGATCTGCGCCCGGGCGGCGATGGCTGGCCGCTGGCGCGGCTCAAGCTGCTGTCGGGGCTGCTGGGCGTGGAACTGGACGTGCTGCGCCGGCGCGAGGTTCATCGGCGCAATCGGCGCATGCTGGCGATCACCGCCGCTTCGGTGCTGGCGATGCTGGTGACCAGCTTCCTCGCGGTGCAGGCGGTGATCGCGCGCAACGACGCGCAGCGCCGGCAGAAACAGGCCGAGGCGCTGGTGGGCTTCATGCTCGGCGATCTCAACGACAAGCTGCGCGAGGTGTCGCGGCAGGATATTCTGGAAGCGGTGGATGACCATGCAATGGCCTACTTCCAGTCGTTGCCGGTCGCCGACGTCACCGACCAGACTCTGGAGCAGCGCGCCAAGGCCTACGTCTTGATCGGCGACGTGCGTCAGAATCAAGGCCACCTGCCGCAGGCGCTGGAGTCCTACCAGGCCGCGGTCGCGCTCACGCAGCGGCTGGCGGCGGCGCAACCGCGCAACCTGGCGCGTCAACTCGCGTACGCCAGCGATTTGATGTTTGTCGGCATGATGCGTTGGTACCAGGGTGACCTAGCTGGAGCGCAGCACGGCTTCGAGGATGTGCAAGCCATCCTCGACCGCGCCCGCCCGCTCGCACCACGCGATCCCACCCTGCTCTACCAGCTAGCCGGCGTTGTCAACAACACGGCGCACATACTGGAGGCTCGCGGACGCACCAACGCGGCGCGCGCGCAGTACAGGCACCTGCTCGACCTGAGCACGGCGCTGGTGGCCATCGATGCCACCAACGAACAATGGAACTCGTTGTTGGGCTTGGCGCACAACAACCTCGCCAAGATGGCCGTACTCGACGGCGAACTGCCCACCGCAGTGGCCGAATACCGTGCCGACCTGGCGATCCAGACCGCGATCGCGCATCGCGCCTCGCGCAACGTGGCGGAGATGGAAGCTCCCCTGTTGTCGCAAGCGGCGCTGGGACGAGCGCTCGCGCTGGCCGGTGATCTCGACGGCGGCATTGCACACTTGCGCATCGCGCAGGCGGGGGCCGAACGCCTGCACGCGCTGGACAAGACGCACATGGGCTTCGCCGAGGACGCGGCGCTATACGCCGCCCAGCTCGCGGGCCTGTTGCGCCAGCGCGGGCAGACGGCGGAAGCCGGAAAGCTGGTGGCGCGGTCGCTGGCGGTGTTCGACGATCTGGTGCATCAGGATCCCGCTCGCGCGGACTGGCAACTCGAGCGCGCCGAGGCACTGGTGGAAAAATCCGTACAAGATCATGCCGCCGGCGACAATGCGGCAGCGCGCGCCGGCGCGCACGCGGCGCTGGCCGTGCTCGATCCGATGCTGGCGGCCAAATCGCAGGATCGCGCCATCGTGCTGGCCGCACTTGCGGCGCGGTTGGCGCTGGCGGCCAGCAGCGACGACGAGGCCGAATCGATGCACTTGCGCCAGCAGGTGCTCACGACCGTGCAGGCGCAGACCAGCGGCCAGCGCGATCCGCGCCTGCTGGCGTTGCGCGACGAAGCGTTGCAGGGTTTGCGTAAAGCGCCGCAAGCGACCGACAAGACGACTCTCGCCGCGCCCAGCGACGCCATCCATCGCCCGTGACCGTCAGCACGGCGACACGCCGTCATGGCGCACTATCTGACGCACTTGGGGACTGGAGACGCCCGATGAGCACTGCGAAGAAAGGATCCGCCGCGAAGAAGCCTGCCGCCAACAAGAGCAAGACGCCGCCGCTGCCGGAATTGCGGATACCGGTATCGCGGGTAAATGACACGCTGTCCATCCCGGACATCTGCGTCGCGATGCCGTTGACGATTATCTTTTATTTCGATCCCAATAGTCTCTCAGGCGCCACCTTCGACGGCCTTCCTGCCGGCACCAGCGCGTTCGCGTTTTCGGCGCCGTTGCCCACGTCGGGAGAATTCGGCAAGCCATCGGTCGACTCCAAGGTTCATGAAGTGCATGTCACGGATTACCACGCCATGGTCATGACCCGATCATACGTTCTGGCTGCCGTATACAAGGGCAAGACGTACACCACGTCGTCGGCCGTCACCATCGCACAACAGGGCGGACCGGGCGGCGGGATCATCATCAACAAGTGATATCGACCGAATGTAATCAGGCGGCCGCGCGCGCGGGCCGTCCTTCCGTGACGGGACTCTCCGGTGCGGTCACTGACATCCAGCGCGCAGATCCTCCATCAGGAGCACGCCATGTACACGCCCGACGAAGACGAAAACGAGCAAGCACCCGAAGATCGCGAAGAGCAGGCCGAAGGAATGCCCGAGGTGGATGAGATGGGCCGCCCCGGCGGTGCGAAGACCCAGTCCAAACCTGCGCCGATCATCATCAACAAGTAGGCGGTGTTCCCTGCATTGCGAGTAGCGGCGTATATCGTGAATGCAGCCCCTTCCCCCGCGTGCGGGGGAAGGTTGGGATGGGGGGCAGTAGCACGTATGTAGTCGCCACGGTGGACGCCCCCACCTCGATCCTCCCCCGCGAGCGGGGGAGGAGGTGGTTACCGCGAACTCCAGGATCGCATCATGCCGCGGCTAAATCGCCACGGTGTTACATCGCAATGCTCTTACATCGCCGCGATCAGCGCATCGCCGAACTGGCTGCACTTGATCTCGGTCGCCCCGTCCATCAACCGCGCGAAGTCGTAGGTCACCTGCTTGGCGCCGATCGCCTTGTCCATCGCGCGGATGATGGCGTCGGCCGCTTCCGTCCAGCCCATGTAACGCAGCATCATTTCACCCGAGAGGATCAGCGAGCCGGGATTGACCTTGTCCAAGCCCGCGTACTTGGGCGCGGTGCCGTGGGTGGCTTCGAACACCGCATGCCCGGTGACGTAGTTGATGTTCGCGCCCGGGGCGATGCCGATGCCGCCGACCTGCGCGGCCAGCGCATCGGACAGGTAATCGCCGTTGAGGTTGAGCGTGGCCACGACTTGATATTCGGCTGGGCGCAGCAGGATCTGTTGCAGGAAGGCGTCGGCGATGGCGTCCTTGATGACGATGCCCGCGCCCGGCTTGCCTGCCGGGATGACGTGCCACGGCCCGCCGTCGAGTTCGACTGCACCGAAGAACTCGCGCGCGACCTTGTAGCCGAAGTCGCGGAACGCGCCCTCGGAATACTTCATGATGTTGCCCTTGTGCACCAGCGTGACCGACTTGCGCTGTTCGCGGATGGCGTACTCGATCGCGCTGTGCACGAGGCGCTCGGTGCCCAAGTACGACACCGGCTTGATGCCCACGCCCACCTGCACAGGGCTCACGCGGTGGGGCATGCCGATGCCTTCCAGCGCGGCGTTCCACGCGTCGTTTTTCGCCTGCGTGCCGAAGCGGATCTTGTCGAAGGATTTCGGGAATTCCTTCTGCAAAAAGTCGAGCACCTTGCGCGCGTCCTCGCTGCCGGCCTCGAACTCGATGCCGGCGTAGATGTCCTCGGTGTTCTCGCGGAAGATGGTCATGTCCACCTTGCCGGGGTCTTTCACCGGCGAGGGCACGCCGCGGAACCAGCGTACCGGGCGCAGGCACACGTACAGGTCGAGCAGCTGCCGCAGCGCCACGTTGAGCGAGCGGATGCCGCCGCCGACCGGGGTGGTCAGCGGCCCTTTGATCGAAACCAGGTAATCGCGACAGGCATTGACCGTTTCGTCCGGCAGCCAGTTGCCGGTGGTCTCGAATGCCTTCTCGCCGGCCAGCACTTCCATCCACATCAACTTGCGCGCACCGCCGTAAGCCTTGGCCACGGCTGCGTCGAGCACCCTGACGGAAGCCCGCCAGATGTCCGGGCCGGTGCCGTCGCCCTCGATGAAGGGAATGATCGGCTTGTCGGGCACGACCAGACCGTGCGGGTTTTTGTGGATGCGCTGCCCGCCGGCAGGCGGTACGGGTACGAATGCGGTCATGGAGGCTCCGGGGGAAGCCGCGCGATGGGCACGGCACAAGCGCGCATTGTCGCGGTTTGCGCGACGGTGGGGAAGCTGTGGACGGCGGGTCGGCCGCGGATCGATCCGGCGTGGATGTTCAGCCCAGCGCCTTGAGCGCGGCGGCGTAGTCGGGCTCGTGGGTGATCTCGTCGACCATCTGTGCGTGTACCACGGTGTCGTGGGCGTCCAGCACCAGCACTGCGCGCGCGGCCAACCCAGCCAACGGGCCGTCGGTCATCGCCACGCCGTAATCGTGCAGGAACTGCCGGCCGCGCATCATCGACAGCATCACCACGTTCTTGATGCCTTCTGCGCCGCAAAAACGCCCCTGCGCGAACGGCAGGTCGGCCGAGATGCACAGCACCACCGCGTTGGTGAGGCCGGCGGCATCCTGATTGAAATGCCGTACGGATGCCGCGCACACGCCGGTATCGACGCTCGGGAAGATGTTGAGCACCTTGCGCTTGCCGGCGAAGTCGGCGAGCGATTTTTCCGACAGGTCACCGGCAATCAGCGTGAATGCCGGCGCTTGCGCGCCGACTTGCGGAAAGTGGCCATCGACGTGGACGGGGTGACCTTTGAAATGGGTGCTGGACATGCAGTGTCTCCTCAGGATGGACTGGAGCTGGGGTGGACTGGAGCTGGCTGCGCGACGAACGCCAGCAGGCCCGCCTAGTGTAGTGCTTTGGTCAGGGTCGAACGAGCGGGCATGGCCGACAGGCCCGATGCTCGGGAATGCGATCGCGGCTAGAAGCCGCTCCCACAAAGCCGCTCCCACAAAGCAGCTCCCACAAAGCCGCTCCCACAAGCCGCTCCCACGAGCTGCTTGCTCTTGTGGGAGGGCCTTGCAGGCCCGATGCTTGAGGATGCAAGCAGATGACTACTGCCGCACGACGCGGGTGTTTTCCGGCATCGGCGTGCCCGGGGTGGCGCGGAACGGGTTGATGTCCAGCCCGCCGCGGCGGGTGTAGCGGGCGTACACGGATAACTGTGTCGGCGCGCAGCGGCGCAGCACGTCGGCGAAGATGCGCTCCACGCAGGCCTCATGAAACTCGCGGTGCTCGCGGAACGATACGAGATAGCGCAGCAATCCGGCGCGCTCGATGCGCGGCCCGCGATAGGCGATCTGCACGCTGGCGAAATCCGGTTGGCCGGTGACCGGGCAGTTGGATTTGAACAGGTCGCTGCGCAGTACTTCGCCAACCGGCACCCGCGCGTCGGCACTCAGCACATCCGGCTGCGGCGGCCCGTAGTGATCGATGGCGACCGGCAAGTGGTCGATCAGGTCGCCGTGCAGCGTCGCGCACATTGGCGCATCGGCCAGCGCGAACAGTGTCACCGCGACGTCCGCGCCGGCGGTGGCGCTGAGGTCGCGAGCGATGCGCGTGCGTACCGCCTCGGCGTCGGCAAAGCGCTCTTGCCCGTAGCCTTGCAAGTAGAGCTTGAGACTCTTGGATTCGATCAGCTGCGGCGAGTCGGCCGGCACCCGCAGTTGCGCGGTGGCCACGCACGGGTTGCCGTGCGTGCCCAGCCACGTCAGTTCCCATGCGTTCCAGATGTCTTCACCGACGAACGGCGCGTCCGGGCGCGGCCCGGAGGCGTCGCGGGCGATGGCGTACAGGATCGATGGATCGCAGCCGACGGGAGCGACGACGGTCTTGCCGAGCGGTGATTCGTCGAGGGAAGTCATGTCGACTTTACGGTCGATGTTCCAGCGCAAGGTAATCGCCGGACTGCATGTCGAGCAAGCGGCTTTGCGTGCGCGCGAACTCGGCGCCGTGGCGGTGGCCGTGGTACAGGTCGGCCGGCGCGGCGGCGGCCGAAGCGATCAGGTTGACGTGACGGTCGTAGAGTTCGTCGATCAACAGCACGAAGCGCTTGGCGGCGTCCTCGTCGGCGCGCGCGAACACCGGCACGCCCGACAGCAGCACGGTGTGGAAGTCCTTGGCGATCTCGATGTAGTCGGCGACCGCACGTGGGCCGAGGCAAAGCTGGTCGAAGTCGAACCACACGATGCCGTCGGCGTGGGCGCGCACGGCGATCGGGCGATCGTTGACGTGCAGGGTCTCGGGCAGGCGCGGCAATCCGGTGGCCAGCGTCTCGAAACTGCCCTGCAGGCGCGCTTCGGCTTCCTCGTCGGCCGGCACGATCCACGTCGTGGTGTTGCGCAGGTGGGTCAGGCGGTAGTCCTGCGCGCCGTCCAGTTGCAGCACCGCGCAATGCCGTTCGATTGCGGCAATCGCGGGCAGGAACTGCGAGCGCTGCAAGCCGTCCTTGTACAGATCCGACGGCGCGATGTTGGAGGTGACCACGAGGGTGACGCCCTGATCGAACAGGCATTCGAGCAGGTGACCGAGCAACATGGCGTCGCCGATGTCGGTGACGATGCACTCGTCGAGCACCAGCAGGCGCGCCTGTCTGGCCAGATCGGCGGCGACCACGCGCAGCGGATCGCGTACCCCGTGCAGGTCGCGCAAGCGCGCTTGCACCTGCGCCATGAAGCGGTGGAAATGCAGGCGGCGCTTGGCAGTCAGCCGGATGTGCTCGAACAGCAACTCGGTCAGGAAGGTCTTGCCGCGGCCGACCGCACCCCACAGGTACAAGCCGCGCACCGGCGGCGACCGGTGCAGGCGTGCAAGCAGGCGACCGAGCGCGCCGGAGCGCACGACCTGCGCGGCGAGCAGTCGGTCGTGAATGCGATCCAGTTCGGCCAGCGCCGCTTGCTGCGCTGGATCGGCAACCCAGGCGCCAGTGGCGACTCCTTGCGCGTACTGCGCCGACGGGCGCGAGTCGATGCCGCCCTCAGTCATGCAGCAGCGGCGGCAGGTTCTGGCGCACCCCGTTCTTGATTGCCCCGCGCAGGTCCATCAGGCGCTGATGGAAGAAGTGGCCGGTGTCGGGCATCTTCACCAGCGTCGGATGGCGGTCGAGCGTACCCAGCCAGTCGTACACCGCCCGCGGCGAGACGATCTCGTCGGCATCGCCCTGCACCACCAGCCACGGGCAGGTCGGCGCATGCACCGCGGAAAAATCCCAGCGCCCGGCCGGTGGGGCGATCGAGATCACCTGCGCGGCCGCCAAGTCGCGCGAGCCCAGCAACGAAATCCACGCCCCGAACGAAAACCCGCCCAGCCACAGCTTGCCTTTCGAACGCGCCGCCTGCGCCCATTGCGCCACCGCGAGCAAATCCAGCGCCTCACCGCGACCATTGTCGTAGCTGCCTTGCGACAGCCCGACGCCGCGGAAGTTGAAGCGCACGGTGACCAGCCCCAGCTCGCGCAGCGCGCGGCAGGACATGGTGACCACCTTGTTGTGCATGCTGCCGCCCTCGAGCGGATGCGGGTGGCAGAACACCACCACGCCGGCACGCGCTTCGGCCGGGTCGGGGAAATCCACGCACACCTCCAATGCGCCGGCCGGGCCTGACAAGAGCAGGCTGCCGGTGGCTTGCGGGAAGGGTGTCGCGGCTGGCGACATGGCTGGGTGTTCCCCCGAGGGTGCGCGCTATCGCGCATTCAGGCGCGAGCCGCGCCGTGGCGGCCCGGCCCGGGATTTACTTGATCTGCCCGACCATCCACTTCACCGTCGCCTCGACCTGGGCGTCGGACAGCGCCGGATTGCCGCCCTTGGCCGGCATGTGGTTGCCGTCCGGGCCGGTGTAGCCGTCGATGGCATGCTTGATCAAGGTCGCTTCGCCCTGCGGCAAGCGCGCGGCCCACGCCGCTTTTTCGAGCTTGGGCGCGCCGTTGGCGCCGCTGCTGTGGCAGCCGGTGCACAGCTGCCCGAAGATCACCGAGCCATCCAGCGTGCCGCCGTAGGCCACCTGCGCGCCGGCGGCGGCCTTGGCCGCATCGGCCGCCGCAGCCATCGCCGCCTTGCCGGTCGAACCGGCGTACACCGCGCCCACCGGCGCGATGCGCGCTTCGACCTGCGCCTGTTTGGCCGGGTCACTGTCGTGTGGCGCGGTGCCGTAGAGGTAGTTGGCGAACAAGATCAGGCCGATCGCCACGCACACCAGTGCGCCGATCACCATCGAGAAATGCTTGAGGAAGACGATGTCGTGGTTGCTCTGCACGGTGGCGGTTCCTTCACTGGAATGGCGCTCGAAAGCCAGACGTTTCCCCGGGAGCCGCGGCTGGCGCAAACGCTCGCCGCGCATCGAATGACCGGGGATGGGCAGGTTTCCGGCGCGCAAGTATAGCGGCAGCGCCGCCCATGGCGCACCCCCGGCAGGGGCGATGCGGTATCCTGCGCGCCGCCGCCTCCGGCGTGCAAAACCGTGCGGTTCCGTAGGGAATCCTTAATGACTCGGTCGCTAGACTGTCGCAACACGCCGAGGAGGTACGCATGTCCGACTGGATCATCCTGTGCGATTTCGACGGCACCATCAGTGTCGAGGACGTCACCGATTCGCTGCTGGAACACCACGCGCATCCGGACTGGATGGCTTTGGAGCGCCGCTGGAAGGCCGGTGAAATCGGCTCGCGCCAGTGCCTGGACGGGCAGATCGGGATGCTCGATGCCGACCGCCGCCAGCTCGATGCGTTGTTCGCCTCGATGCGCATCGACCGCAGTTTTCCGGCATTCGTCGAAGCCGCGCTGGCCGCGCGCATCCCGGTGCGGATCGTCAGCGACGGTCTGGACATGGCCATCGAGGCCATTCTGGCGCGCCAGCAGCTCGAACACCTGCCGATCGCCGCCAACCACCTGATCGCCGACGGGCAGCGGCGCTGGCGGCTGGAGTTCCCGCACGCGCGCCCCGATTGCCACGTCGGCAGCGGTGCGTGCAAGTGCGCGCAGGTCGTGCTGGCGCGAAAGCAGCGCAGCAAGGTACTGCTGATCGGCGACGGCGCTTCGGATTTTTGCGCGGCCGGGCAGGTGGACCTGGTGTTTGCCAAGCACCGCCTGATCGAACACTGCCGCATGCAGGGCCTGCCTTATGTGCCCATCACCAGCTTCGCCGACGCCACCTTGCTGCTGCCCTCCTTGCTCGAAGGCAGCCTGATTCCGGTCGCTCCGGCGCACGAGCCATCCCGCCTGTCCTCCCTGACTACCCATGCCTGATACCGCCGTGACCCAGCAGACTTCCGCCGAACACGATGCCGCCCTGCTCGCCGACGAAGCGAAATATTGTTCCTTCGGCGACACCGTGCACTACTCCGAGCCGCCGAAAATCTTCGCGCGCTGCGAGGGCAGCTGGCTGTACGACGGCGCCGGCACGCCGTTTCTCGACTTGCAGATGTGGTACTCGGCGGTCAACTTCGGCTACGGCAATCGCCGCCTCAACGACGTGCTGAAAAAGCAGATCGACATCCTGCCGCAGGTGGCCAGCCAGTACCTGCATCCGACCAAGATCGAGCTGGCCAAGGCGGTCGCGGTCGATGCGAAGAAGAAGTGGGGGCTGGACGGCCGCGTGCATTTCAACGTCGGCGGCTCGCAGTCGGTGGAAGACTCGATGAAGCTGGTGCGCAACGCCAAGGGCGGCAAGAGCCTGATGTTCGCCTTCGAGGGCGGCTATCACGGGCGCACCCTGGGCGCCTCGGCGATCACCTCGAGTTACCGCTACCGCCGCCGCTACGGCCATTTCGATCGCGCCCAGTTCATCGAATTTCCCTACCACTTCCGTGGCCCCAGGGGCATGACGAAAGAGGAGTACGGCGAGCACTGCGTGGCCAAGTTCGAGCGCCTGTTCGAAACCGAATACAACGGCGTGTGGGATCCCAAGGCCGGACAGTGCGAGTACGCGGCGTTCTACGTCGAGCCCATCCAGGGCACCGGCGGTTACGTCATCCCGCCGCCGAACTTCTTCACCGGCCTCAAGCGCGTGTTGGACAAATACGGCGTGCTGCTGGTGGTCGATGAAATCCAGATGGGCTTTTTCCGTACCGGCAAGCTGTGGAGCATCGAGCACTTCGGCGTCAAGCCCGACGTGCTGGTGTTCGGCAAGGCGCTCACCAACGGCCTCAACCCGCTGGCCGGCATCTGGGCGCGCGAGGAACTCATCAACCCGACGGTGTTCCCGCCCGGCTCGACGCACTCGACCTTCGCCTCCAACCCGCTGGGTACCGCGGTGGGGCTGGAGACGATGAAGATGCTCGCCGAGACCGATTACGAAGCGATGGTGATGGCCAAGGGCAAGCACTTCCTCGAAGGCCTGCGCGACCTGCAAAAGCGCCACAAGGAAATCGGTGATGTCGATGGCCTCGGGCTGGCGCTGCGTGCGGAGATCTGCGAGGCCGACGGTTTCACGCCCAACAAGAAGCTGCTCGACCGCATGTGCGACATGGGCCTGGCCGGCGAACTCCAGCACAACGGCAAGCAAACCGGGCTGGTGCTGGATGTCGGCGGCTATTACAAGAACGTCATCACCTTGGCGCCCTCGCTGCACATCAGCCCCGAGGAAATCGATCTGGGCTTGGCGCTGCTCGATCAACTGCTGACCAAGGCCAAACGCTGATGCCCGAAGGCCCCGAAATCGACACCGACAAGCTGCGCGAAACGATCGACGAAGAGATCGAACGCGAGGGCGGGGCATTGCTGCGCACGATCGCGCTGAGCACGGCGTTGTTCGCCGCATTGGCTGCGATCGCCTCGATGGAAGCCGGCGGCACCATCAACGAAGCGCTGTTGCTCAAGACCGCGGCCACCCGCTTGCAGGCGCAGGCGTCCGATCAGTGGGCCTACTATCAAGCCAAGGGCATCAAGGCGGCCATCGCCCACGATGCGCAGGGGCCGTGGCTGGCCGGCAAGCTCGCGCCGCCACCGGAACTGGCGAGCAAGGAGGCGCGCTACCTGAACGAGCAAAAGGCGATCAGCGACAAGGCGCGCGAACTGGAAAAGCAGCGCGACGATCAATCCGCCGAGGCCGAACGCCTGATCCAACGCCACCACGGCTTCTCCGAAGCGGTCGCGCTGTTGCAGGTCGGGATCGCGCTGGGCGCGGTCGCCGCGCTGACCCGCGCGCGACTGGTGTGGTGGGGATCGCTGCTGCTGGGGCTGGCCGGTGGCGGCTTGTTTGGGTGGGGACTGTTGGCCGGCTGACCGCTCCGGCGATCAGGATGGCGCACGCGCCTGGAGATACGTCGGCGGCGTGCGATCGAGGAAGCCCAGCGCGTGGCAATGGCCCATCACGTGCACGCCTCTGGCACGTTGCTCATCGGCGATGGACTGCTGGAACGGGCGCATCAGCGTCCAGTGCAGCTTGGGTCGGTAGTGGTGCTCGGCGTGGTAGCCGTTGTTGAGCCACAGCCAGTTGTACAGCTTGTTGTGGGTGCTCACGCCCCACGCCATCGGCGTATCCGGGTCGCCCTTGAAGTGCTCGTAATAGCCGTTCAGGGACGACAGCGAATGGCCGAGGTAGTAGAACGGCAGCATCGCCAGGAACGCGCGCCAGTCGTAGGCCAGGCAGCACAGGTACAGACCGACCACGATGTAAATCTCGCGCCAGATCCAGCGCGCCTTGTCCGGGAATTTTTCCTTGACGCGGTGATAGACGTCGCCGATGTCGTCGCGGAAGTAACTGTAGAACGTATACGTCCACGCGCTCTCGGGCTGCCCGTTCTTGCCGTGGCGGTAGATCGACAACGGGTCGATGGTGGTGCCGTCCTTGACCCGATCCATGTTGCCCACGTGGTGGCGCAGGTGGACGTGGTGGTAGAACTCCTGCGAAAACCCGTCGGTGAGCGAAAGCAGGATGCTGTACAGGCGGTTGAGCCAGTTCCAGCGGAAGAACGGGTTGTGGATCAGGTTGTGGCTGGAGCCGTTGATCGACCACGAGATCGAGATCGAATACACCAGCGCCAGCGGAATCCAGACTGCCCACGGGATGACATGGAATCCGAAGAACAGCGTGGCCACGAACACCAGATGGCCGATCACCATCAGCGCCGGCACGACATCCCATCGCGAATAGGCGAAAAAGCTGCCGGGCGGCATCGGGGCAAGGGTGGGCGTGCTCATGGGGCGGGGCTACCGGACGGGGTGATTACTTTACGCCACCGCCCGTTAAAGCTCGCGTTCCTCGGTCAGGCGCGCTTGAGTGCCAGCACCGCGTTCAGGCCGCCAAAGGCGAAGGAGTTGCTCAGCGCGGCGGTCACGGGCTTCTCGCGGGCCACGTTGGGGACGTAATCCAGATCGCAGGCCGGATCGGGGTCGATGAAGTTCGCAGTCGGCGCGATCACGCCCTCGCGCAGGGCGCCGATGGCAGCGACCAGTTCGATCGCCCCGGCCGCACCCAGTGCGTGGCCGTGCATGGATTTGGTCGAGGACACCGCCAGCGCATCGGCGTGTGCGCCGAACACCTTGCGGATCGCCGCCGTTTCGGTCGGGTCGTTGGCCGGCGTGCCGGTGCCGTGGGCGTTGATATAGCCGACCTCGGATGCGTCCATGCGCGCATCGGCCAGCGCCCCGGACAACGCCCGCGCCGCGCCGTCCATCGACGGCAGCACGATGTCGGCGGCATCGGCCGACAGCCCGGCGCCGGCGAACTCGGCGAGGATCTGCGCGCCGCGCGCCTTGGCGTGTTCCCATTCCTCCAGCACGAAGATGCCCGCGCCCTCGCCCAGCACCATGCCGCGGCGCTGCTTGCAGAATGGCCGGCAGGTGTCGTCGGCGGTGACGCGCACGGCTTCCCACGCCTTCACGCACGGAACGGTGATGCACGCCTCGGCGCCGCCGGTGACGGCAAAATCCACCCGCCCGCTGCGCACCATGTCGAACGCCTGCGCCATCGCGTGGTTGGCCGAGGCGCAGGCGCTGACCACCGCGAACGACGGGCCGGTGATGCCGAATTCCATGGTGATCTGGCAGGCCGGCGCGTTGGCCATCAGGCGCACGATGGTCAACGGGTGGACGTTGGCCTTCTTGTCGGCATAGAAACGGCGCGCGGTCTCGTCGTGGGTGTTCTCGCCGCCGATGCCGGTGCCGATGATGCAGGCGCTGCGCTGGCCGTAGCCTTGCCCTCGGAAATCCAGCCCGGTTTGCTTGATCGCCTCACGCGCGGCCACCAGCGCCAGTTGCGAAACGCGATCCAGAAAGGTCAGGCGTTTGGATTCGAAATGCGCCAGCGGGTCGAACCCGCGCACCTCGGCGGCGATCTTGACCTGCAACAAGTCGGTGGCGATGTTGGCGATCGGGCCGATGCCGACCCGGCCTTCGCGCATGCCCGCCCAATGGCTGGCGGCGTCGTGACCGAGCGCGGTGATCGCACCCATGCCGGTGATGGCGACGCGGCGCATCGCGGGCCTGCCTCAGGGCGCCGACGGGGCGGCGTTTTTCTCCGCTACCAGCCGATCCACCGCCGCGATCAGGCCGCTGACGGAGTCGGTGTCGATGGTCGGATCCTTGTCCGGCAAGGTGATGCCGAAGCGATCTTCGATCTCGAAGATGATCTGCACGATGTCCAGCGAGTCGATCTGCAAGTCCTTCAGGGTCGACTGCGGGGTGATCGTTTCCAGCGGAATGTGCGCTTCCTTGGCGATGATCGCGAAAATGGCGTCCTGGGTGGTTTCCATCGAGTCACTCCGAGCGGTGTGCGGGCGGATCGGCGGGTGTGTTTACGGGTTCGTCGCCACCCAGTTGCAGGATACCAGCAACGATGATCGCCGCGCCCAGCCATTGTAAGGCAGAGAATGTTTCGTTCAGCACCACGAACGAGGCCAGCATCACCGCCACGAACACGATCGCGCTGGTCGGGAAGGCGCGCGAAAGATTGGAACGCGACAGGATGGTCATCCACACGAAAAAGCCGGCGCAGTAGCTGCCGATCGCCACCCACAACCATCCATTGCGCAGCGCCGCCGACACCGCCGCCAGAGAAAAATCGAAGGCACCCAGGCGCTCGCCGGCCAGCTTGATCGCCAACTGCGCCAGCACCTCGACGAACACCAGCAGCGTCCACGGCACCAGCAGCCCCAGCGGCGATGGCGCACCTGACTCCGCTTGCGGGTTCATGCCGGGATTCGCGCCGCCGCGGTGTTCGCCGGTACGTCCTCGTGCAGGCCGAACAGGCGCTCGGCCGCGCCCATCGTGCGATCGATCAGGCCGTTGCGGTGCCGGTACCACAGCCGGTTGGCTTCCAGCGTGCAGCCCAGCCGTTGCTTTTCGTCCGGCAACCCTTGTCCGCTCTGGTACACGCGCAGGCCATGGGCGATGGCGTGGCGCACGTTTTCCAGCCAGCTCAGGAAATACAGGTTCAGCTCGCGTGCGCAGGAGTAATCCATGCCGATGTACTTGTCCAGCAGGCACTGGCCGTCGTGGAGCACCAGATTGAACGCGACCAGATGTTCGCCACGCCAGTAGCACACGCAAAATGCCCGTCCCGGCATTGCCGCCAGCACGCCGGAAAACCAGGCCTCGGTGAGGGTTTCCAGACGCATCGGCGCGCGCGCCAGAGTCTGCTGGTACAGCGCCATCACCTGCGCGCCGATCCCGGCCAGCGAGCCGCGCCATTCGATGCGCAACTGCGAACGGGTGCGCAGCTTGCGGCGCAGATCCTTGCGGGTGGCGCGCCCGAGGCTGGCCAGATAGCCATCCAGATCGGCATACGGCAGCGCGAGGCTGGCGGTGGCCAGCCCGGGTTGCCAGCGCAGGCCGGCGCGGGCCAGCAAGGACTCGGATGCCGAGGCGGACGGGTGCGGCAGGTCCTTGAGCGCCAACAGGCGGGCACCACGGCGCTGCGCCTGCGCATCGGCCGCTTCCAGCAGTGCCCCCAGCAGGTGGCTGCGCTCGGCTTGTCCGCAATCGGGCGCGAAGCCGAGCAGGCAGCGCTCGCTGACCGGTGAGCCCAATGCCAGCATGCGCGGGCGCAGCAGCGCCGGGGCGGCGCGTGCCAGCGTGCTGGCGACCGCACGCAGGCGGCCTTCCAGCGTGGTGTCGAGGTTGTAGCGGGTGACGAACGCGGTGGCCGCCGCACGCAGTTGCCCGTTGACGCGCACCCCCAGATACAGCCACTCGATGCCATCCAGGCCGGCGCGCTCGCTGGCGCGCAGGTAGGCGTGATCTTCCAGCTCGCCGGGGAACAGGCGATTCCATTCGTTGCCGGAGAACCCCTCGACGGTGTCGGTCACCACGATCTGCATCGGGCGTCCTCGCCGTTCAGGCCACCGCGACTGCCACCCGCTGCCCGGACACCCGGGCGGCGGTGCAGCGGGCGAAGAAATCGGCCGAACGCGCCACCACCTGTCGGTGCTCCTGGTCGACCGTGACCATGTGATAGCTGTCGTGCAGCAGCATCGTTTCCACTTCCGACTGCACTTGCTGCTCGACGATGCGCGCGTTGCGCACGCTGGCGATGTCGTCGTTGCTGGCGTGCACCACCAGGCACGGCGCGCGTACCCGGTCGAGCTGGCGGCGCACCCGCGCCGAGAGCCGATAGAACTCGGCCAGCGATGGCCACGGGTTGCCGGGCAGACCGCCGGCCGCGCTGTCACCGGCGAGCATGCTGCCGGCGATGCGCTGGCGTACGCGCTCGCACTTGATGCCGTAGGGTGGTTTTTCCATGAACTTGCGCTTGCGACCGATGCCCAGACGCATGGCCAGCGGCAGCAGGAAGGACAGTCGGGCGATCGCCGGGATGGTCCAGCCGTCGTAGGCGAAGGTGGTGCCGTACAAGGCCAGCCCGTGCACCTGCTGCGGGCGCTCGGCAGCCAGCTTGAGGGCCAGGATCGCGCCCATCGACAGCCCGCCGACGTACATCCGATCCACCCGTGCAGCCAGCCGGTCGGCCGCATCGCGCACGCTGGCGTACCAGTCGCGCCAGCCGGTGGCGAGCAGGTCGTCCTCGCTGCCGCAATGGCCGGCCAGCTGCATGCCCAGTACGGAGTAGCCCTCCCGGTTCAGGCCCTTGCCGACGAAGCGCATTTCGGCCGGGGTGCCGGTCAGGCCGTGGATCAGCAGCACGCCGTCGCCACCGCCGGGCAGGAAGAATTCGCTCGATCCGCTCATGGTCGTGGTCGCAGCCTCAATGGGTTTGTGGCAGGCAAACCAAGGTAACGCCCACCGCGATGGTGCCGGTGGCGCGCCACTGGCGCCAATCCACGTGCTCGTGGAGGAACAGCCGACTCGCCAGTACCACCCCGCAATACGCCAGCGCCGCAAAGGCGAAGGCGATGCTCAGCGGCGCACGCGAGAGTGCCGCGAACCACAGCACGAACTCGACTGCGTATGTTAACACGCCCGTAACAACCCACGGTGAATTCGCCAGCCCGCGCGCAAAACGGGAAATGCCGGTGCCGCCGGCCGCTTCGAACGCCGGCACGCCGAGCTTGAAGGCGACTTGTCCGGCCACCTCGCACAGCACCGAGCCCAGCAGTAGCAGGAAGGTCAGCATGCTGCGCCGGCTTGCAGGAGCGCGCGCAGCAGGCGCTGGTTGGTGTGACGATTGCGCTCGAGCGCCAGCGCGTCCGGCGCCGGCCGGCGCGGTTGGTCGCGATGGGCCTCCCAGCGCTTGACGGCACTGGAAAACCCCGGCGGCGCGTACTCGCCGCAGATATCCGCCCCGACCACGGCGTGCCGGCGCCCGATCGCGGCGATCAGCTCGAGGGCGAACGCCAACGACATGCGGCCTTGATCCCAGTTGCACACCGCGTCGGCCTCGCGCAGCACGTCCTTGTCGATGGTGATCCACACCCGCGGCGTGGCGATCTGTGTCAGAACGGTGTCGATGGCGGTGGCTGCGGCCATGTCGGCCAGATTGTTCCACACCATGTGCCCGCTCTGGTAGCGCCAGCTCGGGCCGTCGGGCAAGCGGCGCAGTACCCGCGAGGGTGGGTGTGACAACGGCAACAGGCGCAGCCGACCGGCGACCAAGGCCGGCAGGTTGCCGCCCTTCAGCCCCGGCCAGACCAGGTCGTCGCTGCACACCCCGACGGTGACCACGCGCGCCACCTGCGGCAGTCGCAGGGCTTGGTTCACCCACGAACCGCAGTGCCAGCGCGGGGCCAGACGCACCCAGTCCGGGTGGTTGTCGAGGTGCACCACGGTGGTCGGCTCGCGCAGGCCTTCGAGCAGCAAGGCCGTCAAGTGGTGGAAATCACCCGAGCCGACCAGAGTGACGGTGGGGTCGGGCCGGTCCCCGGAGGCCTGCAGGCGCACCCGTGCCCGTTCGATGGTGGCCGCCCGGCTCCACAGTCGCAGCGCCGGCCCCAGATCACGCAGGTCGACGCGGCGGATGCTGCGCCAACCCAGCTCGAAGCCGGTTTCGTGCCCGCCCAGGGAACCGTCCAGATCGAGGATTTCAAGGTGCATCGGCGATTCCGGCCGTGCGCGTGCCTTCGGCGGCGCCCGCACGGGGGCCGGAGACGAGTCCAGGATGGAAGCGGGCAGGGCGCTCATGGGGCGCGAGCATGGCCGCCGCAGCGTTAAGCGGGGCTGCCATGCGACGCGGCGGGCGTGATGCCGGTCTTAACCTGGGTCTTAACGTTTGCCCGCGCAACCGGGTTGCTCGGCATCGTCCAGGCGACCAGGGATCCGTCGCTGCTGGCCGCATTCAGGTGGAACGCCCAGCCGTAGCGTTCGCATAATCGGCGCAACATGCCAAGGCCCCCGGATTCGTCGGAGCGCAGCGGCGAGCCGGGGGTGGGCTCGGCAGGCTTTGCAGGGTCGTCGGCGGTCGCCTCGGCGACCCGCAAGGCCACCGCGTTCGCATCCACCTCCAGGCACAGGCGCTCGCCCCAGGCGCCGCCGGCGATCGAGCGCAGCAGCAGGCGAAAGGCGGTGCGCGGCAGGCCGGACGGTGCGTGCACCACCGCGTCGGGCGGACAGCGCAGGCGCAACGCGATGCCCGCAGCGGCCAACTCGTCGCGGAACTCGCCGACCACCGAGCCCAGCACTGCGGTCAGGTCGATGATGCGCGGCTCGGCATCGCGCGATTCCTCGGGGCGCGCCAGCAGGGTCAATGCATCCAGCAGCAGGCCGATCTCGGCCGCGCTGCGACGGATGCGCTCGATCCGGCGGCGCGCTGGCGCCTGCACGGTCTGCGCGTCGAGCAGATCCAGCGCGCCGTTGAGCACGCTCAGCGGGGTGCGCAGTTCGTGCCCGGCATCGGCCGAAAACAACACCTCGCGCTCGATCGCCGCGTTCACGCGCCCCTGATAGCGGATGAATGCATTGGCCAGCGCGCCGACTTCGTCGCTGCGGTGGTCGTCGGCGATGCCGTGCAGATCGGCGCCGGGGTCGGCCCGATCGACCTCGTGCGACAGGCGCAGCACCGGCGAGAGCATGCTGCCGGCCAGCATCCGCCCCAGCCAGCCGCCCAGGATCACTCCCAGAAGCACCATCGCAGCCAGTTCCTCGGCGAACCGGCGTTCGCGCGCCGGCGAATCGGGCAGCCCGGCGATCATCGTCACCCGCCCGATCGGCGTATCGCGAATGGCGATGAAACGGTCGTCCTTGCCGTGGATGCCCGGGTCGAGTTCGGTCACCCCCGGCGGCATCGCCTGCGCCCACGTCGGCGAGGTCGGCGGTTGGTTGCGGCGATCGATGTACACGCTCTTCCAGGGGCCGCGCGGCAGCCGGGAGTCGTCCGGATCCTCGCCGTGCTCGGCGATCTGCACGCCCAGTTCGGCCTCCATTTCCTCGTTGACCAACAACAGTTCGTTGTGGTCGGAGATGGCCTCGGCCACGAACGCCATGCAGATGCCGATCGCGCCGCCCAGCGCCGCGCAATACACCATCACCCGCATGCGCAGGCTGGTCTTACGTGGCAGCAGGCGGAACAAGGCGGTAACCGAAACTGTGGACGGTGTGGATCATCGGCTGCGCGAAGCCACGATCCACGGCATTGCGCAGCAGCGAAAAGTGCGTGTGCAAGCGCGCCGGATCGTGTTCCGGGTCGCCCCACAGCGCCTGCGCCAGCTCGTTGTACTGCACCACGTGGGGGGCCTTGCGCATCAGCGCTTCGAGCAGGCGGAATCCGGCCGGCGACAGCCCGATCTGCTGGCCACCGCGGGTGGCGATGCGGTTGGCCAGGTCCAGCTCCAGATCGCCCACCATCAGCACCGCCGGCGACAGCCGCTGCATGCGCCGATGCAAAACCTGCACGCGTGCGGCCAACTCGCGCAGTTCGAAGGGTTTGGTGAGGTAGTCGTCGGCGCCGGCCTCGAATCCGAGCAGCTTGTCCTCCAGCCGCTCGCGCGCGGTGAGCATCAAGATCGGCGTGGCCTTGCCCTCGGCACGCACGCGCCGGCACACTTCCACGCCATCGAGCCGCGGCAGCCCCAGATCGAGCACGATCACGTCGTAGTCGTTCTCCAGCGCCAGCTGCAGCCCGGCCTGCCCGTCGGCGGCGTGATCCATCACCTGCCCGTGCATCTCCAGGAACTCCCAGATGTTTTCAGCCTGCGCACGCTGGTCTTCGATCAGCAACACACGCAGTTTGGCGGTCGGCTGGCTCATGGGGGCACCTGGGTCGTCGTGGCCATTGTAGACGCGCCCGCATGCGCGATCGACACGACCCAGCGCACGCGGGTCGATCCGGAGCCGCCGGGTTCGGCGCCGGGCCGTGGGCATGGCCAGCCCAGCCGGTACCGGTGCCCAGCGCTGGCGGTGGCCGGTCGCCATCGCGCGCCGCCGCTTGCCGGCCAGCGACGGTGCCGCGCCGCAAGGCCGTGTCGTATCGGCGTCGCTGACGTGCTCCAGTCACTGCACCGCGAGACCGTTTTTCATCTCGCAAATGGCGACGGGGCTCATCGCGCCTCGGAGTGCATGAATCAGGAGTGGCGCGCCCGACAGGAGTCGAACCTGTGACCCCTACCTTCGGAGGGTAGTACTCTATCCAGCTGAGCTACGGGCGCGTAGTGCAAGAACTTTTTGCCGCGGGGAGGCCGCTTCTGAGAAAAAGTGCCATGCCCGGAGCGGTAGTATAACCCAGCAACCAAGTGCTGCCCGGCTGCTGGGACAGGGGCCAGCGGCTGGCCGCGAGCGGTGCGCGTCGATTGGCCGCTGGCCGGATAATGCCCGCGATGTGGACGGGCAAACGATCGCTGCGGGTGGATGGGAGCGGCGCCACGCTCCCGATCGGTGCGTGCGTTCGGCGACGGGGCGAGTGTTGACGCGGCCGCGCCCGTTCAGGGCAGACCCAAACGCACGGTGAGGCTCTGCGCGGCGGTGCCGACCGGCCCGTGGACATCGCTCAGCACGGAAAACGTCTCGCCCAGTCCGGTCGGGCCGAAAGCCACGCGGGTGTCGAATCCCACCCAACCGGCTTGCGGCAGACGATGGAAGTGCACGCTCAGATCCACGTTGGCGAAAAACACCCGGCCGGGATGTTCGCGCACGGCCAGCCCATTGGCGGTATCGATCAGCTTCAGGAAGCCGGCGACCGGCGGATCGGCTTCGCCGGCTACCAGCGCGTGGCGCGAGCAAATCCAGCTGCGACTGCGGCCGGGCCGCGCATCGTTGGCCTGGCGTGCATCCAGCGACGCGATGTAGCCGCCGGGCCACAAGGGCGACATCGCAAACGGTGGCATTGCCTCCGGCGGCGGCAGCGGTTCCCATGCGTGGCCCTGGATGGCTGCGGTGTCCATGGCGGCCAGCCGCCAGATACGCGCACGAATGCTGACGCGCTCGCCGTGGCGCATCTGCGCTTCGATCAGTTCAATCGAACGCCCCGGCCGCAGCATCCGTACGTCGATGCTGAACTCACCCGAGTCGATGACGCCCAGCACGTCGAAGGATACCCGCGACACCTGCTTGTCACTGGGCAAGCGGTGTTCGGCTTCCGCCAACACCAGTCCTGACGCCGGTGCGAGGTGCTGCTCGCCGGGCTGCCACGCGCCTTGGGAATGCAAGGTGGAAACGAATCGGTGCTCGCCGGTGCGGACGAAGTAAGCCTCCGGGTACGCGTGTCCGTCGTGTCCGAGGTGGCGATTGCTGGCGACTGGCATCGGTGCAGTCTAACCCGCGCCACGAAGGATCGTCGCCGCTGCGGCCCCGGCGAGGTGGCCCTGTTAGAATCATCTGTCCGGCGCACGCCGCCGCCTTCGGTTCAACGCCATGCCCGTCCACGACAGCGTGCTGGAACTCATCGGCCGCACGCCCATGGTGCGCGCGCGCCATCTCGATACCGGCTGTTGCGAGCTGTTCCTGAAGCTCGAATCGGCCAATCCCGGCGGCTCGATCAAGGATCGCATCGGCCTGTCGATGATCGAAGCGGCTGAGAAGGCGGGCAAGATCAAGCCGGGCGATACCCTGGTCGAAGGCACCGCCGGCAACACCGGTATCGGCCTGGCGCTGGTGGCGCAGCAGAAGGGCTACCGGCTGATCCTGGTCGTGCCCGACAAGATGAGCCGCGAGAAGATCTTCAACCTCAAGGCGATGGGTGCCGAGGTCGTGCTCACCCGCTCGGATGTGGCCAAGGGTCACCCGGAGTATTATCAGGATCTGGCCGCGTCGATCGCCGCGCAAACGCCCGGCGCTTACTTCATCAACCAGTTCGGCAACCCCGACAACCCGCGCGCGCACGAGTCCACCACCGGTCCGGAAATCTTCGAGCAGATGGACGGCAAACTCGACGCCATCGTGTTCGGTTGCGGCAGTTCGGGCACCATGACCGGGCTGTCGCGCTACCTCGCCAAGGCCGCCCCGCAGGTCGAACTGGTGCTGGCCGATCCGGTCGGCTCGATCCTCGAGCAGTACATCAACGAAGGCACGCTCAGCGAGAAGTCGGCCAGCTGGATGGTCGAGGGCATCGGCGAGGATTTCCTGCCGCCGATCAGCGATTTTTCACGGGTGAAGAAGGCTTACGCGATCACTGACAAGGAAAGCTTCCTGACCGCCCGCGAACTGCTGGCGAAGGAAGGCGTGCTCGGCGGCTCGTCCACTGGCACCTTGCTGGCCGCAGCCTTGAAATATTGCCGCGAGCAGACCACGCCAAAGCGCGTGGTGGTGCTGGTATGCGACACCGGCAACAAGTATCTGTCGAAGATGTACAACGACTACTGGATGCTCGACAACGGCTTTCTGGCGCGTGAGCGCCACGGCGACCTGCGCGACCTGATCTTGCGCCCGTACGCGCAGCGCGACACCGTGGTGATCGGCCCCAACGACCTGCTGGTCACCGCCTACCAGCGCATGAAGCTGTACGAGATCTCGCAGTTGCCGGTGATGGCCGGCGAGGAGCTGGTCGGCATCGTCGATGAATCCGACGTGCTGTTGCACGTGTACGGCGACGAGGCGCGCTTCCGCGACCCGGTATCCACGGCGATGGTGACCAAGCTCGACGTGCTCGACGTGAAATCGCCGATCGAGGCGCTGCTGCCGGTGTTCGACCGCGGGCAGGTGGCGATCGTCAAGGACGGCGCGATCTTCCTTGGATTGATCACCCGTATCGACCTGCTGAACTACCTGCGCAGACGAGTGCAATAAACCGCCCCCTCCCCCGCTGGCGGGGGAGGGTTGGGGTGGGGGCAACCTCGCCACGGCTCATACATCCAACCCACATGACTGACACCTCTGCCAAGCAAGGCCTCGGCACCCGCGCCATCCACGCCGGGCAATCCCCCGATCCATCGACCGGCGCGATCATGACGCCGATCTACGCCACCTCCACCTACGTGCAGCAAAGCCCCGGAGTGCACAAGGGTTACGAGTACACGCGCTCGCACAATCCGACGCGCTTTGCGTGGGAGCGCTGCGTGGCCGATCTGGAAGGTGGCACGCACGGCTTCGCGTTCGCCTCCGGGTTGGCCGCCACCTCGACCGTGCTCGAATTGCTCGATTCGGGCAGCCACGTGATCTGCATGGACGACGTGTACGGCGGCACGTACCGATTGTTCGAACGCGTGCGCAAGCGTTCGGCCGGGCTGGAGTTCAGCTTCGTCGATCTCACCGATCCGGCCGCACTGGCCGCGGCGCTGCGCCCGAACACGAAGATGATCTGGGCCGAGACCCCGACCAACCCGCTGCTCAAGATCGTGGATTTGTCCGCGCTGGGCGCGTTCGCCAAGGCGCACGGCCTGCTGCTGGCGGTCGACAACACCTTCGCCTCGCCGATGCTGCAACGCCCGCTCGAACACGGGGCGCACATCGTGGTGCACTCGGCGACCAAGTACCTCAACGGCCACTCGGACATGGTCGGCGGCGTGGCCATCGTCGGCGACAACGCGGCCATCGCCGAGCAGATGACCTTCCTGCAAAACGCGGTGGGCGGCGTGCAAGGCCCGTTCGATAGTTTCCTCGCGCTGCGTGGCTTGAAAACCCTGCACCTGCGCATGCGCGCGCACTGCAACAATGCGCTGGAACTGGCGCATTGGTTGCAGTCGCACCCGGGCATCGAGAAAGTGATCTATCCCGGACTGCCGTCGCATCCACAGCACGAACTGGCCAAGCGGCAGATGCACGGATTCGGCGGGCTGGTGTCGGTGTATGTGCGCGGCGGTTTACCGGCGGCGCGGCGGATGATGGAACGCTGCCACCTGTTCGGATTGGCCGAGTCGCTGGGCGGCGTGGAGAGTCTGATCAACCACCCGGCGATCATGACTCACGCCTCGATTCCCGCCGAGCGCCGCGCTCAGCTTGGCATCCACGACAACCTCGTGCGCCTGTCGGTGGGCGTGGAGGACGTGGAAGACCTGCGCGCCGAACTCGACCACGCCTTGCGCGGCGACTGACCGGCCCACGCGGCTTGCCATGCACGGCGCTGCCCGCCATGCGCATCCGGCGATGCCGGCGTTCGATACCTCGCCGGCAGGCATGCTGCGCGCGTTGGTCGCCCACCGCCGGCTGATCTGGCAACTGGCGCGCCGCGATGTGCAGGGTCGTTACCGCGGTTCCATCCTCGGGCTGGCGTGGTCGCTGGTCACCCCGCTGCTGCTGCTGGCGGTTTACACCTTCGTGTTCGCGGTGGTGTTTGGCGCCCGCTGGGCCGGACCGGGGCAGGTGCCGGCGGGTGGGCATGCCGGTTTTGCGGTGATCGCGTTCGCCGGGCTGGTGTTGTTCAACCTGTTCGCCGAAGGTTTCAACCGCGCGCCGGGATTGATCCTTGGCAACGTCAATTTCGTCAAGCGCGTGGTCTTTCCGTTGGAAGTGCTGCCGGTGGTGGCGCTGCTGGCGGCGCTATTCCATGTGTGTGTCGCCTTGCTGGCGTGGGCGGCGCTGGCGATCTTCGTGTTGCATGGTTTGCCGGCGACCGCGCTGCTGCTGCCGCTGGTGCTGGCGCCGCTGCTGCTGGGCACGCTGGGGCTGATGTGGGTGCTGGCGTCGCTGGGCGTGTATGCGCGCGATATCGGTCAGGTCACCGGCATCGTCGCGACCGTGTTGCTGTTCTTGTCGCCGATCTTTTACCCGCTGGCGGCGGTGCCCGAACCGTACCGCACGCTGATGGCCGTCAATCCCCTGAGCGTGTTGGTGGAAGCCGCGCGTGCGGTCTTGATCTTCGGAAACGCGCCGGACTGGATCGCGCTGGCGTGGTGCTGGATCGGAGGCTTCGCGCTGGCCTGCGCGGGCTGGTGGTGGTTCCAGAAGACGCGCGCCGGGTTTGCCGATGTCCTCTGAGACCGCGCGCGATGCCGAACCGGCGATCCGCATCGACGGTGTCGGCAAGTGCTATCCGGTTTATGCGCGCCCGCTCGATCGCTTGCGGCAGTTCTTCGCACCGACGCTGGCGCGCACGCTGCGCCGTGAAGCGAAGCGGCACTTTTCCGAATACTGGGCGCTGCGCGACGTGTCATGCGAGATCGCCCGCGGCGAGCAGGTCGGCATCGTCGGCCGCAACGGCGCCGGCAAGTCCACCTTGTTGCAGATCATCTGCGGCACGCTGGCGTCGAGCACCGGCAGCGTGCGCGTGAACGGGCGCATCGCCGCGTTGCTGGAGCTGGGTGCCGGCTTCAATCCGGAGTTCACGGGCCGCGAGAATGTCATCCTCAACGCCGGCATCCTCGGGTTGAATGCGGCGCAAATCGACGCCCGCATGGATGCCATGCTGGCGTTCGCCGATATCGGGGATTTCATCGAGCAGCCGGTCAAGACCTATTCCAGCGGCATGTACATGCGCTTGGCGTTCGCGGTGGCGATCAACGTGAGCCCGGATATCTTGATCGTGGACGAGGCGTTGTCGGTCGGTGACGAGGCCTTCCAGCGCAAGTGCTTCGCGCGCATCCGCGCGATCCGCGACGACGGCGGCACCATCGTGTTCGTCTCGCACTCGGCGGCCACCGTGGCCGAATCCTGCGACCGCGCGCTGTTGCTCGACCGTGGCCAACTGTTGGCACTTGGCGACACCCGCAAGGTGCTTTCGCGTTATCAAAAACTGCTGTACGCGCCGGCGGAAAAAGCCGAGGACGTGCGCGCATGGATCATCGCCCAGTCGCCGCATGTCGATGTTCCCGGCGTTGGCCGCACGGACGCGCCGATCGGCGCAGCGCACGACGGCGCAAACGAGTGGTTCGACCCGAACTTGCCGCATGGTGCCGGCGTGAGTTATCCCGGCGCCGGCGCACGCATCGAGCACCCGCGCGTGGAGACGCCCGATGGCCGCCGCGTCAACGTGCTGCGCGCCGGCGGCCAGTACGTGTATCGCTACGAAGTCGTGTTCGAACGCACACTGCCGGGCGTGCGTTTCGGGATGATGATCAAGACCGTGGCCGGCGTGGAACTGGGCGGCGCGGCCAGCGCGCCGTATGGTGAAGGCGAGCTGATGACCGGGCAGACGCGGGCCTCGGTACGCTTCGCCTTTCGTTGCCTGCTCGCGCCCGGAACCTACTTCCTCAATGCCGGTCTGGTCGGTCTGCTGGAAGATGGCGAACAGTTCATTGCCCGCGAGGTGGACGTGCTGATGATCCGCGTGCAGCCCGATCCGCAGCGACTGGCGACCGGGCTGGTGGATTTCGAGGTGTCCCCACAGGTGCAAGTGCATGACTGACCGCGGCATCCTCGTTCTGGTCTCGGGAACCCAGCGCAGCGGAACTTCGGTGCTCGCTCGAACCGTGAACTTGCTCGGTTGTGCGCTACCCGGCGAGTTGCTTGCGACCAATGCAGGCAACCCGACCGGTTACTGGGAAAACGTCCGCGCGGTGGCGATCGATGAGGAACTGCTGAAGGCATTGGGACGCAGCTGGGACGACCCGCGCGCGCTGCCGACCGATTGGCTGCACAGCGAGGCAGCCGCCGTCGCGCGCGAGCAAATCGCGCAGCTGCTCGATGACGAGTTTTCCACGCAACCGTTGACCGTGCTGAAGGACCCGCGACTGTGCCTGCTGGCGCCGCTGTGGATCGAGGTGGCTACCTCGTCGGGCTTCGACGTGCGCGTGGTCGTCTGCCTGCGCGATCCACGCGAGGTGGCAGCGTCGCTGGCGCGCTTTTCCGGCATGGACGCCGCCCAGGCGCGCCTGTTGTGGCTGCGCCAGCTCGTCGCGGCCGAAGCCGGTAGCCGCGGCCATCCGCGTGCGCTGGCCTACCACGATCGCCTGCTCGCCGATGTCCACGGATCGACCGAAAACATCGCCCGGTCGCTGGGCCTGGCGTGGCCGGAAAGTGGAGACGCAAGTCGCAGCGCAATCGATGCCTTCGTGCAGGCCGATCTGTCCCCATCATCGAACACCGCGCCGCGGATGTTGGACGGCGATCCGGCCGATGTCCTGTACGCGACACTGACAACCACCGACGACGCGCACTCATGGCCTCTCATCGCATCGGCGCAAGCTTCGCTCGACCGCATCGCCGCGTTCTGCGACCCACTGCTGGATCGATTGCACCAGATGGCCGATGCCGCCGCGCTGCGCGTGGCCGATGCGCAGGCGCAGGTACAGGCCGCGGCGACCGCGGTGGCCGGGCACCGCGATCTCATCGCTGCGCAGCAACTGGAACTGGCCGCGCGGGACGCGCGAATCGGGCAACTCGATGCGCGGTTGGTCGAAAGCCAGCGCCTGCACGAGGCGGCCGCACGCTGGCACTTCCCGGCGCCGACCACCGATGCATCCGCGGTCGAGCCGCCACGAGCCCCGGCAAACGCAGCGACCGCTACGCCGCGCCACCTGCGCCGGATCGCCATTTACCTGTTCCACGATGCGCAGGGTGTGGTCGATGATTACATCCCGCATTTCCTGCGCGCCTTGGCGCAGCACGTGCAGCGCACGCTGGTGGTTTGCAACGGTGCGCCCGACGCCGCCGGCATCGGCGCGCTGGAAGCGGTCGGCGTCGAGGTGCTGATACGCGACAACTTCGGATTCGACGTGCACGGCTATCGTGAAGCGATCAACCACGTCGGCGTGCAGGCGTTGGCCGACTACGACGAATTGTTGTTGCTCAACTACACCTTTTTCGGCCCGATCTTCCCGCTGGTCGAGATGTTCGACGCGATGGCCGCGCGCGAAGTCGATTTCTGGGGCATCAGCGCACATGCGCAGGCCGGCAGCCCGTTCGAGGCCGGGCAGGTCATGCCCGCACACATCCAGACTCACTTTCTGGCCGTGCGTGCGCCGTTGCTGCATGCCGAGGCCTTCGCAGAATACTGGCGCACGATGCCGCCGATCGCGTCCTACAGCGACTCGATCACCCTGCACGAGGCACGCTTCACCGCCCATTTTGCCGCGCTCGGCTATCGCTGGGCGACGTACATGGATCTGGCCGACTTCGGCACCGACCACCCGATCTTAATCGAGATCGACCGCACCATCGTGCGTCGCTGCCCGATCCTCAAGCGCCGCGCATTTTTCCACGACCCGCTCTACCACGAGGCCGAAGCCATCGACCTGCGGCGCGCATTCGACCTCGTGCGTGCGCATTCGGATTACCCGCTGGAGTTGATCTGGCGCAATCTGGTGCGCACCGCCCCACCGCGCACGCTGTACACCAACCTGGAACTGCTCGACGTGTTCCCGTCGGTGCGCATCGCGGATGGCGAACCGGTGTGGCGGCACTGGAAGGTCGCCGCGCTGGTGCATCTGTATTACCCGGAGATGGCCGGTGAGGTCGGTCGTTATCTGGCGAACGTGCCGTTGCCGCTGGACGTGATCGTCACCACCGACACCGTGGAAAAACAAGTCGCGATCCAGTCCGCGCTGGCCGACCTGCCGAACCTGCGTTGTCTGGACGTGCGCGTGCTCGCCTCCAACGCCGGGCGCGATTGCGCGGCCCTGCTGATCGAGTGCGCCGATGTCGTGCTGCACGGCCGTTACGATGCGATCGTGCGCGTGCACGGCAAGCGCGCGCCGCAGGATGGCGCGCAGCGCGCCGCGGAGTTTCGTCGCCATCTGTTCGCCAACCTGCTCGATTCGCCCGGCTACGTCGCCAACCTGTTCGACCTGCTGGCGCGCGAGCCGATGATCGGTGTGCTGATGCCCACGGTGGTGCAAGTCGGCTATCCCACGCTCGGCCACGCGTGGTTCGGCAACCGTGCGCGCGTGCAGGCACTGGCCGATGAACTGGGCCTGCGCGCGGTGCTGGATGAATCCACGCCGCTGGCGCCGCTGGGGTCGATGTATTGGTTTCGCCCCGGTGCGCTGGCGCCGTTGTTCAGCAAGGCGTGGCGTTGGCAGGATTTCGAAGGGGAGAGTTACGGCGATGGCGACCTGCCGCACGCGCTCGAACGCCTGCTGCCGTACTGCGCGCAGGCCCGCGGCTATCTGGTGTGGTGTGCGCTGACCGTGCGCTCGGCGGCGCGCAATTACGTCAAGCTCGAATATCGGCATCAGGCGTTGTCGGCGTGCTTCCCCGAAGCCGACACCCGTGGTCAGATCACCACCGTGCGTGGTTACCGCGATGATCCGCGGCCATTCAAGGTGCGCGGTGCGGCCAATGAACTGAACGCGGCGCTGCGCCGCTCGCTGCGATTCCGCATCGACAAGCTCAGGGGCAAGCGGCCATGAGCGCGCAGGTTCCACCGACGATCGCGCGCGTGTGGCCCGCGAGCGGCGGTACGAACGGCACCTACGTCAATATCCAGGGCCTGCGCGGCGTCGCGGCGGTGATGGTGATGTTCATCCACCTGCTGTCGACGCGCGACGGCATGGGTGCGGACTGGTTGAAATACCACTACTGGTGGCTTGGTCCGGCGGGTGTGGACATCTTCTTCGTGATTTCCGGCTGCATCGTCACCGTCGCGGCCGTGCGTGCGGCGGATCATCGCGCGGCGCTGGCTTTCGGCGTGCGCCGCCTGCTGCGCATCTATCCGTTGTACTGGTGCGTGCTGGCCGCCGCGGTGCCAGCCAGCGCGGTGCTGGTGCTGGCGCCGGCGTGGCTGCCGCGCAACAGTGCGTGGGAGCTGGTGTCGCTGCTGACCAGCAACAACACCAAGGTGCTGGCGGCGTGGACGTTGTGCTACGAGGTGATGTTCTACGCCGTGCTCACTGCGCTGGTGGCGCTGGCACCGCGCCGCTTGTTCGCCGCGCTGGCGGCCTGGGTCGGGCTGGAATGCGTGCTCGTGGTGCTTGCGCGCACCCTGATACCGGCATGGAAGGATTGGCCATTCGCCAGCCCTCTGGTGCTGGAGTTCGCGCTGGGCATCGGGGTCGCGTTGGTGATCCAGCGCGGCGTCCGTGGCGCTGGAATCGGTGCGCTGGCGCTCGGCCTGCTCGGCTTTGCGGTGGGCGTGGTGCTCAACGCCCGCTACGGTAGCTGGGATCATGCGTGGCGGTTTTTCTGCTTCGGCATCCCGTCGGCGCTGATCGTGTACGGATTGATTGCGATCGAGCGCGGCTGCGGATGGACGCTGCCGGGCTGGTTGCTGCGCACCGGCGATGCCTCGTACTCGCTCTACCTCTGGCATCAACTCGTGTTCGCGGCCTTGGCGGGGCTCACCCTGCGGGTGCATGGTTACGAGTCCGTGCCGGCGCACCTGCTGCTGGTCATCTGGTTCGCGATCGCGGTGGGCGTGGGGTTTGCCAGTTTCCGCTGGATCGAAGCACCGATCCTGCGCCTGTCGCATGGCCTGTTTCGTCGACGCCCTGCCGAACAAGGAGCGCCCGCGTGACCCTGGCCACCTGCCTGCTCACCGGTGGTGCCGGCTTCATCGGCTGCGCGCTATCGCCGTTGCTGGCCGATCGCTTCGAGCGCGTCGTGGCGATGGACAATCTGCATCCACAGATCCACGCAGCACGAACGCGACCAACGGCGCTGGATGCGCGCGTGGAATTGATCGTTGCCGATGTGTGCGCACACGCAGACTGGGAGCGCGTACTGGCGCAGGTGCGGCCCGACGCGATCGTGCATCTGGCGGCCGAGACCGGCACTGCGCAGTCGCTGACCGAATCGGCGCGGCACGCGCAGGTCAATGTCACGGGCATGGCGTGCATGCTCGATGCGCTGGTGCGCCACGCCGCGCTGCCCGAGCGCATCGTGCTGGCATCCAGCCGTGCGGTGTACGGCGAGGGCGAGTGGCAGCGGCACGAGGACGGCGCGATCGTCGATCCGGGCCAGCGCGGCCGCGCCATGCTGGAGGCCGCGCAATGGGATTTCCCCGGCCTGCGCGCGCTGCCGCACGAAGCCGGCCATACCGCGCTGCATCCGACCAGCGTGTATGGCGCGACCAAGTTGGCGCAAGAGCACGTTCTTTCGGCATGGGCGCAGGCGGTTGGCGTGCGCGCGTCGGTGCTGCGCATGCAGAACGTGTACGGGCCTGGGCAGTCGCTGGGCAATCCCTATACCGGCATCGTGCCGCTGTTCTGCCAGATCGCGCGCGCCGGAAACTCCATTCCGGTGTACGAGGATGGTGCGATCGTGCGCGATTTCGTGTGCGTGGACGACGTCGCCCGTGCGATCTTCGCCGCCATCGATGCCGACATCCAGCATACGGCGCCGATCGACATCGGATCCGGCACCCCGACCACGATTTTGCAACTGGCGCAGTGGATCGCGCGCCGTTACGGCGCGCCGGCACCGACGATCACTGGCCAGTATCGTCACGGCGACGTACGCCAAGCCTGCGCCCGCATCGATGCGGCGCGGGCGCATCTGGGCTGGCAGCCGCACGTTCGCCTGGACGCCGGACTGGAGCGCCTGTGCGCGTGGATCGACGCGCACCCGGACACAACCCGGGGATCGCTTGCTGGTTGAGCGCAATGTCAGCATCGCGGCGCCGTCGCTTTGGGTGCCTGTGGCCGGCGTGGTATCGTGAAAACCTGATCCGTGGAGCCTCGATCGATGACCCATCCGCATGCGTCTGCGCACAGCAAGTTGTTCCCCAGCGCCGAAGCCGCGCTGCAAGGCATCGTCGCCGACGGCCAGACGCTCGCGGTGGGTGGGTTCGGACTGTGCGGCATCCCCGAGGCGCTGATCGCCGCGCTGCGCGATTCGGGCGTGCACGGGCTGACGGTGATCTCCAACAACGCCGGCGTGGATGGGTTCGGCCTCGGGCAGTTGCTGACCACGCGGCAGATTCGCAAGATGATTTCGTCTTACGTCGGCGAGAACAAGGAGTTCGAGCGGCAGTTTCTGGGCGGCGAACTGGAACTGGAGTTCAACCCGCAAGGCACTCTGGCCGAGCGTCTGCGCGCCGGCGGCGCCGGCATTCCCGCGTTCTTCACCCGCACCGGTTACGGCACCGTCGTCGCCAAGGGCAAGGAGACGCGTGAGTTCGACGGCCACCACTACGTGCTGGAAACCGCGTTGCGGCCGGACGTGTCGCTGATCAAGGCGTGGAAGGCCGATCCGTCCGGCAACCTGCTGTTTCGCAAGACCGCGCGCAACTTCAACCCGGCCGCAGCGATGGCCGGCAAGGTGTGCGTGGTGGAAGTCGAGGAGTTGGTCGCGCTGGGCGCGATCGATCCAGACTGTGTGCACCTGCCGGGCATCTACGTCGACCGCATCGTCATCAATGCGCACCCGGAAAAACGCATCGAGCAGCGCACCTTGCGCGCCGCATCGGCCTGACAAGAGGATCGCAAGCATGCCCTGGACCCGCGAGCAGATGGCGCAACGCGCCGCACTCGAACTCACCGACGGCGCCTATGTCAATCTCGGCATCGGCCTGCCGACGATGGTGGCCAACTACATCCCGGAAGGGATGGACGTGTGGCTGCAATCGGAGAACGGCCTGCTCGGCATCGGCCCGTTCCCGACCGACGCCGAACTCGACGCCGACCTGATCAACGCCGGCAAGCAGACCGTCACCGCGCGCGTGGGCGCCAGTTATTTCGGCAGCCATGACAGCTTCGCGATGATCCGCGGCGGGCACATCGATCTGGCGGTGCTGGGCGCGATGCAGGTCACCGACAAGGGCGATCTGGCCAACTGGATGGTGCCCGGAAAGATGGTCAAGGGCATGGGCGGGGCGATGGACCTGGTCGCCGGGGTCAAGCGCATCGTCATCCTGATGGAGCACACCGCCAAGAACGGCGAGCACAAGATCCTGAAGGAATGCACGCTGCCGCTGACCGGCGTGGGCGTGGTCAACCGCATCATCACCGAACTGGCGGTGTTCGACGTGACGCCCAAGGGTTTGGTGCTGATCGAAAAGGTCGATGGCGTCACCGACGAAGAACTGCACGCGAAGACCGGATGCGAGTTCACGGTGGCGTAAGCGCTTGAATTTTGAGATCGTCATCCCCGCCTGCGCGGGAATGACGAGCAACAAAATCCTCGACAGCGGCGTCTTGTTTACAGCGCCGCGGTCAACTCCGGCACTAGGGTGAACAGGTCGCCGACGAGGCCGATGTCGGCCACCTCGAAGATTGGCGCGTCGGCGTCCTTGTTGATCGCCACGATGGTGCCGGCGTCCTTGATGCCGGTCAGGTGCTGGATCGCGCCGCTGATGCCGATCGCGACGTACAGCTCGGGCGCGATGATCTTGCCGGTCTGCCCGACCTGCATGTCGTTGGGCACGTAGCCGGCATCCACCGCCGCGCGCGAGGCGCCCACGCCGGCGCCGAGTTTGTCGGCCAGCGCGTAGAGGATCGAAAAGTTTTCAGCCGAACCAAACGCGCGGCCACCGCTGACCACGCGCGCGGCGCTTTGCAGGTCGGGGCGGTCGGATTTGCCGGCCTTGAGTTCGACGAAGCGCGTGTGCGCGGGCAGGGCGGCATCGACCGTCACGTTTTCGATGGACGCATTGCCGCCGTTGCCGGCAGCCGGCCACGAAGCGATGCGGATGGTCGCGACCACGGTATCCGCGGCCGGCGCGCGCACGGTGACGATGGCGTTGCCGGCGTAGATCGGGCGCTGGAAGCTGTGGGCGTCGTCGACTTTCATCACGTCCGACACCTGCGAGACGTTCAGCAGCGCGGCCACGCACGGCATCAAGTCCTTGCCGAAGGTCGTCGATGGCCCGAACACATGCGTGTAGCCGGCGGCGAATTGCGCCACTTGCGGTGCCAGCACCTGCGCCAGCGCATGCGCGTTGGCGGCGTTGGCGACGGCCAGCACGCGCGTGACGCCGGCGATCTGCGCGGCTTGCGCGGCGATGCCGGTCGGGTCGGCGGCGAGCACGACGATGTCGATATGTTCCGCGTTCAGCGCCTTGGCAGCACTCACGCACTTGGCGGTGGCGGGGTTGAGCTTGCCGCCCTGGTGTTCGGCGACGATCAGGACTTTGGACATAGATGTTTGCCTTTGCTCGTCATTCCCGCGAAGGCGGGAATCCAGTGTCTTTAAGCATTCAGATTGGCCCACAAAAGTCGCTGGGTCCCCGCCTGCGCGGGGACGACAGCATCACAGCAACCCCTTGGCCTTCAGCGCCGCGATCAGCTCCGGCACGGTCTTCACCATCACCCCGCGCTGGCGCTTGGCCGGCGCGGCGTAGCGCACGGCTTCGAGCGCATGGCCGGCATCGACGCCGAGGGATTCGAGCGCGATGGTTTCCAGCGGCTTGGACTTGGCTTTCATGATGTCGGGCAGCTTGATGAAGCGCGGCTCGTTCAGGCGCAGGTCGGTGGTGACCACCGCGGGCAGATCGACTTCCAGAGTCTCCAGCCCGGCATCGACCTCGCGCACCACCGTGGCCTTGCCGCCCTCGACGGACAGCTTGCTAGCGAAGGTGGCCTGCGGGCGGCCCCAGAGCGTGGCCAGCATCTGCCCGGTCTGGTTGGCGTCGTCGTCGATGGCCTGCTTGCCGACGATCACCAGCCCGGGCTGTTCGCGCTCGACCAGTTTCAGCAGCGTGCGCGCGGCGGCCAGCGGCGACACCGGCTGGTTTGCAACCACGTGGATGGCGCGATTGGCGCCCATCGCCAGCCCGTTGCGCAGATGCGGCTGGGCGTCGGCGGGGGCGATGGTGGCGACGATGACTTCCGTCGCCACGCCCTTCTCGCGCAGCCGCAGCGCTTCTTCCAGCGCGATCTCGTCGAACGGGTTGGGTGAGAGCTTGACGCCGTCGGTGACCACGCCCGAACCGTCGGGCTTGACCTGGATGCGGACGTTGAAGTCCACCACGCGCTTGTAGGCGACGAGAATCTTCATGGAGGGAGCATTCCTGGGCATGCGCCCCGCCACCACTGTTGCGCCGGGGCAGGGCGTCGAAGGGCGCGGTCGCGGCGACCGCATGGCCGGCATTCTACCGCGTCGACACCGCCCATCCCACCCTGCGCGCAAAGCACATCACGCCGCCGCTTGCGCCCTCGCCGGCGGTGCAGCCAAAGGCGCCGCGCCGAACCAGTGCAGCGGCTCCGCCAGCGCCGCCACTTCGCCGAGGATCAGCAGCGCCGGCGCGCGCACGTTCTCGGCACGCGCGCGGTCGGGCAGGTCGGCCAGTGTGCCCAGGATCACCCGCTGCTCGGGTCGTGAGCCGTTCTCGATCAGCGCGAACGGCGTGTGCGGTGCGCGTCCGTGCGCCAGCAGGCGGGCGCGCAGACGCTCGAGCACGCCCACGCCCATGTACACCGCCAGCGTTTGCCGTTCGGCCGCCAGCGCCCGCCAGTCGAGCGTGTCGAGGGATGCTTGGGTGTGCGCGGTGATCAATCGCACCGACTGCGCATGCTCGCGGTGGGTGAGCGGCACGCCGGCATAGGCCGCGCACGCCAACGCCGCGGTGATGCCGGGCACCACTTCGCAGGCGATGTCGTGGGCGCGCAGGAACTCCAGTTCCTCGCCGCCGCGTCCGAACACGAACGGATCGCCGCCCTTCAGGCGCACCACGCGCCGCCCGGCGCGCGCATGTTCGAGCAGCGTGGCGTGGATGCGATCTTGCGCATCGATCGGATCGCCCACGCGTTTGCCCACGTCGATGCGTTGCGCGTCGCGCCGTGCCATTGCCAATACCTGCGGCGATACGAGGCGGTCGTGCACGATCACGTCGGCGTCGTTCATCGCGCGCAGTGCGCGCAGCGTCAACAGTCCCGGATCGCCGGGCCCGGCGCCGACCAGCGTCACACTGCCGCGCGCGGTGGTTTTGCCAGCACCGGCCAACGCGGCCAGTAGTTCGCGCTCGGCGTCGGCTGCATTCGCGGTCAGGCGCAGATCCGGCGCGAGGCGATCGAGCACGGCGTCGAACCAGCGTCGGCGTTGCGGCAAATCGGGCAGGCGCGCGCGGATCGCGCTGCGGTGACGCGCAAACAGCGCGGCCAGCGTGCCCAATGATTCGTCGAGCAACACTTCGAGCTTTTCGCGCAAACGCCGCGCCAGCATCGGTGCCGCCCCGCCGCTGGAAATTGCCACTTGCACGTCGCCGCGCTCGACCACCGCAGGCAGATGGAAACTCGACAGCGTCGCGTCGTCGACCACGTTGACGAGCACGCGGCGTTCGCCGGCGGCGCTGGCCACCGCGCGATTGGTCGCGGCGTCGTCGGTCGCTGCGATCGCCAGCCACGCGCCGTCCAGCGCCTCGGGCGTGAACGCGCAGGGCCGATGCGAGATCCGCCGCGCGGCGACCAGCACCCGCAGATCCGGATGCAAGTTCGGTGCGATCACGCGCACGCGTGCACCGGCGGCCAGCAGGCGCTCGACCTTGCGCGCGGCGACGGCGCCGCCACCGGCGACGAGGACGGGCCGACCGCGCAGGTCGGCGAACAACGGGAACAGCGGCGTGTGCATGATTGAAGTCGAACACTGCGGGAGGGTCGATGCTGGAAAGCGTCCAGCGCGAAGGGAAGTGACCGCCGCTTTCGTGCATATGCCGCTACGGCATGAGTCAGGGGCGGGGCGGCGCTGGACGCGCCGCTGCGGCCGGGTTACTGTCGATCCAGCGCCGATCCCGGCGCGCCTGTTGCCGTCCGCACCCATTCATGGCCGCCTATCGCTTCCGGAACTGTTGTCGCATGCGCGCGTTGCCTCGCGTCGCCTGCCCACGACCTTTTCCGGAACCGATCCCATGACCCTCACCCAGCTCCGTTACCTCGTCGCCATCGCCGATTCGCGCCTGAACATCACTCAGGCCGCCGCGCGCGTCCACGCCACCCAGCCGGGCTTGTCCAAGCAGCTCAAGCAGCTCGAGGATGAGTTGGGCTTCCTGCTGTTCGTGCGCCGCGGGCGCAGCCTGGACGCGATCACGCCCGCCGGCCGGCAGGTGCTCGAACACGCCCGTCGCATCCTCGACGAAGCCGCCAAGATCCGCGCCTGGGCCGCCAACGAACGCGGTCAAGCCGCCGGGCGGTTGGTGCTGGCCACCACCCACACGCAGGCGCGGCATGTGCTGCCGACCGCCATCGCCCACGTCAAGCGCGCATTCCCGAACGTCAGCGTGCACCTGCAACCGCTGGCCGATGGCGAGGTGCTCGACCATCTGGCGCGCGGCCAGGCAGATTTCGCGGTGGTCAGCTCGTCCGGGGCCGCTCCGTCGGGTGGGCTGGCGATCCCACTGTATCGCTGGCGACGCGTGGTGCTGGTGCCGCGCGGGCATGCGCTGGCGCACCGCGAGCACGGCCCGAGCATCGATGAACTGGCGGCCCATCCGTTGGTCAGTTACGAGTCCTCGACCCGCGCCGATTCGTCCTTGCAGCAGGCCTTCAACGCCGCCGGCCACGACCCGCGTTTTGCCATGACCGCACGCGATGCCGACCTGATCAAAACCTACGTGCGTGCCGGTCTGGGCGTGGGGGTGCTGGCGGAAATGGCGGTGGGCGATCCCGACGCCGACCTCGTCGCGCTGCCGGCGCCGGCGTTGCCCGAATGCGTGGCGTGGGCGGTGCTGCCACGCGAGCGGGTGTTGCGCGATTACGCACTCGAACTGCTGGCCGCGTTGGCGCCGCAGATCGATCGTCGCGACGTGCGGCGGGTGCTGGAAGGCAACGCGCCGGCCGACTGGCCGCCGGCACCGGCGTGGGGTCGGACGCACGCTGCGCCCGTCGCCTGACGGTGCCAGCGAACCAACGCAGCGTGTTGGTTCGCTGCGGCTGGCCACGGACGGCTGCGGCGGCGGCTTCGTCAGTGGCCGGCGAGCAGTGCCGCGGCTTCCTCGCGCAGTTGTTGCACGCAGGTTTCGACGTGCGCCCGTCGCGTGCGGAAGCTGAGCACGCAGATGCGTCCAAGGAATTGCTCGCCGACTTGTGCACCGGTGAGCATCACCTGTCCGCGCGCGGTCACCGCCTGCATCAGGGCGCGGGTGGCGGCGTTTTGCGCATCCAGCGTCGCCAGCGCCGGGCTTTCCAGATGGAAGGCGAGCAGGGAGAGTTGTGGCATCGCGTCGATCACGAAGCCGGGTGTGCGCGCCAGTTCCTGCGCGGCCCACAGCGCCAGCTCGCGCTTCTCGGCCAACGCCGCGCGATAGCGCGCCGCACCGATCATCTTGATCGCCAGCCACACGCGCAGGCCGGGGTAACCGCGCGACAGGTCGGGGCCGTACTGCGCCGGGTCGTAGAACTCATCCTGATTGTCCGGCAGATAGCCGGCACTGGACGAATGCAGGGCGCGCAGCGCCTGCCCGTCGCGCACCAGCAGCGCGCCGGTGCCGTAGGGCAGGAACATGCCCTTGTGCGGGTCGAGGGTGAGCGAGTCGGCGCGCGGCAGGCCGGCCAGCAGCGGGCGCAGTTCGGGCACCATGTGGAAGAAGCCGCCATAGGCGCCATCGACGTGGTGCCACAACCCTTCGCGCGCGGCCAGGTCGGCGATCGCATCGATCGGATCGACCGCACCGGTGTTGGTGGTGCCGGCGGTGGAAAACACCATGAACGGGCGCAGGCCGGCGGCGCGGTCGGCAGCGATGGCCGCGGCCAGTGCGTCCACCCGCATCCGGTAGTGGGCATCCACCGCGATCACGCGCACGCGGTCGTGGGCGATGCCGGCGAGCTTGGCGGCCTTGGCGATGCAGTGGTGGGTCTGCGAGGACACGTACAACGTGCCGACACGGATGTCGGTGCCGAGCAGCTTTTCGCGCGCGGTGGCGATGGCATTGAACATCGCCATCGAGCCGCCGGGGGTGTACAGGCCGCGCGCGCTGTCCGGGAACTGCATCCACCCACGCAGCCAGTCCAGGGTGTTGGCTTCCAGTTGTACCAGTGCCGGGGCGGCCTGCCAGATGCCGGTATAGCGGTTGGCGGCGTCGGCGATGAAGCTGGCCAACGCCGCCGGAAACACGCCGCCGCCGGGAATGTAGGCCATGTAGCCCGGGCCGGTGGTGCCGAACGAGCGCCCGATCCAGTCGGCGAACAACGGATCGAGCAGCGTTTGCAGATCGCTGCCGTGCTCGGGAACTGGCTCGCGCAGCGACCGGCACAACGCTTCGCTGTCGGACAGATCGCCGCAACTGGGCGCGGTTGGTAGCGCAGCGAGGTGCGCGACGATGCGCGCCAGCGTCGCCTCGCCCATCACGCGCATCTGCGCGGGCGAAAAATCCAGATCGGCCGGATCGTGTGTGGACAGGTTCATGCTCGACTCGCCGTGCGTCGTTGCCGGGCAACGCAGTGTACTTGCGCATGTGCGTCGACGCGATGTTCCGGCACGTGAGGCGTGCCGGTCAGCGGGAAGCGAGAATCCGCCGCAGCCCATCGCGGGCGTTGGCGTGCGAGAAGTGCCGTTGGCTGTGAATCAGGCCATTGCCAGACAGCGTTTCCCATAAATCATGATCGGCGTTCAGGCGCAGCACCGCCTGCGCGATCGCGGGGGCATCGGCGCCCACCAGCACGTCGACGCCGTCGGTCAGGCCCATGCCCTCGATGGCCTGCGGGGTGGCCACCACCGGCTGCCCGCGCGCCATGCTCTGGTTGATCTTGCCCTTGACCCCCGCACCGTAGCGCAGCGGCGCCAGCCCGATGCGGCAGCCGTCCAGCAACGGCCGCAGATCGGGCACGTGGCCGTGCACGCGCACGCCCGGTAGCTGGTCCAGTATCTGCACCTCGCGTGGCGGCCACGGGCCGACCACGTGCAGTTCGATGTCTGGTCGCTGCGCGTGGATCAGCGGCATCACCTCGCGGGCCATCCAGATCGCGGCGTCCACATTGGGCGGATGGCGGAAGCTGCCGACGAACAGCAGCCCCTGACGCGCCGCGAAGCCGGCCGGCTCGGCGACGGGTGCGTGGATGTTGGAGAGCACTTCGATCCTCGCGGCGGGCACGTCGCACAGCAGTAGATCGCGTTCCAGTGCACTCACCACCAGAGTCAGGTCGGCCTTGCGCACCAGCCGCAGTTCGAGCGCGCGTGTGCGCTGCGCCTTGCGCGCCAGCGCCGGGCTGCGCACGATCCCGGCCTCGCGCGCCTCGCGCAGGAAGTGCAAGTCCACGGTGTCGAACACGAAGCGTGCGCCGCGTGCATGGCGTCGCGACAGTCGCAGGTAATGGACTGCAACTTCGTGGCGGCTGGCAATGATCACATCGAACAACGCGCCGTGCATTCTGAACCACGCACCACGGCTGCCGATCCACGGCTTGAACCAGACCTGCACGCCCAGCGCTTGCAGCGCCTGCGTGTAGGCGCCATCGTGCAGCCGGTTGTCGGCGAAGAAACTCACCGCGCAGCCTTCCTCGCGCAGCAGCTTGAGGATTTCGAACATCCGCAGCGAACCCGAATCGTGGTCGGGCCGGGGTGTGCAGGCGTCGATCACCAGCACGTGCTGCTTCGCGCGATGTTCACTGGCGATGCGAATGTCCGCGTTCGGCGGCGGCTGCGCGGTCAGTGCCTGCGCCCAGCGGGTGGCGAACTTGCGCCGGTTCACTCGTTGGTAGGCTTTCGCGCCCAGCGCCTCGTCGGTGCCCGAGCTCACGCCTTCGTAATGCACCACCACGGCGGCAGGTTGGTAGAGCACGCGCAGGCCGTAGGCGCGTACCTGCATCGCCAGATCGGTGTCCTCGTAATAGGCCGGCGTGTAATGCGCATCGAAGCCGCCCAGCTGCGCGAACAGCTCGCGCGCGATGGCCAGCGCCGCACCCGAGCAGTAATCGACTTCCCGCACGAAGTTCCACGCCGGCGCGCGCGGATCCTCGAAACGCCCGCAATTCCACCCCGAGCCATCGCTGAACACGATCGCGCCGGCCTCTTGCAGGCGACCGTCGGGATACACCAGCTTGGCGCCGACGATGCCCGCGCTGGGGTAGGCCTCGAAGGTGCCGATCAACGCATCCAGCCAGCCCGGCTGCACCGCCGTGTCGTTGTTGAGAAACACCAGGTATTGGCCCTGCGCGATGGCCGCGCCGGCGTTGCTGGCAGCGATGAAGCCGCGGTTTTCCTTCAGGGTGACCACGCGCAGGCCCTGCACCCCGTTCAGGCGTAACGCGGTGTCGTCGCTGGAGGCATCGTCCACCACGATGATTTCCATCGGCGTGGTGTCCCCGCAGGCCGCCAGCGCGCGCAGGCAGGCCAGGGTGTGCGGGAAGTGGTTGTGCACCGGGATGACGATGCTGGCCAGCGGTGCGTCCGCGCTGGGCACCGCGAAGGGCCGGAATGGATGATTTTCCGGGATCGCCAGTTTCAGCTTGCCGATGGCCTTGGCCCCGCGCAGTTCCTGCGCGGCGCGCAGCAATGTGTGGCGCAGGCCGCGGCGCGCAAGGCTGGCGCGCGTGCGGGCGATGGCGCCGCCGGTGCGGCGGGCGGCCGATTGCAGGCTTCCGAGCAAGTCCGGCAGGCGCGGTGGCGTGCGGTCGGGCGGATCGGCAGGGGCCACGGAATCGGCTCGGATGTCGGCGGCGTCGGGCGCACAGGCTACCGCAACGCGCGCCGTGGCGAATGCCATCGTGGGCCGGATCGCGAACAGGTAGACTGCACGCCACGCGAGTGAAAACACCCATGCGGCGCCGGGACGAGCAGATCGACGACGAGGACGAGGACGACGAGCAGGCGCCGCCACGACGGCGCTGGTGGCGTTGGATCCTTTACCCGGCTCTGCTGGCCTTCGGCCTCTTGCTGGGGGTGGGCATTCCCTATGTCTGGGTGCTCGACGGCCAGGTACGCGAGCGTTTCGGGCAGTTGCAGTGGCAGGTGCCGACCAAGGTGTACGCGCAGCCGCTGCATCTGGTCCCGGGGCAGCGCATGGACGCCAAGACCTTGCAGCTGGAACTGGACGCGGCGCAATACCGCAGCGATGGCGCGGGGTCCAGCCCGGGCAGCTACGCGCGCAGCGGCGACCGGTTCACCATCGCCAGCCGCGGCTTCAACGATGTGGCGACCGTGCAGCCGCCGTCGCAGGTGGTGGTGCAACTGGCCGATGGCACGGTGTCCTCGCTGCGCAGCCCGGATGGTGCGGCGTTGCCGACGGCCACCTTCGACCCGGCGCCGATCGCCGCCCTGTACGGTTCGACGCAGGAAGAACGCGAACTGGTGCACGGCCCCGACGTGCCGCCGTTGCTGGTGGCCGGCCTGCAAGCCGTGGAAGATCGCAATTTCAAGACCCACCACGGCGTGGACGTGCTGGGCATCTTGCGCGCCGTGGCGGTGGACGTGCGCGAGGGCGGGGCGCGCCAGGGCGGCAGCACGCTCACCCAGCAGCTGGTGCGCAATTTGTTCCTGAGCAACGAGCGCAGCCTCAAGCGCAAGGTCAACGAGGCGCTGTACGCGATCATCATCGAATCGCGCTTCGACAAGCAGACCATCCTGGAGGCCTACCTCAACGAGGTCTACCTCGGGCAGTTGGGCAACCAGTCGATCCACGGCGTGGCGGCCGGCGCGAAGTTCTGGTTCGGACGGCCGCTGGGCTCGTTGCCCAAGCAGGACATCGCATTGATGATCGGCCTCATCAAAGGGCCGTCGTATTACGATCCGCGCCGATCCCCCGATCGCGCCTTGCAGCGGCGCGCAGTGGTGCTCGATGCGTTCGTCGAGACCGGATTGATGACCGCCGACGAGGCCGATGCACTCAAGAAATCGCCGCTGGACGTGATCCCCAAGCCGGGCATCGTCACCAATCGCTACCCGGCGTTCGTCGATCTGGTGCGTCGGCAGTTGCAGTCCGACTACCCCGCCGACAGCATCAAGGGCGCGGGGATGACCATCCACACCACGCTCGACCCGGCCGCGCAGATCGACGCCGAGGCCGCGCTCGCCGAAACGCTCGACAAGATCCAGCGCAAGAAGGGCCCGGATCTGGAAGGCGGGCTGGTGGTAACCGACGTGCACGACGGCAACGTGCTGGCGGTGGTCGGCAGCCGCGACGCCACCGCGCTGGGCTTCAATCGCGCGCTCGACGCGCAGCGTCCGGTCGGTTCGCTGCTCAAGCCCTTCATCTACCTGCTGGCGCTGGCGCAGCCGGACAAGTATTCGCTGGCCACGCCGATCGACGATTCGGCGGTATCGGTCGCGCTGGGCAATGGCCGTACCTGGTCGCCGGAGAACGACGATCATCGCGAGCACGGCATGGTGCGCATCATCGATGCGCTGGCGCAGTCGTACAACCATGTCGCCGTGCGTGTGGGCATGGACGTGCAAGTCGAGCGGCTGACCAAGCTGCTCAAGGCGCTGGCCGGGATCGACGTGCCGGCCAACCCGTCGGTGCTGCTGGGCGCGACCGACCAGACCCCGTACACGATGGCCCAGCTCTACCAGTTCCTCGCCTCCGGCGGACAGGTGCAGCCGCTGCACGCGGTGCGCGGCGTGCTCGATGCCAAGGGCGCGTTGGTCAAGCGTTACGACCATCCGGCGGCGGCCGCGCAGGCCGGCGATGCGCTGGCGGCGCGGCTGGCGACGATCGCCATGCAGCAGGTGGCGATCTCCGGCACTGCCGGATCGCTGCAGCGCGATGGCTTGGGCTTCCTCGATGCCGCTGGCAAGACCGGCACCAGCAACGACAGTCGCGACAGTTGGTTCGCCGGCTTCACCGGCAGTCATCTGGCGGTGGTGTGGGTGGGCAACGACCAGAATCTGGAAACCGGCCTGTTCGGCGCCACCGGCGCGCTGCGCGTGTGGGCCGGCCTGTTCCGGCGGCTGCCGAGCACGCCCTTGACGGTGTCCGACGCCGGGCTGGAATGGGCGTGGGTCAGCCCGGAGGCTTATGCCAGTGTGGATGCCGGGTGCCCGGGCGTGCGCCGCTTCGCGTTTGTCAAAGGCTTCGCACCGCCGTTGCAACCGACCTGCGACGCGGGCACCAATCCGGGCGATGCTTCGGGCTGGATCCGCGAACCCAGCGCCGATCCGGTCGATCCAGACACCGGCGCGCCGCTGCCGCCGGGAAGCGTTCCCCCGGCCGCCGAGGGGTCGACCGCCCCGGGTGGACCGCCCAGCCCGGCGCAAGCCCCGCCGGCGTCGCCGTCGCCGGCATCGGAACAGGAACCGCCGCCTTGATCGACGCCCAACCCCCGCAATCCTCGCATTGGCCGATGCGCGCCTGCGCCCTGCGCGCGGGGGCGCTCTGGCTGCTGGTCGGTGCGCTGGCTGCGTGCGCGCCCGCGACCGCGCCACCGGCCACGCAGGTACGTCCGGCCTTGCCCGCAGCACAACAGATGCTGGCGCAGGTGCGCGCCGCCGGGGCGCATGCGCCCGATTCGCTGGAGGTGCAGCCGCTGCCCGATCCGGCCGTGGCCGATCTGCGCCAAAGCGCGGCGCAACTGGAAGCCCACGCCGACTACGCCGGCGCCGCCAAGGTCATCGCGCATGCCCTGACGATCCGGCCCGACAGCCCGGAGCTGTTGCAGCAAGCGGCCGAGCTGGCGCTGGTGCAGCACGACTGGGCGCATGCCGGCCAGTGGGCGCAGCAGTCGTTCGAACGCGGGCCGCAGGTCGGCTCGTTGTGCCGGCGCAACTGGGCGACGTTGCATTTCGTGGCGATGGCGCATGCCGATGCGGTGGCCACGCAGGCCGCGGTGACCGCGCAGGCGGCGTGCACGCAGCGACCGCCGCCGCGTTATTGACGATGGTTTGCCTCCGCGGATGAAGCTTGCGCAACTCACCCATCAAGCGCTGGCCACCGGCGGCGCGCTGGCGCAACGCCTCGATGGCTACACGCCGCGCATCGCGCAGCAGCATCTGGCTGCGGCCATCGCCGACGCCTTCGAGCAGCGCGCCGAGCTGATCGCCGAGGCCGGCACCGGTACCGGCAAGACCTACGCCTACCTCGTCCCGGCGTTGCTCTCGGGCCTGCGCACGATCGTCTCCACCGGCACCCGCGCCTTGCAAGATCAGCTTTATCACCGCGACCTGCCGCGCCTGCGGCAGGCGCTGGGCGTGGGCGTGAAATCGGCGCTGCTCAAGGGACGGGCGAATTACCTGTGCCTGTACCGGATGCAGCAGGCGCGTGAGGAGGGGAAGTTTTTTTCGCGCGAACTCGTCGCCCAGTTCCAGCGCGTGCTGGCGTGGTCGTCGCGCACACGCAGCGGCGATCTGGCCGAGCTGGCCGACTTGCCCGAAGACAGCCTGCTGCGCCCGCAGGTCACCTCGACCGCGGAAAACTGCCTGGGCTCCGAGTGCCCGTTCTGGAGCGATTGTTTCGTGGTCAAGGCGCGTGCGCAGGCGCAGGCCGCCGATCTGGTGGTGGTCAATCATCACCTGCTGCTGGCTGATCTGGCGATCAAGCAGGAGGGTTTCGGCGAAATCCTCCCGGGTGCGCAGGCGTTCGTGCTCGACGAGGCGCACCAGTTGCCGGAACTGGCCGCGCAGTTCTTCGGTGAGGCGGTCGGCGCACGGCAATTGAATGATCTGGCGCACGACGCCCTGCTCGAATGCAAGAACGTGGCCGGCGCGCTGGCCACCGTGCAGCAACCGGCCAAGGCACTCGAACACGGCCTGCGCGTGCTGCGGCTGGCGCTCGACCCGCTGCCGGCGCGCGGTACGCGGGCGCGCGCGCTGGCCGCAGCCGACGTGGTGGCGGCGCTGGATGGGCTGGCCGACGTGCTGGGCGAACTGGCAGCGGCGTTGGCCGGTTTGCAGGAGGCATCGCCCGGGTTTGCCTCCGTGCATGCGCGTGCGCAGCTGCATGCCGAACGCTTGCTCGCCTGGCGCGATGGCGACGACGGCCAGGTGCGCTGGTACGAGATCAGCGCGCGCGGCTTCGCCCTGCAACGCACTCCGCTGGATGTGTCGGCGCCGCTGCGCGCCTTCCGCGAAGCCAGCCATGCGGCGTGGGTGTTCACTTCGGCCACGTTGGCGGTGGATGGGCATTTCGAGCACATCGCCGGTCGCCTCGGGTTGATCGAGCCGAACACCTTGCTGCAACCCTCGCCATTCGACTGGCCGCGGCAAGCGCTGTGCTACCTGCCGCCGGGCCTGCCCGAGCCGAACGCGCGCGACTACACCGGCGCGTTGCTCGACGCTGTGCGCCCGGTGCTGGAAGCCTCGGGCGGTCGTGCCTTCATCCTGTTCACCTCGCATCGCGCCTTGCGCGAGGCGGCCGAGCGTCTGGCCGACGATCCGTGGCCGCTGTTCGTGCAGGGCAGTGCTCCGCGGCATGTGTTGTTGGAGCGCTTCCGCGCCTCGGGCAACGGCGTGCTGCTGGGCGCGGCCAGCTTCTGGGAAGGCGTGGACGTGCCCGGCGACGCGCTGTCGGTGGTCGCCATCGATCGCCTGCCGTTCGCCGCACCCGACGACCCGGTACTGGAAGCACGCCTGGACGCCGTGCGCCGCGCCGGCGGCAATCCCTTCCGCGATGAACAGGTGCCGACCGCCGCGATCGCGCTCAAGCAGGGCGCCGGCCGGCTGATCCGCAGCTTCGAGGATCGCGGTGTGCTGGTGTTGTGCGATCCGCGCCTGCTGAGCAAGAGCTACGGGCGGATTTTTCTCGGCTCACTGCCGCCGCTGCCGCGCACCCGCGAAATCGCCGACGTGCGGCGCTTCTTTGCGCCACAATTCCCGCCCGCCGGCGCCGCCGCTGGGTCATCGTGACCTCGCAAGACGCGCGGCCTGCCGGCACGCTTCATCCCCAACGACCGGAGCGGACGATCGCCTCATGAAGCTGCTTGCCATCGAAACCGCCACCGAGGCCTGCTCGGTCGCACTGTGGCTGGACGGGACTGTGCGCGAGCGCTTCGAGATCGCGCCGCGCCGGCATGCCGAACTGGCGCTGCCATGGGCCGATGCGCTGCTCGCGGAAGCTGGCGTGGGCAAGTCGCAACTCGATGCCATCGCGGTCGGGCGCGGGCCGGGCGCATTCACCGGCGTGCGTCTGGCGGTGGCGCTGGCGCAGGGCATCGCACTGGCTCTGGATCGTCCGGTCGTGCCGGTGTCGACCTTGGCGGCGCTGGCGCTGCCGGCGCCCCGCGCGTCCGGTCGCCGCGTGCTGGCCGCGATCGATGCACGCATGGGCGAGATCTACCTCGGACAGTTCGTGGGTGATGGCGATGGACTGATCGACAGCATCGGAGCAGAGCAGTTGCTGCGACCCCATGATGCCGCACAGTTCGTCGCTGGCGATGCGTGGATCGGCGTGGGCAGCGGCTTTGCCGCCGAGGGCGGCGCGTTGCTGCACGCACTGGCTGCGCAAGTCGAGGCAGCCGATGCCACCGCACTGCCGCACGCCGCCGATGTGGCGCGCTTGGCCGCACGCGCGTTTGCGCTTGGACAAGCGCTGGCGCCCGAGCGCGTGCAACCGGCCTACCTGCGCGATCAGGTCGCGCTCACGCTGGCCGAGCAGCAGGCCGCGCGCGGTGCTCAGTAAGCCTTGAACGCCTTGCCCCAGACGGCTTGCAAGCGGCGATCGCGGCCGCAGCCGACGCGGTAACGCTCGTAGTACGCCGGGTTGTTCTGCGCGAAATGCTGGTGATAGCCCTCTGCCGGATAGAACGCATCGGCGGCGCGCAGCTGCACCGCCAGCGGAGCGTGGAACAGGCCGGATTTTTCCAGCACGCCCATGTACGCCTGCGCTTGCCGCAGTTGCACCGCGTCGGCTACGAAGATCACGCTGCGATACTCGTCGCCGTGGTCGCAGGCCTGCCCGCCGACCTGGGTCGGGTCGATGCGGTGGAAGTAGATGTCCAGCAGGTGCGCGTAGCTGACCTTGGCCGGATCGAAACGCACCTGCACGCTTTCCACGTGTCCGGTATTGCCTGTGGACACCTGTTCGTAGCTCGGGTTGGCGACGTGGCCGCCGCTGTAGCCCGAGGTCGCCGCGAGCACGCCGGGCACGTCGTCGAAGGCGTGCTCCATCGTCCAGAAGCAGCCGCCGGCGAAAGTGGCGATGGCGGTTTTTGCATTGGCGATGATGCCCACGCGAACCACATCGTCCTTGCCATTGGCAGCGAAGGCATGGGTTGCGAATGCCAGCGCGGTCGCGGCGGTGAGCGCGGCGAGGGTCTTGCGCAACGTGAGCGCGCGCATGTCAGGTCCTCCATGCAGGCAGGGCCTGCCCCTTGGGCACGAAGTTCAGGGCCACGCCGTTGTTGCACCAGCGCTTGCCCAGCGGCGCCGGGCCGTCGTCGAAGACGTGGCCCTGATGGCCGCCGCAGCGGATGCAGTGGTACTCAGTGCGCACCTCGAAGGCGAGCTGGTGGTCGGTCTTGAAACCGCAATGGCCGGGCAGGCACTGGGTGAAACTCGGCCAGCCGGTACCGCTTTCGAACTTGGCCTTTGACGAGAACAGCGGCAGCAAGCAGGCCGCGCAAACGAACGTGCCGTCGCGGTGTTCGCCCAGCAGCGGGCTGCTGAAGGCGCGCTCGGTTCCTTCATCGAACAGCACCGCACAGGCCAGCGGCGACAGCAGCTTGCGCCAGGCGTCGACCGGCTTGCGCAGTGGCGGGATGACCACGGCGACGAGTTGACCGGCGGCGCGGGCGAGCGGCGCGGCCAGCGGCACGGCGGCGATGGCGGCGACGGATTGCAGCAGGGTACGGCGTTGCATGCGGGCCTCGCAGGGGCGCCGGGGTGACCGGCGACCTCCAGTATTCGCCCACGGACGTTGGGCGGGCGTGAACGATGCGATTGCCTCGTTCATGCCATTGGACGCGGCGACCTGCGATTCCTTACCGGCTCACTGCAGGTAGGCGCCGATCAGCTGCCGGAACTCGGTTTCCGACGCACAGGTTTGCTGCGCGCCCGAAGGCAGGGTCACATCGCAGGTGTACGGCGGCGACGCGGCGCGCCCCGATGAGTCGCTGTGCCAGCCGTAGTTGCCAAATACCTTGCCGCTGGCGTCGTACAGCGTGAAGGTTTTCCAATCCGTGCCGGCCGCCGAGCGGCGACTGCCGATCAGCTGGTAGCACTGGTTGCGTGCGGTGTTGTAGTGCCCTTTGTAGGTGCCGCCGGCCGCGGCGTCCAGACCGAGTCGGACAAAGCGATCCTGTGCGGCCTGCGCGCAGTTGGCCTGCACCTGCGCTGCCTGCGCGGCGGCCACGTCCTCCTGTTTGCGCTGGTGCGCATCCAGCGCCGAACGCTGGGCGCGGAAAGTCCACACCACCAGGCCGGCGAGCGCGGCGAGGATCAACAAGCTGATGACATGGCGGAACATGGGGCTCGGAGCGGACAAGGAGGCAAGGCCCATCGTGCCATATCATGCTGCCCGCGCGGGCGACGCTCAGGGCGCCAGCGCCAATCCTTGATGTGGATCAAGTTCGGTTCAACGCTGCCGTCGTCGGAGATCGTATGCGTCGTCTGCCCGTAATCGCTGTCGTCGTGGCGCTGACCGCTTGCAACCACGACCCGCCGCCGATGCCCACGCACGCCTTCACCGCCCCGGGCGTGAGCATGGCGCTCGATCCTCCGAGTGCGCCCAACTGCAAACCCGACACCACCTACCGGGCGACGCTGAACTGGACGGTTGAGTCCGACTTGCCCAAGACCGACGTGCGCATCGGTTCGCCGACCGGGCCGCTGTTCGCGCGCAGCAACGACGAAAAGGCGCACGAACAAACCGGTGACTGGGTCAAGCCCGGCACCTGGTTCGTCCTGCTCGATCGCGGCGGTCACACCGTGTTGGGCGCGTTGCAGGCCGGGCCGCAGCCTTGCCCGTAGGCGCGGATGCCACGCAAGGTAGGGCATCGCCAATGGGGCTGATGCTGCTCAATCCGCGCCGGCGCTGCGCTTGGGTCGCCTTCCCCCGCTTGCGGGGGAAGGCGGGGATGGGGGCAGGGTTCCGGCGCGCGATCGCCCTCCTCCCCAACCCTCCCCCGCAGGCGGGGGAGGGGATTGCCCGGCTTGCGCGAACACGGTGATTTCCTCGCGGTCGTGGTAGAGCTGGCGGGCGCGCAGGTGCAGCTCGCGTCCGGCCTGTGCGTGCAGCAGGTCGAGGCAGAGGCTGGTTTCCTCCCAGCGCTTTTTCATCGGCAGCTTGAGATTGAAGATCGCCCGCTCGCACCAGCCCTGCGCGAACCACTGCGCGATGCGCGCGGCCACCCGCCGCGGCGACTCGACCATGTCGCAGACCAGCCAGTCCACCGGCTTGGGCGGCTGCCAGTGAAAGCCATCGGCGCGCACGTGTTCGATCAAGCCGGTGGCCAGCGCAGACGCCGCGAGCGGGCCGTTGTCGATCGCGGTCACGCGCAGTTGCTGGCGCGCCAGCACCCAACTCCAGCCGCCGGGTGCCGCGCCCAGATCCACCGCGGTCATGCCCGGTTGCAACAACACTTCGCGCTCGCGGTCGCCGAGCAACACGAGCAGGGCCTCTTCCAGCTTCAATGCCGAACGGCTGGGCACTTCGGCCAGCATCCGCAAACGCGGCACGCCCAGCGGCCACGGTGCGGCATCGTGCGGATCGGCCACCGCCAGCAGGGCATGGTCGCCGGCCAGAAAGCACACGTGCAGTCGTGGCAGTTTCGCCGACGCCGCAGCGGTGAGCAGGCCGCGCTGGCGCAGTGCCGGCCGCAGCGCGTTGGCGAATGCGCGGGCCAGCCCGGCCAGCGGCTTGCCGGCGTCCGAATCGGGATGCTCGACCCAGACATCGCCGAAACATGCACGGCCGCCGTCGGCAAGCGGTGCGAGCGCAGCGAGCATCGGCGCGATGCGATCTTTCGGATCCAGATCGTGCAGCTCGGCGAGCAGGCGCAGCTTCTGGCGCGCGAAAATCAAGGTCGAATACGGCAACGCTGCCGACAGCGCCGCACCATCCACTCCCAGGTATTCGACGTGGCCGCTGCCACGCTGTGCGCGCGCGTAACCGGCAAATCCGGCTTGTGCGGCGCGCGCGGACAACTCGGCGGCCAGCTCCGGCTCGAAGCCGGCGCGGCACCAGCACAGCAGGCCGTCAATAGCGGCGGTGTTCGCTGCGGCCATACTCGCCCAGCACCGCGCAGGCGCGCTCGCGCAGGAGGTCGCGGCGCACGCCGATGCCGCGTTTGCCCAGCTCGCCGATCCAGTCGGCCGGCAACGGGCCTTCGTCGAAATCGGTCAGCGCCATCACGTCTTCCGAGCGCGCGCCGATCAGCAGGGTGTCGATGCCGGCCCAGAAGGTTGCGCCGTAGCACATGCAGCACGGCTGCGAGGACGTGGCCAGCACGATGCGCGTGCCGTCTTCGTTCAAGCGCACCTTTTGCGTGCGCGCCTGCGCGGTCATGTACGCCATCGTCTCGGCATGCGCGACCGAACACGCCAGCGGCAGCACGCGGTTGACGCCCACTCCGATCAGTCGGCCGCTGGACTCGTCGAACACCGCCGCGCCGAACGGGCCGCCGGTTTCGTGGCGGACGTTCAGGCGCGACAGTTCGATCGCCAGCGCCAGCTTGCTCGTATCGTCCGCGCACACGGTGAGTGGATCGACGGCTTCGTGGATCCACGCCGGCAACGCAAGGTGAACTTGCGCGTACACCATCAGCGTCGGCCGGACAGCGGGGCGGCGTTGGCATCCTCGCACTGCCCGTGCACGCAACTGCATCCGCGCACCGCGATCACGTGGCACATCCCGAAGCGGTGTTCGCGCGCGCACTGCGCCTTGACCGCCTGCGCGTCCACCGGCGCATCCTTGTTGACGCACATCGGGAACGCACCACAGCAGTTGCCGACGTTCTTGATCTGGCAATCGGCGTCCACCGTGCACCGGCGGTCGGGATGGGCGTAGTCGGGCAGGCCGGCGACGGGATCGGCAACGGTCGGAGGCGGGTGCGCCGTTGGCGCGGTCGATGGCGTGGCGCTGGCCGTCGGTGCGGTCGCAGGTGCCGCCGCCTGAGGCGTGGTCCGCGCGGCCGGCGAGGGCACGCAGGCGGCCAGCAGCGCGCACGCCAGTGTCGCCAGCAGCAGGCGCAAGTTGCGGCGCATCAGCGGCCCTTGCCCCAGGTGTCGCGCAAGGTCACGGTACGATTGAACACCGGGTTGTGCGGTGTGTGGTCGCGGCGATCGGTGACGAAATATCCGGTGCGCTCGAACTGGAAGTGGGACTCCGCGTCGGCCTTGGCCGCTTCCGGCTCGACCCAGCCGGGCACGCTGCGCCGCGAGTGCGGGTTGAGGTGGTCGCGGTAGGTCTTGCCGTCGGCGTCGTCGTCCGGATCGGCGGCGTCGAACAGGCGGTCGTACAACCGCACCTCGGCAGCCACGGCGTGTTTTGCGCACACCCAATGGATGGTGCCCTTGACCTTGCGGTCGGCGCCGGGCAGGCCGTGGCGGGTATCCGGGTCGAGCGTGCAGTGCACGGCCATGATCGCATCGCCATCGCGCACCACGTCGGTGCAGCGCACGATCCCGACCCCGCGCAGGCGTACTTCGCCACCGGGCACGAGGCGATGGAATCCTTTCACCGGCTCGGCCATGAAGTCCTCGCGTTCGATCCACAGCTCGCGCGAGAACGGCACCGCGCGGGTGCCGAACGATTCGTCCTTGGGATGGTTGGGGAAGGCGATGGTCTCGACGTGGTCGACATCGAGATTGTCGATGACCAGCTTGAGCGGATCGAGCACCGCCAGCCGCCGTGGCGCGTGTGCGTCCAGATCCTCGCGCACGCAACCTTCCAGCACCGAGTAGTCGATCACCGAGTTCTGCTTGCTGATGCCCACGCGCTCGGCCAGCAGGCGCAACGCGGCCGGGGTCACGCCGCGCCGGCGCAGGCCTTGCAAGGTCGGCATGCGCGGGTCGTCCCAGCCATCGACGAGGCCGTCGGCCACCATCGCCACCAGCTTGCGCTTGCTCATCACCGTGTAGTTGATGTTCAGGCGCGAGAACTCGATCTGCCGCGGCTTGGACGGTGCCGTGGGCAAGCCGCGTGCGAGTAGCGGTTCCCACAACTGCCGGTGGCTGGGCAGATCGACCTTGGCCACGCACCAGTCGTACAGCGGGCGGTGGTCTTCGAACTCCAGCGTGCACAGCGAGTGGGTGATGCCCTCGATGGCGTCGGACAGTGAGTGGGCGTAGTCGTACATCGGGTAGATCGGCCACGCAGTGCCGGTGTTCTGGTGCTCGACGTGCTTGATGCGGTACAGCGCCGGATCGCGCAGGTTGATGTTGCCGCTGGCCATGTCGATCTTCGCGCGCAGCGTGCGTGAGCCATCCGGGAACTGCCCGGCGCGCATGCGCGTGAACAAGTCGAGGTTTTCGGCGACGCTGCGATCGCGGAACGGCGACGCGTGCCCGGCTTCGGTGAGGGTGCCGCGGTATTGCCGCACCTGCTCGGCGGACAGGTCGCACACATAGGCGTTGCCGTCTTCGATCAGCTTGATCGCGGCGCGGTAGAACACCTCGAAGTAATCCGAGGCGTGCCGCAGCTGGCTCCATTCAAAGCCCAGCCAGCGCACGTCTTCCTTGATCGCATCGACGTATTCGGGGTCTTCCTTGGCCGGGTTGGTGTCGTCGAAACGCAGGTTGCACAGCCCGCCGAACTCGGCGGCCACGCCGAAATCCAGGCAGATTGCCTTGGCGTGGCCGATGTGCAGGTAACCATTGGGCTCGGGCGGAAAGCGCGTGCGGATCGCCGAGTGCCGGCCGCTGGCGATGTCCTCGCGGACGATCTGGCGGATGAAATCGGTACGCGGCTGGGCCGGATGGGCGGTTTCGGCGGTGGCCGCCACCGTGGGTGGGGTCGAATGTTCAGTCATGTGATCGGATGCACGCTTTGCAGGCGTGCAGTTTAGCCGCTCCCCCATCGGCACGGGTATGCTGTGACCGTCGGCACGGGAAAACCGCGATGCGCGTCGTGAGCGAACCTGCGAACTTGATCGAGGCCTACCTGCTCAAGGGCGTGCTCGAAAGCGATGGCATCCCGGTGTTCGTGCGCGGCGAGCACTTGCTCGGCGGCGTCGGGCAGTTGCCCGCAATCGGCCTGCTGGCGCTGTGCGTGCCGGATGTGTGTGCGGAACAGGCGAATGGGATTCTGGCGGCACTGGCCGCACACCCGCCGCTGGCGGTGCCATCGGCACCGGAAATGGCCGCGCCGGGTGTGGTGATGGCCTGACCTGCTCTGGGTGATTGGCTCGTGTGGTGTGGGTTGGTCGAGGAGTTGCAGCCAATGGACACGAATCTGGCGTGGAGTGCGGGAAGCGGCGCTCGCCCGATGGCGACGCTGTCCGCGCGCGCGCTGGCCTGTGCGCTACTGGCCGTGCTGTGTGCTTTGTTTCTTGGGTGGGCCGGATTGGTAGCGCCAACGCAGGCAGGCGCGCATCATGCCGCTGCGCAGCTGACGACACCGGCGAGCGCCAATCCAGTGGCCGCCGCGGCGGCTGGAGCGACCCGTTCGGTGCCGGCAACCACCACCCCGGATACCGCGACGGTGCCGGCCGTCGCCAATGACTCCATCGCGGTGAATGCCGCCATCCCGGTGGCGCGGATCGCCCTGTTCACCGCCTTGTACACCGGTCTGGCGCTGCTGCTGTTCATCGGTGGCGGCATGTACGCGGCGTTGCGTGATCGCCAGTACCTGTTTTACATGGGTTACGTCGCCGCGACACTGGCCTTCCTGCTGGCGCGCAACGGGCACATGCACCTGCTGCCGGGCATGGGCTGGTTCGCCGCGTGGGGTGCGCCGGGCATGTATGCGTTGGGCAATGTGATGGCGGCGGCGATCGTGGTCACCGCGCGCGGGTTCGCCGACGTGTCGCGGCAGGCGCCGGCGATCGATCGCGTGCTGCGCTGGTTCCCGTTGGCCCCCGGATTGCTGGCCGCGGCGTGCATGCTCGATCTGGACGGCAAGGCCGGGGTGTTGCGGATCGCCACGCGCATCGACTTGTTCGTCGCCATCGCCTTGGCGATCGCCGCCACCGCGGTGGCTTGGCAGCACCGCAAGCGCACCACCCTGCCGATGCTGCTGATGTGGTTGGGAGTATTTCTGGCCAGCGGCCTGCGCGCCATGGTCGATGGTGGCGAGATCGCCGCTGATGCGTGGAAGCCCTTCGCCGACCAGATCGCCTTCGCGCTCAACGCACTGGTGCTGGGCATGGCGCTGACCGATCACGTCATCGAGTTCCGCCTGCAGCGCGACCGTGCCAGTCTGGCCAAGGAGCAGGCCGACGCCAGCCTGAAACTCGAGCGCGAGCGGTTGAAGTTCATCGAAGCCTTGCATACCAGCTTGCGCGATGCGCCCAGCGGCGATCAGGAATGGCTGGCCTTCCGTCGCCTGCTGGAAGTCGTGCGTGAACTGGTGCCGCAGGCCAGCTCGGCGGTGGCCCTGCACGCCTTCCACGACAACGACCTGTTGCTGTGCGAACCCAACGATACCCGCAATGCCTACCAGCACCTGCTGGTCAGCCGCAGTGGCGCGTTCAAGGGCATCTCGCGCTCGCAGTTGCCGATGCAGCTGCGGGTGGACGTGCCGCCGACCGCCGATGGCGCACAGCCCGAGTTGATCCAGGTTGCGGTGGTGCCGCTGCCGTTGAGCGCGCCGGCGTGGGGCATGTTGTTGATCGAGCGCCGTGGCTGGCAGGGCTTCGAGCGCGAGGAGTTGAACGTCGCCGCCGAACTGGCCCAGAAAGCCACGCGCGCGGTCGAGGACGCCGCCAACGACCGCGTATTGCGCATCAACGCCGAGTTCGACGCGCTCACCGCGGTGTTCAACCGGCGCACGATGGACAATCGGCTGGCGGCGTATTTCAAGGAATCGCAGGTGCGGCGCACGGCGCTGGCGGTGCTGTTTGCCGACCTCGATCACTTGAAGGAAACCAACGAGGTGTACGGCCACGCCGCCGGCGATCAGGCGTTGCGCATGCTCGCCGAAACGCTCAAGGCCCATTGCGGCACCACCGGCGTGGTCGGGCGTTATGGCAGCGACAAGTTCGTCGTCATCCTGCCCGACTTCAACCCCGAGCAGGCGCGGCGCTGGGCCGAGGCGATGCGCACCGATGCGATGGCGCGCGATGTCGCGGTGGACGAAAAGAGTTTCCGCGTGGGCGTGAGCGTGGGCATCGCCAGTCGGCTGGCCGAAGATGGCGATGTGATGCCGGTCATCGAGCGCGTCGAGAAGGCACTGGCCGCGTCCAAGCGTGGTGGACGCGGGCCGGTGCAGGCGCCGCCGATTCGCAGCGTGTCGAGCGCGCCACCGCCACGCTGATGCGGTTATCCTTGCGCGCGGCACATCGGCAGCCGTTTTTCTGGATCCCATCGGCGTGAACCCTGGCCTGTCCCGCGGGCCGCTGTGGGCGATGATCGCCGGCGCGGCCCTGATCAGCACCACCGGGGTGCTGGTGAAATACGCACACGTACCGCCGACGGTTTCGGCGTTCTGGCGCATGGCGTTCGGCGGCGCGATGCTGGCCATCGCGTTGGTGGCGATGCGGCAGTGGCGCGCGACGAGCTGGCGCGACGTGATCTGGATGGCGCCGCCGGCGCTGGCGTTCGCCACCGATCTGTTCTTCTGGCATCGCTCGATTCTGGTGATCGGCCCCGGGCTGGCGACCCTGCTGGGCAATCTGCAAGTGTTCCTGATGGCGCTGGCTGGCTTGTGGTTGCACCGCGAGCGCTTGGGTTGGCGGTTTTTGCTCGGGCTGGCGATGGCCTTCGGCGGCCTGTGGCTACTGGTGGGGCAGGAATGGGCGGGCTTCACTGCCGGCTATCGCATCGGCGTGTTCTACGGCGCCTTCACCGCCGTGTGCTACACCGCGTACATGCTCAGCTTCCGGCACGTGCAGCGCGAGCGCTCGACGCTGGATTCCTCGCAGTTGCTGGCGATCAGTTCGCTGCTGTGCGCGCTGGTGCTGGCGGTGATGTGCGTGGGCGATGGCGAGGCGTTCGCCATCCCCGACCTGCAGAGCCTGCTGGCGCTGGTGGCGCTGGGCCTGGTCGGGCAGTGTCTGGGCTGGGTACTGATCTCGCGGGCGATGCCGAAGTTGCCGACCTCGCTGGTCGGCCTGCTGCTGTTGCTGCAACCGGTGCTGGCCTTCCTGATGGACGTGGCCTTGTTCCACCGCGCCACCCGCCCGGTGGAGTGGCTCGGGCTGGTGCTCTCGCTGGGTGGTATCTTCGTGGGCAGCCTGCGCGGCGCAACGCCAGAACAGCGGCAGGCGGACCTGGCCGAGGAACCGCCGCAGTAGCCGGTGCGCCACATGACAACGCCCTGACCGGAGGCATGCGATGAACACCGACCTGCTCGCATCCTTGCTCGACATCGGCGCGCACAAGCAGCGCTTGCCGCGTGCTGAAGAAACTTTGCCGGGTCGCACCGATGCGATGCCAGTCGAAAATCGCCATCATGTCCATGGCCACCCGATCCTCGGTCGGGTCGACGCAGGTGCGTTTGCGGGGATGGATGAAGCCGTGTTCGGCATGGGCTGCTTCTGGGGCGCCGAGCGCGCGTTCTGGACCTTGCCGGGGGTGTTCACCACGGCGGCCGGTTACGCCGGTGGCGGCACACCCAACCCGACCTACCCCGAGGTGTGCTCGGGGCTGACCGGTCACGCCGAGGTGGTGCGCGTGGTGTTCGATCCGGCGCGCATCGCCTTCACGGATCTGCTGCGGGTGTTCTGGGAGCGCCACGACCCCACCCAGGGCATGCGCCAGGGCAACGATGCCGGCACCCAATATCGCTCGGTGATTCACTGCCACACGCAGGCCCAACACGAGGCCGCGATGGCCAGCCGCGATGCCTACCAGCAGCGCCTGCGCGCCGCCGGCTTGAGCCCGATCACCACGCAGATCGAGTTTCCCGCGCCGCCGTTCTACTACGCCGAGGACGCGCACCAGCAGTACCTGTCGAAAAACCCCGGCGGTTATTGCGGGCTGCGCGGTAGCGGCGTGGCTTGCCCGCTCTGAGCCGCGGCGGCGCCGTAGTCCACGACGAAGCCGCGGAAGTTGACGTAGGCCATCACCGGCCGCGCAGTGCCGCCGGCGTGGGCGACCTCGCGCGCGAACTTGTCGGCGGTGTGCTTGTGCACCAGCCACAGCCGATCCTTGCGATGCTGCGCCAGCGCCTGCGGCAGGCTCATGTCCACGTTGGGCTTGGTGGTTTCGTCGTAGTCCACGCGCAGCACCGGGATATCCAGATACACGCGGATGCCGTACAGGGCGGTTTCATCGACGAACACCACTTCGCGCACCGGCGCCGGCGCTTGTTGCGTGATGGCCTGCGAGAGCAGGAAGGAATCCTTGCCGATCAGCGCGCGCGAATGCGCCAGCGGCAGCGTGGCTTTGACCGCGATCAGGGCCACGAACCATGCGGCCAGCATCGTCTTGCCCACAACGCCCGGCCGCCAGTGGCGCAGGCGCAGCGCCGCCCACAGCGCGAACGGCACCAGCAACGGCAGCACGTACAGCACCAGCCGCGAGCGCGAGACGCAAAACACCGCCAACGACACCAGCAACCACAACAGCAAGAACCGCGACGCCTTGCGCTGCGCATCGTCGCCGGCGGCGTCCAGCACCGGCTGCGATTGCCCACGTCGCCGCCACGCATCCCACGCCACGATCAGCGTCCATGGCAGCGCCCCGACCAGTGCCACCGGGCCGTAGGCGACGATCCAGCCGTACCACTGCGGGTGGCGGTCGGCTTCCTTGGTGAAGATGCGCCCGTAGGTCTCGTAGCCGAGGAAGTAATGCAAGCGGTCGGGGTGGTTCCAGACGATGGCCAGAAACCAGCCCAGCGCGATCGGCGCCCACACGATCAGCGTGGCCCACGTGAAGGGATTGGCGCGGAAGTCCTTGCGATTGCGCGCCCAGAACCAAATCCCGGCGATCAGCGGCAACAGCCCCGGCGGGCCTTTGGTGAGGAAGGCCAGCCCGAAGCCCAATCCGAGCAGCCACGCGCCGCGCCGCGCCGTGCGTTCGTCTTCACCGCGCCACGCCAGCACGTAACCGGCCATGCCCAGGGTTTCGAACGCGCACAGCAAGGCATCGGTGCTGATGACATTGGCGGCCAGAAAGCTCATCGCCGTTCCGGCGGCCACCAGCGGCGGCCACCACGGGCGTTCGGGTGCGATGCGTTTGCCCATCGAGAACACACAAGCGATGGTGAGTGCGAACGCCAGCGCGCCGGGCAGCCGCAGCGCCCAGGTGTTGCGGCCGAAGGCTTCCATCGAGGCGGCCAGCGACCAGTAGGTCAGCGGCGGTTTGGACAGGTGCTCGTGCTCGGGATGCCGATGCGGCACCAGCCAGTCGCCCGAATCGAGCATTTCCACCGCCACCGCGCTGTAGCGGCCTTCATCCGTGCCCCACAGATGGCGACTGCCTTGGAAGGGCAGCACGAAGGCCAGCGCCAGCAGGAAAACGAGCCACAGCGAGGGTGCGGCGAAACGCGAAGTTCGGGTCATCGTGGGTATTGGCGCAGTGGCTGGGTGGCAGGTTTGGATGGTGTGGTCACATCACCACCAGCGAGCGCACGTACACCACTTCGCAGGCACCGTCGCCGGTGTCGTCGCGCGACATCGAGCTGCGCCAGATGCTGCCGTCCTTGCCGCGCGCTTCGATCAACTCGCCTTCCAGGTGCACGATGTCGCCCACGCGCACCCGCTTTATTTGCGCACGCACCGTCGAATCGGCGGGAATCATGTGCATGTTGGCGCTGGTGTGGATGATCTCGGGTAGCGGGATCGGCGGCTGTGGGGTATTCCATTGGTAGTAGTACCAGCGTCCGGATTGCCAGATTTTCAGCCCCGCCAGCACCGAGCTGTCAGACATCGGCCCCCAGCCGAAGGCGAAGTCGGTCGGCGACAGCGCCGCGGCGCGATCCCAGCTGTAGTCGGCGCGCGAGAGCACGCGCGCGGTCAGGCTGAAGTTTGCCAACGGGGTGATCGAGTAGTCGCCGTCCGGAAACGGCGTGCCGTGCGCGATGTCGACCTGCACAGGATCGTCCGGCACCAGCACGCCGGGCGAGCGCACGATGGCGCCGTGCTGCGACAGCACGGCGTACGCGGCGACCAGCAACAGGCCGACGATGAGGGTCCACAACCAGCGGGGCATGGGTGGCGATTCTACGCGAACGGCGTTGCCCGGCCCGGATGCGGGCGGGTGCGGCGTCGGGCGATCCTGAATGACGACAGGATGGGTCGATCGCAGATCGACCCGCCGATTGGGATCCATCGACCCGTCAAGCGAGCCATACACCGATGGGTCTCGCATTCGCTCGACCCATCCTGCGTACTCGCGTTTGCTCGACCGTTCCTGCGTGCTGCGGCTCAGGCAAAATCCGCCAACAGCGCCTCCCGCAATGCGGCGGACGCCACCACCCGCAACGGCATGCGCGCATCGTCCACGCCGAACGCCAGCCCGGCACCGGCGCGCAGGGCGGCGATGGCCGCCGGGTCGAACTGGAAACGCAGGAAGTGCACCGCGGAAGTCTTGTCGGCGTCGGAGCGATCCAGGTCCTCGTCGGCGAACGTCGCGGCGCGGGGGTGGCCATCGACTTGCGCGAACAGCGCGCGTTCGATGCCGTGCAAGCGCGCCAGCTCGAGCGCGCGTTGCCGTGGATCGGTATATTCGATCAACACCGTGGCCTTGAGGTTGTCACCGTCGGGGATCAACGGATTGTAGGCATCCAGCTCGTCCTGAATGCCGGACGCTTCGAAGATGCGCTCGATGCGCAGCATCTCCTGCACCTGCGCCTGCACGGTGAGCCGGTCTTCGAACAGCATCGTGAGGTGCTCGCCCAGATGCACGGTGCGTGTGCGTTTGTGTGCGAGCGCGACACGGCGGAAATCCTGGCGCTGCGCGGCGTAGGCTTCCAGGGCCAGCAGGTCGGAGCGTTCGAGTTTGCGCATGTTGCTCATATGCCATAGGCGCGGCGCAGCAGACTGATCGGATGCTCGGCGGTCGCGCCATCGCCCAGTCCGTGCGCGATGTGCGCCCCGGCCATCACGCAGTCGGAAGTGAAGTGCTGCGCGGCGGCTTGCTTGACGCGATTCTCCACCGGCTTGGCAATCTTGCGCGAAATCGGATAGGTGGCCTGCTTCACGCCATAGGTGCCGTCGTGCCCGGAGCAGCGCTCGATGGTGACCACTTCGGTGCCGGGGACGAGCATCAGCACGTCGCGGGTTTTCGGGCCGATGTTCTGCACGCGCTGGTGGCACGCGGCCTGCCAGACGACTTTGTCCAGACGGTTCTTGAAATCGGTCTTGAACAGGCCAGCGGCGTGGCGATGCATCAGGTACTCGAACGGATCGTAGAAGGCGCGCTTGACCCGCAGCAGGTCGGCGTCGCCGGCAAACAGCAGCGGCAGTTCCTGCTTGAACATCAGCACGCACGAGGGAATCGGCGCGATCAGGTCGAAACCTTCATCCACCGCCTGCGTGAGGATGGGCAGGTTGGCGTCCTTGTATTTTTCCACGGTATCCAAGTCGCCCAGTTCGAGCTTGGGCATGCCGCAGCATTTTTCCCGCGCCAGTAGCTTCACCTGCACGCCGTTGTGGGCCAATACCGCGGCGAGGTCTTCCACCATTTTCGGCTGGTTGTAGTCGCCGTAACAGGTGACGAACAGCGCGACCTTGCCGGTGGTCGGGCCGGCTGGCGTGGCTGCGCCGTCGGCGCGCAGGTGCTTGAGGCGTTTGCGCGCGCTCGGATGGTGATAGGCCGGCACGTTGGCGTCCGGGTGCACGCCGAGGGTTTTGGCCATCGCCTTGCGCGCGGTCGGATTCCGATTGCCCCAGTTCACCGCCTCCACCACCACCGGGATGCTCGCCAGCCGCCCGACCAGGCGCGTGTTCGACAACAGCTTCGCCGCCGCGGGCGAACCGTGCTCGTGCCGCGCCACCGCCTTGGCGCGCAACATCAGGTGCGGGAAGTCCACGTTCCACGGATGCGGCGGCACATACGGGCACTTGGTCTGGTAACACAGGTCGCACAGATAACAGTGCTCGACCACCTTGGCGTAGTCGGATTTGGCCACGCCATCGACTTCCAGCGTGCTCGACGCATCCACCAGATCGAACAAGGTCGGGAATGCGTGGCACAGGCTCACGCAACGCCGGCAGCCGTGGCAGATCTCGAACACCCGCGCCATCTCCGCTTCCAGCGCGGCGTGATCCCAGAACGCCGGCGACTTCCACTCGACCGGGTGCCGGGTCGGCGCGTCCAGACTGCCTTCGCGAGCGGGGGTGTCGGTGGCGTTGGGCATGACGGGAGACGGGAGACGGGAGACGGGAGACGGGAGACAAAGCCCCTCTCCCATCGGGAGAGGGGTTGGGGTGAGGGGCGACGAACCCGCCGGTTTGACCCAGCGCCAGACAACCGGCGAAGCGCGCTTGCGAACGTGACCCGCCCCTTATCCGGCGCTACCGCGCCACCCCCGCTTTCGCGGGGGCAGGCTCTTCTCCCGTCGGGGGAAGGGCACGGCGATTGGCTCCTTCACCCGATGCGAGCAAGGAACCAGCCCATCAACCCAACTCGCCCAGCGCCTTGGTGAAGCGATTGGCGTGCGAGCGTTCGGCCTTGGCCAGGGTCTCGAACCAATCGGCGATCTCGTCGAAACCTTCGTCGCGCGCGGTCTTGGCCATGCCCGGGTACATGTCGGTGTACTCGTGGGTTTCGCCGTGGATGGCCGACTTCAGGTTGGCGTGGGTGCCGCCGATCGGCAGCCCGGTGGCTGGATCGCCGCATTCCTCAAGGTATTCCAGATGTCCGTGCGCGTGCCCAGTCTCGCCTTCGGCCGTGGAGCGGAATACCGCCGCGACGTCGTTGTAGCCTTCCACGTCGGCCTTGGATGCGAAGTAGAGGTAGCGGCGGTTGGCCTGCGACTCGCCGGCAAAGGCGTCCTTGAGATTCTGTTCGGTCTTGCTGCCTTTCAAGCTCATCGTGGGTGCCTCCGTGGGATTGGCGAAAGGAAAACCGGTCGAACGCGCCTCGCGCATCCGACCGCCCGAGGGTAGCGCAGGTGCGGTGCAATGGATAATCGATTGTGGCGATGGCAGCGATAGCCCGCGCCTATCGCGTCGGCATCATCGGCGCGCACGGCGCTGCCGATGGCCATTCGCCTTCGCGTCGTCCTCATGCGGATCGAGCAGGCCGGTCGGCAACGCGCGCAATTCATTGGCGAAGCTGCGCAGGAAACCAGCCATCGCCGAGCTCTTGCGCCAGACCATGCCGATGCGCCGGCTCGGCGGCGGTGTGCGGAAGTGCCGCAAGACCACGTCGGCCGAGGGCGCGACCGGCGGCTTGACCGCGAGCGTGGGCAGCAGGGTGATGCCCACGCCGGCGGCCACCATCTGTCGCAGCGTCTCCAGACTGGTGGCGCGAAAGCCATCGTGCTCGCCGGCGCCGGCGCGCGCGCACACCTCCAGCGCCTGATCGCGCAGGCAATGCCCGTCTTCGAGCAGCAGCAGGCGTTCGTGCGCCAGATCGCGCAGGCGCAGATCCTCGCACGCGGCCAGCGGATGGCCTTGCGGGGTGGCCAGCACGAAGGGCTCTTCGAACAGGAACTCCACGTGCAAGGATTCGTCGTGCAGCGGCAGCGCCAGCACGCCGGCGTCGAGCCGGCCCTCGTGCAACTGCCGCAGCACGATGTCGGTTTTTTCTTCCACCAGCAGCAGTTCGAGTCGTGGAAAGCGTTGTCGCAGGCGCGGCACCACGTGCGGCAAAAGGTACGGGGCCAGCGTCGGGAATATGCCCAGACGCACGCTGCCGGCTTCCGGGTCGGCGCTGCGGCGCGCGGTTTCCTTGAGTTGTTCGACATCGGCCAGCACGCGCCGTGCGCGCTCGGCGATCTGCTGCCCGGCGGCGGTGAGCATCACCTTGCGCGGTGAGCGCTCGATCAGGCGCACGCCCAGCTCATCCTCCAGCTTGCGGATCTGGGTGGACAAGGTGGGTTGGCTGACGAAGCTGGCCGCGGCGGCGCGACCGAAATGCCGGTGGTCGGCAAGGGCGACCAGATAGTGCAGTTCGCGCAGGTTCATGGTGGCGACCGGGTTGGAATGGCCATCGACAAAATCTATCGAAATGATATGAACAATCGATTGGCATAATCAATGCTGCACCCGCACAATGCACCCACGGGACAGCAGCGGCGCACCTACCGATGCCCTGCTGCCCGGGCCGCAAGCGGCGGCCGAGTCGGCGCGCAAACGCGCCACCCATTGATCCCCAAGGAGAAGCACCTATGTTGACCGTCGGCGACAAGCTCCCGCAGTTTTCCCTCAAGGCCACCGTTTCCACCGATCTGAACAAGGCCTTCACACAGATCGACAACGACACGTACAAGGGCAAGTGGCTGGTGTTGTTCTTCTACCCGAAGGACTTCACCTTCGTGTGCCCGACCGAGATCGCCGGCTTCGCCGCGAAGAATCAGGCCTTCCTCGACCGCGATGCGCAGTTGCTCACCGGCAGCACCGACAGCGAGTTCGTGCACCACGCCTGGCGCACGCACCACAAGGACCTGCACGCGCTGCCGTTCCCGATGCTGGCCGACATCAAGCGCGAGTTCACCTCGGCGCTGGGCATCCTCGACAAGAACGAGGGCGTGGCGCAGCGGGCGACCTTCATCGTCGATCCCGATGGCGTGATCCGCTTCGTGTACGTCACCGACCTGTCGGTCGGCCGCAGCCCGGACGAAGTGCTGCGCGTGCTCGACGCGTTGCAGACCGACGAGCTGTGCCCGTGCAACTGGAAGCAGGGCGAGGAAACCCTCAAGGCGGCGTAAGTCGCGCAGTCGTCGCCCCTCATCCGCCCTTCGGGCACCTCCGCCTTCGCGTGGGCAGGCTCTTCTCCCGGTGGGAGAAGGGAACAGCAAAGCCCCTCTCCCGACGGGAGAGGGGTTGGGGTGAGGGGCGGGTAACCGTTACCTCACCGCCATCGCCAGGAATCCACCATGACCCTCGAAACCCTCAAATCATCACTGCCCGAATACGCCAAGGATCTGCGCCTGAACCTCGACTCGGTGCTCGGCGAAGGCGGCGCGCCGGGGCTGGATGGCAAGCAGATTCGTGCGGTCGCGCTGGCTGCGGCCATCGTCTCGCGATACGCGCCCTTGACGCGCGCCATCGAGGCGTTCGCGTCCGAGCAACTCGACGCGGGCGAATGCGACGGCGTGCGCGCCGCCGCCGCCATCATGGGCATGAGCAACATCTATTACCGCTTCACCCACTTGGTCGGCAACGACGAATACCAGACCCTGCGCGCCGGCTTGCGCATGAACGTGCTGGCCCGCCCGGGCGTGGACAAGGTCGCGTTCGAAGCGGCCTGCCTGGCGGCCTCGGCCGTCAACGGCTGCGGCGCGTGTCTGGCCTCGCACGAGAAGGTGTTGCGCCAGCACGGCATGAGCGCGCAGGGCGTGCAGTCGATCGCGCGCATCGCCGCGGTGATCCATGCGGTGGCGGTGACGGTCGAGCAGGCTGCTGCGGCGTGAGGCATCGTGGCCGACGGCGGCCAGCGATCGCGTGATTCATGGGTGCTTTCCGAGCGCTTCCCGCGCGGGCGGGGAAAGCCGGGGATGGGGGTTGAATTGGCCGTGATGTCGTCCGCCACCGACCGCCCCATCGGCCCGCATTTACGCTAATGTGGCGCCCGCGCCGATCCAGCCGGCGCCAGGGGCCAGCGATGGGCGACACCGATCAGCAAGAACTGCCGCATCCGGGCGACGAGGGCCACGATTCGCCCGTCCGGTTCACGCCGCCCGATACGCCTGAGCTTCGCGCCCTGTTCGCCGGCATCCCCGAGCGCGGCACCGGCGATCAGCTCATGCGCACCGCGCAACAGCACCATGTGTCGCTGTCGGTGATGGCCGATACCAAGTCGAGCATCATCATCACCGTGTCCTCGATCGTGCTCACCATCGCATTGGGGCGGATCAACGACCCGCACCTGCGCGTCAGCATGCTCATCCTGATGGGCTTCACCCTGGCGGCCCTGCTGCTGGCGATCCTGGCGGTGCTGCCCAAGTACCGGCCGCTGCGCCTGAAACGTGACGAGCCGTTGCCGCCGCACTTCAACATCCTGTTCTTCGGCCACTTCGCCGAACTCGACCAGCAACGCTTCTTGCGCGAACTGGCCAGCCGCATGCAGCCCGGATCGATCTATCCGATCATGGCCGCCGACATCTACTCGCTGGGCAGCTACCTGTCGCACCACAAATATCGCTACTTGCGCCTGAGCTACATCTGCTTCCTGCTGGGCTTCGTGCTGGCGGTGCTGGTGCAGGCGGTGAAGTTGTTGAGCTGATCGTTGTCGCGCAACGGTCATGAGCGCCGCCACCGCGAATACGCCAACCACGGTCGCGCAAGCGATCGCCTGCGCGGCGCGGCGCTTGCAACACACGGGCCGCAGCGAGGCCGAACTGCTGCTCTCGCAAGTGCTCGATCGCAACCGTGCATGGCTGCTGGCGCACGCCGACGACGCACTCGGTGAAGGGGTATTGCGCCGTTACGACGACCTCGTCACCCGCCGCGTGCACGGCGAGCCGATCGCGTACATCCTTGGTCGCTGCGGATTCTGGTCGCTGGAACTGGCGATCACGCCCGCCGTGCTCATCCCGCGGCCGGAAACCGAGCTGCTGGTCGAACGCGCCTTGGGCGTGCTGCCGGTCGACCGACCGATGCGCGTGGCCGATCTGGGCACCGGTTCGGGCGCGATCGCGCTGGCGCTGGCGAGCGAGCGGCCGCTGGTCGAGGTGTTCGCGGTCGACGCCAGCCCGGCCGCGCTCGCGGTCGCGCAGACCAACGCCGACGCGCTGGGGCTGTCCGCGCGCGTGCATTGTGTGCTGGGCGACTGGTGCGCGCCGCTGGTCGACGCGTGCTTCGACGCGATCGTCAGCAACCCGCCTTACATCGCCGATGACGACGCGCACCTGCAACGCGGCGACTTGCGCTTCGAGCCGCGCATGGCTCTGGCTTCTGGCGCCGACGGGCTGGATGCCATCCGCACGATCGCCGCCAAGACGCCTGCGCATTTGCGCGACGGCGGCTGGCTGCTGCTCGAACACGGCTGGCAGCAAGGCGCGGCGGTGCGCGCGATCCTGGCCGCCGCCGGCTTCCGCGGGATCGCCACCCAGCGCGATCTGGAACACCGCGAACGGGTGACGATGGGCTGCCTGATCGACCCCTGAACGAGCGCGCCGGGCACTCCGGCCAGATGGTGTTGCGTTGCGATCAAGCCAATCCTATAATGACCGACTCTGCTGCGGGGTGGAGCAGTCTGGCAGCTCGTCGGGCTCATAACCCGAAGGTCGCAGGTTCAAATCCTGCCCCCGCTACCAGCCTCGTGACGGGAAGTTCCCCTTGGGATCTCGTGTTGCGACGGGCTCGCAACGGCGTTGCCTGCGCCGTTGTACCGGAACGAAATAGTCGCCGGAAGGGGCCCTCTGGGCCCCTTTTTCGTTGTTGTTGAACCAAAACACCGACCGATGTCCGACCGCGCCACCGAAATCGCCGCCTTGCTCGCGCCGACCGTCGCTTCCATGCAGCTCGAACTGCTGGGCGCGGAGTTCGTCGCGTCCGGTGCCAGCGCGCTGTTGCGACTGTACGTGGACGCACCCGGGCGGGCGGTGACGATCGACGATTGCGAGGCGGTCAGCCGCGAGGTATCGGCGCAACTGGACGTGGCCGATCCGATCGCTTCGCGCTACACGCTGGAAGTGTCCTCGCCGGGCATCGACCGACCGCTGTTCAGCGCCGCCCAGTTCGCGCGCCACGCCGGCGCGCAGGTGAAACTGGCGCTGCGCATTCCGGTCGACGGGCGCCGCCGCTTTCAGGGCACGATCGGCGCGGTGCAAGGCGAGGCGATCACCGTGCGCGTGGGCGAGCACGACATCGCGTTGCAGCACGCGAACATCGACAAGGCGCGGCTGGTTCCGGACTGGGCCGCGCTCGGGTTCGGTTCCGGCGTTGCCGATCAGGGCAAGCCCGGCGCGGCGAAAAACAAGGGGCGCGGCGGCAAGTCGCGCCGCTCCAATCCACCCAACGGCGAGCCTTCGACGGACGCCACGGAGCACGAAGCATGAGCAAGGAAATGTTGATGGTGATCGACGCGGTCGCCAACGAGAAGGGCGTGCCGCGCGAAGTGATCCTGCAGGCGATGGAGTCCGCGCTGGCCTCGGCCGCCAAGAAGGGCTACCACGACCAGGACGTGCAAATCCGCGTGGCGATCAATCCCAAGGACGGCAGCTACGAGACGTTCCGGCAGTGGGAAGTGGTCGCCGACGATGTCGTGATGGAATCTCCGGATCGGCAAGTGCGGTTGATGGACGCGGTCGACGAGAACGTCGAGGCGGCCGTCGGCGATGTCGTCGAGGAGCAAGTGGAAAACGCCGAGTTCGGCCGCATCGGCGCGCAGGCCGCCAAGCAGGTGATCGTGCAGAAAGTGCGTGAGGCCGAGCGCGCGCAGGTGGTGGAGGCGTGGGCCGATCGCGTGGGCGAACTGGTCACCGGCACCGTCAAGCGCGCCGAGCGCGGCAACGTGTACGTCGATCTGGGCGGCAACGCCGAGGGCTTCATCCCCAAGGACAAGGGCATCCCGCGCGACACCCTGCGTGCCGGCGATCGCGTGAAAGGCTTCCTGCTGGAAGTGCGAGCGGAGGCGCGTGGGCCGCAGTTGTTCATTAGCCGCGCCGCGCCCGAGTTCATGATGGAGCTGTTCAAGCTGGAGGTGCCCGAAGTCGGGCAGGGGCTGGTGGAGATCAAGGCCGCCGCCCGCGATCCGGGCGACCGCGCCAAGATCGCGGTGCTCGCGCACGACCGCCGCACCGACCCGATCGGCGCGTGCATCGGCATGCGCGGCTCGCGCGTGCAGGCCGTGTCCAACGAGCTCAACGGCGAACGCGTGGACATCATCCTGTGGTCGGACAACCCGGCGCAGTTCGTGATCAACGCGATGGCGCCGGCCGAGGTGCAGTCGATCATCGTTGATGAAGAAAAGCATTCGATGGATCTGGCCGTGGCCGAGGACAAGCTCGCCCAGGCCATCGGCAAGGGCGGCCAGAACGTGCGTCTGGCCAGTCGCCTGACCGGCTGGCAGCTCAACGTGATGACCCAGGACCAGGTCACCGCCAAGAGCGAAGGCGAGCAGGCCGCGTCGCGGCAGTTGTTCATGGACAAGCTCGAGGTGGACGAGGAAATCGCCGGCATTCTCGTGGGCGAGGGCTTCAACACCGTCGAGGAAATCGCCTACGTGCCGACCGCCGAACTGCTGGCGATCGAGGGCTTCGACGAGGACATCGTCGAGGAGTTGCGTGCCCGGGCGCGCGACGCGCTGCTCACCGACGCGCTGGCCGCCGAGGAGGGCGTGGACGAGCGCCCACCGGCGGACGACCTGCTCTCGCTCGACGGCATGGACGAGGCCACCGCCTACGCACTGGCCGAGCGCGGCGTGACCACCCGCGAAGAACTGGCGGAGATGGCCACCGACGAGATCGCCGACATCGAGGGCGTGGGCAGCGAGCGGGCAGGCGAGCTGATCATGGCCGCGCGCGCGCACTGGTTCGAATGAGGCATGGCCGCGGCGGGTCGGCGCGCTACACTAGCGCGCTTGCCTGCCGCCAACGTAACGCAGCAACCGCCGGCGGGATTTCGCTGGCGGCACCATATCCGGGATACGCATGTCCGAAGTCACCGTAAACGCGCTCGCGAAGATGGTCGGTACGCCGGTCGACAAGCTGCTGCAGCAGTTGGCCGAAGCCGGCATGAACTTCAGCGGCCCGGATCAAGTCGTCAGCAGCACCGAGAAGATGCGACTGCTCGGCTTTTTGCGCCGTACCCATGGCAAGGGCGAGAAGCCGGCCGAGGCCGCCACGCCCACCCAGATCACCCTGAACCGGCGCAAGCAGGAAGCCGTCACCATCAGCGCCGGCAAGGCGCGCACCACCACGGTCACGGTCGAGGTGCGGCAAAAGCGCACCTTCATCAAGCGCGACCAGGTCGAGGCACCCGCCAGCGACGAGCGCCAGGACGCGCTGCGCAAGCTGGAGGAGTCGAACAAGCTCAACCAGGCCGAGCAGCAGGCCTTGGCGGAGGTCGATCGCAAGCGCCGCGAGGAAGATGCGGCGCGCCGCCAAGCCGAGGAAGCCGTCCGGCGCGAACGCGAGCAGGCCGAAGCGGCCGCGAAGGCGGCGGCGACCGAAGCCGAGGCGCCGCCCGCCGCCGACAAGCCCGTGCGCAAGGAGCACGCCGCCGTAGAGCCGCGACGTCGCGACGCCGCGCCGCCACGCGAGCCGCACCGCGAACCGGCGCGCGACGCCAAGGCGGTACACGGCAAGAAGGCCCCGCATCGGGGCAGCCACGCGATGCCGGCGGAAATCGACGACAACGATCCGGCCAACCGTTTTTCCACCCAGTTGCACTTGACCGAGGCCGAGCGCGCGCGTCGCGGCGGCGACAAGCGGCGGGCACGTCCGCGCGCCGTGGAGGCCAGTCGTCAGGCCAGCGGCCAGCACGGCTTCGCACGCCCGACCGCGCCGGTGCAGCGCGAGGTCGCGATCGGCGAATCCATCAGCGTGGCCGATCTGGCAGCCAAGCTGGCGCTCAAGGGCGGCGAGGTGGTCAAGGCGTTGTTCAAGATGGGCACGATGGTGACCATCAACCAGATCATCGACCACGATACCGCGGTGCTGGTGGTCGAAGAACTCGGCCACAAGGCGGTGGCCGCGGTGGCCAACGACGCCGAGTCGGCGCTGCTGGCGCACGGCGAGGACGCGCCGCAGGGCGACAAGCAGGCTCGCCCGCCGGTGGTGACCATCATGGGCCACGTCGATCACGGCAAGACCTCGCTGCTGGACTACATCCGCCGCACCAAGGTCGCCCACGGTGAGGCTGGCGGCATCACCCAGCACATCGGCGCCTACCACGTCGAAACCTCGCGCGGCACCATCAGCTTCCTCGATACGCCCGGTCACGCGGCGTTCTCCTCGATGCGCGCGCGCGGCGCCAAGCTCACCGACATCGTGGTGCTGGTGGTGGCCGCCGACGACGGCGTGATGCCGCAGACGATCGAGGCGGTGCAGCACGCCAAGGCGGCCAACGTGCCGTTGATCGTGGCGATGAACAAGATGGACAAGTCCGAGGCCAAACCCGACGTCATCAAGCAGGGCCTGTCCAATGCCGGCGTGCTGGCCGAGGACTGGGGCGGCGATGTGCAGTTCGTGCCGGTGTCGGCCAAGACCGGCATGGGCGTCGATGCGCTGCTCGACGCGGTGCTCGTGCAGTCGGAGATGATGGAGTTGACCGCGGTGCGCGATGCGCGCGCCAGTGGCGTGGTGATCGAGTCGAGTCTGGACAAGGGTCGTGGCCCGGTCGCCACCGTGCTGGTGCAGCAGGGCACGCTGAAGAAGGGCGACTACCTCGTGTGTGGCGTGCAATATGGCCGCGTGCGCGCGCTGTTCGACGAGACCGGCAAGCAAGTCGATGCGGCCGGCCCGTCGATCCCGGTGCAGGTGCTGGGCCTGTCGGGCGTGCCCGATGCGGGCGATGATTTCACCGTGGTCGCCGACGAGCGACTGGCCAAGGACGTGGCCCAGCAGCGCGACGCCAAGCGCCGCGAATCGCGCCTGGTCAGCCAGGCCGGCAACCGCATGGAAGACATCATGGCGCAGATGGGCCAAGGCGCCGGCCAGCTCTCGCTGGCGCTGGTGGTCAAGGCCGATGTGCACGGCTCGGTGCAGGCGCTGCGCGAATCGCTGGTGGGCCTGTCCAACGAGGCCATCAAGATCAACGTGATCTCCTCGGGCGTGGGCGGCATCACCGAGTCCGACGCGCAACTGGCGGCGGCGTCCAAGGCGGTCCTGATCGGCTTCAACGTGCGCGCCGACGCTTCGGCGCGCAAGGTGATCGAGGCCAACGGTCTGGATCTGCGCTACTTCTCGATCATCTACGACGTGATCGATCAAGTGAAACAAGTGGCGTCGGGTCTGCTCGGCAAGGAAGTGCGCGAGGAGATCATCGGCATCGCACAGGTCGCGCAGGTGTTCCGCCACTCCAAGTTCGGCGCGATCGCCGGCAGCACGGTCATCGAAGGCGTCATCCGTCGCGGCAAACCCGTTCGCGTGCTGCGCAACAACGTGGTCATCTTCGAGGGCGAACTGGATTCGCTGCGCCGCTTCACCGAGAACGTGGACGAGGTCAAGGCGCCGTCCGAGTGCGGCATCGGCGTGAAGGGCTACGATCAGGTCAAGCCCGGCGACCAGATCGAGTGCTTCGAGCGCGTGGAGATCCAGCGGACGCTGTGAGGGCGTGAGTCGTGAGTCGTGAGTCGTGAGTCGTGAGTCGTGAGTCGTGAGTCGTGAGTCGTGAGTCGTGAGTCGTGAATCGTGAGTCGTGAATCGTGAATCGTGAGTCGTGACGCTATCTGGAGACCGCTTTGCTTGGCTTCCAACCATTCACTAATCACAAATCACTATTCACGAATCCATGAAAAAATCCTTCCACCGCACCGATCGCATCGCCGCGCAGCTGCGCCGCGAGCTGGGTACGCTCGTGCATGAACTGGTGCGCAATCACGGCCTGCCGTCGGTGAGCGTGTCGGACGTGGAGGTCACCCGCGACATGGCGCACGCCAAGGTGTTCGTCACCGCGTTGCAACCGGAGCGCGTCAAGGACGCGATGGCCGGGCTGAAGGAACACGCCCGCGAGCTGCGCTTCGAACTGGCGCATGCGGTCAAGCTGCGGCACGTGCCCGAGTTGCACTTTCATTACGACGATTCGGTGGATCGCGGGGAGCGGATCGACGGCTTGTTGCGGGAATCGGGACTCGAGACCCGGGACTCGGCACAGGAGTCGAAACCGGAGCCAGACGAATCGTAGTGCGCAGGCCCTCCGCCTATCGACTGCTGCTTGCACAGCCGGATTGTTCTCAGACCATGCAGTCTTCCGAATCCAAAGCTGCGCGTCTGGGGTCGTGCTTGGCGAGTCCCGAGTCCCGTGTCCCGTGTCCCGGGCCCCGGCGTCCACTCCACGCCATCTTGCTGCTCGACAAACCGCAGGGCCGCAGTTCCAACCACGTCCTGCAGCAGGTCAAGCGCTTGTTTGCTGCCGACAAGGCCGGGCACACCGGCAGCCTCGATCCGCTCGCCACCGGGCTGCTGCCGATCTGCTTCGGCGAGGCGACCAAGATCGCCGGCGTGTTGCTCGGTGAGAGCAAAGCCTACGAGACCCTCGCACGCTTGGGTGCCACCACCGACAGCGACGATGCCGACGGTGCGATCTTGCGGCAGCGGCCCGTTCCGCAAATCGACGATGCGGCGCTGGAAGCGGCGCTGGCGCCGCTGCGCGGACGTATCCAGCAGCGTGCGCCGATCATCGCCGCGCTCAAGCAGGGCGGTGAGCCGCTGTACGCCAAGGCGCGTCGTGGCGAAGTCGTCGCTGCGCCGGTGCGCACGGTGCAGGTGGATCGCTTCGATTGCATCGAACGTGGCCCGGACTGGTTGCGTTTGCACGTGCAATGCGGCAGCGGTACCTATGTGCGCAGTCTCGTGCGCGATCTGGGCGAGGCGTTGGGCTGCGGCGCGCACGTGGCGCAGTTGCGGCGGTTGTGGGTCGAACCCTTCCGGCAACCGCGCATGTACACGCTCGACGCCTTGCAGGCGTTGGCAGCGGACGTGGCGGCGCTCGATGCCTGCCTGTTGCCGATCGAGGCAGGGCTAACGGGCCTGCGTCGGGTGACGCTCGATGCGCCGCAGGCGCGCCGGCTGGGGCAGGGGCAGGCGGTGGATCTGCACGCGCCGGTCGCCGGGGAGGCGACGGTCGCGGTGTTCGACGCGCACGGCCGGGCGCTGGGCCTGGGCACGCAAGCTGCCGATGGCGTGCTGCGGGCGCAGCGGTTGTTCGTGTGGGCGGTGCCGGAGAGCGGCGGCCGCTGAGGCGGCGGCACCGTTTCGTACAATGATCGTTGCAAATCGACGCGAGGCGGCATGGATACGAGCATCCCGGTATTGACCATCGACGGGCCTTCCGGCTCGGGCAAGGGCACCATCAGCCGCATCGTCGCCAGTCGGCTGGGTTGGCATTACCTGGATTCGGGCGCGCTGTACCGTGTGGTCGGATATGCCGCTGGCCGCGATGGGGCCGACGTCAGCGATGCCACGGCGATGGCCGCGCTGGCGGCACGCACAGCGGTGCGCTTCGTGACCGCAGGCGATGCCGAGCCGCGGGTGCTGGTCGATGGCGTGGATGCCACCGATGCCATCCGCACCGAGAGCGCCGGGGCGGCCGCTTCGGTCGTGGCGGCCATGCCGGCGGTGCGCCAGGCATTGCTGGACAAGCAATGCGCCTTCCGCCAGCGTCCGGGGTTGGTCGCCGACGGGCGTGACATGGGCACGGTGGTATTCCCCGATGCCGGCTGCAAGGTGTTTCTCACCGCCAGCGCCGACCAGCGCGCGCAAAGGCGTCATAAGCAGTTGAAAGAAAAAGGACTTTCCGTTAACATCGACGACCTGCTGCGTGAAATCCTCGCTCGCGATGCGCGCGATGCCGAACGCGCCGTGTCGCCGTTGAAACCCGCAGACGATGCGGTGCTCATCGATACGACCGACGTGCCGGTGGAACGCGTGGTCGCGCGCGTGCTGGCTTTGCTTCCCGATCACATCCGGGGTTGAGCCGCACGCGTTGCCGGCGTGGTGTTTCATCGCAGCAGATCCGCACCGCGACGGGCTTTCGTCGCGGATTTTCCTTCAACCAACAGGCGCGTGTGCGCCGCACAAGGGTGGGCCGAACCACAGGCATCGCGCCTGCGGCCCGAGTGTCCAACTGGAAATCCAACCAATGACCGAATCATTCGCAGAACTGTTCGAACAGAGTCAGCAGACCATCGCCAAGCTCAAGCCCGGCAGCATCGTGATGGGCACCATCGTCGAGGTGCGCCCCGATGTGGTCGTCATCAACGCCGGCCTGAAGTCCGAAGGCATCGTGCCGATCGAACAGTTCCGTACCGAGGCCGGCGAGCTCGACGTGAAGGTGGGCGAGCAGGTCAAGGTCGCCCTCGAATACCTGGAAAACGGCTTCGGCGAAACCGTGCTGTCGCGCGAGAAGGCCAAGCGCTCGATGGTGTGGGACGAGCTGGAGGAAGCGCTGCAATCCAACGCCACCATTACCGGCCGCATCAGCGGCAAGGTCAAGGGTGGCTTTACCGTGGACATCAAGGACGTGCGCGCGTTCCTGCCCGGTTCGCTGGTCGATGTGCGCCCGGTGCGCGACCCGGCTTATCTGGAAGGCAAGGAACTCGAGTTCAAGCTCATCAAGCTCGACCGCAAGCGCAACAACGTGGTCGTCTCCCGCCGCGCCGTCGTCGAGTCCGAGCACTCCGAGGAGCGCGAGCAGTTGATGGACAAGCTGCAAGAAGGCGTGGTGCTCAAGGGCGTGGTCAAGAACCTCACCGACTACGGCGCGTTCGTGGATCTGGGCGGCATCGACGGCCTGCTGCACATCACCGACATGGCGTGGAAGCGCGTGCGCCATCCGTCCGAAGTGGTCAACGTCGGCGATGAGCTCGACGTGCGCGTGCTCAAGTACGACCGCGAGCGCAACCGCGTCAGCCTCGGCCTCAAGCAGCTCGGCGAGGATCCGTGGGACAACATCTCGCGCCGCTATCCCAACGGCGCCCGCCTGTTCGGCAAGATCTCCAACGTCACCGATTACGGCGCGTTCGTGGAAATCGAGCCGGGCGTGGAAGGCCTGGTGCACGTGTCGGAGATGGACTGGACCAACAAGAACGTCAATCCCTCGAAGATGGCGCAAGTCGGCGACGAGGTGCAGGTGATGGTGCTGGACGTGGACGAGGAGCGCCGCCGCATCTCGCTGGGCATGAAGCAGTGCCAGCCCAACCCGTGGGAAGCCTTCGCCGCCATGCACAACAAGGGCGACAAGGTGTCCGGGCAGATCAAGTCGATCACCGACTTCGGCATCTTCATCGGTCTGGATGGCGGCATCGACGGCCTCGTGCACCTGTCGGACATCTCCTGGAACTCCACCGGCGAGGATCTGGCACGCAACTACAAGAAGGGCGACACCATGGAAGCGGTGGTGCTGGCGGTCGACCCGGAGCGCGAGCGCATCTCGCTGGGCGTCAAGCAGCTCGAACAAGATCCGTTCGCGCAGTTCATGGCCGCCCATCCCAAGGGCAGCGTGCTCAAGGGCACCGTGAAGGAAGTCGACGCCCGCGGCGCCGGCATCGACCTCGGGCAAAGTATGGAAGGCTACATCCGCGCTTCGGACATCGCCAAGGAGCGCATCGACGACGCGACGCAGCACCTGAAGGTGGGCGATGCGATCGAGGCCAAGTTCATCGGCATGGATCGCAAGGGCCGCGTCCTGCAGTTGTCGATCCGCGCCAAGGACGAAGCCGAGCAGCAAGCGGCGATCGAGGAGTATTCGGCCTCGGCGCATACCGGCACCACGACCCTGGGCGCTCTGCTGCGCGAGAAGATGAACAAGTCCGAGGGCTGAGTGAGCCGCAGGGAACAGTGAGCAGGGAACAGGGAGCAGGGAGCGGGGAACAGCGAAGCGCAAACCCGCAACTTCTGGCTCGTACGGGTATCCATCACTGCGCCCCCGCAAGCCGCAACGCAAGCAAAACCCTGCCCGGGCACGCCCGGGCAGGGAAATCGCCGGAATGACCCGGCACACCGATGGCCCCGCGCATGACCAAGTCCGAGCTCATCGAGATCCTCGCCCTGCGCCAGCCGCATCTGGATGCCGGCGACGTGGACTTGTCGGTCAAGGCATTGCTGGAAATGATGAGTCAGGCGCTCAGTCGCGGCGAACGCATCGAGATCCGCGGCTTCGGCAGTTTTTCCCTGCATTACCGGCCGGCGCGCATCGGCCGCAATCCCAAGACCGGTGACTCGGTCGCGTTGACCGGCAAGCACGTGCCGCATTTCAAGCCCGGCAAGGAACTGCGCGATCGGGTGAACTTGCGCCACGAGCCGGCCCCGCATTGACGCTGCCCTTGCGGCTCGGCCAAGCTTGGCAGTCGCCGCCAATCGGTGCTTCGATCCATGCGCTCCGTCCTGCAAGCCTTGTTGGCGGTTCTGTTCGTGGGGGCCGGGGTGGGTTTCGGCGCGTCGAACGCGCGCGCGGTGTCGGTGGACTGCCAACTGTTCCCGATGCCGGCTGCCCTTGGCGTGACGGCGTTGTGCGCGGCCTTGGTCGCCGTGTTGCCCGGTGGTCTGGCGGTCACTGTGAGCGTCGTCCGGCCGCTGCGCAGACGTCTGCGCGCACCGGCGCCGGCGAGGTGATCGGCGCATGAATCCCGGCGTCCTCCACTACCTGCTGATCGCCCTGCTGCCGGTCGCGGCGGCCAGCGGCTGGTATGCCGGGCGGCGCGGCGGCGCGCTGCAAACCGGCCACCGCGTGCGGCGGCTGACCAACACCTATTTCCGTGGCCTGAACTACCTGCTCAACGAGCAGCCCGACAAGGCGATCGAACTGTTCATGCAGCTGGCCGAGGCCGACAAGGACACGGTGGAGACGCAGTTCTCGCTCGGCCACCTGTTCCGCCGCCGCGGCGAGGTCGATCGCGCGATCCGCCTGCATCAAGGCCTGATCGCGCGCGGTGGCTTGAGCGAGGAGCAGCGCAAGTACGCCATGCTCGAACTGGGCGAGGACTACATGCGCGCCGGCCTGCTCGATCGCGCCGAGACGCTGTTCACCGATCTGGTGCAGGCCGACGTGTCGGTGCCGCAGGCGTTGCGCCACCTGATCTCGATCTATCAGGCCGAACGCGATTGGGAAAAAGCGATTTCCCACGCGCGCAGTTTTGAGGACGCCACCGGTGAGCCGATGGGCGTGTTGATCGCCCAGTTCCAGTGCGAGCTGGCCGAGCAGGCGCGGTTGCAGGGCGACCCGCCAACGGCGCGCGCGCGCATTGCCGACGCCTATGCAGCCGATCCGCACAGCACCCGTGCCGGCATTCTCGAAGGTCAGATCGAACTGGCCGCCGGCAACGATACCGCAGCCATCCGTGCGCTCGAACGTGTCCCGCGACAGGACATCGACTATCTGCCCGAAGTGCTCAAGCCGTTGCTCGACGCGTACCAGCGCGGCCACGACACCGCGCGCGCGCGCGCGTTTCTGGCCGAGATGATCGAGCGCTATCCGGGTTTCGCGCCGGTACTCGCGCTCAGCCGCATCGTGCGCGCCGAAGAGGGCGTGGACGCGGCGCGCCGGCTGGTGTCCTTGCAAGTGCGCCAGCGCCCATCGGTACGCGGGCAGGCGGCGTTGATCGACCTGAGCCTGGAGTTGCCCGCCGATGCCCCGGCGACGCTGGCGAACCTGAAGCAGATCAGCGACCAGTTGCTGGCACGCGCACCGGCGTATCGCTGCAACCATTGCGGCTTCGGCGCCCGCGCCCACCATTGGCAGTGCCCGAGTTGCAAGAACTGGGGCACGGTCAAGCCGCAATACAATCTGCTGGACGCATGAGTGCACCGTGGAGCATGAACCTTCCGCGTTACGCGACGACCGGAGCGTGGTATTTCGCAAGGCGCCGCAAATGGCCCATCCGGCTGGCCGCACGACGTCGGCGCGGTTGCAAGCCGTCGCCATCGAAGATCTGCTCGGGCGCGAGCCGGTGGCCTGCGATTCGACGGCGATTCGCGCGTGGATCGCGGGCCGGGCCGTGCTGGTGACGGGCGCCGGCGGATCCATCGGCGCGGAGTTGTGTCGACAGTTGGCAGAGTTCGGGGTCGGCGCGCTGACGCTGGTCGAACAGTGCGAGCTGTCGCTGCTGAAGATCGCTGAAGACCTGCGCAAGCATGCGCCGGAACTGACGTTGCATTGCGTACTTGGCGACTGCGGCGATGCGCCGACCATCGCCCATGCACTGCGCCGTGGGCGTGCGCGTGCGGTGCTGCATGCCGCCGCCTACAAGCATGTGCCGGTGCTCGAAGGGCAAGCCCACGCGGCGGTACGCAACAACGTGCTGGCGACGCACACGGTTGCCCAAGCCAGCGCAGCGGCCGGGGTGGAGGACTTCGTGCTGATCTCCACCGACAAGGCGGTCGACCCGGCCAACGTTTTGGGTGCCAGCAAGCGACTGGCGGAGATGGCCTGCCAGGCCTGCGCGACCCCCGCCATGCGCCTGATCGTGGTGCGCTTTGGCAATGTGCTCGACTCGGCCGGCAGCGTCGTGCCGATCTTCCGCGAGCAGATTCGCCACGGCGGGCCGGTGACGGTGACCCATCCGCAGGTCACCCGTTATTTCATGACCATCCCCGAAGCCTGCCAGCTGATCTTGCAGGCGGCTGCGATCGCGGGCGAGCAGGGTGTCTTCACGCTCGACATGGGCGAGCCAGTACCGATCAAACTGCTGGCCGAGCAGATGATCCGCTTGGCTGGAAAGGTCCCGGGACGGGACGTGCAGATCGTCTACACCGGCCTGCGGCCCGGCGAAAAGCTGCACGAGAGGCTTTATCATGCGGAGGAAGAAAACCGGATGTGCGTACATCCGAAAATTTTCAAGGCGTGCCCGCGGCGCGTCGATGCGGGCGCGTTGGCGTTGACCCTTGCGGCGCTGCGCGATGCGCTCGAACGCTACGATGAGCAGCGTTTGCATCGCCTGCTGCACGAGGCCATTCCGGAATACCAACCGGCCCGCAACGCGGTGATTCTGCCGCTGCCCGTGGGTCGAAGGAACCGCGCATCATGAGATCAGGCAACGCGCCCCGTATTCGCAAGGCGGTCTTCCCGGTGGCCGGCTTGGGTACGCGTTTCTTGCCGGCAACCAAGACCGTGCCCAAGGAAATGCTGCCGATCGTCGACCGGCCGTTGATCCAGTACGCGGTGGACGAGGCGATCGCCGCTGGCTGCGACACCCTGGTGTTCGTCACCAACCGCTACAAGCACGCGGTGGCGGATTATTTCGACAAGGCCTACGAACTCGAACACCGGCTGGAGAATGACGGCAAGCACGAGTTGTTGCAGCGGGTGCGCGATGTGTTGCCGGAGCACGTGCGTGCGGTGTTCGTCACCCAACCAGAGGCGCGCGGTCTCGGCCATGCGGTGCTGTGCGCCAAACCGGTGATCGGCGACGAGCCCTTTGCGGTTTTGCTACCGGACGATCTGATCTGGAATCGCAACGGGCCTGGTGCATTGGCGCAGATGGCCGATCTGGCGCAGCACCAGGGCAGCAGCGTGATCGCGGTCGAGCCGGTGCCGCACGAACACACCCACCGCTACGGCATCGTGGCCACCGCGCCTTTCGATGGTCGCCACGGGCTCATCGGTGCGATCGTCGAGAAGCCCGACCCGTCGGTCGCGCCGAGCAATCTGGCGGTGGTCGGTCGTTATGTGCTCGAACCGCGAATCTTCGAGTTGCTTGAGCACACCCAGCCGGGCAAAGGCGGCGAGATCCAGCTCACCGACGCCATCGCCGCGTTGCTGCCCGAGCGCACGGTGAACGCCTATCGGTTCGCCGGCACGCGTTTCGACTGCGGCACCCACATCGGTTTGGTCGAGGCGACGATCCGCTTCGCGCTCGACCACGAAGCGCTCAGCGAGCCGGCACGGCAGGCGATGCTCAAGGCACTGGCCGAACTGGGCGTGCAAGACCCGGTCTGACGCCCGTGCCGGCTTCGTGCGGCGCCGAAAACGGCGGGTCTCGATCCGTCGTTTTCCGTGTGGCGCATCGTGGCGGAGGTCAGAACGTGATGTCGCCGAAGATGCCGAACTCCTGCGTCTTCACATCGTTCGTCGCACTGCGCAAGTCGTCATTCTTGTACACCAGTGCCAGCTTGATGTCCTTGCGCAGCGCCCACTGCAGGCCGAAGTTGAAATAGCGATCACGCAAGGTTGGGTCGAGGTCCTTGCTCGGTTTCACGCGGTCGTAGCGACCGAATACCGCGAACTTGTCGGCAAATCCCCAACTGCCCCACGTCGACCAGCCGGTGGCGCGATCATGCAACGGGCTCAGTACGGTATTCCAGTTGCTGGCGGTGAAGTACTCGATGCCGACTCTGTTGTCGCCTTTGGCCCACGCGATCATCGCGTCGCCACGAGTGGCGGTATGGATGGCGTTGGTGGTCGCCGTCTGCTTGCCGAGCGTGCCCGAATAGCCGCCCACGGCGATGGCAAGGCCCTCGACCGGCGAGAAGCCGATGCGGCCTTCGAAATCCATGCCCTTGCTGCGGGTAGGGTTCTTGAAACTGGCGCCATTCACCACCGCAGCCGCGTAATCGAACATGCCGGCGGCGATCTTGCCGTTGGCGCTCAGGCCCCAGTCGGCGGTGTTGGCGACTTTCGCGCGATCGGCGAGCGTGTTCTCGACGTAGCGATAGCCGTAGAAACTTTCCACATAGGGCGTCCACGCCATCGGGATTTCGCCGGCGCGGAACACGAAGGCATTGCTGAACTTGCCCTGCAGGTACAGGTTTTTCATGAACAGCTGCGTTTCGCCGTCGGCAGCGACGTAGTTGAAGTCGGTGGTCAGCGTGGCCGACCAAATGTCGTCGAAGCGGTGGCTGACGGTGAGGTAGCCGCGCTTGATGTCCAGCCCGTCGCCGCTGGCGGCGGTGCGCACGCCGTTCTTGCGCTGCGAGATGTCGCTGATGTCCATGAACACGCGGCCGGACACGCTGGTGTTGTCCACGATCGCTTCCAGCGCGTCGGCTTTCTTGGCGCTGGTCTGCAGTTGCGTGACGCTTTGCTGCGTGGAGGTGTTGATGTCGGCCTGCGCCTGGCTGGTCTGTTGCAGGCTAGCCACTTGCGCCTGCAAGGTGGCCACTGCCGATTGCAGCGCCGCGATCTGGCGGTCGCGCGCCGCCAATTGTTCTTGCACGGAAGGGCTGCCCGCAACTTGCGCAGCAGTCTTTCCAGTCGCGTGGTGGTGTTTGGCGGGCGCCGCGGCAGCGGCGCTGATCTGGATCAGGCCGAGCGCGAGCGCGACCGCCGTGGCAATGGCACGGGATTGCATGTGGTACTCCCCCTTCGGATGAAAAACGGCAGGCGCGTTGCGCCCGATCCCCATGCGCGCAGTGTAGTGGATGCCGCATGGACGCCCAAGGCTGAAGCCGCGTCGCCGGCACGAATGACGCGCGCGGTCACCGAGCCATGTTGCGATCGCCGCGATTGCGCAATCTTGATCTGGGTCATGAGTGTGGGGCGGATGCCTGATGTTCCGGAGTTTTGCGCGAACGCCAGTTCTCGGGGAACGAATTTGCCGCTGCCGGCATCCATTGGGCAGACGCCGACGCGGCCACCGCCGGCTGGCGTCCCGAAGCCGCACCAGCGCAACCCACCTCAAACGGAGAGTCCCATGATATTCACAGCCCCAACCCGCCCTGCCGGTCGTCGCCACGTCATCCTCGGCGCCGCCATCGCGGGCTTGCTGAGTTTGCCAATTCTGGCGCCGATGCCCGCCCTTGCGCACCCCGGCCATCACGACACGATGGTGCAGGCCGATTGCCGCACGCCGAGCATGAGCGCGTTGTACGCCGCGATGCAGTCGCTGTGGGCGCAGCACATGGAGTGGACCTACGCCGCGGTGACTGCGCTGGCATCCGATTCGCCCGCCACCGAGGCCACCACCGCGCGCCTGATGCAGAATCAGGCAGACATCGGCAACGCCATCAAGCCGTTCTACGGCGACGCCGCTGGCGACGCGCTGACCAAACTGTTGCAGGAACACATCGCCGGTGCGGTGGCGGTCGTGAAGGCCGCCAAAGCCGGCGACAAGCCCGCCCTCGACAAAGCGGTGGCGGCGGCCTACGCCAACGCCCAACAGATCGCTGATTTCCTCGCCAAAGCCAACCCGCATTGGCCGCAGGCGGCGGTGCGCGACATGCTCAAGGGCCACATCGACACCACGCTGGTGTATGCGACCGACGTCCTGCAAGGCAAGTACGCCGACGGCATCGCCGCCTACGGCAAGGCCGAGGCGCACATGCTGATGCTGGCCGACATTCTCAGTTCGGGTCTGATCGCGCAGTTCCCGGACAAGTTCACGCACTGAGGTTGCAGATGCTCGCCTCCGGCGGCTGGTGTACGGGCACGGCGTGGAGCGCAGTTGATCGGGTGCAGGAACGAAACGGGTGCTGGACGCATCCAATGCGCGGATGGCAGCGAACGCCGCAGGTTTATTCGCTTGGTTTGCATGTCACCCATCGCTTCCTCCACGCCCCAACAAGGAATCCACCGATGCTCGCCAATGCTCCGCTCGCTGCCGTCAAGCCAGTGCCCGCGCTGGAGCGGCTACCGGCTTCCGATCGCATCCGCTACCGTCTGATCGAAGCCGGGCAGCGCTACCACGCCAACGACAACATCGCCGCGTTCGTACGCGAGGGCGAGCTGGCCGAGTTGCGCGACGAAGTTGCCGCGCGCATGCAGGAGGTATTGCAGGCGCTGGTGATCGACACGACCAACGACCACAACACCACCGACACCGCGCGGCGGGTGGCGAAGCTGTTCGTCGAAGAAGTATTCCGCGGCCGCTATGAATGCGCGCCGGCGGTGACCGCCTTCCCGAACGTGTCGCGGCTGGACGAGTTGATGGTGGTCGGCCCGACCGCGGTACGCAGCGCCTGCTCGCACCACCTGTGCCCGGTCATGGGAAGCGTTTGGATCGGCGTGCTGCCCAATGCCGATTCCGAGTTGATCGGCTTGTCGAAGTACGCGCGCATCTGCGACTGGATCATGAGCCGCCCGCAGATCCAGGAAGAAGCGGTGGTGATGCTGGCCGATGAACTGGAATCCCGGGTCAAGCCCGACGGCTTGGCGGTGGTGATGGAAGCCAGCCATTTTTGCATGCACTGGCGCGGGGTCAAGGACGATGGCGCGCTGATGCGCAACACCGTCATGCGCGGCGCATTGGCGCACAATGTCGATCTGCGCCGGGAGTTCATGGCCCTGATCGGCCAGCGTGGCGCGTGAGCGTTTTCGTTGAAGGAGATCTTTCCATGGCATTGCAAAGCGTTCGCTTGAAATCCCGGCAGACCGTCGCCGAGGGCACGATGGCTTTCCATTTCGACAAGCCGGCCGGTTTCGAATTCAAAGCAGGGCAGGCCATCGACCTGGTGTTGCCTGGGCTGGCCGCCTCGCCCGATGCGCCCGAGTCGCGACACGCGTTTTCCATCGTCGCCGCGCCCTTCGAGGGTGAACTGGTCACCGCCACGCGCATGCGCGACAGCGCCTACAAGCGCGTGTTGCGCGAGCTGCCGATCGGTACCGAAGTGGCGGTGGATGGCCCGTTCGGATCCTTGACCTTGCACAAGAAGGCCGCGCGCGCGGCGGTGCTGATCGCCGGCGGCATCGGCATCACCCCGTTCATGAGCATCTTGCGCCAAGCCGCGTACGATCATTTGCAGCAGGATTTGCTGCTGCTGTATTCCAATCGCCGCCCGGAGGACACTGCGTTCTTGTCCGAGTTGCAGCAACTGCAGCGCGACAATCCGCGCTTCCGCCTGCTGGCGACGATGACCGACATGGGCAAGTCGGCGCAGACGTGGGACGGGTCGACGCAGATGATCGATGCCAACTTCGTGCGCGCCGCCATCGCGGAGCTCAACGAGCCGATCTGCTACCTGTCCGGGCCGCCGGGCATGGTCGCGGCGATGCGCGGCGTACTCACGGCTGCCGGCGTCGACGAGGACGATGTGCGCAGCGAGGAGTTCTACGGCTACTGATCGCGATTGAACTTTTCCCGACGAGGCTGTCATGCAACGATCGCAACCACGCGCCGCCACCCCCATCGGCAAGCACACGCCGGATGCCGAGCTGGCGCGCCGCGCAGCCGATGGCGAGGAAGCGGCGTTCGCCGCGATCATGCGCCGCTACAACCAGCGCATGTTCCGTACCGCACGCAGCATCCTCAAGTCCGACGCCGACGCCGAAGACGCCGTGCAGGAGGCCTACATCCACGCCTGGCGCGCGCTTGGCAGCTTTCGCGCCGACGCCAGCTTGTCGACGTGGTTGGTGCGCATCGTCGCCAACGAGGCGCTCGGTCGCCTGCGCCGCAAGTCGGCGCAGGTCATCCCACTGGATGCGACCATGCAAACGCTCGACCCCGATCTGAAGGCGGCGCTCGCCGGTGAACCCGAACGCGAACCAGACGCCATGACCTTGCGGGCGCAGTTGCGCACTTTGGTGGAAGCGCAGATCGACCGCTTGCCGGAAGCCTTCCGCAGCGTGTTCGTGTTGCGCACCATCGAGGAGCTGAGCGTGGAGGACGTCGCGCAGGCGCTCGATATCCCCGAGGCGACCGTGCGCACGCGCTTGTTTCGCGCCCGCAGCCTGCTACGCGAGGGCTTGGCGAGCCAGATGGACACCGCCACCGCCGACGCATTTTCCTTCGATGGTGCGCGCTGCGACCGCATCGTCGCCGGCGTGCTGGCGCGCGGTCGGAGCGAGGGCTTGGTGGTGGATTGACATCCGATTGCCTGCGCCCGGGCGATCGCTGCCTGTGCGTCAGGCCGGTGCGTGGCAGACCGCTTCGATGTTGTTGCCATCCAGATCCAGCACGAATGCGCCGTAATAGTTCGGGTGATAGTGCGGGCGCAAGCCCGGGGCGCCGTTGTCGGTAGCGCCGGCGGCGACGGCGGCGGCATGGAAGGCATCCACGGCGGCGCGATCGGCGGCGACGAAAGCCACGTGGGCGGCGGCGCCGCTGCGCTCGCCGGCGCCGATCCAGAACTGCAGTCGGCCATTGGCGCCAAAACCGGTGCCCGCGAATCCGCCGGACTGCTCGCACGACAGGTCCATCACCACGCCAAAGCCCAGCGGCGCCAGTGCGGCACGGTAGAACGTGCGGCTGCGCGCCAGGTCGCTGACGGTCAAGCCAATGTGATCGAGCATGGTCGGCTCAGGCATCGGGGATGGAAAGTGAATCAGGGCGCGGGATCCAACTGGGCTTGCGCTTGTCGAGAAAGGCGCTCAGTCCTTCTTGACCTTCGGGCGACACGCGCAGACGCGCGATCAGTTCGGCATTGGCGGTGTCCACGGCGCCCGCGTCGCCCGGCTGCGCCATGCGCCGCGCCAGCGCCTTGGCTTGCGCGACCGCGACCGGGCCATTCTTGAGCAGCAGATCGCATTGATGCTGCACGGCGGCGTCAAGCCCCTGCGGGCGGGTGACTTCGTGCACCAGCCCGATGCGTCGGGCTTCCTCGGCCTTGAACGGCTCGGCGGTCTGGAACCAGCGCCGCGCCTGGCGCACTCCGATCGCCGCCACGACATACGGCGAGATCACTGCGGGCACGAGCCCGAGCTTGACCTCGCTCAGGCCGAATACCGCCGTTTCGACCGCGATGGCGACATCGCAGGCCGCGATCAAGCCGACGCCGCCGCCGAAGGCGGCGCCGTTGACGCGGGCGATGGTCGGCTTCGACAAGCCATCCAGCGTGCGCAGCAACTCTGCCAGGCGCAATGCGTCGGCCCGATTCTCGTCAGCGCCTGCCTGCGCCATCGCGCGCATCCAGTGCAAGTCGGCGCCGGCAGAAAAGCTCGCGCCGCTGCCGGTGAGCACCACGGCGCGCACGCCGGCATCGGCGTCGAGCGTACGCAACGCGGCGGTCAGGTCGGCGATCAGGGCATCGTCGAAGGCATTGTGAACGTCGGGGCGGGAGAGCACCACGCGGGCGATGCCATCGGCGGCATCGACATGCAGGGATTGCGGTGATGAGGACATGGCGGCGTCCGCGTTGGAAAAAGGCATCGTAACCGCGAAGTCGGGGTTGCGGAGCCAGTCGCGCTGAAGGGGCTTGCAATCTAAAAGCGAACCATTATCATTTGCGCAGATCGGGCGGTGCGATGCCGCCTGCGCCGTGTGCCGTCGAGGTCGAGGTCATGTTCGCCACCTTGTTGCTGGTGTTTCGGGAAGTGCTGGAGGCCGCGCTGATCGTCGGTATCGTCGCCGCCGCCACGCGCGGGGTGGCGACGCGCGCGCGCTGGATCGGTAGCGGCATCGTGCTGGGAGTGGCCGGCGCGGCGCTGCTGGCGCTGTTCGCCGGCCGTCTGGCGGACGCCTTGAGCGGTTCCGGGCAGGAGTGGTTCAACGCCGGGGTATTGCTGGCGGCGGTGGGCTTGCTGGGCTGGCACGTGGTGTGGATGTCGCGGCACGCGCGCGAGCTGACGGCGCAGATGCAGGCCATCGGCCGCGAGGTGACCTCGGGGCACCGCCCGCTCACCGCACTGATGATGGTGGTGGCCATCGCGGTCTTGCGCGAAGGATCGGAAATCGTCCTGTTCGGCTACGGGCTTTTCGCCAGCGGCTCGTCGGCGGCGGCTCTGGGGCTGGGCGCAACGCTCGGATTGCTGGCCGGCGTGGCGATGGGCTTTGCCATCTACTTCGGATTGTTGCGTGTTCCGGTGCGATATTTCTTCAGTGCCACCAATGGCCTGCTGGTTCTGGTGGCCGCCGGGATGGCCGCCAATGCCGCCGGTTTCCTCACTCAGGCCGACGTGTTGCAGCGCTGGACGACCCCCCTGTGGAGCACCGACTGGCTGTTGCGCGACGACTCGACCATCGGCAAGGCGCTGCACGTGCTCACCGGTTACACCTCGCAGCCGACCGGCATGGAACTGCTGTTCTACCTCGCCACCGCGGCGCTGTTGCTGTCCGGGATGCGCTGGGCCGCACGCCCGCTGGCGCGACCGACTGCGCCTGCCGCCGCCTGATGCCTTCTTGCCATTCCGGAGTCGCTCGATGATGCGCATTTTTGCCACTGCCTTGTTCACGTTGATGCCGGTTCTGGCCATCGCCGCCGACTTGCCGCAGTTCACCCTGACCATCCAGAACCACCGCTTCAGTCCGACCGAAGTGACGATTCCGGCCAACACCAAGGTCAAGCTGATCGTGATCAACAAGGACGCCACGCCCGAGGAGTTCGAGAGCCACGAGCTCAACCGCGAGAAGGTGGTCGCCGGAGGGGCGAGCATCGAGGTCTACGTCGGGCCGCTGAAGGCCGGACGCTATCCATTTTTCGGGGATTTCAACCAAGCCACCGCGCAAGGCGTGCTGATCGCCCGCTGATCGGCTTTAACAGGCTGTTGAAAAACAGCCTGTTGATGCGATCCATGGACGGATCGCACGCCAATCAAACACGCAAGTGTTTGATTGGGCGGAGCCGAGTACGGGCATGTACCGGACTGGGCGCGTTGAAAAAGGGCAGGAAAGCCCTTTTTCAACAACCCGTCAACCACTGATCGGTTTCGACCGCTGTACCGCAAGCCCCATGAACCGGACTCGACGAAGCCCGGCAGGTTCCCCATTGCCCAAGGAAAACCCATGACGCACTCGCCCATCATCCGCCACGTTGCAGCGCTCGCCACTCTCATCGCCATCGGCCTGAGCGCCAGCGGTCACGCACGTGCCGGCGCCGCCGAGGTGGTCTACCAGCCGATCGTGGAAAACGGCGAGACCGAGTTCGAGTATCGCGGCGGCTGGCGCAGCTACGACGGCGGGCGCGAGGAACACGCGAGCATCTTCGAGTTCGGGCGCGGCATGAACGACCACTGGTTCACCGAAATCGAGCTGGAACAGTCGTTCGAGAACGGCGGCCCGAACCGCCTGGAATCGCTGGGATGGGAAAACATCTTCGCGCTGACCGAGCGCGGCAAGTACTGGCTGGATGTGGGCATCTTCGCCGCCTACGAGCACACCTTCGATCCGCACCACCCGGACAAGATCACCGTCGGCCCGATGTTCATGAAGGACATCGGACCGGTCACGGCGAACGCGAACTTGCTGTTCCAGCGCGAGGTCGGTCGCGGCGCATCGCATCAAACCGATCTGGGCTACGCCTGGCAGGTGCGCTGGCATGGCCGCGAGGCGCTGGAGTTCGGCTTGCAGGGATTGGGCGACTGGGGCGCACTGGGCCACCTCGGGCGCGACGCCAGCCAGATCGCCGGCCCGGCGCTGTTCGGCGAACACCGCTTCGGCAGCAGTCACTTCAAGTGGAACATCGGCGTGCTGGCGGGGCTCGATCGCAACGCGCCCAACCTGACCGTGCGCACCCAGTTCGAGCTGGAGATGCATTGATCATGGGATCGCGGCGCGGCCGGCTCGCCGCCTGTATCGTCTGATCCGGCGATGTCCGTTCGGGCGGTGGTCGCGTTTGCCCAAGGCATTGGGCCGGTGGAACGCCCGTCGCCCGCTGGTTTGCCCGATTCGAATGGCGTCGAGTATTGACGTGGATCAAATTGATGCCTCGAATCCGGGCAGATGATCGGGAAAAAACGATCTGTCCGCGAATCCGAAATGCAGTGGGATGCGATGGACATCCCGCGATTTCCTGCTCTGCTGACGGTTCGTCAGCCGGCTGCACCCCAGACGGCTCAAGGTTTCTGCTTCCGGGTTGCTTGGCATGTCCGCATCGCCAACCGGTTGACGTTGCAACGATGTGTGGCTCCGGGAAAAGTCAGACAACAGCCGAAATTTGATTCGCGACGCGCTTCAACCGACGTTCCGTATCCTGCATTCAGGAGAACGAGTCATGAAAGCCATGGTGCTTTCCGCAGCGGCAGCGGTCCTCATCGTTTCGTCGTTCGCCTCGCCGGCATACGCGGGCAAAGGCGGCCCGACCCCGGTTCCGGTGTTGACCATCAACAAGTACGGTCACAATGACAACAAGATGTTCGTCGGCATCCACTGGAACTGGGGTGTGCGTACCGGCGCAACGGCGGTCATCGGCTATCGGTGGGCCCGGATCAATGCCGATGATCGTGTCCGTGGCGGCTTGGTGGACTTGACGTTCCCCCTCTCGGGTGCCGGTTTCGGCGCAGGAGAATTCCACGTCAAGGGCCTTGCCGGGCGGCGCAACCTGCAAGGAGAGCTGGGGTTCGGCTTTGCCTTCCAGAGCAAGGCGTTCCTGCTCGGTGGCGGAGTCCGGGGCCCCAACTCCACGTTGGGTGCGGATTATCTGGTGGGTAAGGGCTGGCAACCCTATGTGGGTATCGACTCGCTGGGTCGTCCCAAGGGTCCCACGGTCACCACCACCACGACCTTGACTTGCCCTGCCGGTTGGGTCCTGGTGGACGGCAACTGTGTCACCGCGGATTAGCAGGCTGTTGAAAAACAGCCTGCTGCTGCGATCCATGGACGGATCGCACGCCAATCAAACACGCAAGTGTTTGATTGGGCGGAGCCGGGTACGGGCATGTACCGGACCCGGCGCGTTGAAAAAGGGCAGCGACTGCCCCCGCGCAGGCGGGGGAAAGCCTTTCAACAACCTGTTGGAATACTTGAAGCGGGTGTCGAGAGCGGTACGTCACCGCACACCGGCTGTAGCCATCCACCAGCGGCCCTGACGCGATGTCAAGGACTCGTGATGAGGCGGGCTTGCCTGCCTCGCTGGCCCGGCGCCGTGCAAGCCAGGCGCTTGCGCTTGGCGTGGCGGCGTTGGGCCTTCCGGACCTGGCTGCGCGGGCAGCCGCCGTTGCGGCACCGGCCGGAGCCTCCCTTCAGGAACGCCTTGCTCGAACCTTCACCGCGTTCTGCGACACCATCGTGCCCGCCGATGAGTGGACGCCTGCGGCGTCCGCGCTGCAGATCCCGGGCGCCATCCTCGACAGCACCGCCGCCGATGAGTTGGCAGGACGGTTGCTGGCCGCCGGTTGCGTCTGGCTGGATGCTGCGTGCCAGGGTGATTTCGCCGCGGCCGACGAGACCTCGCAAATTGCGGCCTGCCAGCGCATGCAGGGCTTGCCATGGGACTCGCCTGCCGGGCGCTTCTTCCAGTTGCTGCGCGATACGCTGATGGCCGAGTACTACGCGCGACCCGAATCCTGGCGTGGCCTTGCTCTGGATCGACCGCCGCAACCGCTGGGCTTCTTCGATGCCGTCGATCCATGACTGACAGCCGTTACGATGCGGTCGTCGTCGGGGCCGGTGCCGGGGGTGCGGCAGCGGCGTGGCGCTTGTGCCAGCGCGGTTGGCGCGTACTCCTGCTCGATGCCGGCCCCGCATTCGACGCCGCAGTGGATTACGGTCTGGATCGGCCCGACTGGGAGCGCCTCGGATTTCCTCACAAGCGCGGCAGCCTTGGCCAGACCCGCTTCGCGCCCCTGCAGGAGCTGGATCCCGATAACGCCGACTTGCGCTCGTGGAGCCTTGGCCAAGGAATATCGAACCGCGAATCCCGGCGCGCCGTGTCCGGCCCCGGCTATCACCATGTACGCGGCATCGGTGGCAGCACGCTGCACTTCGTGGGTGAATCGCACCGCATGAATCCGGCTTCGATGTCCATGCGCAGCCGCTTTGGGGTGGCTGCCGACTGGCCCGTGTCCTACGCGGAGCTGGAGCCGTACTACCTCCAGATCGAACGCCTGCTCGGCGTTGCCGGCCCCACGGAGGTGCGTGACCGTTGGCGCAGCGCACCCTACCCGCAGCCTGCACACCCGCTATCGAAGGCATCGCGCCAACTTGCACGCGGCGCATCGGCACTGGGCCTGGCATGGGATGTCAATCCGCGCTGTGCGCTGTCCCGGCCCTTCGATGGCCGGCCTTCGTGCAATTACTGCGGTGGCTGCACGCTTGGCTGCCCACGCCGTGACAAGGGCTCGGCGGACGTCACCTTCATCGCCAAGGCACGCGCCAGTGGCCGCTGCGACCTGCAGTCAGACACGACCCTGTTGCGCATCATTGCGGCCGATGGCAAGGCGGGTGCGGCGGCATCGCATATCGAGGCGATCGAGGTCATTCGCGACGGCCAGCGCGAGCGTATCCCGACCCAGCGCCTGATACTGGCCTGCGGCGCCATCGAAACCCCGCGCATGTTGTTGCTGGAAGGCGGGCTTGGCAATGCCCACGACCAGGTGGGGCGGCATTTTCTCGAAAGCGTCGGCTGGACCAGCATCGGCCGCTTCCAGACGCCGCTGATGAGCTTCGGGGGCCTTCCGGCCGATTCCATCAGCTGGCATTACAATCGCCCGGACGCCATTCCTGGCGTGGTCGGCGGCTTCCGCCTCAGTGCTGCGATCCACGAATCCGACATGATCGGTGCCATTGCCCATGCGCAGCGCGCAGTGCCCGGTTTCGGGCGCGAGCACAAACGGCAGATGCGCAGCGTCGTCGGGAGCACCGTGGCGGTGGGCGCCGTTGGCGAAAGCCTGCCGAATCCGCAGTCCTGGGTGGATCTGGATCCGAATGATCGGGACCCCCATGGCCGCCCGCTGGCCCGGATCCACTCGTACGTGGATGGGATGACCGTGCAACGCCTGCGTGCCATGGCCCGTGCCACGCGCGCGATCCTCAAGGCCAGCGGCGCGGTGGCATGGGTGGAGGAATACGGGACCTACGACTATTTTTCGTCGGCGCACGTGTTCGGCACCTGCCGCATGGGCGTGGACCGGCGCCAATCGGTGGTCGATGCCGACCTGCGCGTCCACGGATTCGACAATTTCCATATCTGCGATGCCAGCGTTTTCCCGAGTTCGGGAGGGGGCGAAGCGCCCAGCCTGACCATCCAGGCATTGGCGGTGCGTGCCGTCGACAGGATGGTTTCCGTCTAGCGGGCTGTTGAAAAACAGCCTGCTGATGCGATCCATGGACGGATCGCACGCCAATCAAACACGCAAGTGTTTGATTTGGCGGAGCCGAGTACGGGCATGTACCGGACTCGGCGCGTTGAAAAAGGG
>JAFEEL010000039.1 GCA_018241125.1 Pseudomonadota bacterium | reverse complement strand
GGCTCGTTGTTCATCGGTCAGAGTGATCGCTGTAGCACGAGTCATCGTTCGCTCCAGTCCTGAGGCTATCGTTAGGACCGAAGCGGACGCAAATAGTTCATCTATTTCGCAAGCACTACACTAGCGACCCGGGTCGCGTACCGCGTATGCCGAAAGTTGGCTTCGCCGCAGATTCAGGGCGACGCCGGCGTCGTCGAACCCTGCCCGTCCCAGCCGCCGCCCAGCGCCTTGATCAGCGCCACCGATGCCTGCAAGCGGTTGCCGAGCAAGGCGATGGACGAGCGCTGCGCCGAGTACGCCGCGTTTTGCGCGCTGACCACGTTGAGGTAGCTGACGATCCCGGCCCGGTACTGATTTTGCGTGATGCGCAGCGATTCGTTGGCCGCTCGCACCGCCGCGTCCTGCACGCCCGCCTCCTGTTCGAGGATGCGCGCGGCCGCCAGTTCGTCTTCGACGTTCTGCAACGCCGCCAACCACGTCTGCCGGTAGCTGGCCACCGCCGCGTCGTAACCGGCGCGGGCCGACGCGGTCTGTGCACGGCGCGCGCCGGCATCGAACAACGTGGCCGCCAGTTGCGGACCGAGCGACCACACGCGGCTGGGCGCGGTGAGCCATTTGGAGAAGATCGAACTCTGATACCCGCCACTACCCGACAGCGTGAGGTTCGGGAACCACGCCGCCTGCGCGATGCCGATGGCGGCGTTGGCCGCCCGCGCCTGCGCCTGTGCGGCGACGATGTCCGGGCGGCGCTGCAGCAGGTCGGAGGGCACGCCGGTCGGAATCATCGGCGTGGTCAGCGTGAGCGGCTGCACGGGCAGCGAAAACCCCGCCGGTGGCTTGCCGACCAGCACCGCGATCGCGTGCTCGGTCTGCGCGCGCGACACGCCCAGATCGATCGCCTGCGCCTTGGCCGATTCGAGCTGCGCCTGCGCCTGCACCACATCGGCGCGCGCGGCCACGCCGGCTTGGTATTGGTTTTGCGTCACCTGCAACGAGCGCTGGTAACCGGCGACGGTGGCATCGAGCAGTTGCTTTTGCGCGTCGATCACCCGCAGTTGCAGGTAGTCCTGCGCCAGCTGCGCCTGCAAGCTCAGGCGCGTGGACGCCAACAAGGCCGCGCTGGCGGCGGCATTGGCCTTGCTTTGCTCCAGCGTGCGGCGCACCCGGCCCCACAAGTCCGGCTCCCAGCTCGCGGACAATCCCGCCGAATAATTATCGGTTGGATGCGTCGAACCGCTGGCATCGGCGCGCCCGGAGCGCGTAGCCGATGCATCCACGCCCAGCGTCGGAAAAAATTGCGAGCGTGCCTGCGCCACCAACGCCTGCGACTGCCGATACTGCGCTTCGGATTGTGCCAGCGTCTGGTTGCCCTGCGCGACCTGCGGCTCCAGCTCGTTCAACGTCGCATCGTTGAACACCGTCCACCACGCGCCGCGATCGCCGGGCGCCGTGGCTTGCTTCCAATCGGCTGCGGTCGCCGGCGCTTCCTTGTATGCGGTCGGCGTGGCGAGGGATGGCGTGACGAAATCCGGGCCGACCGCGCAACCGGCAAGCAATGCGCACGCCATCGCCATCATCAATATGGACAGGGAATCGAGGGGCTTCATGGATGCACCGGCGTCAAATCGGAATCCTCGGGTTCAGGCGGCTCGCCGCGCCAGCGCCGCCATCGATTACCGGCCCACAGGCGGAAGCGATCGAGGTACAGGTACACCACCGGCGTGGTGTAGAGCGTCAACAACTGGCTCACCGCCAGCCCGCCGAGGATGGCCACGCCCAGCGGCCGGCGCATCTGCGCGCCTTCGCCGAAACCCAGCGCCAGCGGCAGCGCGCCGAGCATCGCCGCCAGCGTGGTCATCATGATCGGTCGGAAGCGCAGCGAGCAGGCGGCGAAGATCGCCTCGCGCGGGCCCATGCCCTGGCGACGTTCGGCATCCAGCGCGAAGTCGATCATCATGATCGCGTTCTTCTTCACGATGCCCACCAGCAGCAGCACGCCGATCAGCGCGATCAGGCTGAACTCCATGTGGAAGGCCAGCAGTGCCAGCAGCGCGCCGACGCCGGCCGATGGCAACGTCGACAGGATCGTCAACGGGTGCACATAGCTCTCGTAGAGCACGCCCAGCACGATGTACACCGCCAGCAATGCGGCCAGGATCAGCCACGGCTGGGTGCCGCTGGATTGCTGGAAGGTGGCGGCGGTGCCGGCGAAACTGCCGTGGATCGAGGCCGGCACGCCGATGCTGGCCATGGTGCGCTCGATGGATTGCGCGGCCTGGCTCAAGCTCACGCCTTGGGCAAGGTTGAACGACACCGTGACCGCCGCGAACTGGCCCTGATGGCTCACCGACACCGGCGCGCTGCCCGGCCCGTAGCTGGCGAACGCCGCTAGCGGCACCATCTTGCCGGCCTTGTTGGCCACGTAGATGTCGCGCAGCGTCTCGGGGTTTTGCAGGAAATCCGGCGCCACTTCCATGACCACGTGGTACTGGTTGAGCGCGTTGTAGATGGTGGACACCTGCCGCTGCCCGAAGGCGTCGCCCAGCGTGCTGTCCACCTGCGCGGTGGTGATTCCCAGCCGCGCCATCGCCGCGCGGTCGAAGGTCAATGCCGTTTCCAAACCGCGTTCCTGCTGGTCGGAGTTCACATCCTCCAAGCCCGGCGCCTGCTTGAGCGCTTCGGTGATTTTCGGCCCCCACGTGCGCAGCGCATCCAGGCTGTCGCTTTGCAAGGTGTACTGGTAAGTGGAGTTGCTCTCGCGCCCGCCGGTGCGGATGTCCTGCGCGGCGCGCAGGAACATCTGCGCACCCGGCTCGCTGGACACCTTCGGGCGCAACCGCGCGATCACCTGATCGGTCGACAGCTTGCGCTGTTCGAGCGGTTTCAGGCCGATGAACATGAAGCTATGCCCGGTGCCGGCGAAGCCGACCACGGTATCCACCGCCGGGTCGGACTTGATGATCTTCATCAACTTCGTGACCTTGGCCGACATCGACTGGAACGAGGCACTCTGGTCGGTCATCACCCCGCCGATCAGCCGCCCGGTGTCCTCATCGGGGAACAAACCCTTGGGCACGATCACGTACAGGTACACGTTCAGGCATACGGTGACCGCCAGCACGAACATCACCAGCCCCGGCGCATCCAATGCGCGGCGCAGGCTGCGTTCGTACAGGCCGCGCGCAGCATTGAAGGCGTTCTCGCTCCAGCGGAAGAAGGCGTTGCGCTCGTGGCCCTGCGCATCGCGCACGTGCGGGCGCAGCAGCTTGGCGCACATCATCGGCGTGGTGGTCAACGACACCAGCAGCGAGACAAGGATCGCCACCGACAGCGTGACCGAAAACACCCGCAGGTAGCGGCCGACGATGCCTTCCATCAACAGGATCGGGATGAACACGGCGATCAGCGACAGGCTCATCGACAGCACGGTGAACCCGACCTCGCGCGCGCCCTGCAACACCGCCTGCATCCGCGGCATCCCGGCTTCCAGGTGGCGGGTGATGTTTTCCAGCACCACCACCGCGTCGTCCACCACGAACCCGGTGGCGATGGTCAGCGCCATCAGCGACAGGTTGTCCAGCGAGTAGCCGCACAGATACATCACCGCGAACGTGCCCACCAGCGACACCGGCACCGCCACCGCCGGGATCAAGGTCGAGCGCCAATCGCGCAAGAACACGAACACCACGCCGATCACCAGCACGATCGCCGCGATCAGGGTGGTCTCGACGTTGTGCAGCGAGGCGCGGATGGTGCTGGTGCGCTCGATCGCGGTGTCGATCTGGATGTCGGCCGGGATCGACGCGCGCAGTTGCGGCAGCAGCGCCTGCACGCGCGCGGCGGTCTGGATGATGTTGGCGTCGGGCTGCTTGATCACCTGCACGATGATCGCCGGCTCGCCGTTGGCCAGCCCCATGTTGCGCACGTCCTCGACCGAATCCACCACCTGCGCCACATCCGACAGGCGCACCGGCAAGCCGTCGTGCATGCCCACGATCAGGTTGCGGTACTGCGCGGCGGTGCGCGCCTGATCGTCGGCCTGGATGATCCAGTGGCGCTCGTCTTGTTCGAGAAAACCCTTGGGGCGGTTGGCGTTGGCGTTCTGCAATGCGGTGCGCACGGTGTCGAGCGCGATCGCGTACTTGTTGAGCGCCGTGAGATTCATGTCCACCCGCACCGCCGGCAACGAACCGCCGCCGACGGTGACCTGCCCCACGCCTTCGACCTGCGCGATCTTCTGCGCAACAATGGTCGATGCAGCGTCGTACACCTGACCGCGATCCAGGGTCTTGCTGGTCATGGTGAAGATCAGGATCGGCTGATCGGACGGATTGGCCTTGCGGTAGGTGGGATTGCCGGGCATACCCGAGGGCAGTTGCGCGCGCGCGGCGTTGATCGCCGCCTGCACGTCGCGGGCGGCGCCGTCGATGTCGCGTGAAAGCGCGAACTGCAAGATCACCCGCGTGCTGCCCTGACTGGAGTACGAGGTCATCTCGGTGACCCCGGCGATGCGCCCGAGTTGGCGCTCCAGCGGCGTGGCCACCGAAGTGGCCATGGTCTGCGGACTGGCGCCGGGCAGCGAAGCGGAGACCCAGATCGTCGGGATGTCGATCTGCGGCAGCGGCGCCACCGGCAGCAGGAAGAACGCGATCAAGCCTGCCAGCGCGACGCCGAAGGTCAGCAGCGCGGTCGCCACCGGCCGGCGGATGAACGGTGCGCTGATGCTGGTGAGACGGTCGGTCACTGCGAATTTGCCTGAGAATCATTACTCACCGACTCACTACGAATGCATGATGCTTGCCCTTCTCCCGCCGGGAGAAGGTGCCCGAAGGGCGGATGAGGGGCAAAGCAAGCCCACATGTCACCGAGCACAACGATATCGCACGATCCACCCCTCACCCCCACCCCTCTCCCGTTGGGAGAGGGGCTTGCGAACCGCGCGCATCGATGCAACCCGATCACGACGCAACGTCCTCGACCGCGTGGTCCGCGCCCGCATCCGTTCGCCGCGCCAGCCGGTCGAACCACAGGTAGATCACCGGCGTGGTGAACAAGGTCAGCACCTGGCTGACGATCATGCCGCCGACGATGGTGATGCCCAGCGGATGCCGCAGCTCCGAGCCCACCCCGGTGCCCAGCATCAACGGCAGCGCGCCGAACAGCGCGGCCATGGTGGTCATCAGGATCGGCCGGAAGCGCAGCAGGCAGGCCTTGCGGATCGCCTCGCGCGGGCTCAGGTGCTCGTTGCGCTCGGCATCCAGCGCGAAGTCCACCATCATGATCGCGTTTTTCTTGACGATGCCGATCAACAAGATGATGCCGATGATGGCCACGATGCCCAGGTCGTCGCCGGCCACGATCAGCGCCAGCAATGCGCCCACGCCGGCCGAAGGTAGTGTGGAGAGAATGGTGATCGGATGGATGTAGCTCTCGTAGAGCACGCCCAGCACGATGTACATGGTCGCGATTGCCGCCAGGATCAGCAGCACGGTGTTGGTCAACGAGGATTGGAACGCCGCCGCCGCACCCTGGAACGAGGTATCGATGCTGGCCGGCATTCCCAACTCCGCTTCGGCCCGCTTGATCGCATCCACCGCCTGCCCGAGCGATGCGCCGGGCGCGAGGTTGAACGACACCGTGGCGGCCGGGAACTGGCCGAGGTGATCGATCAGCAGCGGCGTGGATTTTTCCGTCACCGCCGCCACCGTGGAAAGCGGCACTTGGCCGTTGGCCACCGCCGATTGCGTCGCACCACTGGTCACGCCGGGCGTGGCGCCGGCCGGCGTGCCGCCGCCGGGCTGCGAACCACCGGGCGCGTTGATCGAGCCCGACGGCGTCTGCGCCACCTGATTGGCATTGCTCAGGCCCGGCACGTACAGGTCGGACAGCGCCTTGGGCCCTTGCTTGAACTGCGGAGCCACTTCCAGCACCACGCGGTACTGGTTGGCCTCGGTGAAGATGGTCGAAACCAGCCGCTGCCCGAAGGCGTCGTAGAGCACGTTGTCGATCGCCGCCGGGGTGATGCCCAAGCGTCCGGCAGTATCGCGGTCGATCGACAGGTAGGCTTGCAAGCCCTGCGATTGCAGGTCGGAGGTGACATCGGCCAGCTGCGGTTGCTGGCGCAGCTTTTCCACCAACTTGGGCACCCACGTGTTCAGGTCATCGAGGCTGGGCGATCCGAGCGTGAACTGATACTGCGTGCGGCTGACGCGATCTTCGATGGTCAGGTCCTGCACCGGTTGCAGCCACAAGGCAATGCCGGGCAGTTTCGCTGCCGATGCCTGCAAGCGCCGCATCACCGTGGCCACGTCGTCGCGCTGCCCGTGCGGCTTGAGGTTGATGAGAAATCGCCCGCTGTTGAGGGTGCTGTTGGCGCCATCCACACCGATGAACGAAGAAAGACTGGCGACCGCGGGGTCTTGCAGGATCACCGCGCCCAACTCGTTCTGCCGCTGCGCCATCGCCGCGAACGACACCGACTGCGGCGCTTCGGAGATGCCCTGGATCGCGCCGGTGTCTTGCTGCGGGAAGAAGCCCTTGGGGATCACCACGTACAGCAGCACGGTCAGCACCAGCGTGCCCACCGCCACCGCCAGCGTCGCGCGCTGGCGGTCGAGCACCCAGTCGAGCATCACGCCGTAGCGGGCGATCACGCGGTCGATAAACGCATGGCTGCGCTGCGCGAACGCGCTCTCGTCTTCGGGCTTGCGGTGCTTGAGGATCTTCGCGCACAACATCGGCACCAGGGTCAGCGACACCACCGCCGAGATCACGATGGTCACCGCCAGGGTGATGGCGAACTCGCGGAACAACCGGCCCACCACGTCGCCCATGAACAGCAGCGGGATCAGCACCGCCAGCAGCGAGATGGTGAGCGAGATGATGGTGAAGCCGATCTGTTTGGAACCTTTCAGCGCGGCCTGCAAGGGGCGCTCGCCGGCCTCGATGTAGCGCGAGACGTTCTCGATCATCACGATCGCATCGTCCACCACGAAGCCGGTGGAGATGGTGAGCGCCATCATGGTCAGGTTGTTGAGCGAAAATCCGCACAGGTACATCACCGCGAACGTGCCCACGATCGACAGCGGCACCGAGAAGCTGGGGATGATGGTCGCCGGCAGGTTGCGCAGGAACAAAAAGATCACCAGCACCACCAGTGCCACCGCCAGCAGCAGCTCAAACTGCACGTCGTGCACCGAGGCGCGCACGGTGACGGTGCGGTCGGTGAGCACCGCCACGTCCACGCTCGCCGGCAACGAGGTCGTCAGGTTCGGCAGCAGTTGCTTGACGCGATCGACCACGTCGATCACGTTGGCACCGGGCTGGCGCTGGATGTTGAGAATCACCGCCGGGGTGGTGTCCTTCCACGCCGCCAGTTGCGCGTTCTCCGCACCATCGACCACGTGCGCCACGTCGGACAGGCGCACCGGGCCGCCGTTGCGATAGGCGATGATGATGTCGCGGTACTCGGCGGCGGATTTCAACTGGTCGTTGGCGTCGATGGTGTAGCTGCGCACCGGCCCGTCAAAGCTGCCCTTGGCACCGTTGACGTTGGCGCTGCCGATGGCGTTGCGCAGGTCTTCCAGACTCAAGCCGTAGGACGCCAGCGCGGTGGGATTGGCCTGCACGCGCACCGCCGGGCGCTGCCCGCCGGAAATCGTCACCAGCCCGACACCTTCGATTTGCGAGATCTTCTGCGCCAGCCGGGTATCGGCCAAGTCCTCGACCTGCGGCAGCGGCATGGTTTTGGAAGTCAGCGCCAGCGTGAGGATCGGCGCATCGGCGGGGTTGACCTTGCTGTAGATCGGCGGCTGCGGCAAGTCCGATGGCAGGAAGCTGCCGGAGGCGTTGATCGCCGCCTGCACTTCCTGCTCGGCCACGTCCATCGACAGGTCCAGCCCGAACTGCAAGGTCACCACCGAGGCACCGGCCGAACTGGTCGAAGACATCTGGTTCAATCCGGGCAACTGCCCGAACTGGCGCTCCAGCGGCGCGGTCACCGAGGAAGTCATCACCTCCGGGCTGGCACCCGGATACAAAGTGGTGATCTGGATCGTCGGGTAATCCACCTCGGGCAACGCCGACAACGGCAAGAAGCGGTAGGCGATCAAGCCCACCAGCAAGATCGCCGCCATCAGCAACGAAGTCGCCACCGGGCGCAGGATGAACGGGCGCGACGGGTTCATGCAGTCCAACATCCGTCGCGCAGCGACACCAACCTACCCTCTCCCCTTGCGGAAGAGGGGGGACCAACGGCGCAGCCGTTGGTGGGAAAGGGCCGCATCTGGCGCAGCGACGCGCGCCTAACCACCGTCGCCACTTCCGCTGGAAGCGGTGCTGCCATGCCCGCGCCGCCCCGAACTCCAACCCCCCCGGTGGCTGCCCTGTCCGCGGCCTTTCCAGCCGCCGGCATCCGACGCCGGACTGGGCAAGGTGTCGATGAGGCTCGATGCCGCGCCGCCGCCCTTGAGCGTGGGCACGCTCACCCGGCTGCCATCGCGCAGGCGGTCGGTACCGTCGGTGACCACGCGCTCGCCCGGCTTGAGACCGGTCAGGATCTGCACGCGATCGCCCTCGGTCACCCCGGCGGTGACGGTGCGCACGGCAACCGTGTCGTCGGCGCCGATCACGTACACGAACAGGCCGTCGGAACCGCGCTGGATCGCCGAGGCCGGGATGACGGTGGCATCGGCGAGCGTGTCGAGCATCAATCGCACGTTGACGAACTGGTTGGGGAACAACGCTTCATCGGCGTTGGCGAAACGCGCCTTCACCTTGATCGTGCCGGTGCTGGTGTCGATCTGGTTGTCGAGGCTGGCCAGCGTACCGGTCGCCAGTTGCGTCTTGCCGGAACGATCGTAGGCGACCACCGGCAGCGCTGTTCCGGCGCGCAGTTTTTCCCGCAGTGCCGGCAGGCTGTCCTCGGGGATGGTGAACAGCACGTCCATCGGCTGCATCTGGGTGATCGAGGCGATGGCGCTGCCGTTGCCGATGTTGTTGCCCGGATCGACCTGGCGCAGCCCGACGCGCCCGGCGTCGGGGGCGAGGATTCTGGTGTAGCCGAAGTTGACCTGGGCCACCGCCACGCTGCCCTGATCGGCCTGTACCGCGCCTTCGAGCTGGCGCACCAGCGCGGCCTGGGTGTCGAGCTGCTGCTTGGCGATCGAGTCTTGCTTGAACAGCGTCTGATAACGCGCCAGATCGACGCGCGCATTGGCCAGTTGCGCCTGATCGCGCGCCAGATTGCCCTGCGCCTGCGCCAGCGCGGCCTGATAGCTGCGCGGGTCGATCTGCGCCAGCACCGCGCCCTTGTCCACGTGCTGACCTTCCTTGAAGTCCACCGTTTGCAGTTGCCCGGCCACCTGCGCGCTGACCGTCACCGTGCGCAGCGGCAGCACCGTGCCCAAGCCGTTGATGACGACGTGGATGTCGCCCGCGGTGGCATTGGCCGCACCGACCGGCGTGGCCGGCCCGCCGCCGGGGCCACCTGGACCGGCGTGCCCGCGAAACCCGCCAAAACGCCCGGCCTGCTGCTGCGCGGCGGTGCCGGTCGCCAGCCGATGCCCGCCCCATGCCAGCACCCCGGCCACCACGAGGATCGTCAACACGATCGGCCAGCGTCGGCGCCGATCAATCGAAGGCTTGCTTGTGGCTGCACTCATCGAGCGGCTCTGTCGACAAAGGGGTGAACCCTGAGAAGGTTCTCAAGACGCGCGGCCATGCGTCCGGGCGGCAACGGCCAACGCACAACGCATGTCGATCCCGCCAGTTGACCACAGCACGCCGGCCAAAGGCATCGGACAAACGTCATGACATGGTGGCCGCGGCAATCGCTGCGACACCCCCAGTCGCCCGCGATCGCCGAGCGCCGACGAACCGTGGCTGCCACCCGGGGCGCGACGCGATATGGTATCTAAGGAATCGCTGAACAAATCCATCCCGGATTTGTCAGCGAGCGCCAAGTCCGGAACATGCCCGGACTCGGCGCCCACGGATCAGTCACTTGCGTGATCGATCCGTGGGCACACCATCCATGGCGTGCGGGAAACGCCGATAAATCAGCGTTTCCCTAAGGCCAGCACGCGAGCCATTCCGGCTCGCCTACCAGGGGTTGCCAGCCGCATGATCGCCATCACCCCCGAAGCATCACGGATCGCACGGCTGGAGGCGGTGCAGGCCATGCTGTTGCAGGTCGGCCGGCTGTCGTGCTCGACCGCCGATCTGGACGTGTTCCTGCAAGCGGCGCACGCCGCGGTCGCGCACATCCTGTACGCGGCCAACTTCTACGTGGCCTTGTACGACGATCGCGACGCGAGCATCCGCTTCGTGTATTTCGTCGATGAAGTCGACCCCCCCGAAGACCCGACCAAGCGCTACCCGCTGCACGACCCGGGCGAATCGGCGACCGCGTGGGTGATCCTCAAGGGCCAGCCGTTGGTGCTCAAAGGCGACGATTTCGCCGACCCGCGCTGGCACGAGGGCTCCGCGCAATGGCGCACCGGCACCCCGGCCGCGCACTGGGTGGGCATGCCGCTGCGCTTGTCCGATGGCAAGATCCTCGGCGCACTGGTGATCCAGAGCTATCGGCCCGAACGCATCTACAGCCAGGAGGACATCGCCCTGCTCGGGCAGATCGCCGACCACGTGTCGACCATGCTCGAACGGGTGACCGCCAACCAGCGCCTGGAAGCGGCCATCGCCGAGCGCACCGGCCAACTCGAACGCGAAATCGCCGAGCGCCGCCGCGCCGAGGAGTTGCAGCGCGGTTTGTACGAGATCGCCGCGATCTCCGCCACCGACGCCAGCCTCGACGAGGTCTATCGGGCCGTGCACGAGGTCACCGCGCGGCTGATGTACGCGCGCAACTTCTTCATCATGCTGCACCACGAGGCAACGCAAGAGTTCGATTTTCCCTACTCGCGCGACGAGTTCGAAGACCCGGTGCCGCCGGGGCAGCGTTTCCCGATGTGGCGCGGCCTGACCTCCTACGTGGTGCGCACGCGGCAACCGCAGTTCGTCGACCCGGCGCGGCGTGCGCAACTGGTGGAACTAGGTGAAATCCAGCAGGCGCGCGGGCATCTGGGTATCTCCACGTGGCTGGGCGCGCCGATGATCGTGGCCGAGCACGTGTACGGGGTGATCGTGGTGCAAAGTTACGACCCGGCCATCGTGCACAGCCGGGCCGACCTGGAGGTGCTTGCATACATGGCCACCCACGTCGCCAGCGCGCTGTCGCGACGCGAGGCGGACGTGCGCCTGCGCGAGGCCTCCGAGCAGATCCGCCGGCGCAACGACGAACTGACGCAAACTCTCGACCAGTTGCGCAACACCCAGGACGAACTGGTGCGGCAGGAAAAGATGGCCTCGCTCGGCGGGCTGGTCGCCGGCATCGCCCACGAGATCAACACCCCGCTGGGGATCTGCGTCACCGCCACCTCGCACGTCGAAGAAGAACTGCACACCTGGCGCCGCTGGCACGACGAGGGCGTGTTCGACGCCTCGCACATCGAGGAAATGCTCGACGAGCTGGACCTGACCATCCACGTGCTCGACGGCAATATCCGGCGTGGCGCGGAGTTGGTGCGCTCGTTCAAGCAAGTGGCGGTCGATCAGTCCTCCGGTCAACGCCGCAGTTTCGATCTGGCTGCGTACATCGACGAAATCCTGCTGTCGCTCAAACCCAAGCTCAAGCGCGCCCCGTGCACGGTGCACGTCGATTGCCCGCAGGGTGTCGTGATGGATTCCTTCCCCGGCGCGCTCTCGCAGGTGCTCACCAATCTGGTGGTGAACGCGGTGATGCACGCCTTTCCCGAGCGCAGCGATGGCCGCGTGGATATCGTCGGCCGCGCCGAAGGTCAAGACGTGTTGTTGAGCGTGTCCGACGACGGCATGGGCATGAACGCGGCCGACCTCAAGCGCTATTTCGACCCCTTCTTCACCACCAAGCGCGGCAGCGGCGGCACCGGTCTGGGCGCCAACATCGTGTTCAATCAGGTCACCAATGTCCTGGGTGGCTCGATCCGTGCGATCAGCACGCCCGGAGCCGGCTTGCGCGTGGACATGCGCCTGCCGCGCATCCGCGGCGAGCATGCGCCAACGCCGGGGTGATCGCCGCGGCTTGACCGTCATCAAGCCGTGCCCACCGCCATCTGCCGGATGATCCGGCCATGCCCAATCCCGCCCGCCCGCAGCCACCGCAGGCCCCGCACGGCAGCGGCCTGTCCGCGCTCGAAGCCGCGCGGCGGCTGGCGCAGTTCGGGCGCAACGAGTTGCCGCCGCCAGCGCGGCGCGGCATCGGCCGCATCGTCCTGGGCGTGCTGCGCGAGCCGACTTTCCTGCTGATCGCGGTGGCAGCCGTGGTGTATCTGGGCATCGGTGGGCTCGGCGAAGGCCTGCTGCTGGCCGGCTTCGCGGTGGTCACCATTGGTCTGGTGGTGGCGCAGGAATACCGCAGCGAAAATGCGCTGGATGCGCTGCGGGCGCTGGCCGCGCCCAGCGCGCAGGTGCTGCGCGATGGTCAGGTGCGGCGCATCGCCGCGCGTGAAGTGGTGCCGGGCGACTGGCTGCTGGTCGCCGATGGCGAGCGGGTCGCCGCCGACGGCGTGCTGCGCCACGCCGACAACGTGACCGTCGACGAATCCTTGCTCACCGGCGAGTCGGTGCCGGTGCTGCGCAACGCCCTTGCCATCGGCACGCCGGCCACGGACGCCACCGAATCGGTGCGCGTGCACGCCGGCACCCTGCTGACGTCTGGCCGCGGCATGGCCGAGGTCACTGCCACCGGCGTGCACACGCAGGCCGGGCGGATCGGCGCATCGTTGGCCGCCATCGAACTCGAACCCACCCTCCTGCAACGCACGTTCGGGCGCACGGTGGCGGCGTTTGCGGCACTGGCCATCGCCGCCAGCGTGCTGGTGGTGCTGTTGTTCGGCTGGTTGCGCGGGGCGTGGCTGCAAGGATTGCTGTCGGGCATCGCCGTGGCCATGTCGGCGCTGCCCGAGGAGTTGCCGATGATCCTGGCGGTGTTCGTCGCCATCGGCGCGCGCCGGCTGGCCCGCGTGCATGTGCTGGTGCGACGCACGGCGGCGATCGAAGTGCTCGGTGCGTGCTCGGTGCTGTGCGTGGACAAGACCGGCACCCTCACCGAGAACCGCATGCGCGTGCAGCGCCTGTCCACGTCGACGGCCGAGTACGGCATCGACGGCGACGGCACATCGGTGCCCGCCACGACCATCCCGATCCTGCGCTGCGCCATGCGCGCCTCGCCGCGCACCTCCAACGACCCGATGGATGCGGCGGTGCACCGTCTCGCGCAAGCGGCCGGCGTGGACGATGCGCTGGAAGGCGACACCGGCGCGCCGGTGCGTGAGCACGGCCTGAGCCGCGAGCGCCCGGCCATCGTGCGCGTGTGGCGGGCCGCCGACGGCAGCCTGGTGGCGGCGGCCAAGGGCGCGCCGGAGGCCATTGCGGACTTGTGCCAACTGCCCGCGGACGCCCGCGCGCGCGTGCTTGCCGCTGTCGACCGGCAAGCGCGGGCGGGACTGCGCGTGCTCGCCCTGGCGCAGGGCTCGGTGGCGGAGTCAGCCCTGGATTTCGCACCCGAGAGCTACGGCCTGTCACTGGTGGGCTTGATCGCGTTTGCCGATCCGCTGCGTGCCGGTGCGCGCGCGGCCATCGACGCCGCCCACGCCGCCGGAGTGGCGGTGGCGATGGTCACCGGCGACCATCCGGCAACGGCGCTGGCAATCGCCGGGCAGGCCGGCATCGACTGCTCGGCGCCGCTGCTCACCGGCGCGCAAGTGGCCGCGCTCGACGCGGCCGGACTGCGCGCAGCCGTACGCGCCACGCGCGTGTTCGCGCGCATCCGCCCGGAGCAGAAGCTACGCATCGTGCAAGCGTTCAAGGACGACGGCCAGATCGTGGCGATGACCGGCGACGGGGTGAACGATGCGCCCGCGCTCAAGGCCGCGCACATCGGGCTGGCGATGGGCCAGCGCGGTACCGACGTCGCCCGCGAGGCCGCCGCGGTGGTATTGCTGGAAGACGACTTGGCGCACCTGATCGCCGGCATCGCCATGGGCCGGCGCATCTACGGCAACCTGCGCAAGGCCTGCCTGTACACGGTGGCGATCCACGTGCCGATCGTCGGGCTGGCGCTGCTGCCGCTGCTGTTCGGCCTGCCGCCGATGTTGATGCCCACGCACGTGGTGTTGATCGAGCTGGCGATCGACCCGATCTGCGCGATCGCCTTCGAAGCCGAGCCAGCCGACGCCGACAGCATGCGCCAGCCGCCACGCCGCCCCGACGAGCCACTGCTCGGGCTGCCGCAGGTGGCGTTGGGCGCTGCCCAAGGCGCGGCGCTGCTGGCCGCGGCGTTTGGCGCATTCGCGCTGGCGCTTGCGCACGGGCAGAGCGCCGATGCCGCGCGCACGCTGTCATTCCTCGCCTTCACCGCCGGCAACCTGCTGCTGGTGCGGGTGATCGCCGCACGTGGGCCTGCATTGCCGACCTTGCTGGCGCCGCAGCACGCCGCCTACTGGGGCATTGCCGCCATCACCGCCGCCCTGACCGCCCTGTGCGTGGGGGTGCCGGCGGTGGCGGCATTGTTTTCATTCGTCCGGCCCAGCCCGGCGCATGCGCTGCTGGCAGCCACCGCGGGCCTGTTCGCGGCGCTGGCGCTGGACGCGATCAAACCGCTGCCGTCGATCCAGCGCATACTCGGCCACATACAACCACGCACGGCATCCATACCGGAGACCCGCCCATGAAAGTCCTGTTTGCATCCGACGGCAGCGCCTGCTCTGAACGTGCCGCGCGCTACATCGGCAAGACCCTCAAGGCGCACGTCAACGACCTGCAGGTCACCTTGTTGTTCGTCGACGAGCCGATGATGCCGCAAGTCAAGCGCGCACTGGGCAAGGACGAAGTGGCGCGCATTCAGCGCGAGAACGCCGAGTTCCACTTGCGCGCGGTGCGCCGCCGCCTGCTGCGTGCCGGTGTCGAGTTCGTCGAAGCCATCGACGACGGCGACCCGGCCACCTGCATCGCCGAACGCACTGCCGGCGGGCACTTCGAGCTGGTGCTGATGGGCTCGCACGGTCGCGGCGCGCTGGGCAACCTGCTGCTGGGCTCGGTGACCGCCAAAGTGCTGGCGCGCAGCAAGGTGCCGGTGCTGGCGGTGCCGTAGTTCGCGCAGCGGGCATTGCAACTCGCTGAACCGATCCAGCTTTTCCGGCGGCTGCCACCCTTGAGCGGATGGTTCCCGGCCTTTTGCATCATCGACGAAGACCCTGGCGATGACCGGTTGCAGCCCGCTGCGCGGTAACCGACCGCCCACGACACCTTCCCTGTCAGCATCCCAGGCTGCACGCTCGCAGCGGATTTCCGATTGGGAGCGAAGCGATGGCGATGGGTTGGGAGCGGCACGAGCGGAGTGAACGGTGGCG
>JAFEEL010000038.1 GCA_018241125.1 Pseudomonadota bacterium | reverse complement strand
TGCCCGGAGTAGGTCAGGTTGGAGTGCTGCTCGGTGAAGCCGTGCGAGACCTCGTGCCCGGCCACGTCGGAGCTGACCAGCGGGTAGAAGGTGCTGGCGCCGTCGCCGAAGTTCATCGTCGAGCCGTCCCAGAACGCGTTCTCGTAGCTCGAACTGTAGTGGGTGCGCATCACCAGCTGGAAGTTCAGGGCGTTGTAGCCGGTGTAAGCCGGATACATGCCGGTGATCATGCCGCCGAAGTAATGCGCGTCATTGAGCGGCGAGTAGCCGCCGTTGATGGTCTTGACCGTATTGCGCGGGCAGGTATAGGAAAACGCGGTCGAACCGCTGGTACCGCCGTTGAGGTTGACCGTCTTGACGTTGGTGTTGTTCATCGTGCACGTCGAGCCGGACTGCGCAACGTCCAGGAACCCGTAACGCCCGCCCGAACCCCATTCGTACTGGCCGGTCTTCTGGTTGCCGCCGGGGCCGGTGCCCACCGCGTCGGTGGTCAGGCCTTCCCAGCGCTCGAGCACCTTGCCGTTGCGCGCATCGAGGATCACGAACGGACGGGTCGGATGCCCGCCCTTGGCGGTATCGGCGAAGAAGTTCACCACGTAGGCCATCGAGGCGTGCCCGTCGCGGGCGACGTAGATCATCTGCCGGGCGCTGTCTTTCTGCGTCACCATGCCGGCCAGGCGACCACCCAGCGCGGCCTGCTTGGCGGCGGCCAGCGCGTTGGCGCTGCCGATCAGCTTCTCGCCCAGCGGCAAGTCGCTGCCCAGGCCACTGATCGAACGACCGAACAGGCTGCGGATCGCACCGTTCTTGCCCTCGGCCACGATCACCTGCTCACCCCAGATCGGGATACCGCGGAACGTCTGCTGGTAGCGGTAATGCTTGGTGCCATCCTTGTCCTGATTGAACGTCAGCACCTCCAGGCGCGATGCCGAATCGAGCCCGAGCGCGGCCGCGTGGCGGGTGGCCGGGGTGACGCCGGCGCCGAGCTTGGCGATGGCCGGCTGGTACGCCTTGTTCAAACCGGCGATGTTCTGGCTGTGCAACTCAACGCGATTGGCGGCTTGCGCCGACATGCCGCAGGCAAGCAGCGCCACGGCGGTGGCGAACGACAAGCGGCGCAGAACGGGAGCATGAGCAGTGTTGACGGTCACGAGTATCCCCTGGAGGCTGGTGGTGGGTGATTGCGTGGATCGAATGGGTGGTGGCTCGCATTACCGGTCCGGGGTTCCGGGCCGCCGCGCCTTGCGTGTGACGCAGTTCTCGCTTCAGGCGACAGCCGGGACGCTAGGCGCAAATTCAGACGAACTGTCATTAACATTTGTTCATGTTATGGTGCATTACAGCATTAAACCAAGTATTAGAGTTACTTTATATATATATTTCAGTCGTTTAACTCGAATTCATGCCAATGCGGCATTGCGCCATACAGTGTTAGGATTATCTCAGCGCAGAGACAATCTTAACGCGCCCAAAATAGCGGAAATGCGCAATTAACATCCCTTCGACCGCGCACTCCGCACCGCCAAGGCGGCAGCGCGGCGCGACCGCGCAGCCCCCCTTGGGTTCGGGGCCGGTCGCGACAGTTTCGGGAGGGCCAGAGCGCATGGCGCCGGCCGGCGCGGGCTTCCGCGCCAGCACGGTTGCGTGCATCGGGTCTTGCGGCAGGGGCCGCCGGAGCTGGACGCCCACGGCGCCCCCGCGTACGACGCGGAGCGGCTTGCCTGCCCGGTCGCAAGGCGTGCGTACTCAGCAAACGGCTGGCACCGGTTCTGCGGGCGGTGCACGAACGTGGCGCAGGCCCATCCCGGCGCCGCTGCGCCGGGAGACCTTCAGGCGCTTTGTGAGCCGACCGGCAGTGCGCCGCACCGGCTCGCGGGCGTCAACGTGCCCCAGTGCCGATATTTCGATCCAGAAATGCGAGCAGGCTGTTGTAAAACGCTTCGCGATCGGCTTCCAGATAGAAGCCGTGGCCTTCGCCGGCGTAGATCGTCGCCTGCACCGGCTTGCCAGCTTTTTGCAACGCGTCGCGCATCATCTCGGTATGGATCGGCGGAGCGCGCTCATCCTGCTTGCCGGCCGCCAGCAACACCGGAGCCACGATACGGCTGGCCAGATGGGTGGGCGAAATCGCCTCCAAGCCGTCTTCGCCGAGGGTTTCCTTGAGATAGTTCTCACCCGACTTGCGTTCCTGCACGTCACCGGCGTGATACATCGTCTGCAGGTCGTACACGCCCACATAGCCGGCCGCGCAGCGGTACAGATTCGGCTCCTTGGCGACCCCTTCGAGCGCCGCGTAACCACCGTAGCTGGCCCCGTAGATGCAGATGCGCTTCGGGTCGGCGATGCCCTGCGCGATCGCCCACTTCGTGGCGTCGGTGAGGTCATCCTGCATTGCCCTGCCCCACTGCAGATAGCCCGAATGCGCGAACTGCCGCCCGAAGCCCGACGAGCCGCGGTAGTTCAACTGCAGCACCGCATAACCCCGAGATGCCAGCAACTGCACTTCGCCGTTGAATCCCCAGCGGTCGGCGACGAAGAACGGGCCGCCATGCGGGTTGACGACCAACGGCAGATTCTTGCCGGTGCTGCCGGCCGGGACGGTGAGAAATCCATGCAACACCACGCCATCGCGGGCCGTCAGGGTGACCGCGCGCTGCGGGCCCATGCGATCGGGATCGATCCAGTCGCGATGGCTGGCCAGGTGCACCGCCTTCTTGCTGCCCAGGTCGAACAGGTAATAGTCACCCGGACTGCGGTCGCTGTAGACGAACACCAGCATCTGCTTGCCGTCGGTGGTGAAGCCGGCCGGAGCCACCGCCTGATCGGCAAAACTGCCTTCAAGGGCACGAAACGATTGTTCGATATCGCCTTGTTCGTTGAAGAACACGAAGCGCGGCTTGGCATCCACGTAGCGGACCCCGATCAACTCGCGGTGCGCGCCATACACAGGCTCCGGATCGGCAGTCGCGTCGCGACGCACGTCCTTCATGGTGTGGCTGGTGGTGTCGTAGGCCACCAGCGTGTCCGGGCCGTTGCCGGCGTCCTCGCGGGTCAGGTAGGCGGTGCGCCCGTCGGCGCCAAAGCCCAGCGGCGTCAAGTTGAGCTTGCTGACCGCGGCATCGTTGAGCAACACCCAGGATGCGTTTGCATCATCGCGGTAATAGGTACGCAACTTGTTGTTGTTGTCGGCGCCGGTCGCGAAGCGAACGTTGCCTTGCAAGTCGGTGGTGAAGTCGGCGTTGCGCACCGGCGCGGTGGCCACCACGACCGTCTGCCCGGTGCGCACGTCCATCCGCGCCGCCTTCTCGTAGCCCGAGGCACCCGAGCCATAGGGCCACACCGCGACGATCACATGGTCGGAGTCGCCCGGGATGTGCGCAACCATGGTGGCCGCGCCCGCCTGCGTTCTCTTGCCGACGGTGATGTGCGAGCCACTTTCCTGAGTGACCGCCCGATAGCCAATCAGGATGCCCTGATTGGAGCCGTCGGCATCCATCCCGTACAGCTCGCCGGTGGGCCGCGGCTTTTCCAGCAGGCCCGACTTCTCACCGGCGCTGATCAACAGGCGGTGGTCGTTGACCCACCAGAAGTCTTCCACTTCGGTGTTGCCGGCCAGATTGAAGTGCCCCATGGACTTGCCGGTCGCCCGATCCTTGACCAGCAACACGCGCTTGGTGCGGGCATCCTTGTCGGTGATGTTGACCGACACGGCGACGTACTGCCCGGTCGGGGAGATCCGCATCTCCTCGAAGATGTCGTCGCGGACGAAATCGGAAACCGGCTCAAGCCTTGGCGCGGCCTTCACGGCGGTAGCCGGGGTGGATTAAACCGCGAAGTGCAATTTCCTTGAACTGAAGCGGGCCAGGTGCCGTAGCCTGCGCCGCTTCACCGCCAAGTGGAGTTGCGCATGAACTATCGACACCTGACCTTGGAACAACGC
>JAFEEL010000037.1 GCA_018241125.1 Pseudomonadota bacterium | reverse complement strand
TCGCCGCTGCAAAGACGACTCACCCCACCCCGGGCCGCTTTCGATCCGGGGTGGGGTGACGTGCGCATCGCACCATGGCGCCGACGATGGCAAGCAGCCGATTACTGCTGGATCTTGACTCCAAACACCACCACCGCGCCGGCGCCGGGGTTCAACGTGCCGATGGAGGCAGAGATCGTGCCGGTGGCTCCGACCGCCGGGCCGGTGACCGTGCCGACGGTGGTCGTGGCCAAGCTGCTCAGCACGGTATAGACCGGGGTCGCATCGGCCACCACGACGCTGGTGGACGCGGCGGTGCCGACATTGCTCACGGTCAACTGGTAGAGCACGCACTGGCCGGGCAAGGCATTGACGTTAGCCGTGCTGTACACCGTGCCGCCGGTGGGGCCGGCACAGGTGGCGTCCAGCGCCTGCATCTTCACCAGTTGCAGGTTGCCGGCGATGATCGTGGTGCCGTTGGTCGCCGTGGCCACGGCAGGCGCCGGGGTGACGTAGGTGCCGTTGGTGGTCGTGGCGGACACCGTGGACACGTCGACATCGCCGATCTGCGCACCGGACGGTGCGGTGACCTTGTCGAAAATCGTGATCGACTGGCCCGGAGCCAAACCACCGGCCAAGCCGGCCAGCGACTGGATGCCACCGGCCGGCACCACCGGATCGGTCGCGTCGAGCACGCCATTGTTGTTGGCGTCGTAGTACAGCACCGACGTCCAACCCGCCTTGTTGTCCGCGGCCGACAAGACGATGGTGGATACCGTGCCATCGCCTTCCACCGAGTTGCCGTTGTTGGCCAACTTGTTGGAGTACACCACGGTGCCGCCGGGGTAGGTCTGGTTGGTGTTGTTGGGCGTGTAGGCGATCGAACGGATCTGGTTCACCGTGACCCGGTCATGGATCGTGTCGGCCGCGCCGGACGCGGACGATACGCCACGGAAGTACAGCTCGTTGTTGCCGGCGCTGGCACCGGCCCCGGACGCGGCGACCGTCACCACGGCGCACACCACCACATTGCCACCGGCCGGAACCGCCGGCGTCGTGCTGATCGTGGCGCCGGTGCTGGAGCAATTGCCGGCGCCGCCGTCAAGCTTGAATACCACCGTCCAGCCTGCCGGCAAGGTGACGCTGGAGAAGTTGCTGACCGTGCTGGCGCCGAGATTGTACGAGTCGCTCACCGGCCCGATGTTGTTGACGTACACCGTGAAGGTGGTGGTGGCGCCGGGATTGGCCGTGTTGGTGATCACCGGGGTGGGCTCGGGGCCGGAGCCCTGGCCGGGCGCCGGACTGCCGATGTTGTAGGCGCTGTTGTTGGTCAAGTCGACCGCATTGGCGGTGACCGTGGTCAGGGTGTCGGTGGTGGTCGTGGACACCGCCGGATTGATCGTCGAAGTTGCCTTCTTGACCAGCTGGAACGGCCCGCCGCTGGCATTGGCCGGCAGCTGCGCCTTGACGATCACGTTGTACGAAGCGCCCGGCGCCAGCGGGCCGGTATCCGGGATGCTGTTGCCGTTGGTGTCCACCAGCGGCGTGACGCCATCGCTCTTGTACAGAGTGAAGGTGGTGCCGACCGGGAAGGTGTTGCTGACGAAGGTGATATCGAACGTATCGGTGCCGTTGCCGGTGTTGGTCACCACGTTGGTGAAGCTCACCAGGGAACCGGGGTTGGCGTTGGCCACGGTGGAGCCGGTCATCGTCACGCCGGCCGTGGTGGTGGCGGTGACGTTGAAGGGAACCGTGTTCGAGTTACCGTTGATCGTGCTGCCCGAGCCGTCGTTGTAGGAGTCGGTAGCCGTGTTGGGCTGGTTGCCGGCGACCGTGCCGGCCTTGACGTTGAAGTTGAAGGTGACGGTTCCCGACTGACCCGGGGTCACTTGACTGACCACGTAGGTCAGGGTGCCGGTGCCGGCGTTGTAAGTCGAGGTGATCGTGTTGGGCGCGGTGCCGGTTGCGCCACCGCTGTCGGACAACGCGGTGCCGCCGGTGACCGACCAGCGGCTGCTGCCAGCCACATAGGCCAGACCGGCCGGTACGACGTCGGTGATGGTCACCGAGGTGGCGGTGTTGTTGCCGTTGTTGGTGTAGACCAGCGTATAGGTGTACGGGCCGGAGCCGGGCGCGCCGGAACCGGCACTGACGCCCTTGGTGAGGTTGATGACCGCGTTGCTGGTCACCTTGGTGCTGTCGGTGTTGGTCGCCGTCTTGGTATTGTCGAACTGGCTGGTCGCGGTCACCGTCATCACATTGGTCTGGCCGACCGTCGCGCTCACCGGAACGGTGGCGACCACGATGAAGCGGAAACTGGCGCCAGAGGCCAGCGGGCCGGAGTTGGTGATCGGGCCGCCCACCGGCAGGCCGCTACCGTTGTCGGCGAAAATCTGGATGTTGGTCATGTTGAACGGCCCGCCGGTATTGGCGGCCGCCAGATTGAACGTGTCCGACCCGTTGCCGGTGTTGGTGACGGTGTGCGGGTAGTACACCACCGAGCCGGGCGTGGCGGTTTGTGACTGGGTGGAAGTCAGGGTGAGGCTGGCAACCTGCTGTACGATCGTTTGCACCGGGTTGGACGTCACCGCCCGATTGATGCCCGAAGCATCGGTATAGGTGGCCGACGCCTGGTTGCCGATCGACGTGCCCGCTGGCGGCGGCACCGCCGCGGCGATGCCGGAAAGGCACAGCATCAACAACAGCGTCAGCACGGTGGCGATACGGCGGAACACTGTTTGGCCTGCTGCTGCGCGGCTGATTCCGGGGGTGGCGGTCATGGTGCTGGCTCCTGAACGAGCTTGGTATGCGAACTTGGGGAATGGAACTGCAAATCACTGACTCAGGCGTCGGCCTCATCGGTGGACGGCAGCGGCCGCCGGTGCCGGCACCGTGTCCACGTGCACGTTCAACCGCACCACCTTGGACTGCTTGGGATCGAGGGTTCCCAAGTCCCAGCGCAGGGCGCGGATCTCGGCCAGCGGCACGACCTCGCGCTGCGCCTTGCCGTCCTTGCCCACGACGGCGCGCAGTAGCGGCATGGCCTCGAAGTGCTGGCCGTCCGTGCTGCCCATCGCGCCAGCCGGCTGACCGCTTTCGGCCACCAGCGTGGTGCCCTTGGGGATCGGCAACTTCGCCAACAGGTGCTGCGCGGCCGAATCGCCGCGATTGGTGTAGGTCGCGCGGTATTGCAGGGTATCGCCGGGTTTGGCGTCCGCGGCGGACTTCAACACCGGATGCCCGGCCTCGGCGACCACCTTCTGGACTTCGAGTTGCGAGACCACGTTGGCCGCAGCCCATGCCGGCACGGCCGCCACGACGCCGGCTATCAGGAAGGAGGCCAGCGCAACCCGCCGGGCGCGAGTGATACATGGTTGAACCACGATTGCCCCCTGATGCGACAAACACCGACCCGGCCCCATACGGTGCCGGCTTGTCGCCAAACTAATCCAGGATGAAATGATTTCACCCCCCCCCAGACAGACGAACGGCGTAAAAACGCCGACGAACGGCATCGGTTCGTGACCGAGGTTCAGGTTCGTTCAGCACTCCGATGCAGATACCCGGAAGTCTTGCGTAAACCGCGGCGCACCATCGCGCACCTTCAACCCCCACAACCGCAGGGATCGACCGTGGGACAAGCCCTGCGCGCGAAGCGCCACGCGGCGCGCCCGCACAACCGGGCGGCCCGGGTTCGATCGCAGCGCTGCCCGAGGGCCCCGCTTCACTTGATGACGCCGCTGCACCGGCCCGGAGCCGGCGCGATCACTCCACCGTCGCGGTCAACAGCTTCTGCGCTTCTTCCTCGGCGCGCACGGCCAGTTCGCCGTCCTTGACCTCGACCACCACGCGGCCGCCGCCCACGAGTTTGCCGAACAGCAGCTCGTCGGCCAGCGGGCGCTTGATCTTCTCCTGGATCACCCGCGCCATCGGGCGGGCGCCCATCAGCGGGTCGAAGCCGTGCTCGGCCAGCCATTGCCGCGCCTCGGGGGCGACGGTGAGGCTGACGTGCTTGTCCTGCAACTGGGCTTCCAGTTCGATCACGAACTTGTCCACCACGCGCAGGATGTGCTCGAAGGTCAGGCCGCCGAACTGGATGATGGCGTCGAGACGATTGCGGAACTCCGGCGAGAACTGCCGGCGCACCACTTCCATCGCATCGGTGGCGTGGTCTTGCTTGGTAAAGCCGATCGAGCGCCGTGCCGCCTGCGCCGCACCGGCGTTGGTGGTCATCACCAAGATCACGTTGCGGAAGTTGGCTTCGCGGCCGTTGGTGTCGGTGAGGGTGCCGTGATCCATGATCTGCAACAGCACGTTGTAGACGTCCGGGTGCGCCTTCTCGATCTCGTCCAGCAGCAGCACGCAGTGCGGGGTCTTGACGATTTTTTCGGTCAGCAGGCCGCCTTGATCGAAACCCACGTAGCCCGGCGGGGCGCCGATCAGGCGCGCCACCGAATGCGCTTCCATGTACTCGGACATGTCGAAGCGCACCAGTTCAATGCCCAGTTGCATCGCCAGTTGCCGCGTGACTTCCGTCTTGCCCACGCCGGTGGGGCCGGCGAACAGGAAGTTGCCGATGGGTTTGTCCGGCTGGCCCAGCCCCGAGCGCGCCAGCTTGATCGCCGCCACCAGCGTTTCGATCGCCGGATCCTGCCCGAAGATCACCATCTTCAGATTGCGATCCAGACTCTTGAGCACGTCCTTGTCGGAGGCCGACACCTGCTTGGTCGGGATGCGCGCCATGCGCGCGACGATGAACTCGATCTCCGGCACGTCCACCACGGTCTTGCGCTGGTCTTCCGGCACCAGCCGCTGGCGCGCGCCGGCCTCGTCGATCACGTCGATGGCCTTGTCCGGCAGCAGGCGGTCGCCGATGTGCTTGACCGACAAATCCACCGCGGCCTGCAACGCCTCGGCGGTGTATTGCACCGAGTGGTGTTCCTCGAACTTCGATTTCAGGCCGTTGAGGATCGCCACCGACTCGGCCACCGTGGGTTCGAGCACGTCGATCTTCTGGAAGCGCCGCGCCAGCGCGCGGTCTTTCTCGAACACGCCGCGGTATTCCTGAAAGGTGGTCGAACCGATGCAGCGCAGCTCGCCCGACGCCAGCGCCGGCTTGATGAGATTCGACGCATCCATGGTGCCGCCGCTGGCCGAACCGGCGCCGATGATGGTGTGGATTTCGTCGATGAACAGGATCGAGCCGGGCAGCTTCTTCAACTCGGCGATCACCGCCTTCAGGCGTTTTTCGAAATCGCCACGGTACTTGGTGCCGGCCACCAGCGCGCCCAGGTCCAGCGACCAGATCACCGCATCGGCCAGCACTGCCGGCACCTGCGCTTCGACGATGCGCTTGGCCAGCCCCTCGGCCAGCGCGGTCTTGCCCACGCCGGCATCGCCGACATACAGCGGGTTGTTCTTGCGCCGGCGGCACAACACCTGAATGGTGCGCTCGATCTCCTCGGCGCGCCCGACCAGTGGGTCGATCTTGCCCTGCACGGCCTGCTCGTTGAGGTTGGTGGCGTACTCGGCCAGCGCGCTGCCTTTGGGCTCGTCGCCACCCTCGCCCTCCTTGTGCGGCTCGGCCTTGGCGTGATCGGCCGCCGGCTCGTCGTGGCCGAGCTTGGCCACGCCGTGCGAGATGTAGTTGACCACGTCCAGCCGCGATACATCCTGCTGAGCGAGGTAATACACCGCGTGCGAATCCTTCTCGCCGAAGATCGCCACGAGAACGTTCGCGCCGGTGACTTCCTTCTTGCCCGAGGATTGCACGTGGTACACCGCCCGTTGCAGCACGCGCTGGAAGCCGAGCGTGGGCTGGGTGTCGCGGGCGTCGTCCTGCGGCAGCACCGGCACGGTTTCGCGGATGGTCTTGCGCAGTTCGTCGGCGAGCTTGCGCGTGTCACAGCCGCAGGCGCGCAGCACCGAAGCGGCGGACGCGTTGTCGAGCAGCGCCAGCAGCAGGTGCTCGACGGTCATGAACTCATGCCGCGACTCGCGCGCCTGCTTGTAGCACTGGCCGATGGTGAACTCGAGGTCCTTGCTGAACATGGAGGGTCTGGCTCCTGATCGTCTGACCACCTAATGGGGACAAGCTACGCTTTTTCCATGCCCGTGTGCTGTGTCCGCGTTCCCATACCGTTCAACGCCGCCGCGCCGCCACTTCGGCCCGCCCTCAGGCCTTTTCCATCGTGCACAACAACGGATGCTGGTGCTGGCGCGAGAACTCGTTGACCTGGGTCACCTTGGCCTCGGCCACTTCGCGGGTGAACACCCCGCACACCCCGCGTCCGCGGGTGTGCACGTGCAGCATCACCTGCGTGGCTTTTTCGATGTCCATGGCGAAGAACTGCTGCAACACCAACACCACGAAATCCATCGGGGTGAAGTCGTCGTTGAGCAGCAGCACCTGATACAGCGGCGGGCGCGCGGTCTGCGGACGGGCGGTTTCCACCGCCACCCCGTGCGAGGGTTCGGCCTCGGGCGGGCGCCGCCGGCTCGGGCCGGCACGGGTGCAACGAAGCATGAAATGACTGCGCATGGCCGGATTATAGGTGGCGGCCGCGTTCTGGCTAGCGGTGGACTTGCAGGCCAACCGAAAGGCACGATGGCGCTTTCGATATTCACTTCCCCGGCGTTGCCCATGAACCTGATGCTCGACCGCACTGCCCCGTCCGACGAATCCAGCGCGCCCCTGTGGCAACCCGACGTCACCGTGGCCACCTTGGTCGCCCGCGACGGCGCGCTGCTGATGGTGGAGGAACAAGTCGGCGGGCGGCTGGTGCTCAACCAGCCCGCCGGGCACCTGGAGCCGGACGAATCGCTGCTCACAGCGGCGGTGCGCGAGACGCTGGAGGAAACCGGCTGGGACGTGGCCCCGACCGCACTGGTGGGCATCTATCAATGGAAAAGCCCGCGCGATGGCCGGCATTTTTTGCGCGTGGCGCTGGCCGCAGACGCCATTTGCCATCACCCGGATCGCGCATTGGATGCCGGCATCGTGCGCGCCCTCTGGCTGGCCCCGTCCGAACTGCAAGCGGCCAGCGAACGCCACCGCAGCCCGCTGGTGTGGCGCGCCGTGAGCGACTACCTCGCCGGCAGCCGGCACTCGTTGGCGGTGCTGGCGCAGGTGGCGTGACCGCATCCGGGGCAGTCGCGTCCATGCCCGTCGTCCCGGCGCAAGCCCGCATCCGTCGAACCACCCAGCCCGTCGTCCCGGCGCAAGCCGGGACCCAATTTGCCTTTTCATTTCGATCCTGTCGGCGACGAGCAACATGGGCCCCGGCGTTCGCCGGGGCGACGGCTGTGGGATGGGCGCAAGACCGGCATCTGCGACTGTTTTTGGCATGATCGACGGAACCGTCATGCTCGGCGTCTCCGGCGGGGTGGACTCGTCGGTGGCGGCGCTGTTGTTGCAACGCTCCGGGGCCGCGGTCGAAGGCCTGTTCATGCGCAACTGGGATGAGGATGGGACGGGCGAGTGCCGCGCCGAGGACGACCGCCGCGACGCGCTGGCGGTTTGCGGGCGGCTCGGCATCCCCTTCCATGCGCGCAACTTCGCCAGCGAATACTGGGATGGTGTGTTCCAGCACTTCATCGCCGAATACCGCGTCGGGCGCACGCCCAACCCGGACGTGCTGTGCAACCGTGAAATCAAGTTCAAGACGTTTCTCGATGCGGCCCACGATCTCGGCGCGCAGCGCATCGCCACCGGCCACTACGCCCGCATCGATCGACACGCAGGCCGCTGGCGGCTGTTGCGCGCCGTGGATGCCGGCAAGGATCAAAGCTACTTCCTGCACCAGCTCGGGCAGGAACAACTGGCCGCCACGGTGTTCCCGATCGGCGACTTGCCCAAGGCGAGCGTGCGCGCGCTGGCGCGCGAAGCCGACCTGCCCACTCACGCCAAGAAGGATTCCACCGGCATCTGCTTCATCGGCGAGCGCGACTTTCGCCAGTTCCTGTCGCGCTACATCCCTATGCAGACCGGCGAAATCCACGATGCGCAGGGCCGACGCATCGGCGAGCACCCCGGCGTGTATTTCTACACGCTCGGCCAGCGCGAAGGGTTGCAGATCGGCGGCGTGCGCGGGCGCGCGGCGGCGCCGTGGTACGTGATCGGCAAGGACGTGGCGACGAACGTGCTGTACGTCGATCAGGGCCACGACAGCGCGTGGCTGTTTTCCCGCCAGCTGCGCAGCGAGGCCGCGCACTGGATCGCCGGTGCGCCAGCGTCCACCACGTTCGCCTGCACCGCCAAGACGCGCTACCGGCAGGCCGATGTCACCTGCACCGTAGCCGTGCGCGACGACGGCACGCTGGACGTGGCCTTCGACGCGCCGCAACGCGCGGTCACACCCGGGCAGTCGGTGGTGTTCTATGCAGACCAGGAGTGCCTCGGCGGCGCAGTGATCGCCAGTACCGACGCACCGACGCTACCGGGCATCTCGCACGCAGGGCCCGCGCCGTGAGATTCTTTCCGACATGACCGAACGAATCTCACGCCTGCATCTTCGTCCATCGTTTCCGCGATCGCGGAAACCCAGTGTCTTTTCCTGTTGCGTGCACGAATGAACGACCGCGCCCTCGCCCTCGCCGGCTTGTTGCAGGCCTGCCAACTCGTGCGCCAGATCGCCGACACCGGCGACGCCCAGACCGCGCCGCTGACCACCTGCATCGACAGCCTGTTCGCATT
>JAFEEL010000036.1 GCA_018241125.1 Pseudomonadota bacterium | reverse complement strand
CCTGACTTTTCGCCCCCACCCCTGACTTTTCGCCCCCACCCCTGACTTTTCGCCCCCACCCCTGACTTTTCGCCCCCACCCCTGACTTTTCGCCCCCACCCCAACCCTCCCCCGCAAGCGGGGGAGGGAGGTTGCCAACCGCCTCCGATGGGAGAGGGGCTCAGATCACTGCTGACCGATCACCGCTTCCCGCTCACCGGCCACCACTCACCGCTCGCCTGCTCCCGCATGCTGTCATCCTGAGCGCAGCGAAGGATCTGCTGGTGCCCGGCCAGTCAAAGCGAACAACAGATCCCTCACTGCGTTCGGGATGACAGGTGCGGGGAGGGCTGCGCCGAGCCCCGTCACCGCTCACGGCTTCCCGCTCACTGCTCCCTGCTCACTGCTCCCTGCTCCCTGCCCCCGCTTCCCTGCCCCCGCTTCCCTGCTCCCTGCTCCCTGCTCCCTGCCCCTCAAATGCCGTAGTACATGGAGAACTCAAGCGGGCGAGCCGGGACTTGTCGGAATGCGTTGAAGCGCATTCCGACCCGGCGAGCGCCCGGCCGCGAGGCCGGGCCGGGCATCCGCCGATCCGAAGATCGATAACCCACCAGTTCACGCACGCATCAAATGCCGTAGTACATCGAGAACTCAAGCGGATGCGTGGCCGCGCGGAACTTGGTCACCTCGCCCATCTTCAGCTCGATGTAGCTGTCGATGAAGTCGTCGGTGAACACCCCGCCGGCCTTGAGGAACTCGCGGTCGGCGTCGAGCGCTTCCAGTGCCTGATCCAGCGAATGGCAGACCTTGGGGATGTTCTTCTCTTCTTCCGGCGGCAGGTCGTACAGGTCCTTGTCCATCGGCGCGCCCGGGTCGATGCGGTTCTTGATGCCGTCGAGGCCGGCCATCAGCAACGCGGCAAAAATCAGATAGCCCGAGTTCATCGGGTCGGGGAAGCGCACTTCGATGCGCCGCGCCTTGGGGTTGGCCACGAACGGGATGCGGCAGCTCGCCGAACGATTGCGCGCCGAGTAGGCCAGCATCACCGGCGCCTCGAAGCCCGGCACCAAACGCTTGTAGGAGTTGGTCGTCGAGTTGGCGAAGGCGTTGATCGCGCGGGCGTGCTTGAAGATGCCGCCGATGTACCACAACGCCACCTGCGACAGGCCACCGTAGCCGTCGCCAGTGAACAGGTTCACGCCGCCCTTGGCCAGCGACTGGTGCACGTGCATGCCGCTGCCGTTGTCGCCAACGATGGGCTTGGGCATGAAAGTCGCGGTCTTGCCGTTGCGGAAGGCGACGTTCTTGATGATGTACTTCATGGTCAGCAACTCGTCGGCCTTTTTCACCAGCGAGTTGAACTTGGTGCCGATCTCGCACTGGCCGGCGTTGGCGACTTCGTGGTGGTGCACCTCGACCTCGATGCCGGCAGCGGTGAGCGCCTTGCACATCTCGGCGCGCAAGTCGTGCAGGGAATCGGTCGGGGCGACCGGGAAATAACCGCCCTTCAGGCCCGGGCGATAGCCGCTGTTGCCGCCCTCGTATTCCTTCTTCGAGTTCCAGTGCGCCTCGTCGGATTCGATCTCGTAGAAGGTGTGGCCCATGTCGTTGGCCCAGCGCACCGAGTCGAAGATGAAGAACTCGGGCTCGGGGCCGAAGAACGCCTGCTCGGCCACGCCGCTGGCCTTGACGTAGGCCTCGGCGCGCTTGGCCAGCGAGCGCGGGCAGCGCGAGTAGGCCTGCATGGTCACCGGGTCGAGCACGTCGCACACCAGGATCAAGGTCGGGTCGGCCACGAACGGGTCGACCACCGCCGACTCGGCGTCCGGCAGCAGCACCATGTCGGACTCGTTGATGCCGCGCCAGCCGGAGATCGAGGAGCCGTCGAACATGCGGCCGTCCTCGAACAACGCCGCATCCACGATGCTGACCGGGAAAGTGACATGGTGCTGCACGCCGCGCATGTCGGCAAAGCGCAGGTCCACCCACTCGATGGCGTGGTCCTTGATCAGCTTCTGTACGGTCTCGAACGACATCCTGGCGCACTCCTGGGGTTGGGGATACTTCCCTCCAGCAAGTGCCGTGCCATATCGATGACCTGGCTTATGTTATTGTTTTTTCGCTCTATTTTGGAGAAGCGTCGTGCAAAATCGCACCGTTATGATGCGATGTCGCGAGCAGAAAGCACCGCATTGGTGCAATTGACGATCACCCCATCAACCCACCCACAGCACCACCCCGGCCGCCAGCAGGCAGTAGCCGCCGAAGAAGTACCAGCGGCCGTGTTCCAGCCAGTGCGACAGCCAGCGCAGCGCCAGCAGGCCAGCGAGGAAACTGAACACCATGCCCAGCAGGCTGGGCGTGAACAGGTGCAGCAGCCCTTCGGTCTTCACCACGCTGGCCAGCGTGTGCGCCTTGTACAAGCGCCAGCCCTCCTTGGCGATCACCACCGGCGTGAGCACCACCGCCAGCACGAAGCTGAACTCCTCGGCGCGCCGGCGCGTCAGCCCCAACATCATGCCGGTGGAAATCGTCGCGCCCGAACGCGAAAACCCGCGGAACGGCAGGCACAACCCCTGCACCGCGCCGATCCACAGCGCGCTGCGCGGCGACAGGCCGTCGGTCGTCCCCTCGCGAACCCGCGAGGAGACCAGGATCAGCACCCCCGCCGCAGCCAGCGCCCCGGCCATCAGCCGCGCATTGCCGAACAGGTGTTCGATCTCGAACTCCGGCGCGTCATGCCAGAACACGCGCTTGATCAGCGCCTGCAACGCCAGCCCCACGATGCCGGTGGCGGCGGTGGCCAGCACGATCGCCTGCGCCTGCGTCCAGAATGCCTTGAACGAGGAAAAATAGGTTTCGCGCCACGCCTTCCAGAAGTAGACGATCACCGCGAACATCGTGCCGGTGTGCAGCATGATCAGCAGGAATGTGGCCTGCGGCGAGGTCGGGTCCAGACCCATCAGTTTTTCGGCGACGATGACGTGGGCCGAGCTGGAGACCGGCAACAACTCGGCGGCCCCCTGGACGATGGCGAGGATGAGGATCTGCAACAGGTCCATGCGGATTCTTGGCAAGTGGGGGCGAGGGAATGGCGCGGATTGTCGCATCTGCCGGCGATCGGCAGTACCACCCTCAGCGCCGCAGGAAGTACGGCACCGCCATCAGCCCGACACCAAGGGCGAGCATCACCCAGACGTTGTCGATGAAGTACGGATAAACCATCAAGCCGATGCCGCACAGCATCGGCAGCGGCCGCGCCTGCTTCTTGCCGTACAGTAAGTAGCCAAAACCCACCGAGCTGAACACCAGCCCCAGCAGCAGCCACGTCGTGTTCATGGCCGCCCAGACCGAACGCCTTCCGGCGCGTGCGGGAGGGATTTCCAGACCCGAACTCGGAAGCGCCCAAGCTTTTGTGGGGGGGCCGTCCCGGTCCGATTGAGTCTAGATCGCGGCTGCAAGCCGCTCCCACAGAAGCCACCGCTACCGCACTCAGGCTTTTGTGGGAGGGCCTTCCAGGCCCGATTGAATCCTGATCGCGGCTGGCTTTTCAACAGCCGAAGGCTGGTCAAGCCGCTCCCACAGAAGCCACCGCTACCGCACCCAAGCTTTTGTGGGAGGGCCTTCCAGGCCCGATTGAATCCTGATCGCGGCTGGCTTTTCAACAGCCGAAGGCTGGTCAAGCCGCTCCCACAGAAGCCGCTCCCATCGCTGACTGCGTCGCTCTCACGCATGCTGGCGCGGATGCAGGCTGTACGTCCCGCAGATCGCCGCTTCCGCCAACACATGCCCCACCATCGCCGTGCGCAGATCGGCGGCGGTGAAGCGCGCGGGCAAGTCCAGATGCGCCACGTCCAGCGCGTACAGGCGGAAAAAATAATGGTGCAGGCGCAAATCATTCCCCGGCGGATACGGGCCGTCGTAGCCGCGCCAGTCGCCGCCCATCGTCGCATCACCGGCAAACCACGCCGTGTAGTCGTTCAGCCCGTGACGCGCCGCGTGCGGTCCGTGCGGATCGCGCTTGCCACCGGCCGTCACCCCATCGCTCCACGCGCCTTCGGCGAAACCGCGCACATCGGCCGGGATATCGGCCATCACCCAGTGCGCGAACTCGCAGCGCGGCTGCTCGATCGGGATTTCCACGCCCGGCTTGCCGACCATCTCAGCGACCGTCGGCACGTCCGGGTCGATGCACAGCAGCGCGAACGATTGCGTGCCCGCCGGAACGTCGTTCCAAGCCAGCTGCGGATTGCGGTTGCCGCCGAGGCCCTCCAGTGCGCCCATCGCCAGCGCCGGCTTCAAGGGCTGCCCATCGACAAAACTGTGGCTGTGCAATTGCATGTGACCTGCCCCCGATGACCGGCGCAACCGCCGCGCAGGGACGATCATGGCGCAATTGCGCGGCGTCGACCACGCCCACGTCGGTCGCATTCGGGCAACCCAAAAAAGAAACCCCGCCTGGGCGGGGTTTCTCGCGTTGCTTGCAGCGGCTGCAATCAGAAGTGGAACGCCGCCGACACGCCGAACAAGTTGGCGTTGGCGCTGTACTTGCCGAGCAGGGTCGAGCCGGTCGCCGACATGTCGTTCACCGTCGGGGTGTTGATGGCGACGTGGCTGAAGCCGATGTTCCAGCTCACGTTGTCGTTGGGCTGCCAGCCCAGACCGATGGCGTACAGGTTGCGGTTGTTGTCGGGCAGACGCGGGTCGCGCCAAGTGTTGTTGGTCGGCGTCTGGTCGTGGCTGTAGCCGGCGCGCAGCGTCCAGTGCGGGTCGAACTGCCAGTCGAAGCCGATCGCGAACATGGTCGAAGCCTTCCAGTCGAAGGTTTCCACCGAGTTCGGGGTGGCATCGCCAAACGCCACCACCAGGTTCTTCAGCGAGTTCCAGTTGGTGCGCTCGATGCTGCCGGAAATCGTGAAGGTGTCGCTGACCTTCTGCGAAATGCTCAGGTTGAGCACGCTCGGCGTGGCCACGCGGGTGACCGCGGAAGTCCCGTTGGTGAAGGCTCCGGCGGCAGACAGGAAGCCCTGCGCGGCCGAGGGGCCGAAGTAGGCGGTACCGTTGATGTTGTGGTTGATCTTCGAACGGTAGTTCAGGCCGATGTTGGTGTTGGCGGTCGGACGGAACAGCAGACCCACGTCCCAGCCCCAGCTGCTGTCGTTGCCCTTGATCCGGCCGAAGAAGTCCGAAGACTGCGGCTGGAACACCGGGAACATGCCTTTGGCCGCGAGGATCGCGCCACCATCGATGGTACTGGTCAGTTCGGCGTCGAAGCGCTGGTAGATCAGGCCCACGCCGACCGAGAACATGTCACTGAACTTGTAAGCGCCGGCCAGGGTGAAATCGACCGTCTTCACGTCCGACTTCAACGCCTGATAGCGACCCACCCAACCCGGCTCGTACTGCGTCTTCAGGCCGAACGGCGCGGTCAGCGAAGCGCCAAGGGTGAACCCGTTGCCGAACGGCAAGATGGCATGGAAAGCCGGCACCGGGGCGGTGTCGCCGGCATCACCGCCGTTGCCGCCAGTCAGCGGGTGGCCCAGGAAGTCGTTGCCGCCGCCGGCGAAGGTGCCCTTCAGGTCGATCACGGTCAGGTCGGTCTGCACCGTGGTCTTGTCGAACAAGCTCATCGCGGCCGGGTTGTTGGCAACTACCGCCGCGTCGCCCCAGTCGGAGCCGGCACCTGCGGCAGCGCGGCTGGTCGCCTGAATGCTGTCCTCGCGGATCTGGAAGCCGCTGGCCATGGCCTGGCTGCAGGCCAGCGCGGCCACGACGGCGATAGCCAGCGTGGAAACCGTCATGTTGGATTTGCGCATGTCTGGACTCTCTATGAGGTGAGTTGTGGAGCCACGAGGGCCTGCCCGCGAGGGCGGCGCAGCGGCCGGAGCATCACGCGATCGCTACCCTGATTCGCGCAACATACCGCACCGTACATCTACGTCGTGCGCAGTATGCCTTAACTAAACTCTAACAGGAAGGGGTGGGCGTGCAAACCGTGAACGTCGTCTGAATCGATGGCTTTTTCCCCTTGGGCATACGCCCAGTGTCACACTGCGCATCCGCCATCCGCCACCCGCCGGCCTGCGTCCGCCCATGTATCTGGATTTTTTCGGCCTGCGCGAGAGTCCGTTTTCGATCACGCCCGATCCGCGCTTCGTGTTCCTTTCCGAGCGCCATCGCGACGCGCTCGCGCACCTGTTGTTCGGGATCGGGCAGGGCGGCGGCGGCGGATTCGTGCAGCTCACCGGCGAAGTGGGCACCGGCAAGACCACCCTCAGCCGGCTGCTGCTGGAACAACTGCCGGACAACGCGCGCGCCGCGCTGGTGCTCAATCCGTTGCTGTCGCCAGTGGAACTGCTGGAGACGATCTGCGAGGAACTGCACCTCGACCTCGACGGCCGTCGCGGCAGCCTCAAGGCGCTGGTGGATGCGCTCAATGCCCATCTGCTGGCCGCGCACGCGGCCGGACTGCGGGTGGTGCTGATCGTGGACGAGGCGCAGAACCTGTCGGCACAGGCGCTCGAACAAGTGCGGCTGTTGACCAACCTGGAAACCGCCACGCAAAAACTGTTGCAGATCATTCTGCTGGGCCAGCCCGAACTGCGCGACAAGCTGGCGCGCCCGGAACTGCGCCAGCTCGCGCAACGCATCACCGCCCGCTATCACCTGCAACCGCTGGACGAACGCGAATCCGAAGCGTACCTGCGGCATCGCTGGGCGGTTGCCGGCGGCGCCACCTTCCCGTTCGCTCCGGCCGCGGTGAAGGCGCTGCATCGCCACGCCGGCGGCATCCCACGCCTGCTCAACACCATCGCCGATCGCGCTTTGCTGGCCGGCTATGCACGCAGCCACCATGGCATCGACGCCGACTTGCTGGACGCGGCCGCGCGCGAAGTGCTGGCGCCGCGCGCGTCGATCCCGCGGCGCTCGCGGGCTCGCGCGCAGTTGGCGCTGGCCATCGCCGCGGTGGCGGCGCTGGCGATCGGTATCGGCCTGATCGTGCGCGGTTGGGAAAGCGCACCGCGCCAGTCCGCTGCGCACCCCGCTGCGAGCACCCATCCGCAAAGCACGCATCCGCAGAGCACCGCGTCGGCACCGCTCGCGAACGAGCCGTCGCCGTCGGCGACACGCACTCCCGCCGCGCCGACCACCGCCCGATCGGGCACGTCGCCAGGTCTGGCTGATACGCCCGCGTCGGTAGTCGATGGCAATGCCTTCGCGCACGCCATCGCCGCCAGCAGCGGTGACTCCGCGCCGGCGTGGCGCGAACTGCTGCGCCGGTGGTCGTTGCCGATGGATGCCGGCGCGCGGTCGGCCAGTTGCCCGATTGCGCAATCGTCCGGATGGTTTTGCGCCAGTGGCAAGCAATCGCTGAGCCTGCTCGCGCAGTTCGATCGCCCCTTGCTGTTGCGCGTGCGTGCCGGCCCGCACTCGGCGTGGGCGGTGCTGCTCGGGCTGGGCGCTACCCGCGCCGAGCTGCAACTGGATGGAAAGCCGCTGGTCGTGCGCCGCGCCGCACTGGAAGCGGCGACTGATGGGTTTGCGATGATCGGCCGCGGCCCGGATGGCCTGCAGTTGCCGATCCATCGCGGCGACCGCGGCACGGGCGTGGACTGGTTGCGCACACACCTGCACATCGCCGGCGCCAGCGGCAGCCCCTACGACGCAGCGTTGATCGACGCGGTACGTGCGCGTCAGCGCGATTTCGGCTTGCACGACGACGGTGTGGTCGGCGCGCAGACGTGGCTGGCGTTGCTGGCATCCGAGCGCGCCGGCCCGCACTTGCGCACGCTGTCGGAGTAGCCTGCCGGCCATGTCCCTGATCCTGGAAGCGCTGCGCAAATCGGAAGCCGAACGCCGGCTCGGACAGGCACCGGACGTGCTCGCGCCAATGCCGGCAACCAGCGTGCCCGGCGCATCGACGCGGCGCCACGGCGCCCTGTGGGTCGGGTTGGCATTGATCGTGCTGGCCGCGCTGGCAGTGGTGGCGTGGTGGACGACGCGCACGCCCGCGCCGCAGGTGGTGTACCTGCCAGCGCCCGCGGCGCCCGCCGCCACGCCCGCAGCCGGCATGCAATCCCGCGCCGCATCACCAACCAACGGCAACGATCACGCGCAAGGCGACCGTGCTTCGACCGCAACGACGGCCGCAGCCACGAACCATGATGCAGCGGCAGCCGATGCGAGCGAACCGTCATCGGTGCATGCTGAGCCGGCAAGCGTCGCCAGCGCATCTGCTTCGGTTCGTGGCGAGCCGGCCCGATCGAGAACGCAGTTCGAGTCGGGCCGTGTCGAAGATTCCGTTCGTGGCGAGCCGGCCCGATCGAGAACGCAGTTCGAGTCGGGCCGTGTCGAAGATTCCGTTCGTGGTGAGCCGGCCCGATCGAGAACGCAGTTCGAGTCGGGCCGTGTCGAACCACGCGCTGAACCTGCACGCAATCCGACCGCCGCCGCCCTGCAAGCGGCCACCCGCCAAGCCGCGGCCCTGCCCGCCATCGCCGACGCGCCGCCGGTGCCGCGATTGACGCCGCGCCCGCCGCCCGCTGCCATTGCCAGCGACGAGCCCGCATTGCCACCGATCGCGGTCCTGTCCGCATCCGAACGCGCGGCGCTGCCGGCGCTGAAGATCACCTTGCACTCGTGGTCGGCCGATCCGGCGCGACGCTTCATGATCGTCGACGGCCAGCGCGTGGGCGAAGGCGCGCGGCTGGCCGACGGCGTGGTGCTGGTGCACATCCGCCGCGACGGCGCGGAACTCGACGTGAACGGCCGCCGCCTGCTGCTGTCCAATCCCTGATTGCGCTGCTTGGTAGCGTAAGTCAAAAACATACCCGTTCGTGGTGAGGCGCGGATCGAGGCCCGGGTTGCATCCGGGTCGAGGCCGCGATCAATACTGCCGTTCGTGGTGAGGCGCGGATCGAGACCCGGGTTGCATCCGGGTCGAGGCCGTGATCAATACTGCCGTCGTGGTGAGGCGTGGATCGAGACCCGGGTTGCATCCGGGTCGAGGCCGCGATCAATGCTGCCGTTCGTGGTGAGGCGCGGATCGAGACCCGGGTTTCATCCGGGTCGAGGCCGCGATCGAACCATGGTTCGAGACGCCCTCTCGGTCGCGCTACGCGCGCCTCGATGGCTCCTCACCACGAACGGGGATTTCGAGACGCCCTCTCGGTCGCGCTGCGCGCGCCTCGACGGCTCCTCACCACGAACGGGAATTTCGAGACGCCCTCTCGGTCGCGCTACGCGCACCTCGACAGCTCCTCACGACGAACGGATCAATTTCAGGCAATACCCACATGCCACGCACGTCGCTGCCGGCGCAGGTTTCACTTACACTTTTGGCCATGTCCAATCGCAAGCTCTACAAGATCAGCTTCCTCAGCGCCGGGCGCATCTACGAGCTGTATGCGCGCAAGGTCGCCAGCAGCGAGCTGTGGGGTTTCACCGAAATCTCCGAAGTGGAGTTCGAGGTCGGTGCCGGCGTGGTGGTCGATCCGACCGAGGAGCGCCTGCGCGACGAGTTTGGCGCGACCAAACGCTTGCATCTGCCGATGCAATCGATCCTGCGCATCGAGGAAGTCGAACGCCGGGGCGTGGCGCGCATTCGCGACGCCGCCAGTGGCGAGGCGGCGGTGACGCCGTTTCCAATACCGTCGAAGGGGCGGTAGATCCACGCCGCGATGTTTACCGTCTTCATCACCGACAACGCCGAGCGCCAGGATGCCGACGCGGCGCGCACGCACGGCGTGTTTGCGACCTGGGACGCGGCAATTGCCGCCGCGCAAGCCATCGTCGATCGCTCGTTGGCCGAACTGCATCGGCCCGGCATGCGCGCCGGCGAACTGTTCTCGCACTACACGCTGTATGGCGAAGACGCCTTCATCGTGCCCACCGCTGGCGCCGAGAAGTTCTCGGCGTGGGTGTACGCGCGAGTGCGCTGCGTGCTGCTGTGCGGGTGAGTCGGCCGCCCGCGCCGACCTTCAATGCACGCTGGTATCCGTGGCCGCGTTCGCCAGCGGCGCTCCGGGCAGCTTTTTCAGTGCCTTGAGCCCTTCGGAAATCGCGTAGCCGTCGGTGAACACCACCGCCGCGCCGCCCTCGTCGCCGGTCTGCCCGGCGCCGGCGGACAGATGCCCGGGCAGGTCGCGCTCGCGGTTGGCATCGTCTTCGGTCAGCCGCTGGCTGGCGTTGGGATGCAGCACGATGTCCGGGACGATGCCGGTGGCCTGGATGGAGCGCCCGCTGGGCGTGTAATAGCGCGCGGTGGTGAGCTTGATCGAATCGCCGTTGTCCAGCGGGATCACCGTCTGCACCGAACCCTTGCCGAAGGTGCGGCTGCCCACCACTTCGGCGCGGTGGTTGTCCTGCAGGGCGCCGGTGAGCACCTCCGAGGCGCTGGCGGTGCCGCCATCGACCAGCACCACCATCGGCGCGCCGTTGAGCACGTCGCCGGGGCTGGCGGTGAAGGTGGCGTTGGAATAGCTCAGCCGCCCGCGGGTGGAGACGATGGTGCCGCTGTCGAGGAAATCGTCGGCGGTTTCCACTGCGGCATTGAGCAGGCCGCCGGGGTTGGAGCGCAGGTCGAGGACGATACCGCGCAGCGGTGCGTGGTTGGCCTTGTCCAGGTCGGCCACCGCCGCACTGGTGGCCGCCGCGGTATCGATCTGGAACTCGCTGATGCGCACGTAGCCGTAGCCCGGTTCGAGCAGGCGCGCGGTCACGCTGCGGATTTTCACCGTGCCGCGCTTGACGAAAATCGTCATCGTGCCGGTCATGCCGTCGCGCTGCACGCCGAGTTTGACGGTGGTTCCCGGCGGTCCGCGCAGGCCGTTGCTGGCGCCGTCGGCGTTGTCGGCATCGATCGGCTTGTCGTCGATCGTGGTGATGACGTCGCCGGCGCGCAGACCGGCCCGCTGCGCCGGCGAACCGTCGATGGGCGAGATCACCCGCAAACTGCGATCGGGCAGTTGCATCACCTCGATACCGATACCCTCGTAGGCGCCGCTGGAGTCTTCATCCAGTTGTTGCGCTTGTTGCTTGTCGAGGTAGGCACTGTGTGGATCGAGGTTGGTCAGCAAGCCGCGCACCGAGGCCTGCATCAGGCGCTTGTCGCTGATCGGATCGACATAGGCCTGCTTGACCGCGCGGTACACCGCGACATACCGCTGGATCTCCTCCAGCGGCACGTTGCCGTCGCGGTCGGCCTTGCCGGCCTTCTTCGCTGCCTTGGTCGCCTGCTCGATCTCGGCCGGCGTGGCCGGCGGATCGGCCGGCGCGCCGTCGGTCGGTGCCGCTTGGGCGGGCGCGGGCGGTGCGGGCGTCGCGTCCTGCGCCAGCGCGGCCTGCGCCAGCGGAGCGATCAACAACGCCGCCAATCCGGCGGCGCGCAGCATCGTCTGGATCGATGGGTTCATCCCGCCATCATCGCATTATTCCACCGCTTTCAATCTCCCCGCTCGAGGGGGAAGGCTGGGATGCCGGTGGCGTTCCACGTCTTGGGCCACACCTTGGCGCCAAGTTCACCGCGCCCGCAGCCAGCCGCGCGGATCGACCGCCTTGCCGTTCAGGCGTACCTCGAAATACAGCGCATCGCGGCCTTGTCCGCCGGAGCTGCCGACGGTGGCCAGCGGCTCGCCGGCGCGCACGACATCGCCGGCGTTCTTGAGCAGGGCGTCGTTGTTGGCGTACAGGCTCATCACGCCATGCCCGTGGTCGACGATCACCAGCAGGCCGTAGCCCTTGAGCCAGTTGGCGAACGCCACCCGGCCATCGGCCACCGCGCGCACGTCCTGCCCGGCATGGCCGGCGATCAACAAGCCGGTATTGCCCTCGCCGAAGCCTTGCAGCACGCGCCCGCCGATCGGCCACAGGAACTGCCCGGGCTCGCCGGTGAAGGGCGCCACGACCGGCAGCGGACGGTCTGCCGACGGCTCCACCGTCGGCAACGGATGCGACGGCTTGACGCTGGCCACTTGCGTCGCGTGTGGCTTGGGCGGGGGTGACTTGATCGGTGGTGGCGGTGGCGGTGGCGGTGGCAACGGCGGCTGTCGCGCCATCACCACCGCCAGTTGCTTGACCAGACCGTTCAAGGCGTCGGCGTCGCGCCCCAGTGCCTGCATCTTCGCGGCGCGGTCGCGGTAGCCGGCATCCAGCGTGGCCACCAGTTGCCGGCGCTGCGTGCGTTGCGCCTGCACGGCGGCCAATTGCGCGGCTTGCTGCTGGCGGGTGGTCGCCAGCTGCGCGGCTTGCGCATCGACTTGTCTGGACAGATCGGCCAACGCCTGCAATTGCCCGCTCAAGGCGCGGATGCGGCGCACGCGGTCGGCTTCCAGATAGCGGTGGTATTGCAGTGCGCGCGCCAGATCCACCACGCGGTCTTGCGCCAGCAACAGCTTGAGTTGTTCGTCACCACCCAGCGCGTAGGCCGAACGCACCAACGCGGCCAGTTCGGCGCGTTGCTTGCTCAGCTTGCCCGCCAACGCGCCCTGCTGCGATTGCAGATCGGCAAGCCGGGACTTTTGCGCGGCGATGGCCGCATCGGTATCGCGCAGGGCGCGCACCGATTGCCCGAGTTCGCCGTCGGCACGGCGCAACGATTTGCTGGCATCGCTGCGTGCGTCGGCGGCCTGCTGCTGTTGCGCGGCCAGCGCGTCCAGCTGGGCGTGCAGGTCGTGCAACTGGCCTTCGGCCTGGGTCTTGCCGGCTGCGGCTTCGCGCTTTTCCTGCGCGTCCTTGGCGCGCTCGGCTTCATATTTCAGCTGCGCCGCGTGTTCCGCTTCGCTGGACGGGCTCGCGCTGCTGGCGTGCCTGGGCGGCGCGGCGCTGACGCCGCTCACGGCCAGCGCGAGCGTCAGCAGCACGCCCGCTGCGCGTGCTTTCACGAAAACCGCACCAGCGACGCGCCGGTCATCGCCGCCGGCTGCGGCAGGCCAAGCAGTTGCAGCAGCGTCGGCGCCAGGTCGCGCAGTGCGCCGCCGTCGCGCAGGACCGCCTTGCGCCCGAAGTAAACGCAAGGCACCGGGCCGACGGTGTGCGCGGTGTGTGGTTGGCCGGTGACCGGATCGCGCATCATTTCCAGATTGCCGTGGTCGGCGGTGACGATCATCTCGCCGCCGACTTGCTCCAGCGCGGCGCGGATTTTTCCCAGTGCCACGTCCACCGCTTCGGCCGCTTGAATGGCGGCGGGCAGGATGCCGGTGTGGCCGACCATGTCCGGGTTGGCGATATTGCACACGATGGCATCGAAATGTCGCGAGTTGATCGCCGCACAGAGTTTTTCGGTCAACTCGGGCAAGCTCATCTGCGGTTGCAGATCGTAAGTGGCGACCTTGGGCGAGGCAATCAGGATGCGCTGCTCGCCCGCGACCGGGGCTTCCACGCCGCCGTTGAAGAAGAAGGTGACGTGCGCGTATTTCTCGGTTTCGGCGATGCGCAGTTGCCTCAGCCCGTGCGCGGCCAGCACCTCGCCGAAGGTATCGCGCAGGTCGGCGGGTGGGTACGCGACGGGTGCGGACAAGCTGGCGTCGTATTCGGTCAGGCACACGAAGCGCGACAGATGGATCGGCCGCGGTCGCGGGAACCCGGAAAAATCCTCGCGCACGAAACAGGCGCTGATCTCGCGCGCGCGGTCGGCACGGAAGTTCATGAATACCACGCCATCGCCGTCGCGCATCGGCGCGCTGCCGGCGATCACCGTGGGCTTGACGAACTCGTCGTTCTCCCCGCGCGCGTAGGCATCGGCCAGCGCGCTGGGCGCGTCGGGCGCGGTGAACTGGGCGCGGGCTTCTGCGATTGCGAGGTAGGCTTTCTCGACACGCTCCCAGCGTTGATCGCGATCCATCGCGTAGTAGCGACCGCTCACGCTGGCGATGCGCGCATTGCCGGCCTTCGCGCAAGCCGCCTCCAGCGCCTGCACGCTCGGCTGCGCCGAACGCGGCGGGGTATCGCGGCCATCGAGGAATGCGTGCACGGCCACCTTGGGCACGCCGCGGCGCTTGGCCAGTTCCAGCATCGCGAAGATGTGCGCCTGATGGCTGTGCACGCCACCTTCGGAAAGCAATCCGAACACGTGCAAGGTGCCGCCATTGGTCATGGTCGCGTCGCAGGCCGCGCACAGCTCGGGGTTGGAAAAGAACTCGCCGTTTTCGATCGCCGCATCGATGCGGGTCAGATCCTGATACACGATGCGGCCGGCGCCGATGTTCATGTGCCCGACTTCGGAGTTGCCCATCTGCCCGTCGGGCAGGCCGACGAACAAGCCTTCGGTGTGCACCAGCGTGTGCGGATACTGCGCCAGCAGGCGCCGCCAGTTCGGCACGCGCGCCTGCGCGATGGCGTCGTCGGGCGCATCGACTTGCTGGCGATGGCCCCAGCCATCGAGGATCAACAGCAGCACGGGTTTGGGTCGGTGACTTTCGGCACTCACGGCAAGGCTCGCAGACGGCGCAGGATGCAAGGAACGTACATTGTATCCAAGCGCCGCCAGCGCCCCGCGTTGCGCAGCCACGCCAACAGCAGGCCATGCCATGCGTACCCGTCTTCCATTGGCCGCCATCGCCGCTTTTTCGCTGGCGCTCACCGCCTGCAACATCAGCGGGCTCGGCAAGATCAACGGCCCGGTCACCATCGCGCCGGGTTCACCGACCCACGATGCCGACACCGTCAACGGCGAGATCACCGTCGAGGCGGGCGCGCACGCCGGTCGCGCGCACACGGTCAACGGCAGCATCCGGATCGGCAAGGACGCCAGCACCGGTGAGGCGGTGACGGTCAATGGCGGCATCGAGCTGGATGAAAAGGCACAGGCCGCAGCGGCGACCACGGTCAATGGCGGCATCCGCCTGGCCGCTGGCGCGCTGATCGCCGGCAACGCCACTTCGGTCAACGGCGGCATCGAACTGGCGCCCGGCAGCCGCGTCGGCGGGCGGGTGACCAACGTGGCCGGGACGATTTCCCTCGATCACGCGCAAGTCGATGGCGGCATCACCACCGCCGCCGGCGATGTCACCATCGGCACGGGTTCGACGGTGCGCGGCGGCATCCACGTCGTCAAGCCGCGCGGGGCGATCATCTCCGACACGCGCAAACCGCGCATCCGCATCGAAACCGGGGCGAGCGTGGAGGGCACCTTGCAGTTCGACCGCGAGGTGGACTTGCAGGTCGCGCCGGGCGCGAAAATCGGCACGGTGGTGGGCGCGACCGCGCAGTCGTGGTCGGGGCCGTAAGCGGCGAACTCAGTATTCGGGCTTCTGCTGCCGCGCCAGCAGCTGGCGCAGGCATTCGGCCGGGGTCAGATCGCCGTGCAGCACGCGCTGCACGCGCGAAGCAATCGGCAACTCGATGCGCAAGCGGTCGGCCAGACGCATGACCTCGTCGGCGGTGTCGATCGACTCGACCGCCTGCCCGATCTGCGCCACGGCTTCGGCGATGCCCTTGCCACGCCCGAGCGCCAGCCCGAGGCGCCGGTTGCGCGACAACTCACCGGTGCAGGTCAGCACCAGGTCGCCCAGCCCGGCCAGACCCATCAGCGTTTCCGCACGACCACCGAGTGCGGCGTTCAAGCGCAGCATTTCGTTCAAGCCGCGGGTGATCAGGCCGGCGCGCGCGTTCAGCCCCAGATTCATGCCGTCGGCCACGCCGGTGGCCACGGCCAGCACGTTCTTCATCGCCCCGCCCAGTTCGGCGCCACGAATGTCGTTGCCGGTATAGGCGCGAAACGTCGGGCCGTGCAGCACGGTGGCCACTTGCTGCGCGAACGCTGCGTCATCCGAGTGCACGGTGACGGCGGTCGGCAAGCCCTGCGCCACTTCGCGTGCGAACGATGGGCCGGTGACCACGGCCAAGGGCACTCCGGCACCGAACGATTCGGCGGCCACTTCATGCAAGAAGCGCCCGCTGCCCGGCTCGAAGCCCTTGGTCGCCCACGCCACGCCCGCGCCGGCCGGGAGCAGTGGCGCGATCGCGCGCAAGGTTTGCGTGAAGGCGTGGCTGGGCACGACCACCAGCACCAGTTGCGCATCGGCCAGCGCCACGCGCAGATCCGCCGTGGCGCGCAGCGACGCCGGCAGTTGCAGATCCGGCAAGTAGCGGGTGTTGCGGTGCTCGCGATCGATCGCCGCGACCTGCGCGCCGTCGCGGCCCCACAGCACCGTGGGCACGCCGTTGCGCGCGGCCAGCGCGGCCAGCGCGGTGCCCCACGAGCCCGCGCCGACGACGGCCAGCCGTGGCGATGCGCTGGTCATCGAAGCGGCAGCCGCGTCAGGCGTTGCCGATCGCCGGCTGCTGCGCTTGTTCCATGCGCCGACGCAGTTGATCGGCGTAGACGCCTTCGAAGTTGATCGGCTGCAGCAGGAACGGCGGGAAGCCACCGTGCGCGATCAGGTCGCCGAGGGCTTGGCGCGCGTACGGGAACAGGATGTTCGGACAATGGGTGCCGAGCATCATGTCGAGGTTGGCCTCGTCGAAACCGGCCAGGCCGAAAATCCCGGCCTGCTCGACTTCGGCCAGATACGCGGTCTTTTCGTTGATCGTGCACGTCACGGTGATGGTCAGCGACACTTCGTAGGCATCGGCCTCGAACCGACCGACCTTCTGGTTGAGGTTCACGCTCAACTGCGGCATCGCCTGCTCCTGGAATGCTGCCGGCACCCCGGGGGCCTCGTAGGAAACGTTCTTCAGGTACAGCTTGTGCACCAGGAACTGTGCGCCTTGTGCAGCGGCGTCGGCGCCGGCGGCGCCGTTGGTGGCTTCATCGGCCATGATTGTGGACTCCGGAAATGATGTCGCGGTGGGAAAGACTTTGCATTATCCCATGCGCGGACCGGCGGGCCAAATGGTCAGCGCGCAGGCCGCTGGCCAGCCGGTCTGCCGTTGTACCCTGTGCTGACGCGGCGCCACCGGCATGCCGCCTGACGAGGATCGCACCATGCACAAGCTCAACACCGGAATCATCGCCCTGCTGGTGCTGGCCCTGGCCGCCTGCGCCAAGCCCCTGCCGCCCGAGCGTGCGGCCTACGTCGGCCAGTGGCAAGGGCAGAACATGGTTCTGCGCATCACCCAGGAAGGGCGGTTGGCCTACAAGCGCATGGAAGGCAACAGCACCACTTCGGTCGACGCCCCCATCCAGGGTTTCAGCGGCAACGATTTTTCGGCCGGGGTCGGGCCGTTGTCGACCACTTTCAAGGTATCGGCCCCACCGCATCAGGACGGTACGCAGTGGAAGATGACCGTGGACGGGGTGGAGCTGACCCGGCAGCCGTGAGCTGGCGGCTCAGTTGATATTCAAGCCCGGCGCGCATACTTGGGAACTCCAGCCGGTTCCCGCACGTCCAAGTCGCATGCGCCCGATCGCCTCGTTTGCCGCCCTGTTGCTGGCCGCCACCCTCGGCGGGCTGGCCGCCGTCCATTTCACCGCCCCGGATTTGAGCGCCCGGGCCGATCGCCGCGCCGCCGCGCTGCCGCTGGAGATGGTCGCCTCGCCGGCGCGCGCCGCGCTGCCGCCGGAAATCGCCGGGCAGGCCCTGCCCTCGCTGGCGCCGATGCTGCGCACCGTCACCCCTGCGGTGGTGAGCATCCAGAGCAAGCACGTGGTGCGGGTGAGCAACCCGCTGGCGTCCGATCCGTTCTTCCGGCAGTTCTTCGGCATCCCCGACATGCCCCAGGAGCGCGTCGAGCAGGCGCTGGGCTCGGGGGTGGTGGTCGACGCCCAGCGCGGGCTGATCCTGACCAACAATCATGTGGTGGAGGCCGCCGACGGCATCACCGTCACGCTGGCCGACGGGCGCACCGTGGAAGGGCAGATGGTCGGCGCCGACCCGGGCACCGACATCGCGCTGGTGCGCATCCACGCCGATGGCTTGAGCGCGCTGAAGATCGCCGATTCCAACCAGTTGCAGGTCGGTGATTTCGTGGTAGCGGTGGGCAACCCGTTCGGCCTCGGGCAGACGGTGACCTCGGGGATTGTTTCCGCGCTCGGGCGCAGCGGCCTGCAGGGGCTGGGCTACCAGAACCTGATCCAGACCGATGCCTCGATCAACCCGGGCAACTCCGGTGGCGCCTTGGTCAACCTGCGCGGCGAACTGGTCGGCATCAATCGCGCCATCTACAGCCCGACCGGCAGTTCGGTGGGCATCGGTTTTGCCATCCCGTCCGATCTGGCGCAGGACGTGATGCACCAGCTGCTGGCCAATGGCAAGGTGGTGCGCGGCTCGCTGGGCGTGGAAGCGCAGGATCTGAACGACCGCATCGTGCGCGGGCTGCGGCTTGCCAGCAGTCGCGGCGCGCTGGTCAGCCGCGTGTACCCGGGCTCGGCGGCGCAGGCGGCCGGCGTGCAGGTCGGCGACGTGGTCACCGCGGTGAATGGTGACCCGGTGGTCGATTCACGTGCGCTGCGCAACGCCGAGGGCTTGGCACCGGTCGGCAAGCCGGTGGTGATCAACGTGCTGCGCGATGGGCGTGCGCTCACCCTCACCGCCTCGCTCAAGGTACAGGCCGACAAGCTCGCCGGCGGGCGCGTGGATGCGCGCCTGCAGGGTGCGACCCTCGACGACCTTCCCGATGCGCTCAAGCAGAAAGGGCTGAACGGCGTGATCGTCTCGCAGGTCGCGCCGGGCAGTCGCGCCTATGCCAACAGCCTGCAAGCCGGCGACCTGATCGCGCAGGTCAACGGCGCCGACGTGCGCGATCTGGCGGCGCTGCAGGCCGCGCTCGCCGGCAAACCGACCCGTCTGCAACTGACCCTGGTACGCGGGCAGATGGTCGGCACGCTGTCGCTGCAATGAACGTGCGCGGCGCCGCCGACGCCGCTGCGATGTAGCGTATCCTCGGCTTGCACTCGTCCCGTTCCCCGCAGGAGTCACCCATGACCACCGCCGAAGAATCCGCCAACAACCCGCCCGCACCGGCTCCCCGCCCCGCCTCGCACCTGCGCAACGCCGCCGACCACCTCGGCCAGGCCAAGGATCACCTCGCCGGCGGCGTCGGTCAGGCCAAGAGCCATCTGGCCAGCGGCTTGGGCCAAGCCAAGGAGCACTTTGCCAGCGGCGTCAGCGAGGCCAAAGAGCACCTGTCCAGCGGCGTCAGTCAGGCGCGCGCGGATGTTTCCAGCAGCATGGGCCAGGCGCGCGACCACTTCACCGTCGGCGTCGCCGATGCCTATGGCTCGGGCAAGGAGGCCGCGCGCGAGGCCAAGGCGGAGATGGACGACAAGCTGGAGAAGCTGCTCGACCAGAGCAAGGACTTGTTCGCGCAGGCCGAGGACTTGATCCGCAGCCGCCCGTGGACCTCGTTCGGCGCGGCCTTCGCCGCCGGCTACCTGATCGCGCGCCTGACCCGGCGCAACTAGTGAAGACCCTCACCCCACCACCGGCTCCGCCGGCGGTTCCCCCCTCTCCCGCTGCGCGAGAGAGGGACGATGGGGTCGCTACGCGACATAGGGCCTGATGGCGTGGGCGAGCCCGAGCCCCAACCGCCGCCGTCGAGCCAATCCCCAGCGTCGGACGTACCGCCGCTGGACGAGTCGGCGCGCGCGATCTACCGCGCCGCGCGCACGCTGGCCGGCGCGTGGAGCGGCCAGTTCGCCGCCCTGCGCGCCTTGCTGGCGGCCGACTTGGCGCTGGCCGGCAGCGCATTGGTGCAGGGTTTGATTCTGCTGGTGGCGGCGGCCGTGGTGCTGGCCACCGCGTGGGCGCTGTTGGCGGGGCTGGCGGTGTGGGCCCTGCATCGCGTCGGTCTCGACTGGGGTTGGGCCATCGTCATCCCGATGGCCGTGAGTGTCGCAGTGGGCGCGTTGGCGATCTGGCGGGCGCAAGCGGCGCTGCGTCTGGCCGATCTGGCGGCGTCGCGGCAGCAAGCCGCGGCGTGGTTCGGCGGTGAGCACACCGCGACCTCGCGCAAACCGGACGGCACGCCATGACCCTGCGTACGCGCATCGAGGCCGTACAGCGCGCCCAGGCGCACTGCGCGGCGCAGCGCCAGGCCATCGGCACGGCGTGGCGCGGCCTGAAGGACGAAACCACGCGCGTGGCCACGCCACAGCGCGTGCTGGTGGGCGGCGTGGTCGCCGGCTTCATCGCCGGCTTGCCGCTGCCCGGTGGTAGCACGGATGCCGGTTCGTTGGTCGGCGGCCGACTCACGTCGCTGTTCATGGATGTGCTGTCGAGCAATGTGCGCGCCGAGTTCGCCGCCGGCGCGGCGCTGGCGGCGGCCGAGGAAGGCGTTGATCGGGACGCGTCGGCAGGCAGCCAATCGTGACCGCATCGTCGTGAGCGAGCCTGCGCACGCGGCCAGCCCGTCCGCGCCATCGTCGTCGACGACCGGTTCGCCACCGCGGCCGCGCTCGACCCGCGCGCAGCTCGTGCTGGCCACGCTGGCAGGCGTGTTCGCTGCCTGGGCCGCTTCCGACGTATTGATCCCGTTACTGCTGGCGCTGTTTTTTGCGCTGGTCGGCAACCCGATCCTGCGCGGCATGCGCAGGCTGTTCATCCCACGCTTCGTCGGCGCGGCATTGCTGCTGGGCGCGGGTCTGGCAGGGGCCGCGATGCTGGTCGATCAACTGGCCGCGCCGGCGACGCAGTGGCTGCATCAGGCGCCAGCGCAGCTGCGCCAGCTCGAACCGCGCCTGCGCACGTGGTTGCGCCCGGTGCGCGAGGCCAGCTCGGCCGCACAGTCGATCGCGCAGGCGGCTACCAGCGGCAATGCCCGCCCGTCGCGGGTGATCCGCACCGACACCAGCGACCCCATCGACACCTTGCTGGCCACCCCGCGCGCGGCCGCGTCGGTGCTGGCGGTGATCTTGCTGACGTATTTTTTCATGGTCTATGGCCAGCGTTTGCAGGCCAAAGCGGTGGCGCTGCTGCCCGATCCGCGCCGCCGCCGGCTCGGCGCGGAGATCGCCCGCGCGATCGAGCGCGAGGTGTCGCGTTATGTGGCCACCATCACCTTGATCAATGTCGCGGTCGGCGGAGCGCTGGCAGCAATCCTGACGTTCGGTTTGGGTGTGCCGCCCCCGCAGGCCCTGCTGTGGGGCACGCTGATGGCGCTGCTCAACTTCGCGCCCTACGTCGGGCCGATGCTCGGCATCGCCGTGATGCTGCTGATGGGTTTCACCAGTTACGAAGACTTGCCGGCGGCACTGGCGCCGGCGGCGATCTACCTCGGCCTGCACTTGCTCGAAGGCCAGCTCATCACCCCGGTCGTGCTCGGCAAGCGCATGGCGATCTCGCCGCTGCTGCTGATCCTGGCGCTGCTGGCATTCGGCTGGCTGTGGGGCATCGCCGGCCTGCTGCTGGCGGTGCCGCTGCTGGCCTGCGTAAAGATCGTGCTGACCCGCATCGACGGCGGCGCACGCTGGGCGGCGCTGCTGGAATGAATCGGCCGTAGCGCGCCGGTCTTGCAGCGTCGCCAGTGGCACTTTAGTATCACTTGCATGCGCAGCGAACGGGTCACCACCCTCAAGCGTCAGGCCACCGACCTGCTGGCCGATCTGGAGCGCGATCGCGTGCCGATCCTGATCACCCAGCACGGGTTGCCCAGCGCCTTCCTCGTGGATGTGGAAACCTGGGAGCTGACGCAGGCGCGCATGGCGGTGCTGGAAGGCATCGCGCGCGGCGAGCAGGCCGTCGCCGAAGGGCGCGTGGCGACCCACGCGCAGGCGAAAAAACGCCTGGCGCGATGGCTCGCCTGATCTGGTCGGAACCGGCGCTGGCCGATCTGGAAGCCATCGCCGACTTCATCGCCCTGGAAAATCCGACCGCCGCCGCCGCGCTCGTGCAGCGCGTGTTCGCGCATGTCGGGCAACTGGCGGCGCACCCGGACAGCGGCAGTTGGCCGGCCGAGTTGGGGCGCTCGCGCTACCGGCAGATCGCCGAACCGCCGTGCCGGGTGTTTTACCGCCACGACGGTGGCACGGTCTACATCGTGCATGTCATGCGCGGCGAACGCCTGCTGCGCCGGTCCGCGCTGAGCGGACGCGGCAGGCACCGATCGCGCTGAGGCCATGGGCGAGTTTGCTAGTCTGCGCCGATGAGCGAACGCCGCGCCGATCCTGCATCTGCATCCGCCGACGCGACGCCGCCAGTCCGGGAGGGTGCGGGCCTGCGTGCGTATTGGCGGCTGATCCGCGGGCACCGCCCGATCGGCACCTTGCTGCTGCTGTGGCCGACGTGGTGGGCGTTGTGGCTGGCCGCCGATGGCTTTCCCACCCTCAAGCTATGGGTGATTTTCACCGCCGGGGTGTGGCTGACCCGCTCGGCCGGCTGCGCGATCAACGACTACGCCGACCGCTGGCTGGATGCCAACGTGCAGCGCACGCAAGACCGCCCGCTGGCCACCGGCGAACTGCCCGGTCGCGCCGCGTTGGTCATGTTCGCGGGGTTGATGCTCATCGCGTTCGGGCTGGTGCTGCAAACCAACCGCCTGACGGTGGAGCTGAGCGTGGTCGGCGTGTTGCTGGCCGCCAGTTACCCGTACCTCAAACGCTACACCTACCTGCCGCAGGTGTATCTGGGGCTGGCCTTCGGCTGGGGCATCCCGATGGCGTTCGCGGCCACACAAGGAGCCGTGCCGATGCTGGGCTGGCTGCTGTTTCTGGCCAACGTGGTGTGGTCCACCGCTTACGACACCTGGTACGCGATGGTCGATCGCGACGACGATCTGCGCATGGGCGCCAAGTCCACCGCGATCTTGTTCGGCGATGCCGATTTGCTCGCGCAGGGCGTGCTGTACGCGGTGTTCATCGCCAGCCTGATCCTGGTCGGCGTGCAGGGCAAGCTGGCACTGGTCTACTACGGTGCGCTGGCGGTGGCCGCCGGCTTGATCGCGCTGGAGTTCGCGATGGCGCGCCGGCGCGACCGCGACGGCTGTTTTCGCGCGTTCTTGCACAACAACTGGGTCGGGGCGAGCGTGTTCGCCGGGATCGTGCTGGGCGTGGTCATGCGTTGATTTGTGATCTGGGTCACACCTGTTTTGCGATGGGGATACCACGATCAAACGCAGCATCCGCGGAATCCACCTCAGGGGTATGCCCATGCACGCACCGTCCCAATGGCTCGCCGCCAGCGCCACCGCGCTGACGTGGGCATTCGTCGCGACCGCAACGGTCGCTGCCGCCGCCGCCGAAGGCCCGCCGGGGCCGAACGACTACCGTCATCAACTCGCGCGCGCGCTGCAACACAGCCAAACTCCGCGCGATTGGGCGCTGGGTGCGCAATTGCTGGAGACCCACCCGGCCACCGGCGCCAACTTGCGTGAACGGCTGGCGATCTTGCGCCGCGCCGCCAGTGCCGCGCCAGCCGACCGCCTCGTGCAGGCGCTGTGGGCCGACACCTCGGTCGACGCGCCTTGCCGCCGGCACGGGCCCTGCGGCGATCGGCAGGCGCTGGCGCGGCTCGATCCGGGCAACGGCGTGTCGTGGCTGCCGGTGATCGCCGGCGACTGGAAGGCTGGCGGCGGGCGCGGCGTGGATGCCGGTCTGGCGCGGCTGGCCGCCAGCGGCCGCTACAACGAGCACCTCGGCGAGGCCATCGGCGCGTGGCGGGACTTGTTCGCCCGCCACCGGCCCAGTGGCGCGCCGCAAGACCCGGACGCGGCGACCCTGTACACGCTCAATCTCGCCCTCGACGAGGCCCGCACCAGCGCCATCCCCGACACCACCGCGCTGGTCGCCGCGTGCAGCAAGTCCGCCCATCCCAAGGCCGGCACGCACCGCTTCGCCGACTGCGGCCGGGTCGGCCGGCTGCTCATGGATCGCGCACAAACCCTGCCCGGGCGCTTGGCCGGCGTGGCGGTGTTGCGCGCGTCGCGCGAAGGCACGAAGGCAGACATCCCGCGCATCCGCACGGTGACGTGGCAGGCCGAGCAGATGCAGCAGATCGAAACCAAACTGGGCGACGACGCGGTGGGCCTGCAGAACTACCTGAACCTGATCCAGGCCAACGACAGCCAGACCGCGGCGATATTGTACGAGATGACCCTCTTCGGCATCGCCCAGACCCCGCCGGACGACTGGCAACAGACCGTGGACGGGCACCCGGTCGAGCCGCTGGACGACTCGACCGCGAAATGACGCGCGCGCCGATCACCGCATCGGCACCCGCGCCACCACCCACGCATCCACCCGCGCCACCCCGGCGCGGTGCAACACCCGCGCGCATTCGTGCACCGTCGCCCCGGTCGTCATCACGTCGTCGATCAGGGCCACATGCGCGGGCAGCGGCTTGCCGGCGACCGCGAACGCGCCGCGCGGATTGCGTCGCCGTGCCAGCGCGCCCAGATCGGACTGCGCTGCGGTCGCGCGGATACGCCGCAGGGCATCGCGTAGCAGCGGGATCGAAAACGCCCGCGCCAGCGGTCGCGCCAGTTCCAGCGCCTGGTTGTAGCCGCGCTCGCGCAGGCGCGCGGTGTGCAGCGGCACCGGGATGAGTGCCTGCGGGCGCTCGCCGTCCACCGCCAGCGCCGGCGCGACGAACGTGCACAGCGCCGCGGCCAGTTCGCGTCCGGCGGCAAGATCGTGGTGGAACTTGAAGCGCGGCACCAAGCGATCGACTGGAAAGCGGTAGTCGAACGCGGCCAGCACGCGTTCGAGCGGCGGCGGTTTGCGCAAGCAGCGCCCGCAGACCGTCGTTTCCGGCGCTCCGGCTGGGCTCGGGACGGGTCCTTCGGCTTCGCTCAGGACAGGCATCGGCACCCCGCAACGCCGGCAACTGGCGTGGTTCCACGGCAGTTGCGTCATGCACGCCGCGCACAGGTCGTGGCCATCGGCACCCGGGTCAGCACACACCAGACAGCGCGGCGGCAACAGCACCCGGCCGGCGCGGGCCAGCCAGCCGTCAACCGGCAAGGGCTCGTTCAAGTTGACAGGGGCCGCTGGCATTCCCAGACTTTCGCATTCCTACCGCCTGCTTGCGAGCCTCCCATGCCTGTCCTGAGCGAAGCCGAAGGGCCTGTCCTGAGCGAAGCCGAAGGATCCGACCCGACCCATACCGCGCCGACCCGCGCGCAGGTGCGCGCCCTGTTCGACCTGCCGTTCACCGATCTGCTGTTCCGCGCTGCCGGCGTGCACCGCGAACACTTCGATCCCAGCCAAGTGCAGGTCTCGACCCTGTTGTCGATCAAGACCGGCGGCTGCCCCGAGGATTGCGCGTACTGCCCGCAGGCGGCGCGTTACGACACCGGGGTGGGCGCGCAAAAACTGATGGATGCCGCCGACGTGATCGCCCGCGCGCAGGCCGCCCGCGACGCCGGCGCTTCGCGGTTTTGCATGGGCGCGGCGTGGCGCTCGCCCAAGGATCGCGACATCGAAAAGATCGCCGACATCGTCGCCGGGGTGAAGGCGCTGGGGCTGGAAACCTGCGCCACGCTGGGGATGTTGACCGGCGAGCAGGCCGGCACGCTCAAGGCCGCCGGGCTGGATTACTACAACCACAACCTCGACACCGCGCCGGAGCATTACGGGCAAATTATCCACACCCGGCAGTTTCAGGATCGTCTGGACACCCTCGGCCACGTCCGCGATGCCGGCCTGAAAACCTGCTGCGGCGGCATCGTCGGCATGGGCGAGTCGCGCGACGAGCGCGCCGGCCTGCTGCACGCGCTGGCCAGCCTGCCGGCGCACCCGGACTCGGTGCCGATCAACCGCCTCGTGCGGGTCGCCGGCACGCCGCTGGCGGAGACCGCCGAGCTCGACCCGTTCGAGTTCGTGCGCACGATCGCGGTCGCGCGCATCCTGATGCCGCGCTCGATGGTGCGCCTGTCGGCCGGCCGCGAGACGATGAGCGACGAGCTGCAGGCGCTGTGCTTCCTCGCCGGCGCCAATTCGATCTTTTACGGCGAGAAGCTGCTGACCACCGGCAACCCCGATGTCGCCCACGACCAGCGCCTGTTCGCGCGGCTGGGGCTGCAGGCGATGGTGGTACCCAACGACACCGCAGGCTCCCTCGGCAACGATTCGGAAGGCGGCGGCTGCGGCGGCCACTGCGCCTGTGCCAGTGCGGCGCGCGCCGAACCTCTGCCGATGCACGCAGCGCCGGTCGTGGCGTGACGTGAACGCCGGCTCAACAGCGCCGGTACGCGCGGACGAACGGCCGGTCCACGCCGACGAACCCATGCAAAGCGCAAAACCGGTCGCACTTTCGCGGCGACGATCGGGCGCAGCATCGGGCCGAGCCTCGCCATCGCGGCGAGTTCACGGCGATACTCCGATGCCCACCGACGGCACCCGCATCGATCTGCGTCAGCGCCTGCTGGAGGCCGACGAGCAGCGGGTCGCCGGCGACCTCGTGCGCCGGCGTCGGCACATCAGCCAGTGCCACGAGGCGTTCGTGCGCTGCGATGGTCAGCGTCTGCGCAACTTCGCCGGCAACGATTATCTCGGGCTGGCCCATCACCCGGCGGTGGTGGCGGCGATGCAGGTCGCGGCGAAGAACTGCGGGGTCGGTGCCGGCGCCTCGCACGCGGTGTGCGGCCACCACGGTGAACATTCGGCGCTCGAACACGCGGTGGCCGACTGGTTGGGGTACCCTCGCGCGCTGTTGTTCGGCTCCGGGTATCTGGCCAATCTGGCGGTGGTGCAAGCGCTGCTGCAACCTGGCGACGTGTGCTTGCAAGACAAGCTCGACCACGCCAGCCTGATCGACGGTGCGCGCCTGGCGCAGGCGAAGATCGTGCGTTACCCGCACGCCGACGCGGCGGCCGCGCTCCGGCAGGCGCAGGCGCATCCGGACGGCGCGTTGCTGATCGCCACCGACGGTGTGTTCAGCATGGACGGCGACGTCGCGCCGCTGCCGGAACTGGCCACGCTGGCGGCGCAGCAACGCGGAGTGTTGTACGTCGACGAAGCGCACGCGGCCGGGGTGATCGGCCCAGACGGGCGCGGCAGCGCCGCCGCCGCCGGCTTGACGTCCGAGCAAGCGCCGCTGCTGCTGGTCACCCTCGGCAAGGCGCTGGGCACCTGCGGGGCGGTGCTGGTCGGGCCGGACTGGCTGATCGAGCACATCGCGCAAACCGCGCGCACGTACATCTTCACCACCGCCGCGCCGCCGGCGCTGGCGGTGGCGGCGCTGACCGCGCTCAAGCTGTCGCGGGAAGAAGCGTGGCGACGCGACAAGCTGCACGCGCTGATCGCCCGCTTCCGCGCCGGCGCGCACGCGCGCGGCCTGCGCCTGCTCGATTCCCACACCCCCATCCAGCCGCTACCACTGGGCGACAATGCGCTGGCGATGCAAGCGGCGCACGACTTGCAGGAACGCGGCTTCCTGGTCGGTGCGATCCGCCCCCCCAGCGTGCCGCCGGGCGGCGCGCGGTTGCGCATCACCCTGAGCGCGGCGCACTCCGAAGCGGACGTGGATGCGCTGCTGGCGGCGCTAGAACCGCTGGCCGCGCAGATGGAAACGCGACGCGACGCAGCGGGCGGTGACGAGGCGGCGCACTGATGCATATCGAAGTACGCGGCGACGGCCCGCCGCTGGTGATGATCCACGGCTGGGCGATGCACTGCGGCCTGTTCGGCGCGCTGCTCGATCGCCTGTCCACCCGTCGCACCTTGTATTTGGTCGATCTGCCCGGGCACGGACGCAGTCGCGACGACGCCTCGCTGCTGGATCTGGAATCGTGCGTGGCCGCGATCGCCGCTGCGACCCCGCCGGCGCCGTGGCTGGGCTGGTCGCTGGGCGGGCTGTTCGCCCTGCACGCTGCTGAAACCCGCCCTGAACACGTGACGGCACTGGCGATGCTGTGTTCGACCCCGCGTTTCGTGCGCGCCACCGACTGGCCGCAGGGCATGGACGTGGAAGTGTTCCGCAACTTCGAAACCGGCCTGCAAACCGACGTGCATGCCACCGTCGAGCGCTTCCTCGCTTTGGAGACGCTCGGCTGCGCGCACGCCAAGGACAGCTTGCGCGCGCTGCGGGCGCAAGCCTTCGCGCACGGCGACCCGGCCCCGTCCGCGCTCGCCGACGGTCTGCATCTGCTGGAAAACACCGACCTACGCGATCTGCTGCCGGGCTTGCGCGTGCGAAGCCTGTGGATCGGCGCGCGTCGCGATCGGCTGGTCGATCCGCGCGCGGTCGCCGCCGCCGCCGCGCTCGCGCCGGGATCGCGCCATGTCCAGCTCGATTCCGGGCACGCGCCGTTTCTCACCCACGCCGATGCGTTGGCGGGGGCGATTGCGGCTTTTCTCGATTTGGGGAGTGTCGGCCCTACGCAGCGATGCGATGCCGCTTTCAGCCCCTCTCCCAGCGGGAGAGGGGTTGGGGTGAGGGGCAACGATGCCGTTTTCGATCCATCGCCATGACCCGCCCCGATCCCACCCTCGACGCAGCCCGCGTGCGCCGCGCCTTCGCCCGCGCCGCCGCCGGCTACGAGTCCGCCGCGGCGCTGCAACGCGAGGTCGAAGCCCGCCTGCTCGAACAGCTCGATCGCCTCGGCGAGCGCATCCCGACGCGGGTGCTCGATCTGGGCGCGGGCCCGGGGCGCGCCGCGCAGGCGATGCACGCGCGCTGGCCCAAGGCGCAGGTGCTGGCGCTGGATTTCGCCCTGCCGATGCTGCGCCAGATCGCCCGCGCGCCGTGGTGGAAGCTCGGGCCGCAGCGCCTGCACGCGCTGTGCGCCGACGTCAACGCATTGCCGCTGGCCGATGGCAGCGTGGATGCGCTGTTCTCCAACCTGTGCCTGCAATGGGTCGATGACCTGCCGCGCACGCTGCGTGGGTTTCGCCGCGTGTTGCGGCCCGATGGCCTGCTGCTGTTTTCCACCTTCGGCCCGGGCACCTTGCGCGAGCTGCGCGATGCCTTCACGCAGGCCGGCGCCGGCGATCCGGTCACGCCCTTCGCGCACATCCAGCGCGTGGGCGATGCCCTGCAGGACGCCGGCTTCCGCGACCCGGTGCTGTACGCCGAGCAGTTCTCCCTGACCTACCCGGATGCGCGCACGCTGATGCGCGAGTTGCAAACGCTGGGCGCCCACAACGCCCGCGCCGACCGCCGCCGCGGCCTGATGGGCAAGACGCGCATGGCCCGCGTGGCGGATGCCTACGAGGCGCTGCGCCGCGACGGCGTGCTGCCCAGCACTTGGGAAGTGATCTACGCGCAAGCGTTCGCCCCGCCGCCGGGGCAGCCGCTGCGCGGCGGCGGCGAAGAACTGGCCAGCGTGCCGCTATCGGCGATCCCGATCCGGCGGCGCAGCGGTTGAATCAGTCGCCGTCAGCCACTGCCGACTCCGACGCTGCCAGCAAGCCGCGCAAGCGCCCCAGCGCCTGCTCCACGATCTGGCTCTGCGCGTCGATGCTGTCGATGATTTCACCCGGTGAGCGCTCATCCACCATGGCCACGGCGTTCGGGTTGACCGCTTTCAAGTCGAACACCGCCGCATCGATGGCAGCGGCGCCGGCTTCCAGATCGCGCGCAGCCTTTTCCTTGGCGCGGATGTCCGCGTCCAAGGCTTCGATCTGTTGTTCGTCCGCCTTGTCCTTTTTCAGGCGCTTGAGGTCTTCCTTCAGATCGACCGCAGCGGCCTTGATGCTTGCCGCCTTGTCTTGCAAGGGCTGCATCGCCTCGCGCGCGCTGGCGCGGCGTGCGGCGAAATCCAGCGTCCACGAATAGCGGCTGTCGCCACGCGTCGCCAACGCGCGCGCATAACTCGGGAACGGCGGGCCGGTATTCGCCTCATCGGCCTTCCAGTCCGCCACCAGCGCGGCGGGCAAGGCCTCATCGCCCAGCGCCTCGCCGTCGGTGCCGAAGCCGAAATGCGCCAGCGTCAGCGGCGTCTTCTTGCCCACCTTCACCCACGACAGATCGTAGTACCAGATGCGCTCGGTCTTCTTGCCCTTGGTGAAGAACAGCAGGTTGGTCTTGACGCCCGCGCCAGCGGTGGAAAACACGCCGCCGGGCAGGCTGACGATGGCCCACAGATCGCATTCGTCCAGCAGCTTGCGTTTGGTTTCCACGAATGCGCTTTCGTTGGTGCGAAACAACAGCCCTTCGTCCAGCACGATGGCGCAGGTGCCGCCCGGCGCCAGCTCAGACAGGATGTCCTGCACGAACAGCACCTGGGTGGCGCTGGTCTCGAAGGCAAAGTTCTTCTGCGCGTCCTTGCCTTCCTTGCCACCGAAAGGCGGGTTGGTGAGGATCACGTCGAACTGCGCGGGTGCCTGCCGGAACAGCGCGTCGTAGGTGGCACGGCGAGTCAGCGAATTGCCGTGCCACAGGTTGGGCTGGTCGATGCCGTGCAGCACCAGATTGGCCAGCGCGATGGGGAACACCAGATTCTCCTTTTCGCGCCCGAAAAAGCTGTCGTGCTTGAGCTTCTCGATGGCGGTGGATGCCGGTGCCTGGCCCAGCGTGCGCGCCATGTGCTCGTAGGCCACAGCGAGGAAACCGCCGGTGCCGCAGCAGGGGTCATAGACGGTCTGGCCCAGCGTCGGCTTCACGGTATGCACCATGGCGCGAATCACCTCGCGCGGGGTGAAAAACTGGCCACCGTCGGAGTTTTTCTCGCCCATCTTCAGCAGCAGGTCTTCATACACCTGCGACAGCGTGAAGAAGTGTTGGTCGTCGATGTGCTCGATGCTGATCTCGTGCACGCGATCGAGGATGTCGCGCAGGTTGGCCTCGTCATCCACGCGCACCCGTTCCACCGCCGTCATGATGCGGCCGATGATGCGCTGCTTGGGGCTGGCGGCCGGATTGGGCAGATTGTTGCGCGGGTCCACGTCCAGCGCGTGCAGGTGTGGCAACAACTCCTTGTTGATGAAGTCGAACAGCCTGCCGTCACCGGCGGCGAACAGTTCCTGCCGCTTCCAGCTTTTCGGCGCGGCCCAGTCCTGCCAGCGATACGGCGAGCGCAGCGCGGGCGAGAACTCCGCGCCCAGCACCTCGGCGGCTTCCGCGTCGCGCGCTTCCTGCGCGTCGAGGATGCGCAGGAACAAGATCCACGTCAGCTCCGGCACGTACTGCAGGGCGCTGGCGCAGTTGGAACGCCGCATCACGTCGCAGATGCTTTTCACGAAGGCCGACAGCGATTGCGTGGAGGCGATGGCCCGCGAAGTCTTCGCAGTGACGGCTTTCTTTTGTCGCGGCATCGGCAAGGCGACTCAGCGCGACTTGCGCGCGAAGTCTTCGTCCGTGCCGACGTCGGGCATTGCGGACAGCATTTTGGCGAACGCCGTGTCTGACTCACGCAACCGCTGTGCCGTGATCCTGACCGGCTTGCCTTGCTTCACCAGCACGATGGCGGTATCGGTTTGCACCGCGATCCTGCGTGCCGTCTGCGCGGCGCGCCGCATGGCGATGAGCGACGCCGACAGGTCCGGGTTCGTCGCCTTGGAGAGTTCCTGCTGCTTCATCGATTTTCACCCCATTCCAGCATCGCCGGTTCGTCCCCGGTATTGTCGTACAAAGCCCAGTCGTTTACCGCAGCCTGGTAGTGGTCCAGGAAATTGTTCCAGCCGGAGGCGAAACGCCGGCGGATCACCGCTTCGGGAACGTCATGACCGCCCTGGCGCACGCGCTCCGCAACGCGGGCAATCGCGGTTTCAGCGTCTGGCAGGCGCAGGAAGTACAGGCTGACGCGGTACCCCTGCACGCGCCATTGTGCGATATGCCGCAGGTAGCCCTGGCCAGCGAGCGTGGTTTCGAAGGCGAAGCTCTCGCCGCGTCGCGCACACGCATCAATCTCCTGCAGCATCAGCCGGCCGGCCTTGACGGCGGCAGCCTCTGGCGCAAACGGGGCCAGCCCGGCGGCGATCAGGTCGGCATTGATGAAGCGCGGCAGGTTCGCCTCGGCGGGCAGGAAGGAACGCGCAAACGTGGTTTTCCCCGCCCCGTTCGGGCCGGCGATGATGATGATCTTCTTCCGGGTCATGGCACATCGCCCTGTTCGGCAAACGCCTGTGCCAGCAGCCGCTGCGGCAGGCGTTCGATCTGCGCCAGTTGCGCGGCGGCGGCCTGGGCGATGGCATCGGCTTGCGCGAGTTGGGATTGCAGGCGGGCGACGATGCGGCGCTGCTCGTCGATGGCTGGCGCGGAGATTTCCAGTGCGTTCAACAGCCCGCCGTTCAAGTTGGCCTGATTGCCGCCGCGCCCATCGGACAAAGCGCGCAAATCCTCATACGAAGCCATCAACCAGTGATGCAGAAATTCGGCATCCCAAGTGTCGTTCGGCAGCACGGCGAAGCACGCTTGATTCGTTGTGGCTTCGACTTGAAGGATGGCGGATTGACCCCGCGTCTTGCCTTGACCGTACATGGCGATGAGCACGCTTTGCGGCGGCAGCAGCGTCAACGAACATTCCGCCAGCGCCTGCTTTGAGATGGATTCCTCGGTCGCGGTGATGGGTGCAAAGGCCACTTCGCCGGTTTTCACCCACGGGATTTCGGCTGGCGACCAGCAACGCTTGTCGCCGCGCGACGGCGTGGAGCCGCTGGTCGTTTTTGCCCATTCGCCCAGCACCTTGTGTGGCCCATCGGCCAAGGCATCGAAGGTTTGTCGCAGCAGGCGTTGTCGCAGCAAGGCGGCATCGCGCACCTGCGTCTGCGCCGCCTGCCGCGCGGTGTCCACCTCGGCCAGTTGGGCTTTCAGGCGGGCGGCGATGCGGCGTTGTTCGATGATCGGCAACGCTGGAACCTGCAATTGCTCCAATCGAACCAGCGGCAAATGCGCGATGGTCGTCTTGGCGTTTTGGTCTTCGAAAGTACCCGCCTTGGCTTGCAGCCGAATCCAGAGCGAAAGAAACTCGGAATCCGCTATCCCTTCATGCGGTCGAAGGCGATGCAACGCCTTCTGGTAGTAGCAACCAGGAATCTGTTCGTTCCAAACGGCGCACCGGCCGGGCTCGCCACCTTCACAGAGCAACAGATCGCCCCGGCGCAGCGCGAACTTTTCGCGCTCGCGTTCGTCGAAATCCATCGCGGCCATGTCACGAAGGTCGAATTGGCCCCATTGAACGTTTTGATTTCGCAGGTATGGGAACGCTGCCGTTCCGGTCTTGGCCTTCGGCGACAGCATCTTGCCAAGCTGAATATCCGCGATGTCGCGCAGCGAGACGAACCTCATACCCCAAACAACCTTATCTTCGCGTCCTGCATCACATCCACAGGTTTTCCCAAAACCCGCAACGCATCCAGTCCACCCGCCTGCGCGATCTCCGGCACGGCCCACAACGACGGCGTTTCCAGCGCCTCGGTGCCGCCCTGCGCGAACTGCGTGCCCAAGCCGCGCAGCACGATGGCGGACTTGGCGTCCATGCCCGCAAACCACACCGCATGGGCGTTCACATACGCTGCGCCGCGCTCGGGCCGGCGCAGCGCGCGGGCGTGGTAGCCGTGCTTGCCGAAGAAATCATAAAGGTCGAAGTCGGCCATTTGATCCACCTCGCGGATCACGTCGGGGCTTAGATGAAAGCCCAGCAGGTGGTCGATCAGGGCGCGGCGCTTTTTCGCTACAACCCACAGCGTGCGAAAGTCATCGAGGTTGTGCGCCTCGGCCAGCACGCGGGTGATGACTTCGCGCCGGTATTCATCCACCGGGATCGGCGTGGCGCGGCCATCGCGGTTGACGAGGATGAAGCGGCCCTGCGGCGTGATGAGGACGCGCTCCGTTTCGCTCAACCGCATCACCGGGATGGGCGTGACGCCATCGGGTTCGCCCTCATCCTCCCCGCCCTCGCCATCCTCGCCATCGCCTCCGCGGCCGCCGGGCCGCGGCGGGTTGGTGATGAACTCCGCACCGAACAGGTCGGTGACGCCGGTGTAGTCGTAGAGCCAGAACTTGTACTTCTGCGTTTCTTCGTGGATGCGGGTACCGCGCCCGACCATCTGGTAGAACTTGATCGCCGATTGCAGGTAGCGGAAGAACACCACGGCGTTCAGGCGTTCGATGTCCACGCCGGCTTCCAGCAAGTCCACGGTGCAGGCGATGAAGGCGCGCTCGCCCGAACCGCGCATGATCTCGATCTCGTCCGCGCCACCCGCCGCCGTGCATTTGAAGGCGTAGTCGTCCTTGCGCTCTTTGCCGTTGGCCTTGCACCAGCGGGCGTAGAGGTTGTTCATCTGCATGGCCACGCGGTCGGCGTGCAGGTCGCGGGTGCAGAAGATGATGACTTTCTGTTCCGGCCCGCCGTTGGCGCACAGCAGTTGAAACAGGTCTTCGCACATCCTGGGCGTACGCAGATCGATGAACAGTTCGTCGTCGAAATCCTTGCCGGTGTATTCGGCCTGGGTCAGGTCTTCCTCGGTGAGCGGCTGGCCGGTTTGGATGTCCTTCACGCCCGCTTTCAGGATGTCTTCGCGGGTGAACACGCGGGCATCGATGTCGGCCTTGCGTTTGACGATTTCACACGCCGCCAGATAGCCGTCTTCCTGCGCCTGCGCCAGCGTGTATTCGTACACCGGCTCGCCGAAGTACTGGACGTTGTGCGCGGTGATGGCGTCATCTTCGGCGATGGCTTTTTCGACCTCCGCCGATTGTTTGACGCGCTTGGGCTCTTTCAGTTTGCGCGGTGTGGCGGTGAGGCCGATGTGGATGGCGTTGGGGTTGCGCGTGAGCACCTGCGACCACTTGCCCCAGGCGCTGCGGTGGCACTCGTCGATGATGATGACGCTGAAGGCGTCCTCGCCATAGTGATCGGTGAGGAAGCTGCCGTCGCCGCTTTTGCCATCACCGTCGTCGATGCCCAGGGTCTGGTAGGTGGCAATGTGGATGCGCGCATTGGCAGCAGCGTTCTGGCCGCGCTCGGTCTGCACGATGCGGGCGTTGCCGCCAAACGCGGCCTTGAGCTTGGTGTAGGCCTGCTCGCGCAGTTCGTCGCGGTCGCACAAAAACAAGGCGGGCTTGGGCAGCAGCCCCGCCTGCGCCATGCGCCACAGCAGGTTGGTGGCGATGATGGTTTTGCCTGCACCGGTGGCCAGCGTCAGCAGCACGCGCGGGGCGCGGCCCGTTTGGCGTTCGAGGATGATCTTCTCGAAGGCGGCGCGGATGGCGGCGTCCTGGTAGTAGCGGGACTGGCTCCACGCCGGGCTGTCGGCCTGGAACAGGAGCGCGGCATCGGGCGACGCCAGATCGATGCCTTTGTCCTTCGCGTAACGGGCGCACAGGTCGGGGTGCGGCGGGAAGTCTTCCAGCGGATGCGGCCCGGTCTGGATGCCGCTGGGTTTGTCGTAGTCGCCGTAAAGATGGCCGTTGCTGGCGAACACGTACTGCACGTCGAAGCGCGTGCAGTCGGCGTAGCCCTTGGCCTGTTCCATGCCCTTGAGCGGGTCGGCGTCGGAGCGCTTGGCTTCGAGCACCGCGACCGGCAACGCCTTGGGCATGTCGCCCACCTTTACGCACAGCAGGTAATCGGTGCGGCCCGCGCCCTTGCGGCGGCGGCCCTTTGGCCCGGTGGGTTCTACCGGTGCGGGCGTTTCGAGCCGGATGCGCTGCGGGTCGTCATAACCCTTGCGGCGCAGCACCGGGTCGATCAGGTGGAAGCGGGTTTCTTCTTCGTTGAATGCCACCGGTGCGGCCTCGGTTCGGACATCCGGACGTCGGCCGACGTCAGCCGCCCGCCTCGGTGTTCACGTCCATCTCGCGCACGCCCTTGGCGGTGCGGCGATCCTCGACCAGATCGCGGACCTGGTTCCACAGCGCCTCCGGGCCGCGCATGCCATCGAGCACGATGTGCGGGGCGTTGTCCTGGGTGGTGCGCAAGGTGATCGTGCCCAAGCCCAGCAGGCGCTCGAAGAACGGCTGGGTGAAGTGCGAATCCTTGATCCGGTACAGCTCGACGTAGTCGGTGGTGCGGTTGAAGATGCCGGTGCGCAAGATCAGCCGTTGGTCGGTCAGGGTGATGTGTTCGCAGGCGGTTTGCAGATAGCGCTTGCCGGCCACGAAGGCGGGAATGAGGATCAGGCAGATCGCGAGCCACCACCACGCGTGCGCGCGCAGCACGATGGCGGCGATCAGCAGGGCCAACGCCACCAGCGCACACAACGAAAACAGCGCCAGATGGCGCAGTTGCGAGGGCGAGCCGGTCCAGACTTCCTTTTCGTTGGCGGCCGAGGCGGCGGTGGCGTTCATGCGTGGCTCCGAGGGTGACGGTGCGGCCAGCCCCTGCGGGCATGCGTGCTCAAGGCCGGCGCGATCAAGCCAGTGTGCCAGAAACGCCGGGGTCTCATCGCTGCCACGCCAGCGTGTCCAGATCGACGTTGCCGCCGGTCAGCACCAGCCCCACGCGCTGGCCGGCGAAGCGTTCGCGTTCACGCAGCAGCGCCGCCAGCGTCACCGCCGAGGAGGGTTCGACGATAATCTTCAACCGCTCCCAGAGCAGGCGCATCGCCGCGACGATTTCTTGCTCTGACGCCAGCCCGATGCCATCCAGATGCGTGCGCAGGATCGCGAAGGTGATCGGCGCCAGGTGCCCGCGCAGGCCGTCGCAGAGCGTGTCCGGCACGCGGTCGTCGATCAGCCGCCCCTGCGCCAGCGAATCGTGGGCATCGCAGGCCGCCGCCGGTTCCGCACCCCACAGGCCGATGGCGGGAGCGATCGCGCGCGCGGTGATCGCGCAGCCGGACAACAACCCGCCGCCGCCGATCGGTGCGATCAACGCATCGAGTCCTGCGCATTGGCGCAACAGCTCCAGCGCCACCGTGCCTTGCCCGGCGATCACGAGCGGATCGGCGAACGGATGCACCAGGGTCGCGCCGGTGTGCGCGATGACCTGTGCGACTGCGGCCTCGCGTGCGGCCATGCTCGGCGCGCATTCCACGATCTTGGCGCCGTGGCGGGCGATGGCATCGTGCTTGACCTTCGCCGCGTTGGTCGGCACCACCACGTGCGCCGGAATCCCGCGCAGTCTGGCTGCCAGTGCCAGCGCCGCGCCGTGGTTGCCCGAGCTGTGGGTGGCCACGCCGCGTGCGGCGATGTCATCGGGCAGCGCGAACACTGCATTGCACGCGCCGCGGAACTTGAACGCGCCCACGCGCTGGAAGTTTTCGCACTTGAAGTGGACCTCGCAGCCAGCCCGTTCGTCGAGGCTGGCCGAGCGCAACACCGGGGTGACGTGCGCGAAGGGCGCGATGCGGGCGGCGGCGTCGCCGATGGCGGCCAAGCCGGGCGCGGCGTCCGTGGCCATGGGAACTGCGACGGATTTCGGATCGACGTTCATGACCGCGTGCTAGTGTACGCGGTGCATCGCACCGCCTGCGGGATCCTTTCGATGACCGACTCCGGGCCTTCCGGCCAGACCGAAACGCTGTTGTCCGATTACCGTGCGCCGGCGTGGCGGGTGACCCACGCCGAGCTCACGTTCGAGCTCGACGCCGACGCCACGCAGGTGACTGCGCGCCTGCACCTGCATCCCGATCCCGAACAACCCGGCGCGCCGCTGGTGCTCGACGGGCAGGATCTGGACCTGCTGGCGATCACGCTCGACGGGCAACCGCTGGCGCCCTCGCGGTATCGGCTGGATGCGCACCATCTGCGCATCGACGGCGCGGCCGGCGACTGTGTGCTGGAAACGCGCTGCCGCATCCACCCGGCGCGCAACACCCGGCTGGAAGGCCTGTATCGCAGCGGGCTGTCGCTGCTCACGCAATGCGAGGCGCAGGGTTTCCGCCGCATCACCTGGTTTGTCGACCGCCCGGACGTGATGCCGACGTGGCGCATCGTGCTGCGCGCTGACAAGGCGCGCTATCCGGTGCTGCTGGGCAACGGCAACCCGGTTGCGCAATCCGACTTGCCCGAGGGCCGCCATGAAGCGGTATGGGAAAACCCGCATCCCACGCCGTGCTATTTGTTCGCGCTGGTCGCAGGGCGGCTGGAATGTCGGCGCAAGGACGTGACGACCGCCGACGGGCGCGCGGTGGCCCTGCAAGTATGGGCCGCGCCGCACGATGTGCACCGCTGCGCTTATGCGCTGAGCGCGGTCGAACGCGCGCTGCGCTGGGACGAGCAACGCTTCGGTCGCTGCTACGACCTGTCGGTGTTCAACGTCGTGGCCGCCCAGGATTTCACCATGGGCGCGATGGAGAACAAGGGCCTGAACATCTTCAACGCCCGCTACATCCTCGCCGACGAGGACACCGCCACCGACGCCGACTATCAGGGCATCGAGTCGGTGATCGGCCACGAGTATTTCCACAACTGGTCGGGCAATCGCGTCACCTTGCGCGACTGGTTCCAACTGGCGCTCAAGGAAGGCCTGACGGTGTTTCGCGATCAGGAGTTCGTCTCGGATCTGCAGTCCCGGCAGGTCAAGCGTATCGAGGACGTGCGCCTGCTGCGCGCGCGCCAGTTCGCCGAAGACGCCGGTGCGCTGGCGCACCCGGTGCGGCCTTCGCGCTACCGCGAGATCAACAACTTCTACACCCTCACGGTGTACGAAAAAGGCGCCGAGATCGTGCGCATGCTGCACACATTGCTGGGCGAGCACATGTTTCGCGCCGGCATGGATCGCTATTTCGCCGACAACGACGGGCGCGCGGCGACGCTGGAGGATTTCCTCGCCGCCCACGAACACGCCAGCGGCCGCGACCTGTCGCAGTTCGCGCGCTGGTACGCGCAGGTGGGCACGCCGACGCTGGAGATCGCCGACGCGTTCGCCGATGGCCGCTACACCCTGCGCATCGCCCAGCGCCAGCGCGACCCACAGGCTGCGCCCTTGCTGATCCCGCTGCGTTATGCGTTGTACGCCGCCGATGGCCGTGCGATCGACGCGCCGCCCGCCAGCAGCGACGCGCGTGTCCACGACGGGCTGATCGAGCTGTCTGCGGCCACGCACACGCTGACCTTCGATGGCTTGGCGGCGCGACCGCTGCCGGCGTTCAACCAAGGCCTGAGCGCGCCCATCAAACTGGATTATGCGTACGTACCGGCCGATCTGGCGCGGCTGGCGCGCATCGAGCCCGATGGCTTGGGGCCTTGGGACATGCTGCAACAACTCGCCGCCGGGGTGCTGCTCGGAAAGTTTCCCGGCCATGCCGAGGCCAAGGCGGCGCTGTCGGCGGCCATCGGCGGGCTGCTGGGGGATGCACACGCCGACCCGGCCTTCGTCGCCGAGTGCATGGCGCTGCCGGATTTCGACACCCTCGCCGATGCGCAAGAATGCATCGACATCGACGGCCTGCTCAAAGCCCGCAAGGAGCTGTTGCACGATCTGGCACGGGCGCATTCGAGCGTGTTGCGCGAGCGTTACCATGCGTTGGCGCCGCTGGCCGCCGATGGTCTGTCGGGGACGGCGATGGCGGCGCGCCGGCTGCGCAACGCGTGTCTGGCGTGGTTGTCCGAAATCGACACCGACGCTCGCCTTGCCACCGCGCAGTTCGACGTGGCCACGCGCATGACCGACCGACTGGCGGCACTGCGCTGCCTCGTGCACGCCGGTGCGCCGGCCGCCGAGCGCGCGCAAGCGGCGTTCGCGCAACGCCATGCCGACGATCCGCTGTCCACCGACAAGTGGCTGGCGGTGGTCGCCACCCGACCGCACCCCGATGCCGTCGAGCGCGTGCGGGCGCTGGTCGATTCGCAATGGTGGACGCCGACCAACCCCAACCGCGTGCGCGCCGTCCTGGGCAGTTTCTCGCGGATGAACCCGAGTGCCTTCCACCGCGCCGATGGCGCCGGTTACGCCCTGCTCGGCGAACAACTGCCGCTGCTGGATTCGATCAACCCGCAGGTGGCCGCGCGCCTGCTCGCCGGCTTCGAGAGCTGGCGACGCTGGGGCGGTGGCCACGATCGGCTGGCACGTGGCGCGCTCGAACGCCTGCGCGGGCGCTTCGCTTCGCCAGACGCCAACGATTTGCTGGCGCGCTTGCTCAGATGAGGGCCACACCTCGTTCAGGCTTGGCTTAAGCGGCGATTCACCGCGCGCGGCCAAGACTGGGCAGGCAACACGGGGGAAGGCCCATGAACCGCCAACGTCTCATCCTCACCATCGCCGGCACCGCCTTGCTGGCTGGCTGCGCGACCACCAGCGACACCCGCTACGCCGCCGCACCCGCGGGGGTGTACGCCGATGGCTACTACGTGCCGGCGCAGGACGGCAACGGCGACTACTACTACGATGACTCGCCCGCCGCGCCGATGTACGGCTCGTTCAGCGTCGGCTTCGGTTTTGGATCGGCTGGGTGGGGCCCGGGTTGGTATGGGCCAGGATTCGGGCCGTGGGGCTGGAGTGGCTGGGGTTGGGGCCCCGGCTGGGGCCCGTGGGGCTTCGTCGGTTGGGGGCCTAGGTGGTATCCGCCCGGTTACTGGCACCACCGCCATCACGGGTTGACCAACCACGGCACGCTGGTCGCCACCCGGGAACAAACGCTGCGCGCACCGTTAGCCCGCCCGGCGCAGGCACAGGTGCCGCCGTCGATGATCCACAACCTGCCCCGGCAGCCGCGCTGGGAGCGCGCGCCCACGCCACCACGCGAACCATCGTTTCGTGAGCCGCGTCACGATTTCCATCACGAACGGCCCTGATAATCGGGTCGAGCCGGGTCGATACCGGCGCCCGACTGACGCCCAGCGTCGCTTTGCGACGCAACCGAACCACGCGGCATGCGTACCGCCTGCCCGACGCCCGGCACAAGGTAAGAAGGATCCCCCCTGTTCCTGAAAGACCCGCCGGGCGTCGGCTTTCCCCGCCGCCCATGCTGGCGCGTGCACGAGACGCTAATCCTCCGAAAACTGGACCGGGAGCCTCCCCCGAGACTCCCGGTCCCGCCCGTGGATGCTGCGACCGTCCCTGTTCCTGTTACCGGCGCAGCGCGCGGCGGTGGGTGCCACCGGTGCGCTGGGATCGAAGCAGGAAGTGTGCCATGGCGGAGGACAGAGGACAGAGGACAGAGGACAGAGGACGGAGGACGGAGGACGGAGGACGGAGGACGGAGGACGGGAGCCGGGAGCGGGGAGCGGCTTTTGTGGGAGCGGCTTCTAGTGTAGTGCTTCGTTATTCTTTGAACCAAGGCGTCGATTGGCACGGATGACTTTCTGCAGGATGTCGTTGGCCTTGGCGGTCCAGACGAAAGGTTTGGGATTGCCGTTGTGCAAGGCGATGT
>JAFEEL010000035.1 GCA_018241125.1 Pseudomonadota bacterium | reverse complement strand
GAGCACGCCCTCGTGCTGTGCTGCGACGAGAAGAGCCAGGTGCAGGCGCTGGACCGCACCCAGCCGGGCTTGCCGATGAAGAAGGGTCGCGCTGCGACGATGACCCACGACTACAAGCGCAATGGCACCACCACGCTGTTTGCCGCGCTCAACGTGCTCGATGGCCAGGTCATTGCGCAATGCCAGCAACGCCACCGTCACATCGAGTGGTTGAAGTTCCTGCGCAAGATCGACCGCGAAACGCCAAAAGACAAGGATCTGCACCTGATCTGCGACAACTACGCCACCCACAAGCATCCCAACGTGCAGGCGTGGCTGGAGAAGCATCCGCGCTTCCAGATGCACTTCACGCCAACCTCGGCCTCCTGGCTCAACATGGTCGAGCGCTTCTTCCGCAGCATCACCACGGACCGCCTCGAGCGTGGCGTCTTCCACAGCGTTCCCGAATTGATCGCGGCCATCGAGGAGTACATCGCCTTGCACAACGGCAATCCCAAACCTTTCGTCTGGACCGCCAAGGCCAACGACATCCTGCAGAAAGTCATCCGTGCCAATCGACGCCTTGGTTCAAAGAATAACGAAGCACTACAGTAGTTGGCCGCATCGGCGCTGCGATGGATGCAACGGTAGCCCAACCCGAGCAGAACCTCGTGCAGGCGGTCGCCATCGTCGCCGTCGCCGAGGAAATCAATGTCGCGTGTACCGCGCACGACGTGATGGGCAGCCAGAGCCAGCCCACCGATCAGCGCAACGGCGATGCCGCGCTTCGCGAAAGCGAAAACCGCCTCCCTGAGTTGTTCTGCCAGTCGCATGGGCAACCGCTCTCGATGCCGTGCTTGCGCGCATCATAGGCGATCGGTGGCAGCAGTTTGGCAGGGCCTCTGTTGGTGCATGCCGGCGGGCTCATTCCGCTGTGCCCGCGATCACCGAGGCAATCCAGACAACGACCGTCACCACGGCAATGACCAAGCCAGCGATCGCAAAGACGTCCTTGCGGTTTTTCTGGAAAAAGCCGCCGATGGCCAAGCCGATGGCGAGCGCACACATGGCCCAGTTCACCACCACAGCCAACCCCGCAGCGTTTGCTCCGGGGGTGTTTCCGGTACTCCATCCGGGCGTGGACGTCTCCATCACCGCGGCGATGACGATGAGCACCAAGCTCAGCACGGCAGCGAAGCAGGCGGTGATGAATGCCGCCACCCCCAAACCGGAGTGCAGCTCTCGCACCGCACTCGCGCTGCCCCCCGCTTGGGCACCCGGCGCGTTCGCCGAGGCTCCACCTGCTGGATGCTGATTCGAAACCCACCCGGCGTCGTTGCGATCGATGCCAAACTCCCCAGCGACCTGCTGAAAGGGAACCCAACCTCCCAGCCCATCGCGCCAAACCTTGACGTTCGGCCCAAGAGACCCGCGCTGGATCGCGTCGCGCAAAAACGCGGCATCGACCGGACCCTGCTGTGTGCCGGTGGGATCGGCGTAGAACCACGATGGGTCAGGCATCATCTACTCCTCGTCTGAGCCACGACGCAGGCTCACGACCCAAGACCACATCGACACAGTTCAAACCCGACGATACCGCAGCCGATCGAATCGGATCGCCGGTCGGATGCTCGCTAGCCCGCCGCGGTCGCCGCTCAATCTGCGGGTTGGATGCCCACGACAAATTTTCCTGCCTTCTTGTCCCCCCATTCCACCGTGTAATGGATCGTGGCCGCATCATCGGATCCCCCCACAGAGATCACTACCTTGCAGGATCGCGTTTCGGTTTTCGAGTTGTACGACTCTTCATGGACATCGCCGAACTTGCCCCCTCCAGCGCCGTTTTCATCGAGGAGCTTCTTGAGGGTGTCCTTGACATCCGAATCGCCACAGGAAGGCAGGCCGCCCGACAGCCCATGCATCAGGAAGAACAGCACCACAATCAGCAGAACGACGGCTCCGGCGCCCGCCGCCATCAACGGCGGATTCGCTTTCAGTGTGCGGGCAACGTCGTCAGCCGACTTCGCACCCTTCAGTGTCGAAATGCCCTGTTTCACGCTGTTGAGCGCTTCGTCGCGCGATTTGGCATCGGCGAGCGCCGAGACGCCCTGCTTGAGGGTGCCGACGATCTCATTACCCGCAGCTTGCGCGCCGGCACCAGCCGGTGACGGCGCAGGTGGAGGAGAAGGAGGTGGTGGCGGTACCGATGCCGATGGAGGTGGAGGTTGATGTGGCGCCGGCGTCTCATTCTTCGGTGCCGATGCCATTTCAACTTTCTCCGCACCGGTCGCTGCGCCGCAATGCGTGCAAAAGCGTGTTCCTTCAGGTAGCTGCGTACCACACCCAGTGCAAAACATTGGTTCCTCCTCCGCGTCTGGATTCAACTCAACGAACAGGGCTGCGCCATCGGAACAGCCCTTCCACGGCGTGCACGCACAGCCGCCTGTCGTGTGCGGCAAGCAATCGGCAGTTCTGACCCATCAGCTCGATTCGGCTGCCGTGTGTACCATGCCTGCAAGCGTGCCAAACACCGCGATCACGATCAAAAATCCGAGAACCATACTGCGGGAGGCCGGCGTGACGGGATTCGCCTTGGCACGCTCAATCAAGTCATTGCGCTTGGCAAGGTACGCCGGAAATCCGACGATCCACAGAAGCCATGCCAGTGCCGCCCAACCACCCGCCGGCATGTTGAAAAATCCGGTTGCACCATTGATCTTTCCGATCTTGTTCTGGGTCGCATCCCAATACACCCATGCCATGCTGGAAGTCACGAATGACTTCATGAAACCAGCAGGCCCTGTCATCACCCCGCAGATCAGGGCAACGCCAGCGGCGACCGCCAACGGGATGAACGCATTCATCCCTCCCCCGGCAGTACCCACTTGCGGAACCATGTTCGGCGGCGGCGGCGGTGCATTGCCCAAGCCCACTTCGGCGGCAACCTGCTGCAAGGACACCCATTGGCCCAACCCCTCGCGCCAAACCATGCTGTCCATCCGCAGTGCGCCGCGCGCAAGCGCATCCCGCAGCGCACTTGCTGGACCGGGCCCCTGTTGCGCGCCGTTGACATCGACGAACGACCACTGAAATTCAGCCATTGCGTTTCTCCTTCATCGGTTGGAAATTTCATACTTCCGGGGACTTGGCGACGGTCCAGTTGCGATCGGCAACATGACGGCAACCCATTGATGTAATTGCGCATGCACAGTCGATTGGCGCGTGCTGCCAGCCGCCGGTTCGGTTCGTGTCTTCTAGGGAGCTTGGCCTCCCATGCCTTGCTCAAGCGCCGCCTTGCGTTGTGTGTACCAATCGACAAGGCACTGCCGATCGTGGCAATTCGTCTCCCGCCACTGCCATGCCGCCTCGGTTTGGCGACGGAATGCGGCCTTGTCGGTCGCGCGCGCCTTGGCCTGTCGATAGATTCCGGCCAATTCGATGTCCAGCCTCGCCAACTCCGGGTCGTTGCAGATGGTCGTCTCGGAGTAGGATCGGGCCTTCGTGCAATCGAAGCTGGGCGATAGTGAGGTAGCTGGCGTGGTGGGTTGTTGTTGGGCGGGCGTCTGCTCCGCCGCCTGTGCAGCGGACGCGTCACCCTCCGCGGAGGCCACCGCGCTGGTCGCGGTATCTCCTATCTGCGGGCAATCCGACCCAAAGCTGTCGTCCGCAGCCGGCGCGCTTGACTGTCTGGCGATGGTCTTGAAATGGGTGCCGTCCCACACGGCGGCTTCCAGACGGCAGGCTTTGCCGTCGTAGTAACTGGCCTTCAGCAGGTTGCTGCCTGGCTTGGCATCAATGTTGAGATACATCTGGGTTTCGCCACCGAAGCCCAACTCGCTGACGCCGCCGTTGGTTTCATCGACCACGTAGCCGGTCAGGCAGCCGCCGGAGCCGCAGCCGAACGTGACGAGGGCATAGTGGCCCGCGAAGTTCACGCCCAACTTGGCACCCTCGGTGATGCGGGTGCGATATTCCCGGTACTGCTTCTGTGCCCCATCGAAGTCGGGAAGCACCGTTGAGCCGGCATAGACGTCAGCCTTGTATTGATCGAAGGCAATGTCCTTGACGGCGATCGAGCCGATGTCGGGCGCGGTCGCCGTTGCATCCTGCGCCGGCGAAGCTGCTGAACCGGACGTGGTTGATGTTGGCGTCGCAGCGGGGCTTGCTGTGGCGGTGCTGGCGGGAGCATGGCTCGATGAAGTATTCGCTGCGCTCGCGACAGCCTCCGCGTCGGTCGCCGAGGCGCGATGCGTCCAGTACCAATAGCCGCCGCCGGCCAAGCCGACAACCAGCACGGCTCCCAATCCGATCCACAACGGCGTGAGAGAGCCGCTTCGCGCCGGCGCATGCAGGTTGCTTGCCGTCGGGAGTGTCTGCTGCGGAAACAAACCCTGAGGCGGTGGCGGTGGCGGTGACGGTGGCGGCGGTGGTGGTGGCGGCGGTGGTGGTGGTGGTGGCGGTGGCGGCGGCGGCGGTGGCGGCGGTGGCGGTGGCGGAGGTGGCGGAGGTGGCGGTGGCGGCGGCGCAGCCTGCGGCAACGGTTGTGGCATCGATGATGGCGGCGTAGCTGGCGGCGATGAAGCGACGACCGCTTGGCCGCATTTGGGGCAGAACCGTGCCCCAAGCGAGATGGCTCCCCCACATTTCCCACAAAACATGACGCCCCCTGTGGCCGCAATACGCGCGATGGCAAGCAGCAAGCCCGTTGGCGCGGCGACACGCCTGCGAGCACATGATCGACGTTATACTAATATCTGATATTCGTAAATAGTGGCATTGCTCCGAGTATTTCGCCTGCCCCGACGGGACAAGCGAACCGTGCGCAAGAGCCTTCATCGCCAGGAAAACCTGGCCCTCATCGAGCTGCTCAAGAACCTGCGGGTGCGCCTGAATCTGCGGCAAGTCGAGCTGGCGGAGCGGCTCGGCGTCAACCAGAACTTCGTGAGCAACGTCGAGCAGGGCATCCGCCGGCTCGACGTGGTGGAGTTGCGGGACTACGCGTCGGCGCTGGGCAGCAGCTTCGCGGACGTGACGGCCCAATGGGAGTCGCTGCTGGGGGAAGGCACCGACAAGCCACGCAAGCGGCGCAGGGCAACCGTCGATGCAATGAAGCCCACCGCGGTACATCGGCGCAAATAGCCGAAAGGCGCGGATGCTTCAATGCGCCGGGCGAAATTCACACTTGGCGAAATGAGTTCCGCATTCGCCGCGATGACGAGAAAAAATTTCGATGGCCCGACGCAAACCGCTACTTCGCCTGTTCCAACGCCTGCGCCAATCGCTCCACGCCGACCACGTCCATTTCGCCCACCCGCCCCTTCTTTGGCGCGTTGGCCTTGGGCACGATCGCGCGCTTGAAGCCGTGGTGCGCGGCTTCTTTCAGGCGTTCCTCGCCATTGGGCACGGGGCGGATTTCGCCGGACAGGCCGACTTCGCCGAAGGCAATGGTTTTTTCTGGAAGTGGCTGATCGCGTAGCGAACTGAGCACCGCCAGCAGCACCGGAAGATCGGCGGCGGTTTCCTGCACGCGGATGCCGCCGACGACGTTGACGAACACGTCCTGATCGAACACGCCCACGCCGCCGTGGCGATGCAGCACGGCCAGCAACATCGCCAGACGGTTTTGCTCCAGCCCGAGGGTAACGCGGCGTGGATTGGCCAGCGGCGAGTGATCGACCAGCGCTTGTACCTCGACCAGCAGCGGGCGCGTGCCTTCACGGGTCACCATCACCACCGAGCCCGATTGCGGCGTGCCGGCGCCGGACAAAAATATCGCCGACGGATTGGGCACTTCGCGCAGGCCACGATCGCCCATCGCGAACACGCCCAGCTCGTTGACCGCGCCGAAGCGGTTCTTGAATGCACGCAGCACGCGAAAACGCGAGCCGGATTCGCCTTCGAAATACAGCACCGCATCGACCATGTGTTCGAGCACGCGCGGGCCGGCGATGCCGCCTTCCTTGGTGACGTGGCCGACGAGAAACACCGACGTGCCCGACTCCTTGGCGTAGCGCACCAGCCGCGCGGCGGTCTCGCGCACCTGCGACACCGAACCGGGCGCGGCGGCCAGTTGCTCGCTCCACAGGGTCTGGATGGAATCGGCGACGATGAGTTTGGGTTTGGTTGCGTGCGCTTGCGCGAGGATGCGCTCGACGCAGGTTTCAGCCAGCGCGTGCAGGCCGTCGAGCGTCAATCCAAGGCGGCGTCCGCGTGCGGCGACCTGCGGCAGGCTTTCCTCGCCGGTGACGTACAAACCGGACAGCCGCGAACCCAGCGACGCCAGCGCCTGCAACAGCAAGGTGGATTTGCCGATACCCGGATCGCCGCCGACCAGCACCACCGAGCCTTCGACCAGACCACCGCCGAGCACGCGGTCGAACTCGCCGATGCCGGTGAGCGTGCGTGTTTCCTCGACCTCGCCCACGGTGTGCAGCGGCACCACCTTCGCCGCATCGGCACCGGCGTAACCGCTGCGTGCGGGTGCCTTCGCGCCTTGCCCGGCGGGCGGGCCGAGCGCGACTTCCGCCAGCGTGTTCCACGCCCCGCAGGCCTCGCACTGGCCCTGCCACTTGCTGTAATCGGCCCCGCATTCGGAGCACACGTAGGCAGATTTTTGCTTGGCCATGGGCTGCGGCACATGCGTCGGGGATGCGCAGATTATCCGCGATCGGTCGCAGGGCAGGAGACCGCTTTGGCTTCCGGCTACCTGCTCCCTGCTCCCTGCTCCCTGCTCCCTGCTCCCTGCTCCCTGCTTCCTGCACCCTGCTCCCTGCACCCTGCACCCTGCTCCCTGCTCCCTGCTCCCTGCTCCCTGCTCCCGCCCTTGCCCACTCGCCCCGTCTGTGCCCATCATCCGCCAACGCCCGCGCCACGGGTCAGGGGACATCGTCATGCAGATGCTGGCAACGGCCCTGGTGGCCCTGGTTGCGTTGGAACACCTGTATTTCTTGTACCTGGAAATGTTCGCGTGGACCCAACCCTCCACGCGGCGCGTGTTCGGATTGACCGCCGAGTTTGCGCAAGCCAGCAAATCGCTGGCGGCCAACCAAGGCCTGTACAACGGTTTTCTCGTGGCCGGACTGGTCTGGGGCCTGCTGCACCCGGACGCCGCAGTCGCGTTGCAGCTCAAGTATTTCTTCCTCGTCTGCGTGATCGTGGCCGCGTTGTACGGGGCGTACAGCGTGAAGCTGCGCATCCTGTGGGTGCAGGGCCTGCCGGCCATTGCCGCGCTGGCCGTCACTTTCATCGCACGCTGAATCGACCACGCCATCGCCATGAACGAAACGCGCAAACTCGGCTTCTGGGCCTGCGTGGCGCTGGTGGTCGGCAACATCATCGGCTCAGGGATTTTCCTGCTGCCGGCCTCGCTGGCGCCCTACGGCATGAACGCGCTGTGGGGCTGGCTGCTGACCGCGGCCGGCTCGATGACGCTGGCACTGGTGTTCGCCGCGCTCAGCCGCGCCTTCCCGCGCGCCGGCGGGCCACAGGACTACACGGCCGCCGCGTTCGGTGCGCCGGTGTCGTTCGTGGTGGTGTGGAGCTACTGGATCTCCAACTGGATCGGCAACGTCGCGCTGGCCACCGGCGCGATCAGCTACCTCAGCGATGCGCTGCCGCCACTGGCCGACCCGCGCATCGCGCCGTGGGCGACGCTGGCGCTGATCTGGATCCTCACCACGATCAACGCCTGGGGCGTGCACGCCGCCAGCCGGGTGCAAGTGGTTTCCACCGTGTTGAAAATAATCCCCTTGCTGGCGGTCGCCGGACTGGGCCTGTGGCTGTTGCTCAGCGATCACGCCAGCACGCACGCCGGCACCCACGTCGCCGCACTCACGACCACGCCATTCCGGCTGGCCGATATCACCGCGGCGGCGACCCTGACCCTGTGGGCACTGAATGGCTTCGAGTCGGCAGCGATCGTCGCCCCGACCATCGCCGATCCCGAGCGAACGATACCGCGCGCCAGCTTGTTCGGAGTCGCGCTGGCCGCAGCGCTCTACATCCTCACCTCGACCACGGTGATGGTGCTGGTGCCGGCGGCACAACTGGGCAAGTCGCACGCCCCGTTCGCCGACGCCGTCGCGCCGTTCTTCGGCAGCGCCAGCGCGCACTGGGTGGCTTTGTTCGCGGCGATCAGCTGCATCGGCGCGCTCAACGGCTGGGTGTTCCTCAACGCGCAACTGACCGCCTACCTCGCCCGCGCCGGGCTGTTCCCTGCCCGTCTGGGGCGCGATTCGTCGCGCGGCACGCCGATCGCGGCGCTGTGCCTGAACAGCGCGCTGACCTCGGCGATGTTGGCGATGAACTACGGCAAGTCGCTGGTGGCGGTGTTCAACTTCATGATCCTGCTGTCCACCACCGCGACCCTGGTGATGTACCTGCTGTGTGCGCTGGCGGTGCTGCGCTTGCTGCAACGCGGGGTGTCGATCCCCGGGAGCACGGCGGCATTGGCGCTGGTCGGCGCGCTCGGCGCCGCGTATGCGCTGTGGGCATTGTGGGGCGCCGGCGCGCAGGCGTTGCTGTGGGGCGGTGCCCTGTTGTTGGCCGGATTGCCGGTGTATTTCTGGATGCGCCGGGGGCGCGCAGGATCCGGAGTGCCATTGCACTCGGGCCAGTGACTGGTTGATCGCTTGACGTTCGGGCCGTGGTTCGATCGCGGCCTCGGGCTACGCCCTCGCTCCGCGCCTCACCACGAACGGAAATCTCGATCGCGGCCAGCAAGTCACCGTTCGTGGTGAGCCGGGCCGGTCGAGAACCCTTCGGCAAGCTCAGGGCAGGCTCCGTTCGAGCCGGCCCGTGTCGAACCACGCACCATCGCGCGTGGCCACGAACGGGCTGGGTAGTACGCGGCACCGGCTCAAATCTCCTCGGCCGCTGCCAGCATGGCGGGTTCGTTCGGCACTTCGGCAACCGGCGTGCCCCGGTGAGCATGCCCGCGCCAGAGCAACCAGCCGACCAAGGTGAAGGCGGCCGCGGTCGCTGCCAACCGCAATCCCAGATGCACGCCGTGCGCCGGCGCGACCGCCGAAGCGATCACGCCGGCGACGATGGCATTGAGGATCAATCCGATGAACGCCTGTGCAGACGAGGCACCACCGCGCCGTTGCGGATACATGTCCAGCAGCGCCAGGGTGAGGATCGGGAACACCAGCGCGATACCGAACGCGGTGGCGGCGATCGGCAGCACCGCCAGCGGCAGCAGCAGGTCGGCGCCGAGCCAGTGCAAGCGCAGCGGGTGCAGGTCGCTGGCCCACAGGTTGAACGCGATGTTGCCGGCGCCCGCCAGACCGCCGACGATCCAGCCCAGGTTGGCCATGCGCAGCCCATCGACCTTCCCCGCCATGCGCCCGGACGCGAACGCGCCGAGCATCATCCCGGCGATGGTCGGCGCGAAGAACCACGCATACTGGTGCTCGTCCAATCCCAGCAGCTCGGGCACGAACACCGGCACCGAGGCGATGTACAGGAACAGCGCGTTGAAGTTCATCGAACCGGCCAGCGCCAGTTTCACGAACGCGCCATTGCCAAGCATCGCCTTGTAGCCGGCCAGCAGCGTCTCCGGATGAAACGCGATGCGATCCTCGCGCCGGTGTGTCTCGGGCAAGGCGAAGAAGGTCGCCAGCCACAACGCGATGGCGAACAACACGAGGAACCAGAACGTGCCGTGCCAGCCGGTCCAGCCCAGAATGGCACCGCCGACCATCGGTGCGATCGCCGGGGCGATGGAAAACACCATCGACACGTGGCTCATCAACTTCTGCGCGTCGTGGCCGTGCAGGCAGTCGCGGATCACCGCGCGCCCGACGATCAAACCCACGCCCGCCGACGCGCCCTGCACCGCGCGAAACGCCAGCAGCATGCCCAGCGTGGACGACAATGCGCAGCCCACCGAGGCCAGCGCGAACACGCTCAAGCCCGACAGGATCACGCGACGGCGGCCGTAGGCATCCGACAACGCGCCGTGGAACAAGGAGGCGGCCGCGTAGGCGAGCAGGTACACGCTGATCGTCTGCTGCATCGCCACCTGGCCGACCCCAAAATCCTTCGCCATCGCGGCAAACGCCGGAAAAAAGGTGTCGATGGAGAACGGGCCGAACATCGCCAGCCCGCCGAGCATGAAGGCCAAGCGGTTGCGGGAGACGGAAAGATCGGAGCGCATGGAACGGGGTGGATGCTTGGGCACACCGGCAATTCCTTCTCCATCCGGGAGAAGGTGCCCGCAGGGCGGATGAGGGAAGGGCTCGCACGATGCCATGAATTGGCGACGAGTGACGGCTTTCCCTCCCCCGCCTTCGGTACCTACTCCCGATGGGCGAGGGATTACCCCAGACGCATGGCAACCGGCAAAATCCTCAACCATGCCGGCTTTTTCCAGTTCCCGATGGCGCAGGGTTTGCCGTCTTGCGCCTTGAACCGGCCCCGGCGATCCTCACATCCAGCCCATGACCACCGACCTCCAAGCCAGCGGCGACGCCCCGGTCGCCAAGCCCGCGCATGCGCGCAGCGAGGCGCAGGTGCTGCGCGACCTGCTGCCATTTCTCAAGCCCTACGCCGGGCGGATCGTGCTGGCACTGGCGCTGGTGTTGCTCGGCAAGCTTGCCAACCTCGTCGTGCCGATGCTGCTCAAGGCGCTGGTCGATGGACTGGGCGCGGCGCACGCGGGCCATGTCGTGCTGGCACTGCCGGTCGCACTGCTGGTTGCCTATGGCGGCTCGCGGATCGCCGTGACCTTGTTCACCGAGCTGCGGCAGGTGGTGTTCGCGCGGGTGATGGCGCGGGTGTCGCGGCAGGTCACCTTGCAGGTGTTTCGCCACCTGCACGCGCTGTCGCTGCGCTTCCATCTCGGGCGGCGCACCGGCGGGGTGGCACGCGATGTCGAGCGCGGCGGCAGCGCGATCTCCGACCTGCTCGACTGGTCGCTGTACACGATCTTGCCGACCATCGTCGAAGTCGCGCTGGTCACCGCGGTGCTGGTGTGGAACTACGACTGGCTGTTTGCCGGCATCACGTTGGCCACCTTGATCGCCTACTCGGTGTTCACCTTCACCATCACCGACTGGCGCACGCGCTTCTACCGCGCATCGGTGGAGGCCGACACTCGCGCCAACGAGCGGGCGGTCGATTCGCTGCTCAACTACGAGACAGTGAAGTATTTCGGCAACGAGGAGCACGAAGCGCGCCGCTACGATGCCAGCCTCGTGCATCTGGAAAACGCCAACGTCAAGGCGCGCAAGACGCTGGCGGTGCTCAACCTCGGGCAGAGCGCGATTATCGCCCTCGGGGTGACCGCGATGATGTGGCGCGCCGCCGCCGGCGTGGTCGCCGGCAGCATGACGGTCGGCGACCTGGTGTTGGTGAACGCCTACCTGCTGCAACTGTCGGCGCCACTGAACCTGCTGGGCATGATGTACCGCGAGGTCAAGGCAGCGTTCACCAATCTCGAACGCCTGTTCGGCCTGCTCGACCAGAAGCAGGACGTGGCCGACCGCGCCGATGCCGTGCCATTGCACACACACATGCCCCGCGTGGCCTTCGAGGATGTGCGCTTTGGCTACGATCCGCGCCGCACCATCCTGCACGACGTGAGCTTCGCCATTGCGCCGGGCGGCACGCTGGCGGTGGTCGGCCATTCGGGCTCGGGCAAATCCACCCTGGCGCGCCTGCTGTACCGCTTCTACGACGTGGACGCCGGGCGGATCGCGATTTCCGACACGGCCGGCGATCTGCGCGACGTGCGCGACTGCACGCAGGCCTCGGTGCGCGCAGCCATCGCCATCGTTCCGCAAGACACCGTGCTGTTCAACGAGTCGATCTACTACAACATCCACTATGGTCGCCCGGGCGCAAGCGGCGAAGAAGTCGAGGCGGCAGCGCGCGCCGCGCACATCCACGAGTTGATCGCCTCCCTGCCCGACGGCTACGAAACGCAGGTCGGCGAACGTGGCCTGAAGCTTTCGGGCGGCGAAAAGCAGCGCGTGGCGATCGCCCGCGCCCTGCTGAAGAACCCGGCCATCCTGATTTTCGACGAGGCCACCTCGGCGCTGGATTCGCAATCCGAACAAGCCATCCAGTCCGAACTCGACCGCATCGCGGTGGGCCGCACCACGCTGGTGATCGCGCACCGGCTGTCGACGGTGATGGGCGCTGACGAAATCCTCGTGATGGACGCCGGCCGCATCGTCGAGCGCGGCACTCACACCGAACTGCTGGACAAGGGCGGCGCCTACGCGGCGATGTGGCAGTTGCAGTTGCAGCAGCGGCGCGATGAGGAGAAAGCGCAGCAGGTGCCGGTTTCGTGAACGCAAGTCATCCAGGATCGGCGCTTCAAATCAATCCTTCCGCCTTCAACTCGGACTTCAGGTAAGCGTAGTAGATCGGCGCCGCCACCACACCGGCCATGCCGAAGGCCGCTTCGAGCACCAGCATCGCCAGCAGGATTTCCCACGCACGGGCACGGATCTGGTCGCCGACGATGCGCGCGTTGAGGAAGTATTCCAGCTTGTGCAGCAGCACCAGAAACACCAGTGCCGCGATTGCTGCACCCAGCGACACCGACAACGCCGAGATCACGATCAGGGTATTGGAAATCAGGTTGCCGACCACCGGCAGCAGTCCGACGAAGAAGGTGACGATCACCAGCGTTTTGGCCAGTGGCAGGTGCAGGCCGGCGATGGGCATGGCGACCAGCAGGAACAGCATCGTGAATACGGTGTTGATCGCGGCGATCTTGCCCTGCGCGAACACGATGTCGCGGAATGATCGCCCCAAGCGTCGGCAGCGCCGCGTCAACTCGTGCTGCAGCGGGCCGCCCGGCGCTGCGCCCCGCTCGTGCGCCAGCGCCACCAGCGCGCCGATGATCAGGCCGATCAGGATGCGCCCGAACACCAGCAAGGTGTTCTTGCCGGCCGTTTGCAACTGCTCGGAGTGCTGGCGGGCGAGCGCGCCGATACTGGCGCGCAGGTCGTCACTGCTCACCGGCAGGCGCTGCACGACCGACGGCGGCAGCTGTTCGCGGGCACGGTCGATGATCGGCATGAGCCGATCCGGCAAGGCGTCCGGCCCGGACAACTCCGCGCGCGCAAGGGCGACCGCGCCGACGATCGCTGCGGCCAATACGGCCACCACCAGCGCACCCAACCCGGCGACCACGAGTTGCCGCCACGCCATGCCCGGCAGTTTGCGTTCGAGCCGCGGGGCGATGTTGGCGACCACCGTATAAACCAGCAAGCCGGCGATCAGCGCCGGTAGCAGGTGCAGCGGCACTGCCGCCAGCAGGGCAAATCCGGTGATCAGATAGGTGGCGATGGCGATCTTGCGCGATGAATCCATCGTCGCGGCGCTCCGTTTGGCGAGAATCGTCGTGCAGTCTGGCAGCACGATGGCGCGCTGCAAAGCACCCGGTCCAGACATGCACCGATCCGGCGATGTCGCCATGCGTCGCGGTCTTGACCTGCGCCCACGAAGGCGGTCGGATCAGGCCCGCAGACGCGGCGAATGCTAGCGGGCCGCGAAGATCTTCGACAGCAGGTCGGGCTTGCCCTCGATGCGTTGCAGGTGCGGGTAGCGCAGGCCGTCGTGGTAGTCGATGCTCAGCGTGCGGAAGCGGTCGAAATCCTTGACGAGCAGGCGGATCGGCGCCTTGTCGGTTTTGGCTTCCTTGACCGCGTCGGCCAGCGTGTCCTTGCCCAGCGCGATGTCGTTGACGGCCATGATGGTCATGCCGGTGCCCAGACCGGCATTGAACGCCGGACTGTCCCAGCGCACTTCAGTGAGCTTGCCGTTCTTGTCGGCGTAGAAGCCCAGCGAATAGAAGAAATCCTGCGTGCCGGACTTGTCCTTGCGCGCCAGCGCCGAGCGCTCGTCGGTATAGACCAGCTTCCAGCCGGCGGCCTCGATGCCGCCGGTGATCGGCGTCTTGCCATCCAGCCGCTCGCGCAGGAACGTGCTCCAGTCGGCGTGCTGCACCTTGTCCAGCGCGGCCACGACATCGGCGAAGGCGTAGGTGTTCTGCGATTTCCACACGCCGTCGTCGACGCCGAAGAAGCCGTGCGCGAAATCGTCCAGCGACTTGCGACCGCCGCTGAGCGTGCGGATGTGTGCATCCACCGCCAGCCAGATCAACTGCCCGCCGCTGTAGTAGTCCTCGCGCAACTGCCAGCTGGTGTAGGGCTTGGGCCGGCGCTGGGCGATGATCGGGTCGTTGGTGGTGTCCTGGATGTCCCGCCACGACAAACCCGGGCGACCATCGGTGTAGGTGGCCACCACCGCCGCCAGCGCATCGCGCGAGGCTTCCGGCGGGCGCAGACCAGAGCGCGCGGTCAGCACATTGCCCCAGTACTGCGTCTGGCCTTCGTACACCCACAGCAGGCTGTCCTGCATGGGTACGTTGTAGTTGGGCGTCCACAGGTCGGCGGGACGGCGGTACTTGCCGTTCCACGAGTGCGTGTACTCGTGACCGAGCAGGTCGGAGCTGCCGACTTTCGGATCCCAGTCGCTGAAGTAGTCCACGCCCTCGCCGTCTTCGCTGGAGCGCTGGTGCTCCAATCCGTTGCCGCCCATCTGCTCGGACAGCGAGAACAGGAAGTCGTAGTGGTCGTAGTGCTGCGCGCCGAACAATGCCAGCGCCTGCTTGACCAGTGCGCGGTGCTGGGCCAGATGCTCGGGCTTGGCGTCGAGATACTTGGCCGCATCGGCGATCACGTCCAGTCGCACCGGCACCTTCGCTCCCGGCGCCAGGTCGTAGACCTTGGCGTAGCGCCCGGCGTACACGGGTGAATCGACGAGGATGTCCAGCGGTACGCGTCGATAATGCGTGGTGTCGCCGTCGTGGCGATCGACATCCAGCGCGGAGAACGCCGTCCATCCGCTCGGATAAGTCACGCTGGCGTCGTAGTCGACGCGGCTGGCGTAGTGTCCGGCCGGATACAGCACCACTGCATTCCATTGCAGGTTGAGCATGTTGGGCGTCATCACCACCCGCCCTTGCGACCCGTCGGTCGGCGTGAGGTATTGGTACTGCACCTGGATACTGGAAACGCCCGACGGGATGTCGATGTGGAAGGCGTACACGTCCAGCGGATCGCGTTTCCATGCAAGCCGCTGGCCGTTGCCGGTGACGACGATGCCGGCGATCTTGTCGATCGGCCCGCTGGGCGCGTGGTTGCCCGGCAGCCAGCGCGGAAACAGCAAGGTCAGCGGCCCGGTCTGCACCGGCACGGTTTCATCGACCTTGAAGACACGCTGCCCGAGGTCGGTGGCATCCACGTGGATCGCGATGGCGCCCGGATACGGCACATCCTGCGGCGGTGGGACTTGGGCGTGCGCGGTGGCCATGGCGAAAGCGGCGAGCAAGGGAAACAACACGATCTTGTGCATCATAGCTCCGCTCCGGAAGTGGACAAGCATGGCGCCGTGCGCCGCGTCCGCATGTTGCAGCCGCTCAGTGCCCGCCGCCACCGGCTGCCGCACCCGGGCCGGCACCGAATGGTGGCTTGGCGAACCACAGCAGGCCGATGATGAGCAAAAACGCCCATCCCAGGCCCCAGAAAATCTCGTTGAAGCCGATCTGCGAGGCCTGATGGGTGATCATGTAATCCATCATCGCCGCACCGCGCTGCACGTCGCCTTGTCCGTACGACAACACCGCATTGTAGGTATCGGGATTGTAAGCGCTGATGTGCTCGGTCAACTGCGCGTGGTGCACTTCCGTGCGGTTGTACCAGAGGAAGGTGGTGATGGAGGCCGCGAAGCTGCCGCCGAGCGTGCGCAGGAAGGTGGCAAGACCCGAGCCCGAAGCAATCTCGCGGCCATCCAGATCCGACAGCAGGATGGTCAGCACCGGCATGAAGAACAGCGCCACCCCGATGCCCATGAACAGCTGGATGCCGGCGACCTCGCTGAAGGGCACTTCGAGGTTGAAATCGGCGCGCACGAAGCTGGTAATCGCCATGGCGATGAAGGCGATGCTGGCGACCAGACGCAGGTCGAAGCGGCCGGCGTACTTGCCCACCAACGGCGCCAGGAACACCGGCAGGATGCCGATCGGCGCGGTCGCCAAGCCGGCCCAGATCGAGGTATAGCCCAGATCGCGCTGCAACCACAGCGGCATCAACAGGCCGACCGAGAAAAACGCTGCATAGGCCACGATCAGGGCGATCGTGCCGACCCGGAAATTACGGTGTCGAAACAGGCTCAAGTCCACCAACGGGTGCTCGTCGGTCAGCTCCCAGATCAGGAAAACGATCAGCGCGATGGCCGAGACGATCGCCAACACCACGATGCGGGTGGAATGGAACCAGTCGTCGTCGTTGCCCAGATCCAGCAGCACTTGCAGGCAGCCCACGCCGATCACCAGGGTCACCAGACCGACGTAGTCGATGGGTGCGTGCTCGGTCGGGTCGGGTCGTTCGGCCAACTGCGTGCGTACCACCGTGCTGGCAAAGATGCCGATCGGTATGTTGATGAAGAAGATCCACGGCCAGCTGTAGTTGTCGGTGATCCAGCCGCCAAGGATCGGGCCGGCGATGGGCGCCACCACCGTCACCATCGCCAACAGGGCCAATGCCATGCCGCGTTTTTCACGCGGGTAGATCGACACCAGCAGGCTTTGCGTGAGCGGGTACATCGGGCCGGCGACGAAACCCTGCAAGGCGCGCGCCACCACCAGCAGGCCCATGCTCGCGGCCAGCCCGCAGAGCAAGGACGCCAACGAGAACATCAACGTCGCGGTGACGAAAATCCGCACTTCGCCGAAGCGCTTGCTCAGCCAGCCGGTCAACGGCAGCGCGATGGCGTTGCTGACCGCGAACGAGGTGATGACCCACGTTGCTTGCGAAGCACTTGCACCGAGATTTCCGGCGATGGTGGGCAGCGAGACGTTGGCAATGGTGGTGTCGAGCACCTGCATGAACGTCGCCAGCGACAGCCCCAGCGTGGACAGGGCGAGGCTGGGCGGACGAAAGTTCTCCGCGGGGGCGGCGGCGACGGCAGACATGGGGGGCGGTTTCGGAGCGTCGTCGATCAGCGCGTGGCCAGCGCGGGCGCCGTCGGCGCTTTGCTCGCCGCTTGCGCGGGCGTCGCTCCGTGCAGGTTCTCGGCGATGATCCCGGCCACCAGCGCATTGGCCTCGCCAAGTTGCTTCTCGTACACGTCGGTACTCAGGATCGGCGCGCCCACGGGCTTGTCGGGCAGGGTCGCGCCGCCGTGGTGCAAGTCCACGTCCACTGCCATCGACAGGCCGATACGCAGCGGATGCTTGCGCACCTGCTCGGGATCCAGAGCGATGCGCACCGGCAGGCGCTGCACGATTTTTATCCAGTTGCCGCTGGCGTTCTGCGCCGGCAGCAGCGAGAACGCGCTGCCGGTGCCGATGCCGAGGCTGACCACGCGACCGCTGTAGCGCACGTCGTCACCGTACAGGTCCGACTCCAGCGCTACCGGTTGGCCCAGACGCATGTCGCGCAACTGGGTTTCCTTGAAGTTGGCGTCCACCCACACTTGCTCCAGCGGCACCACTGCCAGCAGCGGGGTCCCGGGCTGCACGCGTTGTCCCAGTTGCACCGCACGACGTGCCACGTAGCCGCCGACTGGCGCGACGATGGTGGTGCGCGCGTTGTTGATGTACGCCTGACGCACCGCGGCGGCGGCGGCCTGCACATCGGGCTGGGCGGCCACGCCGGCATCGGTCACCAGCACGCGGTTGCCGGCGTATTGCTGGCCGGCGGCATCGACGGCGGCTTGCGCGGCATCCAGCGCGGCGCGCGCGTGCGCCAGCTCCTCCACCGAGACCGCACCGCTGCCGGCAAGGTTCTGCCGCCGTGCGAAGTCGGCCTTCGCGCGCTCCAGATCGGCCTTGCGCGTGGCCAGGATCGCCTGTGCGCTGTCGATGCCGTTGTACACCCCGCGCACCTGCCGTACGGTGCGCGCCAGCGCCGCTTCGGACTGTGCCAGCGCCGCCTGCGCGTCGTTGGAATCCATCTGCACCAGCACCTGCCCGGCGCGTACGAGGTTGCCATCGTCGGCGCCGATGCGCGTCACCGTGCCCGGCACCAAGGGCGTGACCTGCACCACATTGCCGCCGACGTAGGCGTCATCGGTGTATTCGTGCCAGCGTCCGATCAGGAAATACCACAGGCTCCAGCCGACGGCCACCAGGATCAGCGCGATCATCAGCCAGCGCAGCGCGGCGCTGCGGCGGCGGGGTTTGGGTGCGGGCGCGGCGGGAGCAGGATTGGGGTCGGACATGGCAGTCAGAGGACAGAAGACGGAGGACAGAGGACAGAAAGCGGGGAGCGGTGAGCGGTGAGCGGGGAGCCGTGAGCGGGGAGCCGTGAGCAGGGAGCAGGGAGCGGTGAGCAGGGAGCGGTGAGCAGGGAGCGGTGAGCAGGGAGCGGTGAGCAGGGAGCGGTGAGCAGGGAGCGGTGAGCTGGGAGCGGTGAGCCGTGAGCGGAGAGCTGGGAGCGGTGAGCAGTAAGCGAACGTGGGCAGCGCAAGCGATGGGCGCGCCGGGGCGATCAGTGCGCGGGGGCGGGTTCGGCGGGTGCGAAGAACGGCTTGCGGGCAAGTTGCGTGTCGGGCGCGGCAGTGGGCGGGCTCAGTTCGCCGTCGGCGTGGAAACCACCGCCCAGCGCCTGCGCCAGTTGCACGCTCGCCGCGAAACGCTGCGCGCGCAGGTCGATGATTTGTTCGTCCGAACGCAACAGCGATTGCTGCACCGCCAGCACGTCCAGACGCCCGGCCAGACCGCCGCGATAGCGTTGCGTCGCCAGCTCGTAGCCCGCCCGGGCGGCATCGCGCGCCTGTTGCTGCGAAGCCAGTTGCGCATCGATCCCGCGTACCGCGATCACCTGCGCGGCGACCTCGTGCATGGCATCGACCAGCGTCTGGTCGTACTGCGCTATCGCCGCATCGAAGGCGGCATCGCGCTGCGCCAGCCCAGAGCGCAGGCGGCCGCCGTCGAAGATCGGCAGCGACAGCGACGGCCCGAGTTGCGCAAAGCGCGCCGGCGCCTCGAACAGCGTCGTCAGCGAGTTCGACGCCAACCCCGCCGAAACACTGAGGTTGATGTTGGGATAGAACTGCGCCTTCATCGCCGCAATGCCACGTGCAGCGGCTTCGACGCGCCAACGCGCGGCCACGATATCCGGGCGGCGCGCCAGCAAGCCGCTGGGCAGGTCATCGGGAACGCCCAGCGGTGCGATTGGCAGCGACGCGGGCGCAACGATTGCCAGTCCGCGATCCGGCCCCTGCCCGAGCAAGGCGGCCAGTTGCGCGCGCAGTTGCGCGTCTTGCTCGCGTACCGTTGCGATCGAGCGCTGCGCCAGCGCCACCGCCGCATCGGCCTGACGCAGTTGGAAGTCGTTGTCGATGCCGGCCTTGACCCGCTGTCCGGTGAGCGCGCGCACGGCATCCGCCCGCTCGACCTCTTGTTTCGTCAGCGCCTGCAGATCGGCCGTGTGCGCCAGTTCGGCATAGACCTGCACGATGCCAGCGGCCAGCGTCAGGCGCGCCGATTGCGCATCGATCTGCGCGGCGTGCGCCTGATCGACCGCCGCTTCCCACGTGGCGCGGTGGCCGCCCCACAGGTCGGGCGAATAGCTGCCGCCGAGCGTCCAGATGTGGGCGGCCAGATAGTGGCCGCCGAACGGTGGCGGCGCCAGCGTCGAGGGGATAGCCAAGCCCGAATACTGCGCCTGCGCGCCGATTTTCGCCTTGCGCGCAGCATCTTGTTCGCCTGCCTGCGCCTGTGCCATGCGCACGCGCGCATCCACCGCGGCGATGGATGGGTTGCCGGCGAGCGCTTGGCTCACCAGGGCATCGAGTTGCGCGTCACCCAGCGACTTCCACCAATCGGTTTGCGGCCACGCGGCGGGCGTGAGGGTCGCGCCGGCGAGCGTGTTGCTGACTTGCAGGCGCTCGGGCGCAGCCAGTGTTGCCTGCGGCTGCAAGCCGCGCGTGCTCACGCAGCCGGCCAGCGCGACGGCCAGCACGGCGGTGGCGAGCGGGCGCAGCAGAGGCGACGGGCCGCTGCGCGCACCCTTTGGCAAGGTTTGACTGATGGCAGTGGTCATCGGATTCACAAGGAGGCGTGGACGCGTTCGAGCAAGCCGACGAACTGCTCGCGCTCGGCTGCGGTCAAATTGCGCAGGGCATGCGCGGCGGCACGTTCGGCGCTGGCGCGCAACTGCCCGGACAACGCGGTGCCGGCTGAGGTCAACTCGATGCGCAGGGCGCGGCGGTCGCCGGCCACCGGCGCACGCCGCAGGTAGCCTTGCTCCTCCAGTCGGTCGAGCAGGCGGGTCATCGCACCCGGGTTGTGGTCGATGGCGCGCGACAGGTCGATGGCCGACATCGGCCCGAGCAGGTCCAGCTTGCGCAGGACGAGGAACTGACTGAGGTTGAGCGGATGCCCGTGGGCGGCCAGATCCTGTTCGATCCAGCGCGCCAGCCCGTCGCGCACCTGGCGTACCAGCAGACAGATGTTGGCAGCAGTGTGTTTCCCGGCAGGTTTCATGGCCGCGCATTCTACTGCTTGAAAAATAGTTGTCAAGGCAACTAGCGCCGCGGCATCGACTGCCGATGCCGGCCTGTCATCCCTGCAACCCCCGACTGTCATCCCGAGCAAGGCGAAGGGTCTGCTGCTCCCCGCATGATCCACGGCAACAGCGCCAGCGGATTCCTCGCCGCGTTCGGAATGACAACTCCCGTGATGGATCGCGCCAACCGCCACCCGGTTTCGTATCATTTCCCATTGCATTGACCCGACGACTGCCGATGACCTCCTCTGCCCGCGCCAGCTTCCACGGTTTCGAACAAGCGCCACTGCGCGAATACGTCGAACGCGCTTATCTCGATTACTCGATGTACGTGATCCTCGACCGCGCCCTGCCCTTCCTCGGCGATGGCCTCAAGCCGGTGCAGCGGCGCATCGTGTTCGCGATGAGCGAGTTGGGACTGAACGCCGGCGCCAAGCCGAAAAAATCCGCGCGCACGGTCGGCGACGTGATCGGCAAGTACCACCCGCACGGCGACAGCGCCTGCTACGAGGCGCTGGTGCTGATGGCGCAGCCGTTTTCGTATCGCTACCCGTTGATCGACGGGCAGGGCAACTTCGGCTCGTCGGACGACCCCAAATCGTTCGCGGCGATGCGCTACACGGAGTGCAAGCTCACGCCGATCGCCGAGGTGCTGCTGGGCGAACTGGCGCACGGCACGGTGGATTGGACGCCCAACTTCGACGGCACGCTGGAAGAACCCACCTGGCTGCCGGCGCGGCTGCCGCACCTGCTGCTCAATGGCACCACCGGGATTGCGGTGGGCATGGCCACCGACGTGCCGCCGCACAACCTCAACGAGATCGTCAGCGCCTGCGTGCGCCTGCTCGACGACCCCGACGCCACCGTGCGCGACCTGTGCGAGCACGTGCTCGGGCCCGACTATCCGACCGCGGCCGAGATCATCACCCCGCGTACCGAGCTGCGTGCGGTCTACGAGACCGGCGGCGGCAGCGTGCGCGCCCGCGCCGTGTACGCACGCGAGAACGGCAACATCGTGATCACCGCGCTGCCGTGGCAGGTCTCGCCGGGCAAGGTGATCGAGCAGATCGCGCAGCAGATGCGCGCCAAGAAGCTGCCGTGGCTGGAAGACGTGCGCGACGAATCCGACCACGCCAATCCCACCCGCATCGTGCTGATTCCACGCTCCAACCGGGTGGACATCGACGGCCTGATGGGTCACCTGTGCGCGACCACCGATCTGGAGCGCAGTTACCGCGTCAACCTCAACGTGATCGGCCTGGACGGCCGCCCGCAGGTCAAGGACCTCAAACGCCTGCTCACCGAGTGGCTGGAGTTCCGCACCTCCACCGTGCGCCGCCGCCTCGAACACCGGCTGGCGAAGGTCGAGCGTCGGCTGCACCTGCTGGAGGGCTTGCTGATCGCCTTCCTCAACCTCGACGAAGTCATCCGCATCATCCGCAGCGAGGACGAACCCAAGCCGGTGCTGATGCAGCGCTTTTCGCTCGACGCCGAACAAGCCGACTACATTCTGGAAACCAAGCTCAAGCAACTGGCGCGGCTGGAGGAAATGAAGATCCGCGGTGAGCAGGACGAGCTGGCGGCCGAGCGCACGCAGATCCAGAACACGCTCGGCTCCAAGGCGCGGCTGAAAAAACTCATCAAGGACGAACTGCTGGCCGACGCCAAAAAGTTCGGCGATACCCGGCGCTCCCCGATCGTTGCCCGCGCCGCCGCGCAGGCGATTTCGGAAACCGAACTGGTGGCCAGCGAACCGGTCACCGTGGTGCTGTCGGAAAAAGGCTGGGTGCGCGCGGCCAAGGGCCACGAAGTCAATGCCGCCGAGCTGGGTTACCGCGAGGGCGATGGCTTGCTGCAAGCCGTGCATGCACGCAGCACGCAGCAGGTCGCGTTTCTGGATTCGGCCGGCCGCAGTTACTCGGCGCTCGCGCACACCCTGCCCTCGGCGCGCGGCAATGGCGAACCGCTGACCGGCCGCTTCACACCGGCGCCCGGCACGCACTTCCAAGCACTCGTGGCTGGCGAAGCCGACACCCGCCTCGTGCTCGCGTCGAGTTTCGGCTACGGTTTCCTCACCCGCTTCGAGAACCTCGTCAACCGGCAAAAAGCCGGCAAGACCATGCTCACCGTGCCCGACGGTGCGCGCGTGCTCGCCCCGGCGTTGGTGAAAGACCCGACCAGCGATCGCCTCGCCGTCATCACCAGCGCGGGGCACCTGCTGGTGTTCGCGGTTGCCGACCTGCCCGAGTTGGACAAAGGCAAGGGCAACAAGCTGATCGAAATCCCGCGCGCCAAGCTCGGCACCGAACGAGTGGCGGCGGTGGCCGCGATCCCCGACGGCGGCACGTTGCTGGTCTACAGCGGCCAGCGCGCACCGATGCGCTTGTCGTGGAAGGAACTCGACGCCTGGGCCGGCGCGCGCGCAACCCGTGGCAGCTTGCTGCCGCGCGGCTGGCAGAAGATCGACGGGCTGGGTGTGGAGTAAACCATTCGCAGTCGGCCACTCGCGGAGGAGCCCGAGCCCCGAACGCTGCCGATGAACCAAAGTGCGTGCCACATGCTAGCATGCGGTGCACATGCAACGAGGATCCTCACATGCCCGTCATGATCCAGATCCGCAACGTCCCCGACAAGGTGCATCGTGTGCTCAAGGCGCGCTCCGCGCTGGCCGGGAAGAGCCTGAGCGATCTCATCCTCGCCGATCTCGTCGCCTTGGCGGCAGTGCCGTCGGAAGCCGAACTCAAGGCGCGCCTGGCTGCGGCAGAACCATTCGCGATGAAAAAATCGTCGGCGGCCCTCGTGCGCCGCGAACGCGACGCGACGTGAGCGCCACATCGTGAGCCGCATCCTGGTCGTGGATGCGTCGGTCGTGGTCGATCTGCTCGCCCGCTTCCGGCCGCAGCCGCTGGAGGATGTGTTGTGGGCGCCCGATACCGTGCTGACGGCACCGGAGCTGATCGACATCGAGGTGCTGCATGCGCTGCGCAAGCTCGACCAGTCCGGCGCGATACCGCCCAGTCGCAGCGCCGACCTGCCGGCGCTGATGCGCGCACTGCGCATCCGCAAGTACGGCCATGACACTCTGATCGACGGCATCTCGTCGTTGCGCAACAACCTGACCGCCTACGACGCGGCCTACGTCATCCTGGCGCGATTGCTCAAGGCCACGCTGGTGACCCGCGATGCGCGACTGGCGAAAGCATCGGCGCTTGGCAAGCAGGTGGTCGTGCCATGACCATGCCGATTGGCGAGGACTGCACACCGCCGGCAAGTGGGCGCCGACGCCAAACCCTTGCTTGATCTTTGCCTTCATTCGGAGCAGACACTGATGGAGTCCGGATTCTGGAAACAACGCTGGCAGGAAGGCCGCATCGGCTTCCATCAAAAGCGGGTCACGCCGCTGCTGGAGCAGCACTGGAACGCCGTGCAGGCGCTGCCCGGCTGCACCGTGCTGGTGCCGCTGGCCGGCAAGAGCCGCGACATGGACTGGCTGGCCGAGCGCGGCCACAAGGTGATCGGGGTGGAAATCTCGCCGCTGGCGATCGAACAGTATTTCGTCGAGCGCGGGATCGAACCGGAGATCAGCACCGACGCCAACGGCATCCACCACCGCGCCGGTTCGATCGATTTGATCCAGGGGGATGCCTTCGCCTTGAACAGCGCCTTGCTCACCAGTTGCAAGGCGGTGTTCGATCGCGCCGCGATGATCGCGCTGCCGCCCTCGATGCGCGACACCTATGTGCGCCAGGTGTACGCGCGGCTGCCGGTGCAATGCCGGGGGTTGCTGGTCACCCTCGAGTACCCGTCGCACGAGAAATCCGGGCCGCCGTTTTCGGTGGGTGAAAGCGACGTTCGCGTGCGGCTGGGCGCAACGTGGAAGGTGGCGCGACTGGAACAACAGAACATTCTCGCCGAGCAACCCGGTTTCATCGAAGAGGGCGTCACGTCGCTGTACACCTCCGCCTTGAGCCTGCAAAAGCTCTCCTTGTGAAGCGCCGGTTCATGGCTGTCGCCCGCACGAAGCCAGGCGACGCTTCACGTCGATGCCGTTGATCGACGAGCAAAATCCGAACACGATGTGCGCTTGCGCAAGCGCCGGCTCGTATATGCTGCCGGCGCCGCACGCGCATGCCCGCGCGGCCGCCCGCCGCTCATGGAGATAGCCCCTTGTTCCGGACCCTGCGCACGCACACCCATGCCGCCGACGGTGCGGTCGCGTTGTTTTTCATCCAGATGGTTTCGACCCTGGGCTACGCGGTGCTGTATTCGACCCTGGTGCTGTATGCCACCCGGCACCTGCATTTTTCCGCCAAGGAAGCGACCGCGATCATGGGCGTGTTCGGCGCCTTCAACTACGGCCTGCACCTGTTCGGAGGTTATCTGGGCGGGCGCTTTTTGAGCAATCGCAACCTGTTCGTCGGCGGCATGGCGCTGCAGGTCGTCGGTTGCTGGCTGATCTCGCTGGGTAGCGCGGCGGGCTTGTACTGGGGGCTGGCGTTGTTCCTCACCGGCAGCGGGCTCAACGTCACCTGCGTCAACATGATGCTCACCCAGCGCTACACGCCGGAGGATCCACGCCGCGAGGGCGCGTTCTTGTGGAATTACGCCGGCATGAACCTTGGCTTCTTCGTCGGCTTCACGGTCGCCGGGCATTACCAGTTGAGCGAGGACTACACGCGCCTGTTCCTGTTCGCCACGCTGGGCAACTTTCTCGCCATCGTGTTTGCGCTGGGCAACTGGCGCACGCTGGCCGACCGCGACACGCCGCTGCTGGATGCGGGGCGACGCGAGTTTGGCTGGCGCTTCGCCGCCGGCGTGGCCATCCTCGTGCTGCTGGTGCCGCTGGTATGGTTTTTGTTGCTGCACCCGGGCCCGACCGAAACCCTGGTGAAATGGATCTGCGCGATGGTCGCATTGGCGTTGATCGTGCTCACGCTGCGCCATCCCGACCGTCTGGAACGCAACAACATGTGGGCCTACCTGATCCTTACCATCGGCTCGCTGGTGTTCTGGGCGCTCTACCAGATGGCACCCAGTGGCTTGCAGGTGTTCGCGGTCAACAACGTCGATCTGCATGCATTTGGGTATGTCGTCGCGCCGCAGTGGATCCAGAACATCAACACCGTGGTGATCGTGGTCGGCGGGCCGCTGCTGGCGGCATGGTTCAACCGCCTGCGCGCGCACGGCTGGGCGATCGACATCCCCAGCCAGTTCGCCGTGTCGCTGCTGCTGATGGGCGCGGGCTTTCTGGCCCTCCCTGCCGGCATCCGCTTCGCCAATCCCGAAGGCATCGTCGCCTTTGGTTGGCTGTTGGGCAGTTATCTGCTGCAAAGCGTCGGCGAGCTGCTGATCTCGCCAATCGGCTACGCGATGATCGGCAAGCTCGCCCCGCGGCAGTACCAGGGCACCATGATGGGCGCGTGGATGCTGGTGACCGGGGTGGCATCGCTGTTTGCCGGCGATTTTTCCGGGATGATCCCCGAGCCCACCGGTACCACCGCACAGGCTACCAATCCGGCGTACGCCACATTGTTCGCACAGTTGGGCTGGGGCAGCGTGGCGGTCGGCGTCGTGCTGGCGCTGTTGATTCCACTTCTGCGCCGACTGATCAAGGACAAGGACACGCCCACCGACGATGCGCCGGTGGCGGTGGTGCCGGCGAAGTGAAGCGCGCCGCGTCGATGTTCTTCAGCGGCCTGCCCTCCGCCTGATGCAGCGGATCGAGATGGCACGATACTCTGGGCCGTTGCTGCTACGAGAATCCGCATCGGCGCTATGTGCCGCGCGCGATGCCGGGCACAGCCAATGGATCGGCTCGCTGGACTTGGGGCGCACGCAAGACACGGCGCTGCTGCACGCCGATGGGTGGACGTGGCGCGGGCATCGCTATCGGTATCCGCCGCCGCTGAAGGATCGCAGCATCTGCCACTGGGACGGCGACGGCTTCGCGCCGGTGGCGCGCTTCGCCGGTTCGTTGATCAAACTGGTACCCACGCACTGGGGCGCGCCGACGTTCGAGATCGACGGCATCAAGATGCTGCCGACCGCGAAGGTTTCTCCGTTCGAGGATGCGCGCGCCAAGGTGGCGCTGATTCAGCCGCGCGGCAAGATCGTGCTGGATACCTGCGGCGGCCTGGGCTATTTCGCCGCGTGCTGCCTGCAAGCCGGGGCGGCGCGTGTCGATTCGTTCGAGAAAAACGAAAGCGTGCTGTGGCTGCGCACGCTCAACCCGTGGTCGCCGGACGCCGACGACCCGGCCACCGGCGGTCGCCTGCAACTGCGACATGCCGACGTGGCACAGGCGATCACGGCGATGGGCGATGCCAGCGTGGATACGATCTTGCACGATCCGCCGCGTTTCGGGATCGCCGGCGAACTGTATGCGCAGGTGTTTTATGACCAGCTCGCGCGCGTGCTGCGCCGTGGCGGCAAACTCTTTCACTACACCGGCAGCCCGAACAAACTCACCAGCGGCCGTGACGTGCCGCGCGAGGTGGCGCGGCGGCTGGAGAAATCCGGGTTCACGGCGCGGCTGGCGCTGGATGGGGTGCTGGCGACACGGCGCTGATCGCTGTTGCTTTTGTCGCGGCTAGAAGCCGCTCCCACAAGAGCAACCCCCACAACAGCCGTTTCCACTGTGGGAGGGCCGTCCGCGGCCCGATCGAATCCTCGTCGCGGCTAGAAGCCGCTCCCACAAGAGCAACCCCCACAACAGCCGGCTCCACTGTGGGAGGGCCGTCCCCGGCCCGATTGAATCCTCGTCGCGGCTCGCTGTCAACAGCCGAAGGCTGGTCAAGTCGCTCCCACAGAGGCAACTTCCACAACAACCGTTTCCTCTGTGGGAGGGCCGTCCCCGGCCCGATTGAATCCTCTCGCGGCTAGAAGCCGCTCCCACGAAAGCAATCGCGCCCGGCGCGCATCACCGCGTCGGATTGTTGCCAAACCGCCCGTCGTTGCGGCCGTCGCGACGGCCCTGTCCGTGCCCGCCCTTCGGCCCGGCGTGCGCGGGCCGTTGCGCGGCGGCGTGCGGACGTCGGTTGTGCTTGCGCGGCGGCTGCTGGCCGCTCGGACGCCCAGCGCGCGGCAGCGCAGGCGCGTCGTGGCCCATGCGGATCGGGCGCGACGGCGCGTAGCCATCGACCGTCACCATCTCCACGTCCTGCTTGAGCAAGCGCTGGATCTGCCGCAGCAGACCGCCTTCTTCCGGCGACACCAGCGACAACGCCAAGCCCTCGGCACCGGCGCGACCGGTGCGGCCGATGCGGTGCACGTAGTCCTCGGCCACCATCGGCAAGTCGAAGTTGATCACGCACGGCAGCGACTCGATGTCCAGCCCACGCGCGGCGATGTCGGTAGCGACGAGGATGGTGATGCGCCCGTCCTTGAAATCGCGCAACGCCTTCAGGCGCGCGTTCTGACTCTTGTTGCCGTGGATCGCCGCGGCGCGGTGGCCGGCGGCTTCCAACTGCTTGGCCAATCGGTCGGAACCATGCTTGGTGCGACCGAACACCAGCGTCTGCCGGCGGCTATCGGCGGCCAGCAGGTGCAGCAGCAGATCGCGCTTGCGCTCGGCGTCGACCGGATGCGCGCGGTGGGTCACGGTGGTGGCGACCGAGTTGCGCGGCGCGCACTGCACCTCGGCCGGATCACGCAGGAATTGCGCGGCCAGCGCGCGGATCGGATCGTCGAAGGTCGCCGAGAACAACACCGTCTGACGTTGCTTCGGCAGGACGTTGAGGATCGTGCGGATCGCCGGCAAAAAGCCCATGTCGAGCATGCGGTCGCCCTCATCGAGCACCAGCACTTCGACCTGCGACAGATCCACGCTGCGGCGCTGGATGTGGTCGATCAAGCGTCCGGGCGTTGCGATCAGCACGTCCACGCCGCGACGCAAGGCGTCGAGTTGGGCGCCCATGCCGACGCCGCCGTAGATCGTCGTGGCCGACACACGCAGGTGGCGGCCGTAGTCGCGGAAGGACTCGTGCACCTGCGCGGCCAGTTCGCGGGTGGGGGTGATGACCAGCGCGCGCACCTTGCGCGGGCCGCGTGCGAGCGGCGCAGTGGCCGGCGCATCGACGAACAATCGTTGCAGGATCGGCAGCGCGAAGGCGGCAGTCTTGCCGGTGCCGGTTTGCGCGGTGGCGATCAGGTCGCGGCCGGCCAGCACGACCGGGATGGCTTCGCACTGGACGGCGGTCGGCGCGGTGTAGCCCAGGTCGCCGAGCGCGCGCACCAGCGGGGCCGCGAGGCCCAGGGTTTCGAATGACATTGGAACGCTCCGGATAGATCAGGATCGAGCCGAGTGCCCGCGAAGGCGCGCTGGCTTTCCTGCTCGAAGCGTTCCCGATGAACCGCGCTTGCGAGAGACGAATGGATCGAGGCCGCTTCGTGCATGCCCCGGTCTGCGCCATGCACCAGTGGTGACGGCCGGACATCGCGATCGCGCGTTCCCGTCGAAACGACGGCACGGTACGATCGCATGGATGTCGGAAGACCGGGCGGGAATGCCAGCCGCACGGCGCAGACGCGCCATCATACACGCTTTTGCTGCGTCGCAACATCAACGCCTTGGCGGCGCAGCGGCTCGGGTGTATTCCAGAAATCCGATGGCATCGTAAGCGTTCACCACGTCGTGCACTTCCGGCAGGCCCACGCCGCAGGCCCGCGCGATGGCGTCGAGCTTGCGCGGCCGGCTCATCTGCGCGCTCACGCGCAGCGCGTGCGGATAGTCGTTGGCCAGGTCCAGCCGCCGGGTGATGCTGTAGTCGCCATTCGGGTCGAGCCGCCTCGAAAGCACCCCGCCGGAGTGGATGTAGGCGTCCATCCAGGTCAGCAGCAGGGTCGGGCGTTCGGCGACGCCGACGCAGGCCTGCGCGAAACCCTCGGGCGACAGTTTTTCCCAATCCCCGAAGCGCAACGGTTGCCGCGCGTACGGCTCCAACGCCAGCAGACTGGCCGGCGCCCAGAACTTGCGCGCCTCCGGATCGAGCACCAGCACCGGCGTATCGGCCAGCGCAATCCGCGCCGGCCCACCGAGCACGCGCTTGGGCAGGAAATACATCAGCGAATGGGTGGCGTCGTCGGCCGTCGTGGCAACGACGGGCCGCGCGGGCACAGGCACAGGTGCCGCATCTGGCGAAGCCGCAAGCGCTGGCGCGATGGAGTCTGGCACAACGTCGGTCAATGCCGGCGCGTGCTCGCCGCCGACCTCCCGCAGCACCGCCACCAACGAATCGACCGCGAAGGGTCGGCGCAGGTGGCGGTCACCGGGCACCGGGTCCTCGGCATCGAGCAACGCCGCGCATGTCGCCCCGTTGGCAATGGCATCCGCCAACCACGCCGGATCACTGCCGGCACGCCGATCCACCAGCAACAAGTCCGCCTCGTCTTCGGCCACCATCATCCATTCCTGCGTGACCTGCTTGCTGGCCGACCGCAGCAACAGGCGCAAGCGCGCCTCCTCGTCCTCGCCCACCCCGACGCAGCGGATCGTCCAGCGGTTGTCCGCGTGCGTGCGGGCGGTCAACGGAGTATCCGGATCGCCATCGCTTCGACGCCCCGGCGCGGCGTTGCCGTGCCGACCGCCCGATCACGCTGGACCGCGGTCATTTCCCGAACCATCGCGACCACCACCCGCGCAGCACCGCCCCCAACGACGCGAAAAAGCTCCCCATCGCCTGCAATGGATGGGCTCGACGTGGCACCGGTGCGCGCTGGCGCGGCGGCAACTGGCGCAGGGTTTCGTTCCACTGCGTGTCGGCGGTGGCCGGCTCGGGCGTAGGCGCCGGTTCGGGTGCAGCGGTCGGTGCGGTGACGGCGATCTTTTCGGTCGTCTTCGCCGGGGCCGCAGCGGCGATCGGCGCGGGCGTGACCGGTTCGGAGGCAGCCGGTGCGGCGTGCGCCGCGCGCGGCCCGCGCACGTGATCCAGCGCGGCCTGACTGCGGTTGAGCGCGTCGATGGTGCTGGCCCACATGCCCTCGTCGGTGCTGACCACCGCGGTGATCAGGCGGATGGCGATGGCCTGCCCGTCGATCGCCAACGCATGCGCCGCCTTGTCGTGCAGGAACGCCGCCATCGCCTCCACGCCCTTGCGGTGGCCACCCGGCAGCGAGATCGCGAACGCACCCATGCCCACGCGCCCGGCGGTGTCCTCCTCGCGCACGCGCTTGCGGATCAGGCCGGCCACCAACGCGATGATCTGCTCGACCATCGCGTGCGGGCAGTTGCGCACGATCGCATCCAGATCGCCGATTTCCACCCGCATCAGCGCCAGGCCCTGCGCATGCCGGCGCGCGTAGGCGATATCCTGTTCGAGGCGGGCCACGAAGCCTTCCTCGTTGGCCAACCCGGTGAGCGTGTCCAGTCGCGTGGCCGCCTGCAACTGCAAGGTGATGCGCTGGTACTTGGCGTGCGCGCGGGCACGCGGCAACAGCTCGGTACTCAGGAACTTCTTGTTGATGAAATCGGTCGCGCCACGCTCGAGCGCGCGCTGGCGCGCGGTGTCGTCGTCGTCGGCGCCGGTGACCAAGATCACCGGCATCGCCGACAGGCCCTGATCGTCGGACGTGCGCACCTTGCCCAGCAGCGCGTAGCCGTCGGTGTTGGGCATGTTGATGTCGGTGAACAGCACCTGCACCGAGTGATCGTTTTCGAGCTTGCCCCAGGCATCGTCGCCATCGACCGCGGTGACGACTTCGAATTCGGCGCTGAGAATCTTCGACGCCGTTTTCAGCATCACCTTCGAATCGTCGACGAACATCACCCGCGTCGGCGCGCTGGCTTCATCGTTCATGCGTCCCCCCCGTACCGCCCAACGCCGGTCACGACCGATCAGCACGATCGGCCGCACCGGGCCGGACGGCCCGTTTCCAAGAAGCGATCATCGACCGTCACCCCATCGTTGCGCAAGCGGGGCGCATCGAAAACGCCAACGGCGGCACACGGGGTGAAATCGTTTCATTGCCGGTTGGCCGGAGGGCGTGGTTCGATCGCGGCCTCGGCCTGCGGCCTCGGTCAACGCATCACCACGAACGGGGTAACTGATCGCTACGGCACAGCCGGTGCGGGCAAAGTGGTGCCGGCGATCTGGGTGAGCAGCTTGGTTTGGCTGTTGATGCTGGTGATGTGCATGTTGCTGCTGGCTGGAGTACCGCTGCCATGCTCGCTATCGGCAACCTGTTTCGCCCAACGTGCGCATGTGCCATGACTTATGCCGAGGCAGAACTCGACAGGCACTCGCGCCTGATCCGCCATCCGGTGTCCGCCAACCGTTTCGACGTTGAAACGCCATTGTTTTGCAGCGGTCAGCGCCGCAGCCTCCAGATGGGGCTTCATGCAATCCGCATCGCTGCTCTCAACCCATGTTTGCGTGGGCGCGCCGGTGCCATCCACGTCCACTCGCACCGTGATGATCCCTTCGCAACCGCGCTGCATCGCACTGCTTGGATATTCCGGCGGCTTCACGCTTTGGAACGCCAAGCCAGTCGTGGCACCGAGCACGTTAATGGCATAGTCACCGTTACCCTCCGGCGTCGCCCGCAACTCGACGCTCAACGTCGTCTGCGTCGGCATCGGCTTGCCGTCGATCGAACCGGGCACGAACGCCCATTGCCGGATCGCCGACTCCAGTCGCGCGTCCACCTTGGCGAAGCCTGGCTTGGCGTCGTCGAACACGAGCAAATCCACCTTGCCATTGGCATCCAGCGACAGGCGCGCCGTGCGGCTGAAATCGATCGGCCCGTTGCCCGCCAGCGCGCTCCCGCCGGCAAACAGGGCCATCACCATGAACACCAATCCGCGCCACGAAAACTTTGTCATCGTCCATCCATGTGTTTGCTGACGCACATCATAGCAATGCCGCCACGCGCACCTCGGCCACAATCCACCACGTGTATTGACATTGCCATTACACAGACAGAATATAATCACATGGACGATCGCTACGAGTTGAACGCCGTCGTCTTCGTCTGGGACGCCGCCAAAGCGCGCCGCAACGAACGCAAGCACGGCGTCGGCTTCGAGCAAGCTGCGCAGGCGTTCTTCGATCCGTTCTTGCACTTGGTGGATGCCGGTCGCAACGAGGAAAGCCGCGATGCCGTGATCGGCTACGACACCCAAGGACGGTTGCTGTTCGTCGTGCACGTGCAGTTCGAACATGCTTGCATCCGCATCGTGTCAGCCAGAAAAGCCACCACCCAAGAGCGCCGAACCTATGATTCCTGACAAACTCAAGACGAGGCTTACCAAGGATCGCAAGATGACTTCGGTCACCCTGCGTATCCCGCAGGACGTGATCGACTCGCTCAAGGCCATCGCGCCGCTCAAGGGCATGAGTGGCTATCAGGCGCTGCTCAAGGCCTATGTCAGCGAAGGCTTGCGCCACGACGAGGCAGCGCATGTGTTCGGCCCCGCCGCGCGGCTGGCCGAAGCACTGCGCAAGCGCGGCGTCCCCGCGAAACTAATCGAACAAGCGGCACGCGACGTGGCCTGATCGCTTCCTCTGCGTGTCCAGCTGGTTTTGCTATCGCTACTGGACGGCCGCCGGGCGTAAAGTGGTTCCGGCAACTTGGGTCAACAGTTTGGTTTGGCCATCCAGCGTAACGACGTGATCTTCACCGTTCTTCGCCGTCGCCTCCAACTGCTTGGCATAGTGCTGACAGGGCCCGTGGCCGAAACCTGTGCTCACGCAAAACGTCACTGGTACGTGCAGATGTTCCGTCAATGGATGACCACCCACCGTCTCTGGTCGAAATCGCCATGTCTTCATTTGGGTAATCGCGGCCGTCTCGAACTCCTGCCTAGACCCATCCGTGTCAATCCGATCGACCTGAATGTCCTCGGGAACACCGCGCTGATCGATCGTCACTGCAAGACTCATCACCGCTTCATTTCCATCTGCCAGTTGGTGCATGGGATATGTGGGCGCTGACATGACGACGACGCCAGCACCCGTCTGCGCATCGAGTAGGGTGACCGCATAGTCGCCATGTCCGTCCGGCGTAGCCTTGAGCTTCACGCTCAACGTCGTCTGCGTCGGCATCGGCTTGCCGTCGATCGAACCGGGCACGAACGCCCATTGCCGGATCACCGACTCCAGCCGCGCATCCACCTTGGCGAAGCCCGGCTTGGCGTCGTCGAACACGAGCGAATCCACCTTGCCATTGGCATCCAGCGCCAGGCGCGCCGTGCGGCTGAAATCGATCGGCCCGTTCGCTGCCCACGTGCTACCGCACGCGCTCAGCGCCAGCACCAAGCCACCCAACCCACGACGCAAGGAATTCTGTGTCACGATCCTCTCCTTCTTTGTCACGATCCTCTCCGGAATCGCCGCCGCGCATTCTACCCGCGAGGCCGACGCCGCGTTCGAGCCGGCAAAACCGCGCCCGGTAACCAGATAACATTGCACAACGCCGTCCATCGCGATGCACCGATAAGCTTGCAATGCGCACGGGCGCTTGCTTTATGATGCCGCCGTGATTTTTCGGGCCTCCGACTTGCAGCAACATCGCTCCGCCCAATACGTCATCGACCGGATGCCTGGCCCTGCCCGCTCCGGTGATTCATCCACGACCGCCGCATCGCCATCGCGCCCGCGGCCCGGCGGCGTCCGTGCCGCCGTCCTCCTACACACCGAGGTGCACCTTCCCTGAGCCGCTTCCGCGGCGTCCTCCGACGTAGTCGGCCGCGCGATCCAGAGCGACCGCGCCACTTCCCGTTCATCGCCCGATCCAGCAGTCCACCAATACCGCGCGTTCGCGGCACCGATGACGGCCCTCGCACCGCTACGCCCGTAGCGACCGCCGGTGCTGGATCGACCGCAACGTCCGCATGGCGCGCGCCAACCCGCACCTGCAAATCCCGTTCCACGCCACGTTCATTTCAATGGAGCATCACCGTGAACTTCGACACCCTGCTGACCCACCCGTTCGCGATCGCCGGTGGCATCGCCTTCATTGCGGCGGTGATCTTCTGGAAAGCCATTCTGTGGCTGTTCGGCATCATCATCGTGCCCGATGACAGCATCGGCGCGGTCACCAAGAAGTTCGTCATTTTCGGCAGCAAGCGCAGCCTGCCGGACGGCCAGATCATCGCGCTGGCAGGTGAGGCCGGCTTTCAGGCCGATACCCTCGCTCCGGGCCTGCACATGGGGCTGTGGCCGTGGCAGTACGCCATCGACGTGGTCAAGTTCACGGTGATCCCGCAGGGCAAGATCGGCGTGGTGCAGGCCGCCGACGGCAAGCCGTTGCCGCGCGGGCGCATCATCGCCCGCGACGTGGACTGCGACTACTTCCAGGACGCCCGCGCCTTCCTCACCAACGCCGGCGAACGCGGCCCGCAGATGAAGGTGATTCCGCCCGGCTCGTTCCGCATCAACCCGCTGTTGTTCGATGTCGGCCTGTACGATGCCACCGACGTGCCGCAAGGCAAGCTCGGCGTGGTGCAGGCCAACGACGGCAACCCGCTGCCGGTCGGCCACGTGATCGCCAAGGGCGTGGACTGCGATCTGTATCAGGACGCCAAGGCGTTCTATGAAAGAGGCGGCGAGCGCGGCCCGCAGGCGCGGGTCATCCCGCCGGGCACCTACCGCATCAACCCGGCACTGTTCAGCGTGAAGCTCGAGAACGTGGTCGAGGTGCCCGACAACAAGATCGGCATCGTCACCGTGAAGGAAGGCGCGCCATTGCCGGCCGGCGAGATCGCCGGCGGCGTGGTCGAGGGCCACAACATGTTTCAGGACCCCGACGCCTTCATCGCCCACGGCGGCTGCAAGGGCCTGCAGGAACAGGTGCTGCTGGCCGGCCGCTACTTCCTCAACCCGCAGTTCGCCAGCGTGGAAGTCGTGGACATGACCCTGGTGCCGATCGCCAACGTGGGCGTGGTGATTGCGTACGTCGGCAAGGAAGGCAAGGACGTCACCGGCGACACCTTCAAGCACGGCAATCTCGTCAGCAAGGGCGAGAAGGGCGTGTGGATCGACGCGCTCGACCCGGGCAAGTACCCGATCAACCCGTACACCCACAAGGTGGTCAATGTGCCAACCGCGAACGTGGTGCTGAACTGGGCCACCGGCAAGTCGGAGGCGCACAAGCTCGATGCCAACCTGTCCACGATCACGGTGCGCTCGGCCGACGGCTTCAAGTTCAACCTCGACGTGTCGCAGATCATCCACATCCCGCGCAACGATGCGCCCAAGGTGATCGCCCGCTTCGGCGACATGAGCGCGCTGGTCACCCAGGTGCTGGAGCCGACCATCGGCAACTACTTCCGCAACGCCGCGCAGGGCAGCGACATCATCGACTTCCTGAAAAATCGCACCACCCGCCAGTCCGACGCCAAGGACGCGATCGGCGCGGCACTCAAGGAATACAACGTCGGCGCGGTCGATACGCTGATCGGCGACATCGTGCCGCCCGACGACCTGATGCGCACCCTGACCGACCGCAAGATCGCCGAGCAGGAGCGCGTCACCTATCAGACCCAGCGCGAAGCCCAGGGCGTGCGTCAGGAGCTGCAACAGGCGACCGCGCTGGCCGACACCCAGGCGCGCGTGGTGGACGCCGAGCGCAAGGTGCAGATCGCCGGCTACGAGGCCGACGCGGCGGTGAAAACCGCCGAGGGCGCGGCGCGCTCCAAGACCATCAACGCCGAAGCCGACGCCGGGGTACTGCGCGTGATCGGCGACGCCGAAGGCTCGAAGATCAAGGCGGTCGGCAGCGCCGAGGCCGAGGTGGTGCGCTTGAAGGTGGCGGTGATGGATGCCAGCAACTACGCCTTCGTGCAGGTGGCCGAAGCGTTCGCCAAGGGCAACGTGAAGATCGTGCCGGACGTGGTCGCCGGCGGCGGCGAAGGCATGGGCGGGCTACTGGGCGCGATGCTCGGCAACATGCTCAAGGATCGTCAGGCCGCCAAGGCCGTGGCCGACGGCAAGCCCACGCCGACGGCATAAGGCGACGCGCGGGGGCGGCTCGCCGCCCCTGCGAAGAGGCACTGGCCATCCGCGACTACGCCGGCAACGCGTCGGCATGCACTCCCGCCACCGCCCGGCCCGATGGGTCGGCAGCGGTTGCGAATGCCGCATCCCAGGCGATCGCGGCGGGCGACGAGCAGGCGATGGATTTGCCGCCGGGCACGGTGCGCGCGCAGGCGTCGCCAGGGAAGTGGCGCTCGAAGATCGCGCGGTAGAAATACGCCTCCTTGGTCTGCGGGGTGTTGACGGGAAAGCGTGCGGGCGCGGCGGCGAACTCGCGATCGCTCACGTGCACATCGGCGTGCGCTTTCAAGCCGTCGATCCAGCCGTAGCCCACGCCGTCGCTGAACTGCTCCTTCTGCCGCCACAGGATGGAATCGGGCAGGTAGCCGGCGAAGGCCTCGCGCAGCAGCGCTTTTTCGATGCGGCGGCCATCCCCACTGGATGACGAACGCGCACGCACCATTTTGTGCGCGGCGTCCATGCGCATGGCCACATCGAGGAAAGCCACGTCGAGGAAGGGCACGCGCGGCTCCACGCCCCAGGCCATCATCGACTTGTTGGCACGCAGGCAGTCGTAGGAATGCAGCGCGTCGAGCTTGCGCACCAGTTCGTCGTGGAAGGCGCGCGCATCGGGCGCCTTGTGGAAATACAGGTAGCCGCCGAAGATCTCGTCGCTGCCCTCGCCCGAGAGCACCATCTTCACGCCCATCGCCTTGATCCGCCGCGCCAGCAGGTACATCGGCACGGAGGCGCGGATGGTGGTCACGTCATACGTCTCGATGTGGCGGATCACCTCCGGCAGCGCGTCCAGCCCCTCCTCGAACGTGTAGGTGAAACCGTGATGCACGGTGCCCAAGGCGTCGGCGGCGATGCGTGCCGCGGCTAGATCCGGCGAGTCTGCCAACCCGATGGCGAACGAATGCAGGCGCGGCCACCACGCCTCGCTGGCGTCGTCGTCCTCGATGCGCCGGCGTGCGAAGCGTGCCGCGCAAGCGGCCACCAGCGACGAATCCAGCCCACCCGAGAGCAGCACGCCGTACGGCACGTCGCTCATCATCTGCCGGTGCACCGCGGCCTCGAACGCCTCGCGCAAGGCCTGCGGCGAAACCTCCACCCCGGCGACCGCGTCGTAATCGCGCCACGTGCGCGTGTAATAGCGCGTGCATACGCCGCTGGCGCTGTCGTAGCAGTGCCCCGGCGGGAACGCGGTGACGTCCTCGCACAGCCGGGCGATGGCTTTCATCTCCGATGCGACCCATAGCCGGCCCTCGTGGTCGTGGCCCCAATACAGCGGGCACACGCCGAGCGGATCGCGCGCGATCACCACCCGCCGCGCGTCGCGGTCCCACAGCGCGAACGCGAAGATGCCGTTGATCTCGTCCAGCCACGCGCCGATGTCCTCATGCTGCGCGTATAGCGCGTTGAGCACTTCGCAGTCCGATCCACTCTGGAACGCATACGGCGCGGCCAGCCCGGCTTCCAGTGCGTGGTGGTTGTAGATTTCCCCGTTCACCGCCAGCACCAGCCGGCCGTCGGCCGAGCGCAGCGGCTGGCTGCCGCCGGCTGGATCGACGATGGCCAACCGCTCGTGCACGAGGATGGCCGACGGATCGACGTGCACGCCGCTCCAGTCCGGGCCGCGGTGGCGCTGCTGCGCCGACATCGACAACGCCAGCGGGCGCAACGGGGAGATGTCCGCGCCGGGACGGAAGTCGAAAACTCCGAGGATCGAGCACATGGGGCACCTGCGGGGTGGGAAATGGAGAATGGGAATGAGGAATGAGGAATGACGGAAGAGGGTCGGAAATCAGGAAGGCCGGTTTCGTTGTCATCCCGAGCACCGCGAGGGATCTGTTTTCGCTTCACCAGCCACCACCACGCGCAACAAAAAACCCGCACGTGTCGGTGCAGGTTTCGGGGACCGCTACGCTTGAAAAAACCGCGCGCTAATCGCCGTCCTGCGGGCGGCGGGGATTATTGCGATTGCAATTGCCGGCGCACGCGCGAATGCCCGCACCGAGCAAGGCGCTGGCAGTGGAGGCGTTGGCGGGGATGCGGGGCATGCGGTGATCGTGCCCGTTTGTTGCGCAAGGCGCAACTGCGCCGCGACCGGCATCCTCCAGAACCATGCCAGCGGTCGCGTCTTCACCGCGAAAACGGCATGATTCATGCTTCGACCCGTCGTGCCCCATGAAACCCACCCTGTCCCCCCAACTCGGCCAGCACCTCGCCCTGACGCCGGCGCTGCGGCAGGCGATCCACCTGCTCGGGCTGTCGGCGACAGAACTGGAAGACGAAGTGAATCTGGCGCTGGAAAGCAACCCTTTGCTGGAGCGCGCAGACGACGCCGACGTGGGCGCGACGGTGACGCCAGCGACGCCAACGGGCGACACGGCGCCCGCGCAGGACACGGTGGCCGATCCCGGCGCCGACGCAAGCGACACAAGCGTCGAGTCGTCGGAATGGGACGCGGCAGACTATGCCAGTCGGCACGATCATTCCCCCGGCGGGCGCGGCGAGGACGATGGCACGTTCGAGCAGCCGGCCGCACCCGACACCCTGCTCGATCACTTGCTGTGGCAACTGCACCTGACGCCGATGACTCCCCGCGAGCGCGCCATCGGCGTGGCGTTGATCGAGGCGGTGGGCGAGGATGGTTACCTGACCGAATCGCCGGAGAGCATCCGTGCCGGGCTGTTGCCCGAGATCGATGCGCGCAGCGAGGAAGTGAACGCCGTGTTGCACCGCATTCAGCGCTTCGATCCGATCGGAGTGGCCTGCACCCGATTGTCCGAGTGCCTGGCAGTGCAGTTGTCGATGCTGGCGCCCGATACGCCGGGACTGGCGCTGGCACGGCAGGTCGCCGACGGCCACCTCGACACTCTGGCCAAGGCCGGCCCCGAGCGGCTCGCCGCCCGCTTGGGCGCCGATCCTGCGGTCGTGCACGCAGCGGTGGCATTGTTGCGCTCGCTCGACCCACGCCCCGGCGGCCGCATGGCCTCCGCCGCGCCCGAGTACGTGCAGCCGGACTGCGTGGCCTACCGGCAATGCGGCGCGTGGCATGTGGCACTGGCGGGCAACCGCATGCCGGCGCTGGCGATCAGTCGGCACTACGAAGCGCTGTTGAGCACCGCCAGCGGCACCGATGCGGCCTATCTGCGCGGTCGTCTGCAGGAGGCGCGCTGGCTGCTCAAGAGCCTGCAGACCCGCGCCGATACCGTGCTGCGGGTGGCCCGCGCGATCGTCCGCCAGCAGACCGGCTTTCTCGACTACGGCCCGGAAGCGATGCGCCCGTTGACCTTGCGCGAGGTCGCCGACGAACTGGGGCTGCACGAGTCCACGATTTCCCGCGCCACCACCCGCAAATACCTGCACACCCCGCGCGGCACCTTCGAGTTCAAGCATTTTTTTTCCTCGGGGATCGCCAACGCCGACGGCGAGGCGGCATCCAGCACCGCCATTCAGGCGATGATCCGTCGGTTGGTGGAGGCCGAAGATGCGCGCAGACCCCTGTCCGACGCGCGCCTGGCAGACGATCTGAATGCCGCTGGCATCCCGGTGGCGCGCCGCACGGTGGCCAAATATCGGGAAATACTACGCATCGCGCCTTCGCACGAGCGCCAACGGCCCTCCTGAAGGGGTTCGGGCGCGGGCCGGAACCGTGAACCGGACCGACCCGCCCATCGCCTACCCCTTCCCCCGCGGCCCGAAACTTGCGACTCTGGGCATGGCGCGCATACGCGCCGAAAAACCCACAGCAGGAGGATCGACATGCGCATCGAAACCAGCGGCCATCAGATCGAGGTCACCGCGGCACTGCGGGACTACGTGAACGCCAAGTTCGAGCGCCTCGCGCGATATGCCGACGGGGATCTGGACATCCACGTGACGCTCCGGATCTCCAAGCCGCTGCACAAGGTGGACGCCAAGATCGTCACCCCCGGCGCCACCCACTTCGCCGAGTGCGAAGCCGACACCATGTACGCCGCGATCGACCTGCTCGCCGACAAGCTCGATCGCATGCTCGACAAGCACAAGGGCAAGCAGGCCCGCCACCACCGCGCCGACGCACCGGCGCGCAACGAGAGCTTTGGCTGATCGGATGCCGTTCGACAGCCACCCCGGCCCGAGCATGCCGCACCCCGACCGGGGTGCGGCGAGGCGCGCGTCCCGACCGGCCGCGGACACCGACGGGCGATCAAGCCCATGAACCGGATTTCCGCCCGCGACTTGTTCGAGCAACTCCGCGAGCGCTTGTCCCTGCGCCGTGTCGGCGGCCAGAGCGGCGAGCACCGTTTCGTGGACGCCACCGCCACCACCCCGCGGCGGCCATCGCTGGCGGGCTATCTCAACATCATCTACCCCAACCGCGTGCAGATTCTCGGCAGCGAGGAGCTGGCCTGGCTGGACGGGTTGGATGCGCGACTGCGCTGGGAGACCCTGCAAAAAATCGTCAACTTCAGCCCGCTGGCGCTGATCATCAGCAAGGGTCAGGCCTGCCCGCCGGATTTGCGCGAGGCCGCCGAAGATGCCAGCACGCCGCTGTGGGTATCGCCACTGCGCGGGCACGAACTGCTCAACCAACTGCAGTATCACCTCGCCCGCGCACTGGCGCCGCAGCTCACCTTGCACGGCGTATTCATGGAGATCTACTCGATCGGCGTGCTCATCACCGGCGAGTCGGGTTCGGGCAAGAGCGAACTGGCGCTGGAACTGATCACCCGTGGCCACCGATTGGTCGCCGACGACGCCCCGCAGTTCACCCAGATCGCGCCCGACGTGCTCGACGGCACCTGCCCGGACTTGTTGCAGGACCTGCTGGAGCTGCGCGGCTTGGGCGTGCTCAACATCCGTGAAATGTTCGGCGACACCGCGATCAAGCGCAACAAGTACCTGCGCCTGATCGTGCACTTGCAGCGGCTGCGGGCCAGCGACGCCGCCACCGATGGCATGGAACGCCTGACCGGCGATGTCGGCAGCCGCCGCGTGCTGGATCTGGACGTGCCGCAGATCACCCTGCCGGTCGCCGCCGGGCGCAACCTGGCGGTGCTCACCGAGGCGGCCGCGCGCTTGCACATCCTGCGCATCAAGGGCATCGACCCGGGCGCCGCGTTCCTCGCCCGCCACACGCAATTCCTGCAACACGGGGACGGCGCATGAATACCGAGGACGGCCCCGCACCGGTGGGCGAAAAGCCGATGCTGATCGTGCTCAGCGGGCTGTCCGGTTCGGGCAAGTCGGTGGCGTTGCGCACGCTGGAGGACCTGGATTTCAACTGCGTGGACAACCTGCCGGCGGCACTGCTGCCGGAGTTCGTGCGCTCGGTGCTCGCCCGCAACCACACCCATCGCCGGCTGGCGGTAGGCATCGACGTGCGCAATCGCGACATCGAGATGGGACAGATGCCCGAGTGGCTGTCGGCGGTTGGCGCGGAAGGCTTCGACCACCGTTTGGTGTTCTTCGACACCAGCGATCAGGTGCTGCTCAAGCGTTATTCCGATACCCGCCGCCGGCATCCGCTCAGCCGCGGCGGCGTGCCGCTGGCCGACGCCATCGCGCTGGAGCGCAGGAAGATGGCGCCGGTGCGCGCTCTGGCCGATCGCGTGATCGATACCAGCGAGCTGAACGTGCACCAGTTGCGCCGGCAGGTCATCACCGAACTGGAGATGCAGTCCACCCCCGGATTGTCGGTATTGTTCGAGTCCTTCGCCTACAAGCGCGGGCTACCGGCCGATGCCGATTTCGTGTTCGATGCGCGGGTATTGCCGAATCCTTACTGGGATGCACGGCTGCGACCGCTGTCCGGGCGTGACGCGGCTGTGCGCGACTACCTCGACGCGCAGCCCGACGTGCAACGCTTCCTCACGCAGATCGCCACCTTTCTGGACGAGTGGCTGCCACACTTCGAGGGCGGCACCCGCAGCTACGTCACGATCGCGTTTGGCTGCACCGGCGGTCGCCATCGATCGGTGTACCTCGCCGAGCGCATGGCCGCGCACGTGCGCGAGGGCGGGCGCGAGGATGTCCTGACCTTCCACCGCGAGTTGGAGTGAACATGGCGGTCGGCGTGTTGCTCATCACCCACGAAGGGATCGGTCAGGCGCACCGGGCGGTGGCCGAACGCCTGCTCGGCAAGCTGCCGCTGGCGGTCGGTGCGTTCGAGCTGGCCTTCGACGCCCCCCTCGACACCGCCCTGCCGCTGGCAAGCGCCGCCCTGCGCAAAGTCGATGGCGGCGACGGCGTGCTGCTGCTGAGCGACCTGTACGGCGCCTCGCCGAGCCGGCTGGCGCGAATTCTGGCACAGTTGGGCACTCCGGCCCGGCGCATCGCGGGGCTGTCGTTGCCGATGCTGCTGCGCGTGCTCAACCACGCCGAATGCGATCTGGATGAACTGGCAAAGATCGCCGCCAGTGGTGCGCGCAACGGCGCGGTGATGGATGATGGGTGAGGCGGTGATTGGTGAATTGTGATTCGTGATTGGTGAGAAGCGCCCCCGCTTCCCGCTTCCCGCTTCCCGCTTCCCGCTTCCCGCTTCCCGCTTCCCGCTTCCCGTTTCCCGCTCCCCGCTCCCCGCTCCCCGCTTCCCGCTTCCCGCTTCCCGCTTCCCGCTCCCCGCTTCCCGCTTCCCGCTTCCCGCTTCCCGCTTCCCGTCTCCCGTCTCCCGGCAATCCAATGCTCGAACGCGAAATCACCATCACCAACAAGCTCGGTCTGCACGCCCGCGCCTCCGCCAAACTGGTGCAAGTGCTCTCGGGGTTTCGTTGCGAAGCGTTCCTGGTTCGCAACGGCCGCGAGGTGAACGCCAAGAGCATCATGGGCGTGCTGCTGCTGGCCGCAGGCGTTGGCAGCAAGGTGACCTTGCGCACCAATGGCGCCGACGAAGCGGCCGCTCTGGAAGCCGGCGCCGCGCTGTTCGCGCGCAACTTCGACGAGGGGAGCTGATGCGGCAGGCGCTGGCCGGCCAGGGCGCATCGCGCGGCATCGCGCTCGGTCGCGCCCGCCTGCGCATCGCCCATGCCGCCGACACCCGCGAGCAGGTCATCGAGCATGCACAGGTCGAGGCGGAAGTCGCTCGCCTGCATTGCGCGCTGGATGCCGCGCGCGGCGAGCTCAATGCCTTGCGCGAACGCCTGCACGGCGCGTTGGCGCACGAGCTTGGCGAGTTCCTCGACATCCACGCGCTGATCCTGGACGACCCCGAGCTGCTCAACGGTCTGGATGTGCTGGTGCGCACCGGGCACTACGGCGCCGAGTACGCGCTCAAGCTGCAGCGCGACAAGCTGGTGGCGGTATTCGAGGGCATGGACGACCCGTATTTTCGCAGCCGACGCGAAGACATCGAGCACGTCGTCGGTCGCGTCCGTGCGGCACTGCACCGCGGCACCGGCGAAGCGCCGGCTGGTATCGCCGGTGAAATCCTGGTCGCCGAGAGCGTCGGACCGGCCGAGTTGGCGCAATTGCAGGCGCGCGGCGTGACCGCGATCGTCACGGCCGGGGGCAGCACGCTTTCGCACACCGCCATCCTCGCCCGCAGCCTGCACATGCCGTTGGTGGTCAGCGCCCACGAGGCGCTGGCGCAGATCGACGAGGGTGCCGCGCTGATGGTCGATGGCAGCAGCGGCGAGGTCATTTGCGAGCCAGATGCCGGCGATCTGCGGCGGTTCCGCGTGCGTCGGCAGGAGCTGGCGCGCGAACGTCGCGGCCTGCAGAAGCTGCGACGAGCGGAAACCCGTACCCGCGACGGGGTGGAAATCCGCCTGTACGCCAACGCCGAATCGCGGCAGGACGTGGCGCAGGCGCACGCGCTGGGCGCGGCCGGGATCGGTCTGTACCGGACCGAGTTCCTGTTCCTTCAGCGCAACCAGTTACCCGACGAAGAAGAACAGTTTCGCGCCTATCGCGACCTCGTGCTGGGCATGACCGGGCGCCCGGCGACGATCCGCACGCTGGATCTGGGTGCCGACAAGGCCGACGGCGCGGGCGTGGCGCTGGCGTCCGAACCCAACCCGGCGCTGGGCCTGCGCGGCGTGCGTCTGTCGCTGGCGCGACTGCCGTTGTTCGCCACCCAGTTGCGCGCGATCTTGCGCGCATCGGGTTATGGCTCGCTGCGCATCCTCGTACCGATGGTGAGCTGTCGCGAGGAAATGGTGGCGGTTCGGGCACTGATCGCCGAACTGGCGCGCGAGCTGCGCACGGAAGGCCACGAGATCGCCGACCAGTTCGAGATCGGCGCGATGATCGAGGTGCCTGCCGCGGCGCTGGCCTTGGCCGGCCTGGCCGACCAGCTCGATTTCATCTCGATCGGCACCAACGATTTGATGCAGTACACGCTGGCCGCAGATCGCGGCAACGACGCCATCGCCGGCTTGTATTCGCCCCTGCACCCGGCCTTCGTGCGCCTGCTGCGCGAGGTCATCGCGGTCGGCGGCAAGCACGATCTGCCGGTCGCGGTATGCGGCGAAATGGCCGGCGACGCCCGTTACACACGCTTGCTGCTGGCACTGGGACTGACGGATTTCAGCCTGCATCCATCGACGCTGCTCGAGGTCCGGCAAGCCGTGCGCGAAAGCGATTTGCAGGCGTTGCGTCGCCGCGCACGCTCCTTGCTGCGTGCCAAGGATCGTGCCCAGATCGAGCGGTGGATGGCTTGGAGCAAGGGTGAGGGAAAAGATCGTGAGCCGGTAGCTGGTAGCCGGTAGCCGGTAGCCGGAAGTCTTGGGTTCTGGGTGCGGCGATCGATCGCTTTTCGGTTACCGGCTACCGGCTAACTGTTTCCGGTAGAGGGAAGAGGGACAAGCGAAGCACGAATAACGATTCGCGCTGTCACGCCTCCCTGCTCCCTGCTCCCTGCTCCCTCATGCTGTCATCCTGAGCGCAGCGAAGGATCTGCTTGTGCCTAGCCAGAGAAAGCAGACAGCAGATCCCTCACTGCGTTCGGGATGACACTTGCAGGG
>JAFEEL010000034.1 GCA_018241125.1 Pseudomonadota bacterium | reverse complement strand
TTCGCCAAGGTGATCGACTTCGGCATCGCCAAGGCCACCGCCGGCGAAGAGCGCGAACGCACGCTGGCCACGCGCATCCATCAGGTGATGGGCACGCCGTTGTACATGAGCCCCGAGCAGGCCATCGGCAGCCTGGACATCGACATCCGCACCGACGTGTATTCGCTGGGCGTGATCTTGTACGAGCTGCTCACCGGCACCACCCCGGTGGAGCGCGAGAAGCTGGCGTCGATTTCCATTGCCGATACGCAACGGCTGATCTGCCAGTCCGACCCACCCAAGCCCAGCGCGCGCGTGCTGAGCAATGCCACCACGCTGACCGGCAGTGCAAGTTTCCGCCCAACCGACCCGCGCAAGCTGGCGCGCACCATCCGCGGCGATCTGGACTGGATCGTGATGAAGGCGCTGGAGAAGGAGCCGGAGCGCCGCTACCAGAGCGCGGCGGAGTTCGCCGAAGATCTGCGCCGCTACCTGAGTGGCGAAGAGGTCATGGCGGTGCCGCCGTCGCTGGCCTATCGCACGTCCAAGTTCGTCCGTCGCAACAAGACGGTGGTCGCCGCCGGCGCGCTGATCGGGCTGTCGTTGATCGCCGGCATCGTCGCGTTCGCGTGGCAGGCGCGGATCGCGCAAAAACGCGCCGACGACCTGACCCAGGTCACCGCCTTCGAAGCGGAGATGTTCGAGCAAATCGACCCGGCCAACGCCGGCGAGAAACTGGCCGCCGACTTGCGCATCAAATTTGCACAATCCCTGCACAAGCAGGGCTTGCCGGACGAGGCGATCACCCAACGGTTGCAGCGCTTCGATGCTGACTTCAAGCAGATCAACGCCACCGATGCGGCACGCGACGTGATCGACCAGAATGTGCTGCGCCCAGCCGCTGCCTCGATCGAAAACAAGTTTGGCAAGCAACCGTTGATCGCCGCACAACTGCGGCAGTCGCTGGCCAAGCGCTACTTGGACATGGGCATGTACGACGCCGCCCTGCCGCTCCAGCTGGCGGCGTTGGAGACCTTTCGACGATTGAAGGGCGAGGATGCGGCAGCTACCGCGATCGCCCGCTTCAACGTCGGCACCATCTTGCAGCAAAAGGGCGATTGGGCGAAAGCGGAAAAATACTATCTGGGCGCACTTGCCACTGCCCGCAAGCTCGGCGAACTGGACAGTCAAGAGGCGCTGTCGGCGATGGGCAACCTCGGCGTGATGTATGCCGATCAGGGACGCTTCGCTCTGGCCGAGCCCTACTACCGGCAGGTGCTCGAAGCGCGCCAGCGGTTGTTCGGCAACGACGCCCCGGACACCCTGCTGGCATTGCAGAACATGGGGTCATTGTTGCGCACCGAAGGCAAGTACGTGCAGGCCGAACCGTACTTGCGTGAAGCGGCAGCCGCGCAGGAACGCGTTTCCGGCCCGACCGCCGACAGCACGCTTTACGCCTTGGGCAACATCGCGCTGCTCGAGCAAGCGCGCGGTCGCCATGATCTGGCCGAGAAGCAGATCGCCGAGGTGTTGGCACGCGCGCGACGGGCGTACGGAGAAACCTATCCGACCACCCTGCTGGCCACGATCATCCTTGGCGACATCCTCGAAGATCAGGGCAAGCACGCGCAGGCCGAGCGTCTGCTGGCCGGTATCGACGCCCCCGCGCGGCAGACGTTCAACGGCGACAACGCCTACTGGCGCGGCATGCTGTTGTGTCATCTGGGCAAGGCGCGCGGCGCACAAGGCAACTACGCGCCGGCCGAGGCGAACCTGCTGGAAGGCCGACAACTGCTGACCATCCCGCACGCCGCGCAGGAGGTCGGCGACCTGCACGAATGCACACAGGCGCTGGTCGATTTGTATTCCGCCTGGGACAAGGCCGAGCCGGGCAAGGGCCATGCGGCGAAGGCGGTGGAATGGAAAGCCAGGCTCACGACGCCCATGCCCCAAACCGCTGCATCCGCAACATCGTCCACCTCGCCTCGGGATTGATCGAGCCAACATCGTCAGTGCAAGCGCCACGATGCAACGGGTGTGGACTGATTCGGCGGGCTGCGCCTTTCTCGCAATGACGGCTGGTTCGTCATCGCCAGCGCAGCGAAGCAATCCAGTAGTATTTACTCATCGCGAGTGCCGAAGCGACCCGGCGTTCACGACAGTATCACTCGCGGTATGTCGCGAGCGATCACGCCTGCCTGCAAGGTATCCCAAGCCGCTGCATCGCCGACATGGTTGACGAAACCCAGATTCAGGACGACACCTGGGACGGCGCGCGCAGCGAGGGCCCCGGCGCGGTCATCGGCGCGTTCACGCTGCTGCGATTGGTCGGCGAAGGCGGCTTCGGCGATGTGTGGGAAGCCGAGCAAAGCCAGCCGGTCCGGCGCCGCGTGGCGCTGAAGATCGTCAAGCTCGGCATGGACACGCGCGAGGTGATCGCGCGCTTTGCCATGGAACGACAGACGCTGGCGGCGATGGAGCACCCGCATATCGCCCACGTCATCGACGCCGGCGCCACATCCACCGGGCGGCCGTACTTCGCGATGGAGTTCGTCGAGGGCGTGCCGATCAGCGAGTATTGCGCCAGCCACAAGCTGGGCGTGGATGCGATCTTGCGCCTGTTCGCGCAGGTGTGCGCGGCGGTGCAGCACGCGCACACCAAGGGCATCATCCACCGCGACCTCAAGCCCAGCAACGTGCTGGTCGGCGAACACGACGGGCAGCCGTTCGCCAAGGTGATCGACTTCGGCATCGCCAAGGCCACCGCCGGCGAAGAGCGCGAACGCACGCTGGCCACGCGCATCCATCAGGTGATGGGCACGCCGTTGTACATGAGCCCCGAGCAGGCCAT
>JAFEEL010000033.1 GCA_018241125.1 Pseudomonadota bacterium | reverse complement strand
TTCACGGTGTCGCCGGCGCCGAACTCACCGGCGAGGATGCGCTGCGCCAGCGGGTTCTCCAGTTGCTGCTGGATGGCGCGCTTGAGCGGACGTGCGCCGTACACCGGGTCGAAGCCGACGTTGCCGAGCAACTCCAGCGCCTTGTCGGAGATCTCCAATCCGATCTGGCGCTCGGCCAGCCGCTTGCCCAGATACTGCGTCTGGAAGCGTGCGATCTGCCGGATCTGCGCCTTGTCGAGCGAATGGAACACCACGATCTCGTCGAGGCGGTTGATGAACTCGGGACGGAAATGTGCCTGCACCACCGCCATCACCCCGGCCTTCATCTGCGTGTAGGCCTGCGCCTCATCGCCGCCAGCTCCCGTGGTCGCCATCTCCTGGATCACGTGCGAGCCGAGGTTGGAGGTCATCACGATCACCGCGTTGCGAAAATCCACGGTGCGGCCCTGACCGTCGGTGAGGCGGCCGTCGTCGAGCACCTGCAGCAGGATGTTGAACACGTCCGGGTGCGCCTTCTCGACCTCGTCGAGCAGGATCACGCTGTACGGGCGACGCCGCACGGCCTCGGTGAGGTAGCCGCCTTCCTCGTAACCGACGTAGCCGGGGGGCGCGCCGATCAGACGGGCCACGGAGTGCTTCTCCATGAACTCGCTCATGTCGATGCGCACCATCGCCTCGGGCGAGTCGAACAAGAACTCTGCCAGCGCCTTGCACAGTTCGGTCTTGCCCACGCCGGTCGGGCCGAGAAAAAGGAATGAGCCGGTCGGGCGGTTGGGATCGGACAGCCCCGCGCGCGAACGCCGGATGGCATCGGACACGGCCTTCACCGCTTCGTCCTGACCGACCACGCGCGCATGCAGCGCCGCCTCCATCTTCAGCAGCTTCTCGCGCTCGCCTTCGAGCATTTTGGATACCGGGATGCCGGTCCAGCGCGCGACCACCGCGGCGATTTCCTCGGCGGTGACCTTGTCGTGCAACAAGGTGAACCCTTTGGTCTCGGCTTCGGTGGCGGCCTTGAGCTGCTTTTCCAGCGCCGGCAGCTTGCCGTACTGGATCTCGCTCATCTTCGCGTAATCCTGGCGACGCTGCGCGGCCTCCAGTTCCAACCGCGCCGCCTCGATCTGCTCCTTGATCCGTGTCGCGCCCTGCAAGGTCGCCTTCTCGGCCTTCCACACTTCTTCCAGATCGTTGAACTGGCGCTCGAGCTTGCCGATCGCGGTTTCCAGATCCGCCAGGCGCTGCTGGCTTTCCTTGTCCTTCTCCTTCTTCAGCGCCTCGCGCTGGATCTTGAGCTGGATCAGGCGCCGCTCCATGCGATCCATCTCCTCCGGCTTGGAGTCGATCTCCATGCGGATGCGCGAAGCGGCCTCGTCCATCAGATCGATGGCCTTGTCGGGCAACTGGCGGTCGGCGATGTAGCGATGGGACAAGGTCGCCGCGGCGACGATCGCCGGGTCGGTGATCTCCACGCCGTGATGCACGGCGTAGCGCTCCTTGAGGCCACGCAGGATGGCGATGGTGTCTTCGACCGTGGGTTCACCAACGAACACCTTCTGGAAACGCCGCTCCAGCGCGGCGTCCTTCTCGACGTACTTGCGGTACTCGTCGAGCGTGGTGGCGCCGATGCAGTGCAGTTCGCCGCGCGCCAGCGCCGGTTTCAACATGTTGCCGGCGTCCATCGAACCTTCGGCCTTGCCGGCACCGACCATCGTGTGCAGCTCGTCGATGAACAAGATGACGTTGCCTTCCTGCTTGGCCAGATCGGTGAGCACGGCTTTCAGGCGCTCCTCGAACTCGCCGCGAAATTTCGCGCCGGCGATCAACGCGCCCATGTCCAGCGACAGCACGCGCTTGTTGCGCAGCCCTTCGGGCACTTCGCCGTTGACGATGCGCTGGGCCAGTCCTTCGACGATCGCGGTCTTGCCCACGCCCGGCTCGCCGATCAGCACCGGATTGTTTTTCGTGCGCCGTTGCAGCACTTGAATCGTGCGACGGATTTCCTCGTCGCGGCCGACCACCGGATCGAGCTTGCCGGCTTCTGCGCGCGCCGTGAGGTCGATGCAGTATTTTTCCAGCGCCTGCCGGGCTTCCTCGGCGCTGGCCTCGTTGACGTTGGCGCCGCCGCGCAACTTGCCGATCGCCGCCTCCAGCCGAGCCTTGTCGACACCGGCAGCACGCAGCAACTTGCCGATCTCGCCTTTGTCTTCGACCGCAGCGAGCACGAACAACTCGGTGGCGATGAACCCATCGCCGCGCTGCTGGGCCAGCTTGTCGGTGACGTTGAGCAGGCGCGTCAGGTCGTTGGAGACGTTGACCTCGCCCTCCTGCCCGCTGACAGTTGGCAAGCGGTCGAGCAGTTCACCCAGGCGCGCGCGCAGCGCGCCCGGATCGACTCCGGCCTGCGCCAGCAACGGCTTGGTGCTGCCGCCTTGCTGGTCGAGCAGGGCGACCAGCAGGTGCGCCGGCTCGATGACGTTGTGGTCGCGCCCGACCGCCAGCGATTGCGCGGCGGCCAGCGCCTGCTGGAAGCGGGAAGTGAGTTTGTCGGTACCCATGGGAAGCTCCAACAAGGGGGGCGGCAGAGGGCCACCGGATGGCCCTTCAATGCGGCCGTCCGCTCTGGATATCAACCGCCACCGACCGGCTCGTTGATGCAGATCAGACTCGCCATGCGCCCGCTGCGTGCGCCATCGCGACGGAACGAGTAGAAGCGCCGGGCATCGGTGATCGTGCACAGCCCGCCGCCGTACACCCGCTGCACGCCCGCGAGCATCAAACGCCGCCGCGCCAGCGCGTACAGGTCGCACAGCCAATGCCCGGGGCGGGTGGCGACGAAGGCGATGGCGGCTTGCGCGTCGGGTTTGACGAAGGCGCTGCGCACTTCCACGCCGACTTCGTAAGCCTGCGGGCCGGCAGCCGGCCCCAGCCAGGCCAGAATGCGCGCTGGATCGACACCCATCGCGGCGACGCTGCGTTCCAGCACGCCACCGACCAGCCCCCGCCAGCCGGCGTGCGCCGCGCCGACCACGGCGCCGTCATCGCTGCACAACAATACCGGCAGGCAGTCGGCGGTGAGGATGGCCAGCACCACGCCCGCATCGCGGGTGATGGCGGCGTCGGCTTCGGGTTCGTCGCGTGGCGGCCAATCGCCCCCACGCAGTAGCCGATTGCCCCCACCCCAACCCTCCCCCGCCTGCGGGGGAGGGAAATGATGGGCGATCCTTTGACCCCGCGCCGTGCGATCCAGTGCATCCACCTGCCCGGCCTGCGAGCGATGGTTCGCATTGCATCGTTCGGAAGTCGAAGCGTGACGCACCTTTGTTGCATCCCCCTCCCCCGCCTGCGGGGGAGGGTTGGGGTGGGGGGTATCTGGATCGTTGCCGGACGTGCCGAAGGTCGCAACCCGAGTGCCATGCACCTGCTTGAGCCAGCGCGGCGGCGACGGCAGCTTGAACGCACGTTCGAGCAAGGCACGGTTGGCCTGCACCGTTGATGCGTCCTCGCCGCTGCGCAGGCCGAGGTTGCAGGCATCGTACGGGGGCAACGAGTTACCCGGCAGCAGGCGCGTGGTGGTGAAGGCGCGCACGCACGCGGGCGCGGGCCAATCCGGCACGACCAGGCTTGCGCCGGGCCCGATGTCAGGCATGCGCAGCCGCATCGGCGCGCAAGGCGGCCAACAGCGCCTGCATATCGGCTGGCAACGGCGCTTCGACGGTGACGGTTGCGCCGCTGGCCGGATGCGTGAACGCGAGCTTCTCGGCATGCAGCGCCTGCCGGCGAAACCCGCGCAGCGCCTCGACCAGTTCAGGTCCGGCGCCACGTGGATTGGCCAAGCGGCTGTACAGCGGGTCGCCCACCAGCGGGTGCTTGATGTGCGCCATGTGCACGCGAATCTGGTGGGTGCGGCCAGTTTCCAGGCGGCATTCGACCAGGGTATGGGCGCGGAAGCGCTCGCGCACGCGGTAGTGGGTGATGGCGTCACGGCCGTTCCTCACCACGGCCATGCGCACCCGCTCGGTCGGATGCCGGCCGATCGGTGCGTCCACCGTGCCACCGGCGATCATCGGGCCCATCGCCAGCGCCGCATACTGGCGATGGATCTGCCGCTGCGCGAGTTGTTCGACCAACGCCGCGTGCGCGCGCAGCGTGCGCGCGACCACCAGCAGCCCGGAGGTGTCCTTGTCGAGCCGATGCACGATGCCGGCACGCGGGACTTCGGCCAAGGCCGGATCGTGATGCAGCAAGGCATTGAGCAAGGTCCCGCGCGGGTTGCCCGCCCCCGGATGCACCACCAGCCCGGCGGGTTTGTCGATCACCAGCACATCGGCGTCTTGGTGGGCAATGGCAAGCTCGATCGCCTCGGGCTGCGCCGCCGTTTGTGCGCCGGCCACGGCGGTCACGCTGACCGTCTGCCCGCCGCGCACCGGATCGCGCGGGCGGCATGGCAGACCGTCGAGCAATGCCTGACCGGACTTGATCCACTCCGCAAGGCGCGTGCGCGAGTAGTCGGGGAACAGCTCGGCCAGCGCCTGATCGAAGCGCTTGCCGGTGGCTTCGAAGGCAATCGTCGCGGTCAGGGTCGGGCCGCCCTCGCCGGTCGCGTCGAGCAGGTCGTCATCTTCCGGTTCGCTGTGCATGCGCGTGGAGGCCGCGGCGGAGTCAAGGGCGACAGTTTGGAGCAATTCGCGGCTGGCTGTTCAACCGCCGAAGGCGGGTCAGCCCGCTCCCACACGAGCCGTCCTGTGGGAGGGCCGTCCCCGGCCCGATGGAACTCGGATCGCGGCTTGAAGCCGCTCCTGCAAGTCCCATGCGGACGGCGGCGGGGTTTGGGCTATCATGGCCGTCCTTGCCGCCGCCGGCGGTGCCCGTGCCAGCCTTCCCGATGATTGCATCCCGCGGCCCGACCCATGGCCTGATCCGCTCCTTGCTGGTGCTCGTCTTGCTCGCCGCCCTGCTCGGCGCCAGCGGCTGCTCCAGCATCCACGGCCTGTTCAAGCATCAGGATCCCGAAACCGAGACCCTGTCGGTCGAGCAGCTTTACGCGACCGGGCACAAGCAGTTGCAGGTCGGCAATTTCGAGCGTGCGCAGAACTACTTCAAGCGCCTGAATGCGCGCTTCCCGTACGGCCCGTACACCGAGCAGGCGCAGCTCGAACTGATTTACGCGCAGTACAAGGCAACCAAGTTCGAGGAAGCCACCGCCACCGCCAACCGCTTCATCCGCACCTACCCCACCCACCGCCACGTCGACTACGCCTACTACATGAAGGCGCTGATCGACTTCAACCGCGACTCGCAGCTGCTGGCGCGCATCGCCAGGCTGGACATGAGCGCGCGCGATCAAGGCTCGCCGCGGGCCAGTTTCAATGAGTTCGCCGACCTGATCCGCCGCTTCCCGAACAGCCGTTACGTGCCCGACGCGCGCCAGCGCATGATCTACCTGCGCGAGGAAATGGCTCGCCACGAAGTCAACGTCGGATTGTTCTATCTCAGCCGGCAAGCCTACGTCGCCGCCGCCAACCGCGGCCAATACGTGATCGTCAACTACCCGCAAAGCGCCTACGAAGGCGATGCGCTGGCGCTGATGGCCGAAGCCTACAAGCGCCTGGGCCAGACCAAGCTGTCGGAAGACGCGGCGCGCGTGCTGCAGCAGAACTTCCCCGGCCACCCCTGGTTCAAGGGTCACTGGCCGCCCAAGGAAAGCGTTCTGCGTCGCCTCAACCCGATTGCGCCGGGACAGTGAGGGTACGGGCGCCGCGGCACCCGCCGCGCCCGTTCAGGCACGCCAAGCCGACGTGATCGGATAACGACGCTCGCGGCCGAAGGCCTTGCGCGACACCTTCGGGCCCGGCGCGGCCTGTTGCCGTTTCCACTCGCTGATGCGCAGCAAGCGCAGCACGCGATCAACCGTTGCCGCGTCGAACCCGGCAGCAAGGATTTCCGCACGCGACTGCTCCAGCTCGATTTCGCGGAACAAGATCGCGTCCAGCACGGCGTAGGGCGGCAGCGAATCCTGATCGATCTGGTTGTCGCGCAACTCGGCCGAGGGCGCACGGGTGATGACGGCGAGGGGAATGACCGAAGAGCCGGGACTCGGGACTCGGGACTCGGGTCTCGCAACGCTTGTTTCGGCGCCGGCTTTGGCGAGTCCCGAGTCCCGAGTCCCGAGTCCCGCGCCATTGCGCCACTCGCACAGCGCATACACCTCGGTCTTGTACAGGTCCTTGATCGGCGCGTAGCCGCCGCACATGTCGCCGTATATCGTCGCGTAGCCGACCGCGTACTCGCTCTTGTTGCCGGTGGTCAACAACAGCCGTCCGCTCTTGTTTGCCAACGCCATCAGCAGCGCGCCGCGGCAGCGCGATTGCAGGTTTTCCTCGGTGACGTCGCTGGGCAATCCGGCGAACAGCGGTGCGAGCGCATCGAGGAAACCTGCGAACGGCGCTTCGATGGCGACGGTTTCCATCCGCACGCCGAGCGCCGCGCACTGTTGCGCGGCCAAGTCGTTGCTCAGCTCGGAGGTGTAGCGCGAGGGCAGGCGCACCGCCAGCACGTTGTCCGCGCCCAGCGCGTCCACCGCCAGCGCCAGCACCAGCGCCGAATCCACCCCGCCCGACAAGCCCAGCACGACCTGCGAGAAGCCGTTCTTGCGCAGGTAGTCGGCGGTACCGCGCACGATCGCGCGATAGGCCTGTGCGGCCTTCGTTGCGTCGCGTTCCACCGGCCAGTCCAGCGGCGCGAAGCGGCGCGTGGTCGGGTCGAAATCGGCGACCAGCAGGTGATCGGCGAAGGCTTCGGCCGCCGGGTGGATGCGGCCATCGGCATCGGCCAGACACGATGCGCCGTCGAACACCAGGCTGTCCTGCCCGCCGACCAGATTCAGGTAAGCGATCGCCACGCCCGACTCGGTCACGCGCTGGGCCAGCAGGCGATCGCGCTGGGCAGCCTTGGCGTGCTCGAACGGCGAGGCGTTGGGCACCAGCACCAGTTGCGCGCCGGCTTTCGCGCACGCCGCCAGCGGCTCGGCGAACCACAGGTCCTCGCAGATCACCACGCCGATGCGCACGCCATCGACATCGAAGGTGCAAGCGTCCTCGCCGGGCGCGAAATAGCGCCGTTCGTCGAACACCGCATAGTTGGGCAGTTCGCGTTTTCGATAGGTCGCCGCGACGCGGCCATCGCGCAGCACGCTGGCGGCGTTGAACACCACCGCGCCGGCCGCTTCCGGGTGTCCGACCACGGCGACGATGCCGTGCACGGACGCGGCGATGCGCGCCAACGCCGCATCGCAGGCGAGCAGGAAATCCGGGCGCAAGAGCAAATCTTCGGGCGGGTAGCCGCTGACCGCCAGCTCGGGAAACAGCACCACGTCCGCCTGCTGCACGTCGCGCGCGTGCAATATCAACTCAACGATGCGCCGCGCGTTGGCCTCGACCGCGCCAACCGGGAAATCGAACTGGGCCAGTACGATGCGCATGCTAACCCCCACCCTGACCCTCCCCCGCCTGCGGGGGAGGGGAAAAATCCACCCGCTGATCTCCTTCCCCCGCCTGCAGGGGAAGGTTGGGCGCCGTCGCATGGAGCGGTGATCCGGCACGCTGGTCTCCTTCCCCCGCCTGCGGGGGAAGGTTGGGATGGGGGCGCTGCTGCGCCAGCGTATCGTGGATAACCTGCAAGACGGCCTCGGTCTGCGCGAGCACCTCGTGATTCCAGAAGCGCAGCACGGCAAATCCCTGCGTTCGCAGGTACGCGTCGCGGTGCGCGTCGTGGACAGACTCCTGATGTTGTCCGCCGTCGACTTCCACAATGAGCCGGCGCTCCAGACAGACGAAATCGAGGATGTAGGGGCCCACGGGGTGCTGACGGCGGAATCGACCGCCGTCGATTTGACGCATCCGCAGGCATCGCCATAGCCTGCGCTCGGCATCGGTCATCGCGCCGCGCAGTGCTCTTGCTTGCGATGTCTTCGCGCCTTCGCGCACGCGGCGCCCCCATCCTGCCCTTCCCCCGCAAGCGGGGGAAGGAATACTTGCGGCAGCGCCAGTTGCGCAGGCTGGTTTCACGTCATCCCAAACGGCCAAGTGCAGCAATCCAGGCACTCGAACCGGGGAGGAACGATCGAATCCATCAGCCCTTGCCCTGCTGCATCCGCGCCGCCAGCGTCGTACCCAGATCGCCGGGGGACTTCACCGTGGTCACGCCGGCTTTTTCCAGCGCGGCAAACTTGCCGGCGGCGGTGCCCTTGCCGCCCGAGGCAATCGCGCCGGCGTGGCCCATGCGCTTGCCGGCCGGCGCGCTGGCACCGGCGATGAAGCCCACGACCGGCTTGGTGACGTAATCGGCGATGAACTCGGCGGCCTCTTCCTCGGCGCTGCCGCCGATCTCGCCGACCATGATGATGCCGTGGGTTTCCGGGTCGTCCTGGAACAGTTTCAGGCAGTCGATGAAGTTCATGCCCTGGATCGGATCGCCGCCGATGCCGATGCAGGTGCTCTGCCCGAGGCCGGCCTGGGTGGTCTGGTGCACCGCCTCGTAGGTGAGCGTGCCCGAACGCGACACGATGCCGACGTGGCCGGCTTTGTGAATGTGGCCGGGCATGATGCCGATCTTGCACTGGCCGGGGGTGATGATGCCCGGGCAGTTGGGGCCGATCAGCCACACGTCGTCGTAACCGCGCAGGGCGTTTTTCACCCGCAGCATGTCCAGCACCGGGATGCCTTCGGTGATCGCCACGATCACGCGAATGCCGGCGTCGGCAGCTTCCAGGATGGCGTCGGCGGCAAACGGCGGCGGCACATAGATCACGCTGGCCTCGGCACCGGTTTCATCCACCGCGTCTTGCATGGTGTTGAACACCGGCAGGCCGATGTGTTCGTGGCCGCCCTTGCCCGGGGTGACGCCGCCGACCACCTTGGTGCCGTAGTCGAGCATCTGCTCGGCGTGGAAGGTGCCCTGCTGGCCGGTGAAGCCCTGGACGATGACGCGGGTGGACGAGTTGACGAGAACGCTCATTGAGTTCGAATCCTTGCGATGTTGGTCTCCCTCTCCCGCTGGCGGGAGAGGGTTGGGGTGAGGGGAATACCCCTTGGCTGTCCTGCGGGATATCACCCCCCCACCCTGACCCTCCCCCGCAAGCGGGGGAGGGAATGGTCAGTGGCTCTTCGCGGCTTCGACCGCCTTGTGCGCGCCGTCGTTGATGTCGTCGGCGGCGATGATCGCCAGCCCCGAGCCCTTGAGCAGTTCCTTGCCGGCATCGACATTGGTGCCTTCCAGCCGCACCACCACCGGCACCTGCACCCCGACTTCCTTGACGGCGGCGATGATGCCTTCGGCGATCATGTCGCAACGCACGATGCCGCCGAAGATATTGACGAAGATCGCGCGCACCTTGTCGGAAGACAAAATCAGTTTGAACGCCGCGGTGACGCGTTCCTTGGTGGCGCTGCCGCCGACATCGAGGAAGTTCGCCGGCTGCCCGCCGGCGAGTTTGATCACGTCCATGGTCGCCATCGCAAGGCCAGCGCCGTTGACCATGCAGCCGATATTGCCGTCCATGGTCACGTAGTTGAGGTTGTGCTGGGCGGCGACCACCTCGGTGTGGTCTTCCTGCGCCACATCGCGCATGGCGGCAAGGCGCGGCTGGCGGAAGTCGGCGTTGTCGTCGGAGTTGACCTTGCCGTCGAGCGCCATCAGCTCGCCGGATTTCACGATCGCCAGCGGGTTGAGTTCCACCAGCGACAGATCCTTGTCGTTGAACAGGCGGTACAGGCCCAGCATGATCTTGGTGAGTTGCCCGACCTGCTTGTTGCTCAGCCCCAGCGCGAAGCCCATCTTGCGGCACTGGTAGGGTTGCAGGCCCTGCACGAAGTTGACCTCGAGCACCTGGATGGCGTCAGGGTTGTCGTGCGCGGTCTTCTCGATCTCCACCCCGCCCTCGGCCGAGGCGATGAAACTGACCGCCTTGGCCGCGCGATCGACCAGCACCGACAAATACAACTCCTTGAGGATGTCGTTGGCCTCGGTCACCAGCACCACATCCACCGGCAGTGCGCGACCGCCGGACTGGTAGGTGGTCATGGTCTTGCCAAGCATGCCGGCAGCGGCTTCCCTGGCCGCATCGGGCGTCTTGACCAGCTTCACGCCACCGGCCTTGCCGCGCCCGCCGGCGTGGATCTGCGCTTTGACCACCCACTGCGAACCGCCCAATGCGGTCGCCGCCTGCGCGGCCTCTTCGGGCGTGCGGGCGATGCGCCCGGCCGGCACCGGGATGCCGTATTCGGCGAACAGTTCCTTCGCCTGGTATTCGTGGAAGTTCATGTCGGACCTTGGAAGATGCGGAAGCGGCTGGTGCACACAGCACGGGCCGAGCCCTATTCTGGGCAAGCGGCCGGGCAAAGGCAAAATCGCCGGCGCTTTGCATCCTATACTCGCGCCGTGTTAGGCAACGGCGGACGTTGCGAATCATGAAGTGGCAGTTGCGCGCGATGGCGACCGGCGAAACCGGCCTGCGACGGGAGATGTACTTCCTGTCGCTGTTCCGCGTGCTCGAAGGCGGCGTGCTGTGCTTCCTGGCGTTCAGCCCGCTGGCCTGGGATCCGACCTCGGTGCGCAACTTGTTCTGGGCCGGCGGCGCGGCGATCGTGCACCTGATCGGCAGCAGCGGCTTGTTCTTGCTGGGCAACGATGCACGCTGGCGGCCACGCCACCAGCTCGGCGTGGGCGTCGTGCTGGATTTGTGCGTGTTCGCCGTCTTGCTGCACGCCCTGCCGGCCTTCAGCAATGGCATCGGCCTGCTGCTGCTGTTCAACGTCGGTGCCTACGCGCTGTTGATGCGGCTGGGGTTCGGCCTGACTCTGGCGGGCGTGGCCGCGCTGATCCAGATCGGCGATGTGGTGGTCGCGCAGCTTTCCGGCGGCGAGGCGCGGCCGCTGGCGCAGGCGGTGATGTTCGGTGCCAGCTACCTGCTCACCGCGATGCTCACCTACCTGCTCGGTCGCCAGTTGCGCGAGACCGAGGGTCTGGCGCGCCAGCGCGGCGTGGAAGTGGACACCTTCGCGCGCGTCAACGAGATGATCATCCGGCGCATGCGCACCGGCCTGATCGCGGTGGACTCGGGCAACACCATCCGCCTGTGCAACGAATCGGCGTGGTACTTGCTGGGCAATCCATCGCCCGAGCGCAAGGCGCTGGGGGATGTCGCGGCGGAACTGGCGTTGCGCCTGTGGCGCTGGCGGCAGGCGCCGCAGAAGGCCGACACCACCGCGCTGGCGCTGGCGCCCGACACCCCGGCGGTGATCCCGCGCTTCACCGCGCTGGGCGGCGCGCACGACCTGACCTTGATCTTTCTCGACGACACTTCGTTGCTGTCGCGGCGCGCCGAGGAACTGACCTTGACCACCCTCGGACGACTGGCGGCCAGCGTCGCCCACGAGATCCGCAACCCGCTGGCGGCGATCAGCCATGCCGGACAGCTGCTGAACGAATCGAACATCGAGCCCGAGACCGACCGCCGACTGGTGGAGATCATCAACGCCCAGTGCCAGCGCATGGATGGTATCGTGCAGAACGTGCTCGGGCTGGCGCGACGTGAACGTTCGCGCCCGGAAACCCTGGAACTGGGCAAGTGGTCGCAGCACTTCATCGCCGAGTTCCACCGCAGCGCGCCCGACGACCGCGACGAGATCAAGACCAGCGCCCCGCAAGGCCCGCTGCGCGCAACCATGGATCCGCAACACCTGCAACAGGTGGTCACGGTGCTGCTGCAAAACGCCCTGACCTACGGGCGCATGCCCGGCGCGCCGGCACGGGTGACCTTGGTGGTGCACGTCGACAGCCCCGGCGGCGAACCGATGCTCGACGTGGTCGATCGCGGGCCGGGAATCGTGCCGGCGGCGGTCGAACACCTGTTCGAGCCGTTCTACACCACCAGCGAACACGGCACCGGCCTGGGCCTGTACATCGCCCGGCAACTGTGCGAGGCCAATCAGGCCACCTTGAAGTTCGTGCCGTTGCCCGGCGGCGGCAGTTGCTTCCGCATCACACTGGCGCGCGCCGAGCCGGTCAGCCAAGCGCTGCCGAGCGAGCCGTTGGTGTAACGGCGCGCGATAAATCGGGTGCAAAAGTGAGATAAATGACCAGACGTAGGATTTTCCCAAGATGCAAGGAAATTGCATCTAAAGCAACTGCGCTTGGCGATCCGACCAATTTTGATTCAGTTCAATGGAAAAGAACGCCCGAGGGAAGGTCAAGCGGGGCATTTCCCGTAGGCGGAGATGGCTACGGCCGAGGCAAAAATCATCCGGCCTCACGCCCTATCACAGTGTGAGGTCATATCACCACCCCACACTTGCTGCCTACCCACCGCTCCGTAGCGACGCGGATCGAGAGGTGCAGATGATCGGGATTTGCGAGATCGTGGTATCGGTCATGGCCGCCGCCTCAGAAGTAAGTGAAGATCACGACGACGCCGGCCGCGCCGGCGGCGCCAGCGCCAGAGTTGCCTGTCGCATTGAGTGATGCGCCCCCACCGCCTCCGCCAGCGCCATAGACGGCCGCCGCGCCGCCAGCGCCTGCGTTGGTCGTCTTGCTAGAGCCGCCCCCGCCGCCGCCGCCGCCGTGGAACGAGGGAGCATTCGCGGTGCCGGCGGTTCCGGCTGTTGCAATCGCACCGCCAGCAGCGCCCGAGGACGAAATCACGTAGGTCCCCGCCGTGCCGCCATTGCCGCCCGCGCTTTCGGCATCGCCCGAGGTGATGCCGCCGCCAGAGCCGCCGCCGCCTGGCGCGAAATTGGCGTTCACTGACGGAGCTGCGCCGGCGCCCCCGGTCGTGCTCGCGGCGCCACCGTTGCCGCCGTTGCTGATCATCCCGCCGCCGCTCTGGCCGTTCGTGCCGGCCGCATTCGTGCCGCCGCCGCCGCCCGTGCCGGCCGTCGCGCGAAGCCACGATCCGAATGAGGTCTGCACGCCGCTGCTGCCCGCGCCTCCGTTGGTGTCGTCGGTCGTGATGGCCGCGCCACCAGCACCACCACCTCCGATGGTCACCGTCTCTGTCGCGCCGAGGTCAGTTGCTCGGAAAAAAGCTTCCGAACGACCGCCGCCTCCGCCGCCTCCGCCCCCGCATCGCACGGTTCCGGCCGCACCCCTGCGTCCGGAGCCACCGCCACCACCACCACCGATCACGAGCACGCGGTGGCTGAGCGCGCCGGTCGCCTTGGTCCATGTGCCGGATGTCGTGAAGACCTCGATCTTGCAGTTGGCGGCAGCGCCAACATCGGCAGCGGTGACCACCACATCGGATGACAGCGGATGCCCATTAACGGTGCGGGTATTCGGCACCAGCGTGGCATCGCCGGCGTCGGCGTGCGCCTCAGCAGCAGACTGCGCGGCCGCGGCAGCTCCGGCGGCGTCGAAGTCGGTGGCGGCGTGCGTGGCGGCAGTACCGATGTCGCCGGGTTGCACCGCCGAATCGGCCTTTGCGCCCTGGGCGGCAGTGGCGAAATCTGTGTCGGCGTGCGCGGCGGCCGTGCCGAGCGGCAACTGCACGTTCGCGCCGGCTTGCAACCCGGCCGCCGTTTCGCCGCCGGTCAGCGGGCCGGCGGCTGGAAAATCGGAAAACTTCTTGCTCATGGTGTCATCCCAGAATGATTAAGTCGCCAGATTCGGTGATCAACGGTTCTGCGTCTTGGGCCTCCACGAAGCCGGCGGCGTCGTAGAGGGCTTGGCGCACCTGCATTTGCCAACTGGTCAGGCCGTCGCGCTGGGCTTCCAGCTCGATCCGGCACAGGCCGTCGGTGGCGGTCGGGGTGTAGGGGCCGAACGCGGTGCCGGGGATGGCCGTTTCGCTGTGTTCGAGGGTGCCGTCGAAGAACACCCGCCAGGTGTAGGTGGTGCCTGATTCGGGCCCCACGTCGGTCGCGGTGGTGTCGATGAGTTGGTCGGCTTGCAGCAGGCGGTCGCGGTGCGCCCAGGTGGTGGTGAGATCGCCGGTGAGCAGCGCCGGCCAGCTCTGCCCGTTGATGGCCACGTTGCCCGGCGGGTACGGGCGATCCATGCGCTGATCCATCGTCACCGATACGGGGGTGGCGAGGGATGGGTCGAGCGTGGCGCTGGGGGTGTGGGTGAGTAGCTCGGCAGTGACGACTTCGGCGGGGGCGTACTGGCGGCTGTCGCTGCCGGTGTAGTCGTCCAGCAGCCAGACCTGCGCGCCGGCGGCGTGCGGCGCGGGCACGGTGTCCACGCAGCCGCGGGCAATGGTGGCGATGCCGGTGACCGGATCGAGGCCATCCACGCGCACGATTTCGGCGTCGATCAACGCGGCGCAGGGGATGGTCGGCAAGTCCAGATCGACCCCGCCAGCGAGAGTGATCGTGGTGGCGATCTCATCGATGGCGGCGCTGAGCGTGCCACCCGGGCACCAGTCGCCGGAGCCGCGTACCACGTAGGCCTCCGCGCCGGTCTGGCTGGACACCTGATAATTGAGTGCCAGCGGGCTGGGCCGGCGCGCCAGCGTGCCGAGGTAACAGGCATCGGCATCCAGCGCGGCCAGGTCGGCGGCCGACAGGTTGCGCGCCAGATCGCGGTAGCTGACCTCGATGGCGGCCTGCACGCTGGGCGCGATGGCGCTGTGGTCGGGCGGGTTCCAGGTGCCGGGCTGGCCGGCCACATAACTATTGTCCGGCAGGCCGTAGATGTCCTGCACGGCGGTGACGGTGATCGCGCCGGCACTCAGGGTGCCTTGCGCGACCGGGCCGGCACGCACGATCAGCACATTGCCGGCGGCGTCGCGGATGCGGAAGGGCTGGCCCGGGCGCAGGGCGTAGGCGCGGCGGTCGAGGGTGAGCTTGTATTTGTGCAGGCCGGCGCTTTCGGCTTGCAGATCGCGCTGGGCGATGCGGGTGGCCAGCGCCAGCGTGGGCAGGCCGACGTAGCTCACGGTCTTGTTGAGGGTGCCGCCGGCTGCCAGGATCGCCGCCGAGTTGGAGACGGTCACCGTCTGCACCTGATCGATGATCGGATCGCCCCAGTTCACCGTGATCTGGTTGACTTGGCTTGCCTGCGCGGCCGACTCGTCGGACTCGATCGCCAGCAGCCCCGAATCGGCATCGAACAGCGGCAGCGTGGAGGGTTCGTAGCCACCGCGGATCAGGATCGGCGAGAGCAGCCCGGTGGTGAAATCCCAGCTCAGGGCCGCGCCGATGTGATCGACCACCGTCTGGCAAAAATCGTTGACCGGCTGGGTGCGCGTCCAGCGGATGCACAGGCCCAGCCCTTCGGCATAGCAGGTGTCGGCGGCGGCGCGCCAGAGGGCGTCATCGAGGAAGGCGCTGGGCAGGCCGCGCCCGAAGGTGGGGTCGGTGGCGCACTGGTAGAGGATGTGGATGGGGTTCATCGCCTGGATCGGGGTGCCGTCCGATCCGGTCAGGGCGACGACGGCTTTCTCCGGGTACCACGGCGCGTCGCCGGCCCAGCCGGCCAGGATGCGGCGCACGCGGAACTTCCACGGCTGCGGATTGGGCGACAGCGCGCACACTTCGCCGTCGAACAGCAGCGTCAGCACGCGCCGGAAGGCCGGCAACAGGGTGCCGTGCAGGACGCCCAGCGCCGGGTTCGGCGCTTGCGTGGATTCGCCCATCATCACCGTCAACGCACCGACGATGCCGCCCTCGCCCTTGTCGCCACCGAACAGGTTGGGCTGGTCAATGGCGGTGGTGCCGCTGGCGGTCATCGCGCCCGACCACGCTTTCTTGCCGCCGACCATGATCGCGATCAGGGCATCCACCGGGCCACGGCAGCCGCCCATGTGCAGCGACATGTAATAGCGGTAGCCGATGGTGGGCTTCTTCTTGGCACCGCTCATGGCGCACCCTCGGCGCGCGCGGCGGCGGCGACGGCCTGCGCGAAGGCATCGTCGATGGCCTCGACTTGCGCAATCGGCAGTCCGTGGCGGACGAACGCCGACCAATCCAGCCCGTGCGCGGCAAACCACGCGCGCGCGCCGCGTGCGCACAGGCGCGCTTGGCGAACGTGGCGCATGGTGACGGTCAGGCTCATTTGCCGCCGCTGGCCTTGATCGGACGGGTGCGGTAGTTGCCGTAGCCCAGGATCATCCAGTCGGCCAGCCAACAATCGCCGAACACCACCTGCTGCGGCGTGCCCTCGGTGATCTGCGGCAGATGGAAGTCCGACAGCTTGGCCGGTGCCGGCGGCTTTGGCCGGTTGGCGAAGCTCAGGGCGGCGCTGATGACCAGCAGGATGATGTTCCAAATCATGCTCAATCCTCGATCAATGCTCAGATGAAAGGGCTTTGCTCGAACGGCGATACCGCCGGCAGGCCGGGGACGCCGCCGTAGTTGGGCAGGTTGTTGAACACGTCGTGACAGGTCGCCAGGGTCTGGTCGCAGCCCAAGCTGGCCGTGACCGCCGTGCCCACGCCGATGCCTTGGGTGGTGCCGAGCAGAGTGACGGTGTCGCCGGCGTGGGCGACGATGGCGCGGCGTTCGAGCAGGCCGCCATCGACCGCAAAGCTCAAGAAGCCGCCGGCCAGCCGCCCGGGCGGGGTTTTGCTCGGGTCGGCGAAGGGCGCGGCGGTCACGGTGTTGCCGCTGACGCCGGTGACGATGGCGGCGAACGAAAACGCCGCCGGGTCGAGCCCGCAGCCGACATCGTAGATCGCGTGCGGGCAGCTCTTCTGCCAGCCCATGCGCAGGCCCTGCGCGGACTGCGCGGTGACCACCGACTCACCGCTGAACTCGATGTGATCGGGTTTGCGCAGCGAGCTGGTTACCTGCCCCACCCACCACGCTGCCGCGTCGGTATCGCCGGCATGCAGGTGGTAGATGGTCAGGTACACCGGATCGGACGGGCTCAAGGCCGCGAACGGTTCGGCGATGCCGGCGCTGAGCGGGCCGGACACAGTGAGGGTTTCCTGTGTCGGGTCGCCGCTGGCGGTGAAGCCTTGGGTGGACCACGCCCCGGCGCTGTAGGCGATGCCGGCCTGCACGATGTCGCGGTCGGCACCGGTGTAGCGCCAATGCACCGGGCCGCGCCGAAAGTCGAACAGCTCGATGGGCTGCCCGGCGCGGATCGAGGTTTCGCGGGCGGTGAAGCTCATGCCGCCTCCAGATCGTCGCGCAATGCGCGCAGCGGCACCGTGCACTCCGTGACGCCGTCGGCGTCGGTATCGTGGAGCAGCTCGATGTCGTCGGCATCCAGCCGGGCCAGGGTGAGATAGCTGATCCGGCGCACGGCGGACACCGGCACGTCCATGCCCAGCGGCGTATCGATGGCCAGTTGCTCGGTGCCGGCGTCGATCTGGATCGCGGCGACGATGCGCCGATGCAGCGCGCTGCCGTCGGCCAGCTCGATGCGGATGTCGCGGCGCATGCTGGCAGCAGGCGACAGGCGCGCATAGCCGACGTTGGCCACGCGCAGGGTGCTGTCGGCCGCGCCGATGGGCGCGACGGGGCGGAAATCGGCGCTGAAACTGGGCCACCACACGGCACCCACGCGCCCGGCCAGCGCGTAGAGCAGCCCGCGCAGGGCGTTGTGGGCGGTGCGCCCGGCGCACATCCACGCGTGCTGGCGGGAGGCAAAGCCCACTCCGGCGGTGTCGATGAGGGCCGGGATGCCGCAGTCGTTGTCCTGGGTGGTGGCCACGCGCTGCCAGCCGCCGCTCAAGCCGCCTTCGACCGGCGCGGTTTCGAGCACCGGCAGCCCGCGATAGAGGGTAGTCGGCGGCGCGGCCGGATAATCCATCGGCTGTGCCGATTGCAACTGCACCTGCACGCTGAGCACGCTGTCGGTTTCGCGGGTGATCTTCGGGGTGTCGAGCATCTGAGCCACCCGCGCCGGGTACATGCGCGTGCCGGGTGCCCAGGTGTTTTGCAAGGCGGTGACCAGTGTGATGATGGTGTTCGTCGCCGCGGCCACCTCGACGGCCTCGATGTGCGCCGAATCGGCACCGATCAGCACCAGCAAGCTGCCGGGCTGGTAATCGCGACCACCCGCCGTGGGCAATGCCGTTGCGCCAGCGGCAACCGGGGCGGTCAGCAGTTCCACGTCGTGCCAGATCGGCACGCCCCAATGTCGGCCAACGCCGGCGAACAGGGTGTTCTGCATCCGCGCGCGGTCATCGCCGCACGCCAGCGCATCGAAATCCCACGTCACCCGCGGCGACAGCCGCAGCGCGCGGCGCTGTTCGGCCCCGGTGAGGCTTTGCAGTACGTCGGTTTTCCAACTCAGCCGCTCGGTGATGCCATTGCTCCAGTCCGGCGTCCACGCCCACAGCAGCAGCCGGGTGCCGGTGATCGGCAGCGTCACCGTCTGGGTGGCATCGGCGAAGGTGAAAGTGAGCGTGGCGGCGATGTTCGGGGGGCCATCCAAGCCCACCGCAACCGACCAGGTGCGGGCTTGCAGCGGCGCGAAGGCGACGGGGAATGCCGCCGGCGCGGTGACGGCGATGCCGGCATCGCCAGCCAACGGCGTACCGGTGAGCGTTTGCGCGCTGGCCGGCCACGCATTCCACACCTCGACCGGGCGGCTTTGCGCGTTGGCCAGCGTGCCCAAATTCAACACGGCCGGGCGCAGGTGGATGCGGTAGTAATAGTCGTCCATGTAGCTGCGCCCCGCGCTGGCGGCCAGCGTGCGCGGGTGCGCGACGGCGACGGCGCGGGTGAGCGCGATCACCGCGCCGGGCGTGGCGGCGTCTTGGTGCGCCGGCCAGTAATCGACCCGATACGCGTTCAGATCGGCGCTGATGCGCGCATTCGGGTACGCGCCGAGCGGGGATTGCGCGATGCGGGCGGCCAGTGCGGTCATGGCCCGTCGTAGCGCAGGGCGTGGCCGTTGAGGCCGGAATAGTTGCCGTTGTGGCCGATGGCGTCGTATACCGCGCCGCGCGCCCACCACGGATACACCTTCCAGCGATCGGTGCCCAGGGTGATGATCTGCTGATCGTCGAGCGAGCCGATGTTGACGAAGCGCGCATGCGCCAGCTCGGCCACCACCGATACGAAGCCGCTCGGGCGGTAGGCGTACATCCGCACCGGGATCAGCACCGCTTCGGAGTTGAAGGCCGAGGGCGTGTTGGCGTTCAGGTCATACCAGTCGCGCCAGGCGCCCTCGATCTGCCAGGCGCTGGCGCCGGCATCGAGGGCGTGGTGGCAGGCGGCGTTGTTGGAATAGCCCTGAGAGGAATCGTACCGGCACATCGCCAGACCGCCATTCAATGCGGCCGCCGCCATTCGGCCGCCGTCCGCGAGGATGCTGGCACTGCTCACAGCCCGGTTCGATGCGATATCAGTGCCCGCATACCAGTTGCCCGAGCCGGAAAGCCCCGGCTGTGCGGACTGCCCGAAGGCGACGAACTGATAGAAGCGGGCGGCGTAGTTGACGACGAGGTACACCTCATCGGGGGCGCTGTGGATGTGCACCTCGTAACTCAGCGGGAACACGAAGGGCACGTCGATGGGAATGGTGGAGTAATAGGCGGTGTCGTTGCTCGCGGACGTGCCCAACTGCGCGCCGCCGATGTCGCTGCGCCCGGTGAGCGCACCGCCGGCCACGCCGGTGCCGGCCTGCACGCGCAGGCAGGGGAAGTCCTGCGGGACGACGATGGCCTCCACGAAGCAGGTGCCCTTGTGCAGCACGTTGCCGTCGAGCGTCCAGCCGTTGGCGGTGCACGCGCTTTGCAGGCCGGCCAGCAGCGCGGCGAAGGTGGAGGCGGTGCCGGACACGTAGGCCATCAGTTCAACTCCAGCAAGAAGTAATCGCCGATGCCGGTGCGGAACACGTCTTGCACCACCACCTGGGCCACACCGTCGATGGTCGCAGTGTTCTCCACCACGTTGTCGAAGCCGCACACGTAGCGCACGCCGTCCAGCTCGCCCCAGACGTTGTGGCCGTTGTAGAGCACCGACGGCAGCGCCGAATACTGGCCGCCGGTGTCGCGGCGGATGGCGGCGGCGTTGTTGGTTTCGCCGGTGAAGGGCTGGTTGAAGAACTGCTGCCAGGTGCCCATCTGATCGCGCACCGCGCCCTGCGCCAGCGCGCCCTTTGCCCCCGAAGAATGGGCGGCGGTGACATCCGAGTAGCGCGTGGCCGGCGTGCCGTTGAGGGTGCCGATCACCGCCATCGGGTACGGATACTGGCCGGGGGTGGCGTAGCAGAAATACTTTCCGACATACCCCAGCTCGTACACCGGCGTGCCGACTTTCAGCGCGAACGCGAAGCGCTGGGCGTTGACCGCGATCCAGTAGTCGATGCGGCGGTTGTGCGCGCACAGGCCCATCTCATGCCAGCCGGGCTGGGCATTGAATGCGGCGGCACCGACATAGCCGGTGAACGCGGCCACCGACACGTTGTAATAGTCTGCGGTGGCGTCGTGGTAGGTGCGAAAGCCGATGAAGATTTGCTCGGCACCCGACAACCCGACACCCTGCAAGATCAGCTCGCGCGGGCTGCCGTCGGTGGGCGTGGTGTAGCGCAGCGTCGTCCAGCCGTTGGCCTCGCCCAGGGTCTTGAGCAGCGCCAGCAACTGCCAGTGCGCCAGCCCCTCGGAGCCGGTGTTATCGACGTGACCGATCGCGTGGGCCATCAGCGCGTCCCCAGCATCGCCCGCAGGGCGGGCAGGTTGTTGCGGAAGTGCATCAGGTGGACTTGCTCGCCGGCACGGCTGGCCATCGCCCCGGCGATCTGCGCCGGATCGAACACCGGCACGATCTTCACCACCTGCGGGCGCAGGCCGTGGCCGCCGACCGGGCCTTCGGCCAAGCGCGGTACCGGACCAACCGGGCCGCCTTGCGCGAACGCCGGGAAGCGCCGCTGATTGATCGCGTGCAGGTTGTGCACGCCGATCGCGCGCACGGCGCGGGCGTTGACGACATACTCACCGCGCGACAGGCGCGCGAGGATGGAATCGGAGGTTTCGGTGCCGGGGCCATCGACCGCGCCGCCGGTGGCGGCACCGGGCACACCGGCCACGATATCGGCGATTGAGCGCCCGATCGACAGAGCACCTCCGCCCGAATTCCCGGCGCCGCCAGCGATGCCGGCACTGGCGATGGCGGTGGCCATCTCGGTGGCAGCGGTTGCGCCGGCAGTGATGATCGCCGTGCTCATCGCGGTGGCCGCGGTCGCGCCCCCTGCGGTGACGCCGGCACCCAGAATCGGCGCAGCCGCGCCGGCGGCGGTGGTCAATGCGGCCGCGCTGGCGGCATTGCCGGCAGCGGATGCTGCCGGGCTCGATCCGGGGTTGAACAGCGAGTGCAGCTTGGCGAACAGGGTCTGGGAGATGTTGTCGGCGGCGATCTTGGCCAGCCCCTGGGCGATGGAACGGAACAGATCGGCGAAGGCTTGACGCAGGTTTTGCGCCCGCGTGAAGACGTTTTGCAGGAAACTCGAAAAGCTGTCGGTCAGAGTGGTCTGCACTTGCTGCCCGAGGGCGCTGGTGACCAGTGTCAGCTCGCGGACTTTTTCCACCAACTGCTCGTAGTGCAGGATGTCGGATCGATTGTTGGTCGCATCCGCCAACGCCTTGGCGGCGACGATGTCTTTTTGCAGGGACTGCGCATAGCGCAGGTTGGCGTCGATCACCTGCTGGCGCGCGGCGCGCTCTGTGATCAACCCGGCCTGTTGGTCGGCGCTGGCGCGTTGGGAGATCAGGTCGATCTGCCCGAAAGCGCGCTCGGCGGCCTGCTCGATCTGCGCCAGATGCGCGCGTGCGGTTTCGACATCGAACAACTCCTTGGCGATCTTCTGCCCATCGGTGTTGGCGGCGGCGGTCATGGTCTGCATCGCCTTGTCGAACTGCTCTTGCACCCGCAGCAACTGCGCCGCGCCGGTGTCGCCGATGGCCTCGTAATACTGCTGCTGGAGCTGGCTGTATTGCTGCGCGCGCTGCTTGTCGTTCTCGGCGCTGCGCTGTTGCAGCTCGTCGGTCTTGGCGGCGGCGTCCTGCCGGGCCTGTTCGACCTTGGCATCTATATCGCGCACTTGCCCATCCACGCGGATGCGCTGGGCGGCGGTGGTGGCGTGCGCCAGCAGCCCGGCGCGCTCGGCGGCCAGCGCCTTGAGCTGGGCGGCCAGCAGCGCATCGATGTCGGCCTGCTTGGCCGCGAAATACGCCTTGTCGGAAATCGCGTCCGCCTTGCGCTGGGCGTCGAGTTGGCGCTCGGCGTTGCCGAAGGTTTTCTGCGCGGTCTGCCACGCGCTCTGGTAGGCCGCCACGTCGTCGGCAAGCTGGGCGCGATCGATGCCCAGGCCGCCAGCGCGGCCACCGCCCTTGCGCTGGGCGTCCAGCCGCGCCTGTTCGGCGTCCTTGGCGGCGGCAGCGGCGAGTAGTTGTTGTTTGGCGGAGTCCGAAGCGCCCTTGAGACTGCCCTGCTCGATCTGGTACTTGACCCGCGCCAGCTCCGTCTGCTGTCCCATCTGCACCGTTTGCTCGCGCAACTGTTTGGTCATGTCGGCAGCTTGCGAGGTGGCCTTGATGCCGGCATCCGAAGCCATCTGCTGAAACATCTGTAATTGCGCGGCAAGCGACTCTCCCACGCTGGCCATCATCAAACGGTGCTGTTCCGCCTTTGCTTTCGATAGCGCCGCGGCGTCGATCGGATCGACGTAATTGCCTTCTGCCGAGACCTTATCCCTCGCGTATTTGAGATTTATTTTTGCGATATTCAGCAAGTAATCCGTATCGGTGCGCCCCGCATCTTTTGCCGCTTGTATTGCGCCCTTGATCGCGTCGGTCACCGCGTCCCATGCGCGCGCCAAGATGCCGGTTTTCTTTTTCATCTCCTCGGTGGCTTGATCGGTCGCGTCCTGCAACGCATGCGTGGCGATGCCTGTGGCCGCCTGCGCATTGCCCTGATCCTCCAGCGCCCGAATCTGCTCGTACGTCGCCAGCGTCAGGAAGTGATATTTGTCGTTTAGTTCGACGATGGTTTTTGACGGTGCGTCGCCGATCTTGGCGATCTCGGCGGCCACCTTGTCCACCGACTCCCCGGTGAGCTGGCTGAGGTTGACCGCGCTGCGACCGAGGGATTCCAGCGACTGCGCGCCGAGCTTGCCCGACTGCGCCAGCACGATCAGCGCCGTTTGCGCATCGCCAAAGCTGCCGGTGGCCTGGCCGATGCGGTCGCGCATCGCGCCCAGTTGGCCGGCGGTGGTGCCGGCCACGTTGCCGGTGGCGATCAGCGCGGTTTCCAGTTCGTGTTGCTGCGCCTCGCCGGCGGCTACGGCGGCGATGTAGCCGCCGATGACGGCCACCACGCCGGCGATGGCCGCGCCGGTAGCGGTGAACAGCGGCCCGAGCAGGCCGGTGGCGTTGGCCAGGGTGAGCGAGGTTTGTTCCAGCCGTCCGTAGTTGCCGGTGAGAATGTCGGTGCCCAGCCGTCCGAACTCGCGCCGCGCGAAGCTGGTGTTCAGTGACAGATGCGCCATGCCGGCGGCGGCTTTTTCCGCACCCTCGCCGGCAGCGGCCAGCTTGTTGCGCTGGGCGGTGAGAATCCCTCCCAGGTGCTCGAAGTCCGCCGCGCCGATCGCGCCGGCCTTGTGCAGCCGCCCCAGTTGCGCCTCCAGCGCGTCGAGCTGGCCGAGCTTGGCCCCGGCGGGGTCAATTTTGCCCATCAGCGCCAGCGATTCGGCCAAGTCCTTGGCGGCGACGCCGGCCTTCTGGCTGGCGGCCACTTGCGCGCTCATCTGCGCGGTGTAGCTGGCCGATCCCGAACTGGCCTGCTTGGCGGATGCGCCGACCGCGTCGATCTGCGCCGAGGTTTGCTTCAGCGCGGCGTTGGCCTGGGCGACATCGGCCTGGATGCGCAGGGCCAGCGTCAGATCGCCGGAGCCGGCCATGTCAGTCCTCCAGCTCGCGCAGGGCGCGTTGGGCATCCTTGCCGCCGGCGAAGCCGAGGTTCACGTCGGCAATGCGGGCGGCGCGGGCGCGGCGGTCGATGGCGGTGGCGGCGCGGTAGAACAGCATCAGTTGCCTGCCGGTGTAGTGGCCGAGTCGGGAGAAATCGTGTCCGTGGGCGATGAGGACGGCGTAGAGGTCTGCCCAGCGGACGCCTCGGCCGCGCGCCGGGCCGCGATGGCCGTCGCGACCCGCCGCACGAAAAAACCGGCGTTCACCGCCCACCAGGTCAGCAGCAACAACTGGCCTTCGTCGTCGGGCAGCGCTTCGATTTGCGCCGGCGGCAAATCCGTTGCCGCCGCCAGCAATGCGACGATCTGCGCCGGGTGCGCGGCCAGCACGCCCTGGATCGCGGCCAGATTCAGCCCGCGCTCGGCGGCATCGGCCAGCGCGGCCACGATGGGCGCGGCGGCGGCTTGCAGGCGCAAGCCCGCGAGAAAGCCGTATTCGCGCACCGTCACCTCTGAGCCACCGATGTGGATGACGCGCTCGGGGTGCAGGACTTCCAGATCCTGCGCGCCGGTATCGTCGCGGCCGTCTTGCGACGGCCGGGACGGGCTCACTGCGGCGACCTTGCTCGCCATCACACGCCGGCCTCGATGCGCCCGAAGTAACCGAGGGTCGGGTCGGCACCGTTGACCAGATCGGCCAGGCACGAACCGGCCAGAGTCATCTTGTTGAAATCGTCGCCGATCACGTCGAGCTGGGCGAGCGGATCGAAGCGCACCTGATACAGGCGCACCAGCACCCGCGAGTTGTCCACGGTGTTGATCAGATCGCCGACCAGATACTTGTTGGTGGCCTGCGTGGTGAACATCGCCACGTTGGTGGCGCCGGCGTGGGCGTAGGCCACGTGGAAGGGCTGCACGTAGCTGCCGAGGTTGAGGATCTTCAGCAGGCCGCCGGGAGCGCTCTCGATGGCGTAGTGGGTGCCGGCGACCAGGGTGGCCGGGGTGCCGGCGGAGTCGGTGACCACCACCGTGCTCACGCCGACCTGCGCCAGCTTGATGATGTCGCCCACGGCCACGGTGGGCAGCGCCTCGGCGGTGACGCTGCCGGCGGCCACGCTGGCGGCGCTGCCGTACAGCGCCATCGCCAGATTCTGCGGATCGAAGTCTTCCAGATCCATGCTCACCTCGGCCTTGACCTCGGTGATCAGGCGCGCGTCTTCCAAGCGCTGGCCGGAGAACGACTCCTTGTGCTCCTTGACGGTAGTGCCCAGCTTGATCTGGAGCTGGGGCACGTTGAAGGCCCAGCGCAACGGGCCGGGTTGGCCATTGGGCTGGCGGTCGGCGATGTAGATCTTGCCCTGGAACGAAAACAGGCTCATGGGTTCACCTTGGGGTGGTCAGTGGAGGGTTCTGGAGCGGGTGCGCGATTGGGCTGGCGGGTGAGGTAATCGATCAGCCCCGCGCTTTTGAGCCATACCGCATCCAGCAGCGGCACATCGATGACCATGCCGGCGGCGTAGGCGATGCCGGCGTGGGTGTGGGCTTGGCGCAGGACGACTTTCATGCAGACACCCCGTTGTTGAGCGTGTGCTGGGTGCGCCAGATGTCGGTCCAGATGGCGGTTCCGGCGTCGTAATCGCTCAGGTCGCCCTGCACCAGCTCGCAAGCGGTGGCCGATGGCAGCGGCGGCGTCCAGCCGAGCAGGCGGCTGCGCAGCGCGCCCAGGCTGTCGCGCAGTTCGTCGCGCAGGGCGTCCCCGCGCTGCGCGCGCAGGTTGCGCACCACCAGCACCACACCGAAGGTGACCGTGATCAACTGGCTGCGTGCCGATTGCTGGCCGGGGATGCTGGCCCCGCTGGATGTCTTGGTGGCTTTCTCGCGCGCGAGCAGCACATAGGCGCACGGCGCCGGGAAGTCGCGCAGCTGGGTGATGGCAGCCATGTCGGCCGAGGTGCCCACCGCGCGCAGCGCCCCGGGCAACGGGGTTGCCAGGCGGGCAATCGCCAGCCCGATGTCGAAGGGCAGCATGCTGGCGGGCATCGCGGCCATCAGAACCCACGCCCCGTGCCGTAGGCGTCGTCGCAGGCGGTATCCACGCCGAACACCTTGCGGCCGGCATTGATGTTGATCTCGCCCACTGCTGGCGGTTGCAGGGTGGGGTCTTCGAGCCCGAGCGAAAACTGACCGTTGGCGACCTGCGTGAGAAAGCCGATCGCCTGCTGGTAGTCGCGGGCGACCGGGTCGGTGCGCGGATCGGTGATGCGGTCGGTATGCAGGCGGTAGCGCACGATGGCGATGGCCCAGGTGGTGAGGATCGCAGGGGTCGGGCTCAGCGGCAGGGCGTAGCGGCGCGCCAGGTAGCCGTCGATCAGGCTGCCGGCGTTGGCGATCTCGTTGCTGATGCGCGCGGCAGCGTCGTCGGCGGCGGCGATGTCGCCGGCAGACCATGCGCTGCGGTCGGCACCGCGCAAGGTAGCGTCCATCAAGGCGGCATCGACGATGGCGCCGAAGCTGTCGCTGGCGACCTGCGCCAGCTCGGTCGCGCCCGGCGATTGCGCCAACTGGGCGAGGGTGACGTACATCAGGCTTTGCCTTTCTTCTCGGACTTGTCGGGCTCGACGGCCACGACCTTCAAGTGCGGGTCGGCGCGGATTGCATCGACCTGCGCCTTGCGCAGGGCGTCGGTGTCGATGACGCTGGCCACGCGACCGAAGACGATGCCGGCGCGGCGATAGCCGTCACGCTTGGAGATGACGTGCAACTTGGACATGCGATCCTCCGGTTATCGGGCAGGTGCCCCGGTGACCCGGGGCACCCGCGCCACCCACACACTTACGGCAGCCAGGGCACGATCAGCACATCGACCGCCTGATAGTTGATGTTGTCGGCGCCGGCCGCGTTGCGCTGCACGGCCACGATGTTCAGCGCGCTGGCGCGGTTGGATGCACCGACCACCAGCAGCTTCGGGCGGATGCCCAGCGGCTTGCCGTAGTCGCCGTTGAGACCGGCCATGCCCGCATAGGCGGCATTGAAGGCGTTGGTGTCCAGGGTCTGCTGGCTGCCATAGGCCATCTGCCAGAACCCGAAGCCGGCGTTCCAGCGGCCATCCACGCCGTAGCGCAGCTCGTTGTCCTCGAACACGTTGTCGTCGGACGGCTTGTCCTTGGCCACGAACTGGGCCGGCCGGCGCATTTGCAGGATCAGCGGCTTGATCGAGCGGCTGGTGTCGAGCATGAACCACGGATTGCCCGTTCCGCCGCCAGAGTTGGACACCGACTGCGGGTTGCCGCTGGCATCGAGCACCGGATGGTCGGCGTCGAAGAAGTTCTGGCCGTCGTAGCAGGCGGTGCTGAAGCCGTTTTGCAGCAGCGAGAAGATCATCTCGTCCGGGTGCTGGGCGGCCGAGCTGCCCAGCTCGGAGATCATCGGCGTATACAGGCCGTACTGGTCGTCCTCGATGGCCTCGCGCGGCACCTTCACGGTGGATTCGAAGGTCTTGTTCTTGATGGTGTAGCCGTGCGTGGTGATGGACTGCGCCACCCGCGAGCCGAGCCATTCGCGCATCCGCGGGAACTGGCCGAGCCAGCCGTATTCCTCGCTGCCGGTGGTGGATGGCACTTGGGTGGCGACCTTCGGCCACATCGTTTCGGCACCCGCGAAGGCGCTCTTGAACGCCGCGTTGAAGGCGATGTTCAGGGTTTTGAGATTGGCGGCGTTGAGAATCATCGATGAGTCCTCGGTGGTTGGCGGGCGATCAGAACTCGACCCAGACGCCGTTGGCGTCTACGTCGCGCACCACGCCGGCGACAGGGCGTGCGCCGGAGCCGTCGGTCTTGGCCACGGTCTGGGCATCGACCACGTAGCAGGTCGCGCCGATGTCGGTGCGGGCAAGCAGATCGGCGCTGGCGGAGTTGGCGAACTGGAACACGCCGCGCTCGGTATCGACGTTGATCGCCCCGGCCGCCCCGGCAGAGTTGTCGGCGCGGGCCACGGTGCTCACGCCGCGGGTGATGTTGGCGGCGGTGGCGCTGGCGGCAACGGCATTGCCGCTGGTGTTGATGGCGACCATCGAGCCGACGTAGATCAGGCTGGCGGCTTCGACGGGGTCGGAGTTGCGCATGCGATCCAGGCGCTGCGGGGTGTTGCGGTCTGCGGTGAGTGCCATGACGGTTCCTTTTCAGTGGGTGGCGATCAAGCGGCCAGTTCGGCGCGGGTGGCGACGAAGTCCTTGGGGTCGATGCCGACGGCGCGGCACACGGCCATTTCCTCGGCGTTGAGCGGATTGGTTTGCTCGTCTACGGGCGCCTTGCCGCCGGTCTGGGTGGTGCGCAGCGCGGCGATGGGCGTAGCCGATTCGACGTAGGCCTTGAGCGATGCGAAATCGCTCTTGCCCAGGCTGCGTGCCCAGGGCTCTTGCGCAGTGAGCAGGCGGCCATCGCCGAGCGCGGCGGCAATCAGTGCTTCGACCTTGTCGCCTTCGACCTGCGCGGTGAGCGCGGCGAGCTGGGTCTTGACCTGGTTGAACGCCTCGATGCCGATGAAGCGGGCCGGGTCGGGCGCGTTGGCCTTGAGCGCGGCGCAAGCGGCGGTCAGCGCGGCGCTGTCGGCGCTGGCATCAACGCCCAACGCGGCACGCAACGCGGCCAGTGGGTCGTCGCTCTGGCGCGCGGCCAGTGCGGTCAGGGCTTGGTCTTCGCTGGTGGTGGCCGGATCGAGATTGAGGAAGGCACAGATGGCGGCGAGCAGCTTGTTCATGGAATCCTCGCGGGAGGTGGACGGGACGGAAAAGCGAGCGGTGGCGGCGGCGCGCAGCGCGACCGGCGCCATGCCATCGAGCGCCGGATGATTGGTCAGCGCGCCCATGACGATGGCCAGCACGTTGCCGGTGTCGGGGTCGTAGGTGAACACCGGACTGAAGTAGCGGTATTCGCCGTCGGCGATGTATTGGCGCGCGCGGGCAGTCAGTTCGATCTGCCCGAACAGGCCCTGGCCTTCGCGCCATTGCATATCGACGATGCGGCCGGCGGCGGGCGCGGGCTGGCCGTTGGTCTGGGTCAGCAGGGTCTGGTGTTCGTAATCGACTACCGGTGGGGTCTTGTTGGCGCGAAAAGCGGCAATCGTGGCCGCTGCGGTGGTGGCATCGGTATGCCAGTGCGCCATCGGCAACTGGCGGCCATCGCGCGGGGCGAAGTCGCCGGCCGGGGTGAGCTGCAACCAGATGCGATCTGCCACTTCGCCGGCGCCCTGGGCAGCAACGGCCAACACCACGTGGCACGGTGCCAGCGCAACCAGCGCGGCAGGGTGATGATCGGCAGGGCGATTGGACAGCGGCATGCAGCGCACTTTCGCGGCCCGCGCAGGCGCTGTCATATGTCCTGGTTCAAAGCGCGCCGCGCGCGCGCGAGGGAACCATGTTGCCGACGCCGGCAACATGGTCGAACCGCTGCACCGAGGCCCGAATCCGGCCGATTCGGGGTTCCGGCAGGGGTTGGCGGCGGCGCAGCCGTGCAGACCGGCCCAAAAACGATCCTGACGCTACGTCAGACGCTTTTACGGGGCGCGGGCGATACGAGGGTGGCGCAAACGCCCGCGCGCGCCTTGTAGGCGCTTGCAGGCGGTCGGAGCGTCAGTCGCCTGCCACCGCATTGCGCAGGTAATCCATGACGATGGCCTGGATGTCGTTGCGATCCTCGGCGCTCACGCCCAGAAACGGTCGCGCCGGCACGTTGCGGGAGGGCGCGCCGAGTTGCATCGAGGCCGAGTACGGGAAGCCCTTGTTGGTGACGTTGGTGCCGACCAGCAAGGTGTCGCCATCGACCTGGGAAACGATGGATTCATACAGGCGATTTTCGCGGCGCAGGATGCCTTGTCCCGGATACTTGCGCGCCTTGGCGCGAGCGTAGCGCGGTTTCAGCGCTTCCCACGGCAGGCCATCGGGATCGGTTTCGGTGGTGAAGCGGTCCTTGGTGCTGTTGACCAGCTGCGGGCCGATGTTGCCCAGCACCCGCGCCGGGTCGCCGATGGCGTCGATGGCGCGGCGGATGGATGCCAGCGCCTGCGCATCGTCCCATTCGATGACGACGTTCACCGCCATCGGTCAGGCCACGAGTGGGAATTGTGAACGGATCACTGCTTGCGCCCATTCCGGAAGCGGCACATCGGACAGCGCCGCCTCGGCTCCTGCCATGCTGGCGATCACACCAGCCTTGCCGAGCGCTTCGCGGATGCCCTCGGCGCGCGCTCGCGCATCGATCTGCGCCCAAGTCATGCCGTCCGGGAAAGGCGGTGGCGATTCTTCGAAGGTGGCAAGCAAGTCTTTTGTCATGGCTGCACCACGCGATAGATCAGCCCATAGCGTCGCATCAATAATAGCATCAAGCGATCGTAGGCCAGCCTGTCCTGTTGGGCGCGGGTCAGATGCGGCCAACGTCGCAGCGCTTGGTGAACATAGGCCAGCGCCAAGGCGGCGATATCTGCGCGCAAGTCCGACCCGGGGATCGCCATGTCGATCAGATCGAACGGCCATCGCTGGCCGTCAGGCGGGGAAAGCCGATACAAGCCTTGCGCCGTAATGACACGGATTTCGGCCACTCCGCCGTAGGCGGCGGTGGCAATGTCATCCGGGGAAAAGCCGCTGGCCGATGGATGGTTGTGGGTCAGCACGAGATCACGCAACACATGCAGATAGGGGCGCAGATCGACCTTGTCCTCGATGCCAACGACAGCCAGTCTCGTGATGCCGGCGGCATCGATGGCGATGGCATGCTCGACCAACGCATCGGCGATCTCGCGCTCGACGGCGTGCAGCGCATGCGCTTGCGCTTCCGGCAAGCCGAGGTAGCGGGCATCAGTCGCATCGAAGGCGGCATTCAGGCCGTCTGCAATAGGCGCAGGAATCGGCGGCACGCCCGGCGGCGCGCGCAACACGCCCAGATCGGTCGGCACGTCCAGGCTGCGCCCGGGCGCATAGCCGAACCCCGGATCGATGCCTTTGGGCGTCTGCACCGACTGCGGGCCGCCGGGGCTGCGCTGGCCGACGGTGACGGTCTGCATGTCGATGGGCGGCGCGGTGTCGGGGCCGTCCTTGCCGAGCTTGGCCAGGTCGCGGCGGGAGAGCGAGCGGATTTCGCAGCGGCAGCCCCAGCCGTTGGGCGGAAAGTGGGTGTGCCACCACGGGTCGTCCGCGTGCAGCACCAGCCCGTTCCATGCCAGATGCAGCGGGCGCGGATGCTGCACGGAGTCGTTGTGGACGTATTGCCAGTACGGGCGATCTTGTTTGAGTGCCTGCAACTGCTTCCAGCGTCCGGCGGCGAAGCTGGTGCGAAGGTTGGTTTCGTAGATGACGCGCGAGCGCCAGTTGCGACCGCCGTTGTAATCCCAGCCGTGCTCGGTCACGATGCGGTCGAAGTCGCGACGGAAGTCTTCCAGCGACGCGCCATTCTCGATGGCGTTGGCGACGGCCTCGCGCAAGTCCTGCACCAATGCATCGCGGTTGGCCCCGGCGACCATGAAGCTGCGGTCGTGCTGCTCGGCCCACACGTCCAGGTAGCTCTCGGTGTTGACGTTGAGCTTTTGCAGGAAGAACGCGATCTGCTCGGCGAATGGCACCTGGCCGAAGGCGACGCCAGTCATGTCAGCTCATCCCGGCTTCGCGCAGCACCTCGAAGCGACCGGCCAGCGCGGCCGCCGTCAGCGCTTCGGTCATCGCCTTGGCATAGTCATCCAGGCTCATGCTCGGGGCCAACCGCAGCAACCCATCGCGCAACTCCTGCAACGAGGTGGCCTTGGCCGCCAGTTCGCGCACCTGGCCAATCCATGCATCCAGTGCCGGAGCGGTGTTGCGACCGAGGCGGTCGGTCATCAGTGCCGGCGGGTCGGGCCGGTCGTCAGCTGGTGGCTGCGCGGTCAGGCGCGCGGTGGCGGCGGCCGCCGGTTTGGCGTCGGACTTGCCGGCCAGTTGCAAGGGCTGCGGCGGGGCCGCGGCCTGTGCCGGTTGCAGGATATCCGCGTCGCCCTCCTCGGGTTCGGGAATGCCCAGCTTCGCCTGCGCCCACTGGCGCGGGATGCGTAACCCCAGCGCCACCAGCGACGGCAACGATTGGGCGTAGTTGGCCAGATCCTCGGGCTCTTGCAGGTTGAAGGCGAAACGCGGGCAGCGGCTGCGATCGGCAATCAGGCCGTTGAACAGCGCCAGCGGCCACACCACGGCGCGCGTCCACGCGCCGGCGATCTGCTTGGCGTCGGAGTCGGTCAGATCCTTGCGCACCTCGTTGTGGATGGTGCCCAGGGCATTGGTATTGGAGCCGCGCCCGGCCTGACTGGTGAGGGTGGCACCGAGGATGATCTTGGATTGGGTGCGCTCGCAGAAGTCGATCATCACCTCGTAGCTGGCCTTGGCATCGCCGTCGGCGGCCTTGGCGAACTCCAGCGCCATCGTCGAGGGCACGATGCCGGCGGCGTTGTGGCCCAGCGTGAGCAAGGCGCGCATCAGGGTGTTCTTCTCGGCGTCGCTGGCGCCGGGCGGGTATTTGCCCAGCCGCAGCGGGATGCCGTAGATCTCCAGGAACTCGGCCAGATCCCCGACCGAATAGTTCTTGAACAGGTACGGCCACACCAGGACGCGGAACAGCGAGGCGCGTTCGAGATAGCCGGACTTGGCCTTGTGCGTGTGCACGATCCAGCCGCCCGGTTGCAGGGGGTCGCCGAAGCCGCCGGTACGCAGGCGGATTTCCTGCGTGTAGCCGCGCACGAATCGGAACCACGACTGCGGCCGATGCACGATGGAGCGCGGCAGCCAGTGGCCGCCATCGCGGGCCCATTCGATTTCCTGACAGACAAAGCCTTTGCCGATGGCATCGGTGGTATCGAACAGCAGCTCTTCCAGGTCGGGCAGGTCGGTCACCCATTCATTGAGCGTGAGCGCAGCTTTCTTCTCGGCAGCGCTGGGGTTGGGCGGCGGGACGATGTTCCAGTCCAGGCGGGTGAGCGCACGGCGGCGGCGGATCATCTCGGCGGCCAGGTGGCCGTCGCGCTCTTCCATGTCCTCGAACAGGTCGAACTGCGCCAGTGGATTGCCCTGCTCGGCGGCGACCAGCAGGGAGGCCAACGACGCCGGGGTAAGCCCTCGGCCGGGGTGGGTCTGGAACTCGTTTTGCAGCGAGATCGCGCGGCTGGTCTGCGGCGGCAGCGCGGGTGCGTCGGGCAGCGTGTCGGGGATGGAGCCGAGCACGTCGGGGCTTTCGTCGGTCACCATGTGGATGCCTGCGGGATGCGGAAGTCGGAATCGTTGTGGGCGCTGTCGAAGCCGCGCGGGTGGCGCGGGGCGGGGGTGAACTCGATGACGCCCGCGGGTGCGGCGGCGGCGTGGATGCCCAGCGCCAGCGCCCAGAAGCGGTCGGCGTGGCCGTCGGGCGTGCGTTCGGCGGTGAAGCGGATGTTGCCGGCCACGGTGGTTTGCTTGGTGACCGAGCGCAGATCGGCGCGGATGTGCGCGTCATACGGGATGCGCAAGGCGCGGTCTTGCATCGCCCCGCGTACCGGGTAGGCCAGCGCTTCCTTGACCTTTGGCGTGAAGGTGATGCCTTCGACCTTGGATGCCCCGAAGCGATCTTGCGCATCGTCTACCCAGCCGATACCCAGGCCGGTGGCGTCGATGCAGGTACGCCGGCAACGCTCGATCCACGGCCACAGCACGGCTTGCTGGGCCGACTTGGGCATGTTGTGGAGGGCTTCGACGTGGCGGGTGTAGAGCACGTCGCCCAAGCGTTCTACCACCCACAGCACGGTGAGATCGCGTTTGCGGCCGATGTCGATACCGGCGTACAACTCCGCTGCTTCGATGTGCTGCCAGTGAGTCTCGGCTGGGTACTCACAGGCCGCGATCAGGTCGTACTCCAGGAAGGCCACATCGTCGTCGGCCGGGCGGCACATGTATTCCTGCTGGAACGATTCCTCGTCCACGCAACCCGAACGGATGTAGTCGAAGTACGCCTGCTCGTCCATGCCCTGGCGCGGATCGTCCGTCGGCAGCTTGAGCTGGAGCTTGTAGAGCAGGCCCTGCGCGAGCGCGTCCTCCAGGGTGACGGTGTGCAGGCTGATGCCCTTCGGGTTGTCGTTTTCCTTGATCTCGCGGATGAGTTGGTTGAAGAAGTTGTGGCTGCCGCGATGGGTGCTGAAGGCTTCGAGCTGGCCGCCCCAGGTGATGCCCGGGTAAGCGATGGCCCACAGCTTGCGGGGATCCTTGTGCAGCGCGAACTCGTCGAGGATGCGGCCGCCGCGCTTGCCGGCTTGCGCGTCGGGGTTGGAACTCATCGAGTGGATGCGGCGGTCGTTGGCGAAACGCAGCGCGTAGGCGGTCTGCTTTTCGGCGGCGTCGATCACTTCCTCGCCGAAGTCACCGGCGGCCAGCTTGAGCACGTCGGCCCACAGCTTGCAGTCCTCGATGAACAGCCGCGCCTGGGTTTCGTCGCGGCTGGACACCCATTGATCGAACTTGGCACCGCGCTGGGCGGTGCGGCGCACGGCGGCATACGCGGCCGACCACGACCAGCCGACCTGCCGGGGCTTCTCTGCCAGCTTCAGGCGGCTGGCGTCGTTGATCCAGCGCGACTGGAAGGGCAGGAAGGTTGCCTGCGGGTCGGCGGGAAGGCAGCGTGCGTTGCCCATGCCGGCCTCACACCACGCCTTGCAGGCGCGCGTCGATGGCGGCCATCGTCTCGGGCGAGACGCCGGCGCCGGTGGCGAGCTTGCGGATTTCGTCGCGGGCGGCGTCCATCTTGGCGCGCACGTCCACGGCCCACTTGTTGCGAGCGATGTTGCCGCGGCCCACGGCAGCAAAGTCTTTACCGGCACGCGTGAGCAGGGCCAGACGCTCGGCCGGGTCTTCTTCGGTTTCGGCGTCGGCGTAGGCCAGCAGGGCGTCGAAGATGCCGGACTGGAACTGCGCATAGATGGCGTTGGAGCGCGCATCGGCGTCGTCGCGGGTGGCATCTTCCATCGCCAGCGCCGCTTGCGTGGAGGCCTTGACCGCGTCGATGCGGCGCGCCAGGCGCTTGGACTGCACCCCGATGGTGGACTTGGAAATCTCGAAGCCCAGCGATGCAAGCCACTCCGACAGCGCCACGAAGCTGGAGAAGCCATTGGCGATCAAGCGGCGGTCAAGCTCCGCACGGACTTCCGGCGGCAGCATGGCGATCTTGCCCGGCGGCGGCATCTCAAAGCCCCTTCGGCGGTCTGGCGATGCCCGGTTCGCACTCGATGGCGTACTCGACAATATCCACGCCGTGGCGTTGCAGCTCGGCGCGCCAGTGCCCGGTGTGGCGCTCGGCGATGGCGATCAGGCCGCGATCTTCCAGGTAATCCAGCTCGCGGCGCAGTTCGTGCCGGCTGGCGTCCTCGTAGAAGGCGCGCACGATCTCCAGCAGCGGGTTTTCCGGGAACCCGATCGGCCGGGCGTTGTCCAGCGCCCGCAGCACCAGCCAGCGGATGTGCTCGCGGCGGCGCTTTTGCAGGTCGATGCCGTCCATCGCTATGGCCCTCCGACTTTGATTTGCATCAGCTCGATCTTCGATCCAATCAGGTCGAGCTTGCCTTCGATGATGGTCTGGTTGCGCACGTAATCCTCGCGGCGCACGTAGCGCTCGGGCAGCTCGGCGCGCAGTTGCATCAGGTCGCGCTCGACGTGCCGCCAGCCCTTGGACTCATCGACCAGCGCGTCCATGCGCGTCTGGATGCGCTGGGAGAACTGGATCAGCAGCATCTTCAAGATGACGAAAAACGCGCAAACCAGGCTCGTCCCCAAGACCAGGGCCTGCCACAGCTCCAGGGTCATCTTCATGCGCGCCTCCGCTGCGCGGTCTCGAAGCGGGCCGCGCAGCGGACGCAGCGCGCAGTGCAGCCGCGCAGGGCGGCCAGCCGTGCCGGTTCGATCGCCCAGCCGCAGTCGATGCACAGGCCATCGCTGGACACCTGCGCCACCGGCCGGGCGGCGTGGGCTTCCAGCGCGGCGGCCAGATCGCGCTCCATGCGCTCGGTGGCGATGTCGATCTCGTCGATCACGTCAGTTGCCGATCAACCCGGCGTCGGCATCGCGGTTGGCCTGCGCGATCTGCTCCATCAGCGCCGGCGACAGGCCGGCCATGATCTGGCGCTCGGTCGCGGCCAGCTCGGCGACGATGCTGGCGAGCTTTTGCACCAGCGCGACGGTGGCGGCGTCCTTGGGGTCGAGCGCGGCCACCAGCGCGCCGATGGTCGGCAGGTATTGCTCGATGGTGGCAAGGATGTCGGTCAGGGACTGGCTCACGGCTGCGCCTCCTGCTTGATGCGGGCAAGGTCGGCCAGCGCGCCGGTCAATGCGGCATAGCTGGCGTCGGTGAGGGTGGCCGGGAACGGCGCGGCATTGCACACCGGGGCCTTGATGGTGATCGCGTGGCGGACGATGGCCATCTGCGCGGGCGTCAGCTTGTCCTTCACCAGCGCCAGCGCGTCTTCGGCGGAGGCGATGGCCTGACAGGTGACGGCGATGTTTTGCTGCACCGACGGCTTGCCGGCGGGCGTTTGGCAGCCGGCCAGCGCGAGCGTGGCGCAGGCGATGATGACGTGGAATCTCATGGCGATCCTTTGGTGGTGAGCGAAGCGATGGTGTCGTCCTTGTTGCGCGAACTCGACGAGCTGCCGAAGAAATAGCCGACCACGCTGCCGACGTTGGCGGTCAGCGCGCCAATCAACAGCAGCAGGGCTTGCTCGTTGCCGTCGGGCACACGCAGGAAGATCAGCGCAGCGGTGATGGCGGCCAGGGTGACGACCAAGCCGACCGCGACGATCAGGCTGGTAATGCCGTCGCGGCTCATTCCGGTAGCCCGGGCCGATAGCCCACCCCGCCGCCGGGGCGGTGGAACGCGGTGAGCACCTGCCCGCGCTGTTTGCCTGCCGGGTTGAAGGAGACGTGCGTCCAGCCGAACTCGCTGATGCACTGGTCGAACGGCACGCCGAAGGCGATGATCGCCCGGCACAGTTGCGGCGGGGTCATGCCGGTCACATAGATGTCGGCGGCCTGCCCGACCATGTGCTGGCTGGTACGCGCGCCGCCGATGGCCGTGTTCAAGCGCAACGGGCGGTAGCCGGAGGTGATGTGGATGGGCGCGCCCAAGTGCGCGCGCAGCGGTTCGAGCACGTTGACCGCCAGCGCGGTGAGCGCGGCCACTACCGGCGGCGGCGGGGTCATGTCGATGCCCAGCCGCAGCGCGGTGTCGGAGCGCAGAAACTCGGGCAGATCGAAGTGCGGGGAAAGGTTCATGCCCGCAGCGTGGCGGGCGGTCAGCGCGCCGTCATGTTGCCTAGTTCACAAGACTTCCCGCGCGCGCGCGAGGATGGTGGCGCAATCATGCGAGACGGCGTAGTCACAGCTTGCGTTCACGGCCTAAGTGGCAAGCCCCAATCCTTGCACATGGCTCGTGTGACTTCGGGCGAATCAATACCGAACACGTACGCTGTTTGGACACCCTTTATCATGAGCAGCATGCCCATGATGGGGATGTACCCGGCATAGGCTCCGTAGCTGTTTTTGGAGTTGACGAACCCGCAGAACTTTTCGCCTTTCACGCGAACATCCTGCAACCGAGCGCTCTGCGCGTCTTTGAGATCAAGCTCCAAGCTCGTTTTGATGGCAGCGAGTTCTAGCGGCGTTGCATCACGCACAGCGTCCTTTGGAGGATGGTCGCTCGCGATCGCCGCACCCATCACCACGGGCGCAGAAAGCACAATTCCGAGTGCTTTGAGCCTTTTCAATGGGATGTTTCCTCTTCGATGCGAGCCGACAGATCGCTCCCGCAATGCTTGCACTTGATCGCCTCCTTGCGGATCGGCTCGGCGCAGAAGGGGCACTTCTTGCGATCCCCGTAATCGCCCAGCTGCGCGGCCATTTCGTCCTTGTTTTTTGCCATGATGGCCCAAACGAGGCCGATCGCGGGACACAACCAGATGACCGTGAGCATGGCCGCCGCCTTGGCTGCCATGTCGTTGCCAAGCGCGTAGGACACCATCAGCGCAAGCGGCACGGGCGGGAGGGCCATCGCGAAGAACAGAGCCAAGGCTGAACGGCCCTTCGCGCGGGCGATCAGCGAAATGAGAACGCACGTGATCAAGAACACCAGAAGCCAACCCGTTGCGTCCACGGCTTTCTCCTTTGCGTCAGAGTCCTTCTCAGCCTTCCGTCGTAAGGAATGCCTCGGTGTCGATCCGATCCATCGGACGCCTGAACAGCCTGAGCAGCCGTGAAGCGTGGCGCCGAGCCTCCAGCGCGAACAAGAACGGGCCGATGACGGTGGCCATCACCAACGGCGAACCGAGCACCAGGAATTCGATAGTCAGAAAGTTCATGCGTCGTTGGAATTCGTCCACCAGTTGCCGTTGTTCGCCGCTCAGGCTTCGCTTAGCTTGTTGCATGCGCGCACGAAACGAGGGCTGCCGCGGTTCGATGGCGGTGATGCCCAGCATTGCGGCGAAGAGCAGATTGGCCCGATGGCCGAACCGGATCATCCCGTTCATGGTCTGACGCAGCAGTCCGTAGGCCGGGGCGGTAAAGGCGATCTGGCCATCCAGCGCGCAATCGAACAGTTCATCGCGCAGCGCGAATATCTTCTGGCGGAACTGTTCCAGCGCGAGGTGCCGGTACAGCCGGAACAACAAGACGGCGAGCATGCCGATCGATGCCAGTGATGCCAAGGCCGTGAAGCCTTGAGGGTTCATAGACGATCCTCTTGGCGGGTATCGCCGCGCCGAGTCAGGTTGCTGGAACTGCGTTGCGGATCATGTTGGCGTTCGAGATGCTGAATGCGGCCTTGCAGTCGCTCGATTGTATCCTTTCGCAGCCGGTTCTGGCGCTTGCCGTACCACGCGCCGCCCACACCTACACCCCACGCCAGCGCGGTTGATATCTGCACATTGGCGAGGAAGCCGATGCCTATGTCAGCCAGGGTGGTCTTGCCTGCCAGAACATCTATCGTACGGTAGCCCAAATAGGCGACTGCGACGACCGAGCCGTACCGGGCCAGCGTCAGCGCGAGGGAGACTGCGCCTTCTACCAGCCGCAATTTCACCAGCGCATTCGTCTGCGCCTCCAGTGGCGTTTGCACTTTGCGCGATCGGCGTTGGCTCATCCCTTCTTGCCTTTGCGCGCCGGCGCGCTCAGCGGTTGCGCGACCGCAACGCCCGTCGCCCGGATGGCGGCTTTCCCGGCCGGGCTGCTGCCGCGGTACAGAGCCAGCAAATCCTGCTCGTCGCGTGGCAGCGGCGCGGGCGGCGCGGCCGCGGCACCGCCGGCGCGCTGGCCGGTGAGGATGTAGAGCACGTCGATGCCGGTGGCGGCCAGGGCGGCCAGCATTTCGGCAGTCAGGCGCTTACGGCCAGCAATTACATCGCGCAGACCTTGTGAATCCGATAGGCCGGCGACTCTCGCAGCTTCTGCGTGAGAGAGCCCGCGCGCCTTCAATTCGGCTCTCAATCGGTCGTGTAATAAATCCACAAATACCTCTTGACATTGTGGAACAGTTCCACAATCATCTATCCCACGCCCTTTATCCGACCGTGAGGATACCGCGATGACCCACTCCCCGCCCGAGGCCGGCGCACGGCTGATGCAGCAACTGCGCGCGGCCTTCATCCTGGAGGGCACCACCTATACGGCGTGGTGCCGCGCACAGGGCATCGATCCGTCACTGGTGCGGCAGGCCGTCTATGGCACCTGGGGCGGCCCCAAGGGCCGCGCGGTGCGCGCGCAGGTCATCCGCGCCGCCGGCCTGCGGGGTGCGGCATGAGCGCCACATACGGGGATCGCCTTAGGCAAGAGCGCCGCCAAGTCTCGGCCATTCGGAAATTGTCCGCAGACTCCAAACGAAAGCTAGCAGCCTTTATCGAATCCCTCGCGTTGAAGGAAGGCCCATGAGCCAGCAGAGCCTCCCCATCCGCCTGCTGTTCGCGCTCGCCGGCCACAGCCGCAACGGCCTGCGGCTGAAGGACATCGCCCAAGGTGTGCGCGAGTCCAGCCCCACCACGCTGCGGGCGTTGCAACGCCTGGCCGACGACGGCGTCGTGGAGCGCGTGGAGCACATCGAGGGGCATTGGCGCTTGACGCCGCGGATCGTGCAGATCGCGCTCCAGCACGCTGACGAAATTGCCCGCGAAGACCGCATCAGCGGCGATTTCAAGAACCGCTTTTCCCGCCGACCCGACTGATCCAGGAGACCCGCATGTCCGTGAAACCCGCCAGGGCCGAAACCCGCGGCCGCAAGCCGATGAAGACACAGCCGTTGCAGACGGTGGAAGTGAACGAAAGTGCGGTGGAGGAATTGCGGGCGAACACGGCGCTGATGGAGGCCACGACGGCCAGCTACAGCGCCGAACGGGATCTGGTGAACCAGCTATTGGGGCAGGCGCAGATGGCGGACGCCCTCTCCCAATTTAGCCGAACGGTTCGGCTTTCCAAGCTGGCTTATGTCAAGGAAAACAAGCTCTACAAAGCCATAGCCGGCAAGAAAATGCCGAACGGTTCGGCATGCGAGGGCACCTGGGAAGAGTTTTGCAACCTCCTGGGGCACTCGAAAGACAAGGTCGATCTCGACCTCCAGAACCTGCGCACCTTTGGCGCCGAAGCACTCGAAGCCATGTCCCGAATGGGCATCGGCTACCGCGACCTGCGACAGTTCCGTCAACTCTCGGCTGACGATCACAGCGCACTGGCCGAAGCCGCGCGCACGGGCGACAAGGAAGCGGTTCTTGATCTCGCCGAAGACCTGATCGCGCGGCAGGCGAAGGAGAAGGAGAAGCTCGCCGACAAGCTGGAGAAGAAGACCCACGAGTACGAGTCGCTCGCCGAGCGCCAGGAAGACCTGTCCCAGAAGCTCGACGAGGCCAAGGCGCGCGCCGCGCTGCTACCGCGCCTCAAACCCGACGCGAAGGCGGCCGACATGCTCGTCGAGCTGCAGGCCGACATGGTGGAGGCGCGGGCCAAGCTGCGCCAGGCGATGCGCAGCGTCGAAGTGTTCCACCAGCACCTGCGCGAGTACGACATCGACGCGCACGACTCGGAGTTGGCGGCGCTGATGGTCGAGCTGCTCCAGCTCGTGGTCGCGCCGGTACCGGAGCTGGCCATCGGCGGGATTCCGCAGCCGCTCGACTTCATCAAGACGATCGTCTGAGACGCCCATGACCGCAGCCGCCCTCGATCCCCGCGTGGTCGCCGCGATCGGCGACTGGCACCGCGCTGGCCACGGTGCCCGGCGCGGCATCATCGAACGCCTGGCGCGCGAACTGGGCGTGAGCATCGCCACGGCGTACCGGAAGATCGGGCCGCTGGTGCTGGCCAAGCCGCGCAAGCGCCGCGCCGACGCCGGCGGCGGTGCGTTGAGCCAGCCCGAGGCCGAGCTGATCTGGGCGCTGGTGCGCGAGACAACGCGGCAGACTGGCACCGGCGCGCTGCCGGTGATGGAGGCGGTGCGCATCCTGCGGGCCAACGGGTGCATCCAGGCGGCGCGGGTCGACGAGGACACCGGCGAGTGGCTGCCGTTGAGCGAGTCGGCCATCCGCCGGGGGCTGCGCCTGCACGGCTACACGCTGGACCTGATGACGGCGCCGGCGGCGACCACGCGGCTGTCGAGCCCGCATCCGAACTGGTGCTGGCAGATCGACGCCTCGGTGTCGCGGCAGTTCTACCTGGCCGATGCCGGCGCGCAGGCGATGGACAAGGCGGTGTACTACCGCGGCAAGCCGGGCAATTTCAGCAAGATCGCCGAGCGGCGCATCTGGCGCTACATCGTCACCGACCATGCCTGCGGTGCGTTCGAGTTGTTTTACGTGCAGGGCGCGGAGAGCGCGGCGAACGTGATCGCCACGCTGATGTTCACGATGACGCCGCGCGCGGACGGGACGATGCACGGGGTGCCGCGCATCCTGATGCACGATCCCGGCCCGGGCATGAAGGCGGCGCCGGTGGCGAACTTCTGCACGGCGCTGGGCATCCGGCAGATGCCGCACGCGAGCGGGGAATCCAACGTCACAGGGCAGGTGGAGAACGCGCACTACCTGGTGGAGCGGTATTTCGAGGGCGTGCTGCGGCTGCGCGAGCCGGTGACCAGCATCGCCGAGATCAACGCGCAAGCGCGGGTGTGGTCGCGGGCCTTTCAGGCCACGCGCCAGCACTCGCGCACGGGGATGACGCGGCGGGACGGCTGGCTGCGCATCACGCCTGAGCAGCTGGTGCTGGCGCCGCCGGTGGAGGTGCTGGCGCAGCTGGCGAACAGCACGCCCAAGCCCTGCACGGTGCGCGATTGCATGATCCGCTTCGAGGGCGGTGTGTACTCGGTGCGCGAGCTGCCCGGCGGCATTGTCAACGGACAGAAGGTGATGGTCGCGCGCAACGCGCTCGACCCGGACAGTGTGCGCGTGGTCGGCAAGGACGAGCACGGCCAGGAGACGCATTTCATCACGCCGAAGCTGGCCTACAAGGACTTCGGCTTCCTGGCGTCGGCCGCCGAGATCGGCACCGAGTTTAAGGGCGCGCCGGAGAGCCCGGCCGACGCGCGCAACAAGGCCATCGAGCAGCTGGCGATGGACGCGCGCACGCAGGCCGACGCCGCTGCGGCGCGCAAGGCGAAGCGGTTGGCGTTCGGCGGCGCGATCGACCCGATGAAGCACCTGCGCGACGCCCAGGTGGCGCCGGCGCTGCCGCGCGCGGCGACGCCTTCGACGGTGACCGCGCCGAGCGTGGTGGCCGGCTACATCGAGCCGCCGCAGGTGCGCGCGGAGATCCCGCTGCTCAACCACGTCGAGGCCGCGATGTCGCTCAAGCCGCTGGTCGAGCGCGCCGGCAGCGCATGGATGCCCGATATGTACCTGCGCACGGCCACGCGCTGGCCGGAGGGCGTGCCGCATGACGCCATCGAGTCATGGGCGACAGAACTCGCCACGCCGCGCGGGCTGTACCTCGTTGAAGGCGGTGCCGCATGACCCTGCGCCTGAAATCCCTGAGTGCCGCCTACCGCATCCGCCACGACGAGCTGGCCGGAGCGGCCCAGATCAGCCGGCCGGCGCTGAGCAGCCTGATCCATCACAGCGTGCTGCCGGCGCGCTACGACCGCGCCGCCGTCGAGGCACGGATCACCACGTTCCTGCGCCAGCGCGGGGTGCCGCAGGCATCCGATTGGCTGGGCACGACGCCCGAACCCATCACCACCGAGGACACCGCCATGCTTCTCCGCAAGCAGAATCTGACGCCGCAGGCGCGTCGCCACTTCCAGCTCGGCGGCGACCCGTTCGCCGAGCCGACCTGTTCGGACGACGTGTTCCTGTCGCCGGACATCCGCTACGTACGCGAGAGCATGTATCAGGTGGCGCGCCACGGCGGCTTCATGGCGGTGATCGGCGAGAGCGGCGCGGGCAAGAGCACGCTGCGCGAGGAGCTGGCCGACCGCATCCGCCGCGAGGAACAGGCGGTGATCCTGATCGAGCCCTACGTGCTGGCGATGGAGGGCACCGACCAGGTCGGCAAGACGCTGCGCTCGCCGCACATCGCCGAGGCGATCATGGCGTGCGTGGCGCCGCTGGCGAAGACCAAGAGCAGCCCGGAGGCGCGCTTCCGGCAGCTGCACGAATCGCTGCGGGACAGCTCGCGCGCGGGCCACAGCCATGTGCTGGTGATCGAGGAGGCGCACAGCCTGCCGCTGGCGACGCTCAAGCACCTCAAGCGCTTCCGCGAGTTGAAGGACGGGCTGCGGCCGCTGCTGTCGGTGATCCTGATCGGCCAGCCCGAGCTGGCGGTGAAGTTGTCCGAGCACAACCCCGAGGTGCGCGAGGTGGTGCAGCGGATCGAGATCGTGACGCTGCCGAGCCTGGGCACGAATCTCGGCGAGTACCTGACGCACCGCTTCCGCCGTGTCGGCATGCCGCTGGAGAAGGTGGCCGACCGCGGCGCGCTCGAGGCGCTGCGCTCGAAGCTGACGCCCACCCGCAGCGAGGGTTCGCTGCTGTACCCGCTGGCCGTGCACAACGCCCTGGCGGCGGCGATGAACCGCGCGGCCGACCTGGGTGTGCCGATGGTCACGGCCGACGTGATGCGGGGGGTGTGATGACGATTTATCGGGCCACCACTCCGCAGCGGGCTCAGATCTACGCGCTTCTGCGGCAAGCCGAACTCGACCTGCGCACGCTCTCGCTGATGCACAAGCCGGGGATCGAGGCGGCGGGCATGTCGTTCTGCGGCTGGAACGGCGAGCGCGTCGATGTGTTCCTGACCCAGCTCACCGCCGGGCAGGCGAGCGCCTGGATCGCCGCGCTGGTGCGGAAGGTGGGTGATCCGTGAATGCCAACACCTACGACCCCAGCGCGGACGTGCAGGGCGATTTTCAGGGGCCGCACTACGACCGCCTGCTGACGCCGGCGACGCTGCTGGACTACCTGGGCGACCACGTCGGCGTGGCCAACGGCCAGACCGCGCGCGAGGTGGTGCTGGCGATCTGCGGGTTTGCCACCGCGTTCGGCGAACGCCGGCTGCGCACGTTGGTCGTGGCGCTGCGCGAGGCCGGGCATCCGGTATGCGCCGATCCGGATCACGGCTACTTCATGGCCGCGAACGATGCCGAGCTGGACGCCAGTTGCGAATTCCTGTTCGGGCGGGCGATGACCAGCCTGAAACAGATCAGCGCGATGAAGCGCGTGGCAATGCCCGAACTTCGCGGGCAGCTCGCGCTGCCGATGCGATCCAATCCAACCAAGGGAAATTCCCCATGAACGCACCCGACACCTTCCGCCAGCCCGGCAATGCCGTGGCCGCCGCGCAACTGGCCCATGCGCAAGCCGCGCTGGACTACCTCGACGCCGCCGGGGCCATCGTGCTGGCGGTGCATCTGGGCGGCAGCGGCCCGTGCATCGAAATCGACGCCCCGCCGCGCTTCGTCTCCGGCGCGCTGGCCGCGCGCAGCACCGTCCACGGCATCCGCAAGACGACCCGGGTGGCGCGAGTGCGCGGTTGCACCGTGAGCTGGATCGAGCGCGTGGACGTGGGCGCGGCCCGCGCCCGCCGATGAACGACGACGACGACCTGCCCCCCTGCGTGGGCGAGCGCCTGCGCGATTTCACCGACCCCTACCGACGAGCCGCCGCCGTGAGCCACAACCACACCCGCACCAGCATGGATAAATACATGGAGTTCGCGCTGTGGGCCGACCGCCAGCGCCATACGCCCTCCGTGCGCGAGGTGGCCGACTGGTTCGGCGTGCATCTGGGCAGCGCGCGGTCCTTGCGCACGCGCTGGATGAACGCGCGCTCGCGGGCGGTGATCGAGGTGGCCCGCGCCCGCGCTCAGGCGGTGATGGCCCGGACTGAACTGCTGCCGCATGGCCGTCCTGCGCCCGATGCGGCTTCGTGGGAGGGCCGTCCCCGGCCCGATGCGGCCAATCGCGGCGAGGACGCCGCTCCCACAAACGCCGCTCCCACAAACGCCGCTCCCACAAACGCCGCTCCCACAAACGCCGCTCCCACACCCACAAACCCCACGCTTCCCGCCCGCCACACAGACCAGGAGTGAGCCATGACCCGCAACGCCAGCCGCCAGAAAGTCCCCGCCGTCGAGCACTACGTGTGCCAGAGCCGCGACGAAGCCAATGACGCCATCGCCCAGATCGGTGCCTGCCAGCGCGAGCGCGAGATCATCCAGACGGCCATGAACGACGCCCTGGCCGAAGTGCGCGCCCAGTGCGAGGCCCGCGCCAAGCCGTTCGCCGATCGCATCGCCGACCTCACCCGAGGCGTGCACCTGTGGTGCGAGGCCAACCGCGCCAGCCTGACCCACGACAACAAGGTGAAGTTTCACACCTTCGCCACCGGCGAGGTGAAGTGGCGGCTGCGGCCGCCGTCGATCGCCGTGCGCGGCGTGGATGCGGTGATCGCCACCCTGCGCAAGCTGGGCTTGACGCGCTTTCTGCGTGAGAAGGTCGAGATCGACAAGGACGCCCTGCTCAAGGAGGCCGACGTGGCGCGCCAGGTCGGCGGCATCAGCGTCGTGCAAAAGGAGGATTTCGTGGTGGTGCCGAGCGCGACGCAGCTCGAAGAGGTGCAGCAGTGAACCAATCCAACGTGGTAACGACCCATCGCACACCCCGCCCAGACCACAGCGCGCGCCTGCTGGTCGCCGCCTTCGCCATCGCCGACGCCTGCGTGCGCTCGGAGGTGGAGTGCTGGTGCGAGGGGCACATCGGAGATGACGACGCGGCGTGGTTCGACACCAGCAAACCGTGCGGCATCACCGATGGCACGGCCGATGCCGAGATGGCCGCGCGCAACGTGCAGCGCGCGCTGCGCTACATCGGCCTGCGCGGGGCCGACGCCTTTCCGTGGCGCTTCGTGCGCCATCCCGAGCGGCCCGAGCTGGTGCGCTTCGAGGATCTGGCGTGAACGCCCGCAGGCCCGAACCGCAAGGCTTCGAACTGGCCTGCCAGATCGCGGTCGGGGCGTTGATCGAGCTGGCGCTGCTGGGGTTCATCGCAGGGGTTGTGCGGTGATGGCACCCCGTTACAACGCCTTCTCCAGCACCTGCGCCATGCGCGTTTGCCAGCCACGACCGGTGGCTTTCCAGCGGGCGAGGGTTTCCGGTGGCAGCCGCAGCGTGGTGAGCACCTTGGTCGGGCGCTTGTTCGGCCCGCGTCGGCGCACCGTGCCGACGACCGCTCCAGCCCGCTTCATCACCGCGCCGTCCCAGTCGGCGGCCTGCGTGCGCGGGCTGTCGGCGTCGTGGCGAATGTCGGCGTCCTTCATGGCGCGCACCCGCGCCCAGTCGGTGCGGTCAGCCGGGGTAGTTTTTCCAGTAGATGCGTTCTTCATGTTTTTCCGCCTTGCGAATGGAGATGACGTGATCGGCGTCGCCGCGCGGGGTATGCACCACGAACACCACCACGCCGTTCCAGAGGCCCAGCGTCTGCAAGCGCAGTTCGCCGTAAGCCTCGCTGGTGTCTTCGCGGCTGATCGTGAAGCCCGCGAAGATGGCATCGGCCCCCACGAAATCGAAACCGTGCTTGAGCAGGTTGGCTGCGCGCTTGGTTTCGTCGTAGGTGACCATGTGCAAATTGTAGTAACGATTTGCATTGAAGTCAAACAGTATTCCGCGAAAAATGAACCCGTGTGCGAACCGAAATGATCGGAACCGCCGAGCGACAGAAGAGGTTCACTCCATGACCACGCCCCGCGATCAACGCAAGCGAGTGCTAGCGGCCATCCATGCCAGCGCGCATCGGTTGGGGCTGGACGACGCCACCTATCGCAGCCTGGTGGAACGGGTGAGTGGTGAGCATGGGCCGGCACAGCGCAGCGCGGGCGACTGCACGCAGGCGCAAATGAACGCCGTCGCCAACGAACTGCGACGCCTGGGCGGGCTTCCCGCGCGCGGCTGGGCCGGCAAACCGCGCGGCGAGCTGGCGCCGCAGCTGGGCAAGATCGAAGCCCTGCTGGCCGATGCGGGGCGCGAATGGGCCTACGCACATGCGCTGGCGCGGCGCATGTGCCGTGTCGGCAGGCTCGAATGGTGCCGTCCCGATCAACTCGGCAAGATCATCGCCGCGATGCAGATCGATGCCAACCGGCGGCGTGCGAAAGCGGGTGACGCTTGAGCGCCGCTGTGCTGGCTGGAATGGTTGCGGCGTTCGCCTACGGCGGGATGCTGGGTTGGTGGGCCGGCTGCCGCTACCAGCGCGCCCGCGATGCTGCGAGATATGCGCAGATCGAAGCGCGCAGGCTGCACGTCAGGGCGCGGCTGGCCGAACAGGCGGCGACTTCCGGCGCATTGCTCAGCCATGCCCAGACGCGCGGCATTGCGGCGATGAAAGACGGTTTGATCGTGTTGGAACGGCTTCGCGAGCAAAGCGCCGCATCCGAATCGGAAGCCGGAACGGCAGTCACGGTGACGCTGGATTATCAGTTCGCCGTCGCCGCTCTGCGCGATGCCGGATACGTCGTGACCGTTGCACAGACGACGCACTGACATGAACATGAAGGCCCGTCGATCCGCGTTCTACCGACTGATCGCCGAGACTGCGGCGCGCGTGGCGGCCTCGCTTGGGCTGCCGTCCGACCACGCCGACCACGTCGGCTGCGCCATCGCCGACGAGATCGCCCAGGAGATGGGCGGCCAAGTCCTTTCCTTCCCCAAGGACGACCGTTACCAGCTCAGCGCTCGCGAGCAAGAGATCATGGCCGTCCGCACCGCTGGTGCCTCGTTCGCCGAGATCGCAAAGCGTTTCGGTATGACCGAAAACGGCGTCCGCAAGCTTATCAAACGCGCCCAATCGCGCTCCGACGACCCCGACCAGCCCGACCTGTTCTGACACCTTCGGCGGCCTCCTATTCCATTGCATCCCACGCAATGGCGTTGCATTCTCACCCCGCAACTTCCCGATTCTTCCGGCTTCTTCCGGGCAAATATCGCGCCTGGCGGGCTCCAATATCTCACCCGTGGTCACGTTGGCGACGCACAGCCAACCCGGCCCGACGGCGTGAAGCGCGCACTGCGGCCACGACGTGCGCTCCCGTATACTCCCGGCGCATGAGCAAGCCCACCGTTCTGGTCGTCGACGACGAACGCGACATCCGCGAACTGCTGACCATCACCCTGGGCCGCATGGGCCTGCTGGTGGATTCGGCCGGCACCGTCGCCGAGGCCCGCGCCCGCCTGGCCGGCGCACGCTACGGGTTGTGCCTGACCGATATGCGCCTGCCCGACGGCAACGGTCTGGAGATCGTCGCGCACATCGTCGCCCGCCACCCGGAAACACCGGTGGCGATGATCACCGCCTACGGCAACGTCGAGGCGGCGGTGGACGCGCTCAAGGCCGGCGCCTTCGATTTCGTCTCCAAGCCGGTGGACTTGTCGGTCCTGCGGCGACTGGTCAACAACGCGCTGGAGCTGCAACAGCGCCGCGCCGCGGCAGCGCCGACATCCTCGGGCTTGATCGGGCAGGCGCCGGTGATGCAACAGCTGCGGCAGACCATCGGCAAACTCGCGCGCTCGCAGGCGCCGGTGTACATCGCCGGTGAATCGGGTGCCGGCAAGGAGCGGGTGGCGCGCCTGATCCACGAGCAAGGCCCGCGTGCGAGCGGCCCGTTCGTGCCGGTCAACTGCGGCGCAATCCCGACCGAACTGATGGAAAGCGAGTTTTTCGGGCACAAGAAGGGCAGCTTCACTGGCGCCCACGCCGACAAGGAGGGCCTGTTCCAGGCCGCGCACGGTGGCACCTTGTTCCTCGACGAGGTGGCCGAGCTGCCGCTGTCGATGCAGGTCAAGCTGCTGCGCGCGATCCAGGAGAAATCCGTGCGCCCGGTCGGTGCACCCACGGAAATCCCGGTGGACGTGCGCATCCTCTCGGCCACCCACAAGGATCTGGCGCGGCAGGTCGAGGACAACCGCTTTCGTCACGACTTGTTCTACCGCCTGAACGTGATCGAGCTGCGGGTGCCGCCCCTGCGCGAGCGGGTGGAGGACATCCCGCTGCTGGCCGATGCGATCTTGCGCCGGCTATCGAGCGAGATCGGCGAGCCCATGCCGGTGCTGTCCGCCGACGCGCTGGTGGTGCTGCGCGATTACCCGTTTCCGGGCAACGTGCGCGAGCTGGAAAACATCCTCGAACGCGCCACCGCCCTGTGCGAGGGTGAGACCATCCAGCCGCCCGACCTGCGCCTGCCGGCAGGCACTGGCCCACGCGGCGCCAGCGCCGCCGTGAGCGCGTCGGCCGGTAACGGCCCGACCGGCGCCAGCCCGAGCCCCACCGGCAGCGGCGACGACCTACCCCGGCACCTGGAAAACCTCGAGCGCGAGGCCATCGTGCGCGCCCTCGAGGAGTGCCGCTACAACAAGACCAAGGCCGCCGCCAAGCTCGGCATCACCTTCCGCGCGCTGCGCTACAAGCTCAAGAAGCTGGCGATCGAGTGAGCGGCGGGCATCACTGTTTCCCCGGCGGCAGATCGGCCCACGCCCGCAGGTAGATGCGCATCGGCATATAGGCTGCAGAAGGTTGGAGGCGATCGCCCCATTGCTGGTCCAACCGGGCCACAGCCTGCGGTTGACCCTCGCCGATGGCGCCGAGCATCGCCAGCACCAGCATCTGTTCGCGCAGAATGTCCGGTGCCGCCGGCTCGCTGCGCAGCGCCTGCAACGCCGCTTCCGCGGTAGGCCGCATGCGTGCCACGTCGCGGCGGGCGGCGGCATCAAAGGCGGCCAAGACCGCTTTTGCCGGCGCTGGCAGATCGGCGCCGGCGGGCAGCCATGCCGGATCGATCCACGCCCCGGCCAAAGCATCGGCTGGCAGCAGGCCGATGCTGGCGCCGGCCAGGTGCGACACGTCGATGTACCAACGGCTGGCGAAATCCGGCTCGCTACCGTCGCGCAAACCACGCAAATCACGCAAGTCACTGGCCAGATCGGCCGCCTGCGTCTGCAGTTCCAGATCGCCCGCACCGCGCATGCCTTGCACCACCGCCCAGGCACGGAAGGTGGCGTCGGCAAGCGTGCTATTCGACTCGCGGGTGACGTTGGCCGGCTCGGGCGGAGTGCGCCCCTGCAGGATATCCAGGATCGGCATGCCGTTGCTCACCAAGTCCTGCAATACCGACGATCGCGCCTGAATGAAACGATCCCGCGGACCTTGCAAGGACACCGTGGGATAAAAATCCGAGTGCGGGGTGGCCCCGGTGTAGTTGACGAAAGCGCGCAACACCGGCGTCGAGCCGATCCGTCGCATCTGGAAGTCGTCCGGCCCACGCAACCCCACGTCTGCCAACGACTCACGAATCGACGCCAGCCGCGCAACGTCCAAGGCAGGCAACGGCCGGTCGCTCGCGACGAACATCAGGTCGGCATTATTGGTCAGGTAGACGTCGACATGCGGGAAGACGTCGATCAGCGCGGCCACCATCATCCCCACGAGGTGATCATCGATCTCGTAAGTTTGCAGCCACTGGATCTGCAGCCCGCCCGGGCGCAGGTGCCGGCGTACCAAAGCGTAAAACTCGTGCGTGAACAGACTGGCCACCCCGCTCACCCATGGATTGGATGGCTCGGAGATGACGACGTCGAACTGGCGGTTGCCGGTCGAAAAATAGGTTCGCGCGTCGTCAAAGCGCGGCCGAGAGCGCGGATCGGTGTAACCGGCCGCAACTTTCGAGCCCAACAAGCGGGCGCCGTCGTACATCGCGCGCTCGATCTCGATGGTGGTGACTTCCTTCGGCGCCGGGCTTCCGAGCAATGTCGCGGTGGTCATGCCCGAACCCCAACCGATCACCGCCACGTCGTTGGGGTGCTCCGACAACGCCAACGGCAAGGCGGCCGCCATGCGCATGGTGATTTCATCGGGCGACGACTTGCCCCCCGGCAGCAACTGGATCCCGGCGTCCGGCTTGCCATTGGTCGCGATCACGCCGTAGCGCTGGCCTTCGGTGAACACGCTGACGGTGGCCGTTTTCCCGTCACGCAAGTAAGCAACCTGACCCGGTATGGTGGTCTTGCCGGTCCTGAACACCCCGGCCGCCTGCGCCATCGGATCGGGTCGCCCGTAGTGCAGGCTCACCACCAGCGCCGCCACCCCGCAGGCAGCGGACGCCGCATAGCCGACCCAGCGGCGCACATCGGTGAAATAACGCAACAACAGCAGGCCGAGCAGAAGATCGCCGGCGGCCGCCAAAGTCACCGACAAGGCCACGCCGATCGCAGGGATCAGCACATGCAGGGTCAGGAATACGCCGACGATCGCACCCAGCGTATTGGCGGCATACACGCGGCCGATGCTGGCCTCGCCATGACCTTTGCGCAGCAGCGCCATGGTGATCAGCGGCAGCGTCATGCCGGCAAAAAACGCCGCCGGCAACATCACTCCGATGGCGATGATGGCGCTGCCCAGATTGAACAGGTCGTAGCCCGAATCGTTGCGCGCCAGCGCGTTCATCATCCACGCGACCCAGCCAAATGACTGCGTGAACAACGGCAACGACAGCAGCGCAGCGATGCCCATCCACACCTGCGCGTGGCCGGTGGCGGCGATGGCGTCCTCGATACGCGCGCTGCGCTGGCGAACCCACCAACCGCCCAAGGCCAGGCCGAGGATGAAGGCCGAGAGCATCAGTTCGAACGAGTGCACCGTGGTGCCCAGTGCCTGATTGAGCAGGCGCACCCAGCCGACCTCGTAGACGAACGAGGTGCCGCCGGTCACCGCCGCGGCCAGCAACAGCCAGCGCGCCTTGCGATCGGATCCAGGTGCCGCCTCTGGCTGGGCCGCCAGCGGTGCTCGTCCCGGCTGCGCGGCGATCGGCCCCCACGCCATTGCCAGCGCCAGCAGACCGACCAGCAGATTCAACGCGCCGGCCGTGCGCACCGCACCGGGCATGCCGATCCACGGCAACAAGACGAAGGTGCAAATCAGCGCACCGGCCGAGGCACCGATGCTGTTGGCGAAATACAACCCGCCCAGCACCTGCCCGTCGTTGCGCGGGGTGATGCGCAGGTAGCCGCCGCTCATCAGCGGAAAGGTCATGCCCAGCAACACGCTTTGTGGAGCGATGGTCAACGCCGCGCTGATCCACTGCCACAGGTGCGCCACGCCATCGCTGTGCAGATGCGGCAACACCACATCCTGCGAAAAATCCACATACGCCACGAACAGCGGGTGAAACACGCAGCCCAGCGCGCCGATCAACAGCTCGACGACCGCATAGGCCACGATCAGGCGCCGCCAGCGCAGGCTGTAGCGGCTGGCCAGCCACGCGCCCAGCGCCATCCCGCCCATGTAGATCGCCAGCACCAACGCCTGCGCGTAGGCCGCATGCCCGAGCACCAGACCCAAGTAATGCGACCATACCGACTGGTAGATCAGCCCGGCCACTCCGGAGAGCACGAACAGCGCGAGCAGGCCACGCCCGATGGCGTTTTCCTTGACCACGACGATCCCCTTGAGTGCCTGGAGCCGGTCGGCAGCTTACACGAGCCGCGTCCGGCCCCGAACGCTTGCATGGCGGTCGCCGACGCGGGCCTCTTGGAACGTCTCGAAAATCGCGACCGGCTTCACGAACAAGATCAAGGCACGAACCTTGCATGAATCCTGTTGATACCGGAGCCTCACCATGCGTGCCCGCAACCGCGGCTTCACCCTGATCGAGTTGATGATCGTCGTGGCGATCATCGCCATCCTCGCCGCGATCGCCATCCCCGCCTATCAGGACTACGTGATCCGCTCACAAGTCACCGAAGGATTCAACATGACCAGCGTGGCCGGAGCAAAGACGGCCATCTATGATTTTTACACGAGCACCGGACGCTTGCCTTCCAGCGAATCGTCGGTATTTCTTCCGACCCCAACCAGTCTCTATGGCAATTATGTGAGTCGGGTGGATGTGGGCGCGCTCGCAGGAGGGCTGGGTTTCATCAAAGTCACTTTTTCCAGTGCAGCACCCCAGCAGGCCAATGCCGCCATCAATGGCCGCACCCTTGTGATGTGGCCCACTGCGGGGGCCGGTTCCATGACATGGTCATGCAAGACCCCGCTCAACACGCTGGCGCCAAAGTATTTGCCGACTATTTGTCGGTGACGTTTTGCGTCACTTTTTGACCCAAGCAATCTTTCGTTGACGATCTACCACAAACCGGCCATCCTGAAGGGGCGATAACCGTGCAGTTGCTCACAGTCCAGATGTTGGCACGGCAATTGCTTGATGTCCCTCGCAGGCATTTGCGGGTCGGTTCAGGCCCACGGACGAGGTGTTGAAACCGCCCGGAATGCAGGCAAGGTTAGCTAACCCACCACCCAAAGGAATTGTCATGAACAAGCTCCAGCAAGGCTTCACCCTGATCGAACTGATGATCGTGGTCGCGATCATCGCCATCTTGGCGGCCATCGCCATCCCGGCCTACCAGGATTACGTGATCCGCTCGCAGGTTTCGGAAGGCTCCAGCTTGGCCGAAGGCAGCAAGACCGCCTTGGCCGAGTTCTACTCGAACAAGGGTCGCTTCCCGGGCACCAACGTCTCGGCTGGCGTTGCCACCGACACCAGCATCAACGGCAACTACGTGACCAAAGTCACGGTCGGCGGCGCTGCTGGCTCGGGCGTGGGCGCCACCGGCACCATCACCGTCACCTACGGCAACCAGGCCAATGCGCTGGTCGCCACCAAGGTTCTGGTGTTCAAGGCCACCGGCGCTGCCGGTTCCACCACGTGGGCCTGCACCACGGCCGCCGGTTCGAACGTGAACCCGAAGTACCGTCCGTCGATCTGCCGTCCGTAATGGATGGCCGCTTCGGTTGATATCACTCAACCGTTGCACCGAGGGCCGCCGCAAGGCGGCCCTCTTCATTTCTGCAGCCTTGCCATGCCACCGATCCTGGCCACGATCCCTTGAGGGCCGGCGCCTCGACTGTCACCATGCAGTCACGACTGACTGCCCGCATTCCCATGACGCCGACCGCTCCGCCGCGGGCAGCACTCGCATCTCCCGAAGCGTGGAAGCCGGGCGCGCCGGCATTGCTGTCATTGCTGCTGGCACTGACCGCGCTGGTGTATTGGCCAAGCCTCTCCGGCGGCTACCTGTTCGACGATAGCTATTACATCCAGAATCCGGCGATGCAGGTGACCACCTTGCATCCCAGCGATTGGGCGCGTGCAGCGTTCTCACAGGTAGGGGCCAAGCAATTCCGAGGGTTGAGCATGCTCAGCTTTGCGGCCAACTATTTTTTTACCGGCCCTGATCCGTGGTGGTTCAAGGTCACCAACATCGCCATCCACCTGCTCAACGGCGGGCTGTTGTTCCTGTTGCTGCGGCAACTTCTACGCTTGCACCACGAGATTCGCACGACGCGCGGGCAGCCACCTCTGACCCTGAGCATCGATGGCTTTGCGCTTGCAATCGCTGGCCTTTGGCTGCTTGCGCCGATCAACTTGACCGGCGTCGCCTACATCTCGCAGCGCATCGAGGCGCTGGCCACGGTATTCGTGCTGGCCGGGATCTACTTCTATCTGCGCTGGCGACGTCGCAATTACGCCACCGGGGTGGCACCGCATGCCGGCTGGGGGATCGTCCTCACCTTTACCTTGATCGGCCTGACCGCGAAAGAGTCCGCCGCACTATTGCCGCTATTCACCGCCTGCATCGAGTTCGCCTTGACTGGATTCCGCAATCAGGACGGGCGCTGGAGCAAGCCTGCAATTTTCACTCACACCGTGTTCCTGCTCGTACCGATGATCGTCGGAACGTTGTGGTTGTCGCGCTGGATTTTCGCGGCGGCAGACCACTTTCGTACATTCACGATTGGGCAACGCCTGCTCACCGAGCCACGCGTGCTCGTGGCCTACATCGATTGGACGTTGCTGCCCACCTTGCGGCAACTCACGTTTTATCACGACGACCTTGCGATCTCGCATGGGTTGCTGTCGCCACCAAGCACGCTGGCGGCCATCGCCTTTCTGGTTGGCCTGCTCGCGCTCGCCGTATGGCAGCGAAACCGCCGACCACTGTTTTGCCTCGGCATGTTGTGGTTTTTCGCTGGCCACGCGATGACGGCCACCATCATCCCGCTGGAGCTGGTGTTCGAGCACCGCAATTATTTTCCATCGATTGGATTGCTGTTGGCCGTTGCGTCTGTGCTGGGCTATCAGGCTCGCCCAGTGAAGGCACCGATTCCGACGCTCGCGGCAGTCATCGCACTGGCCTTCTTCAGTACGACCACCTTCGCACGATCGTGCGAATGGTCGAATCCGTTACGTCTGGCGTATGCGGAAGCCAGCAAGCGACCGGACTCCATGCGTGCGCAATACGCACTGGCGCAGTCTCTGATCGCCTCGGCTGGCGATGACGTGCGTTCGCCCTTGCTTGATCGCGCCAAGTCAATCCTGAATCGCAGCGTGTACCGTAACGATAGCGGCTTGGCACCTGCGCAGGCGCTGATTTTTATTGCTGGACGCACGCACCAGCCGGTCGATCCGCGTTGGTGGAGCGAAATCGTACGCAAGCTCAAGGCCGGGCCGCCGTCGCAAACGGACATCCAGGCCATCGTCTTCCTGCCGCGCTGCATGCGTCATGACGACTGTCTGTTTCAGCCCGCGCAAATGCTGGATGTCTTTTTGGCCGCCCTCCCGGCTTCGGGCGACAATCCCGACATCATGTCGGCCTACGCAGAGTTCGCCTTTGATGTTCTGCATGACCCTGCTTTGGCGATCCACTTGTCGGACGATATCGTCACCCGGTTTCCGAACTCCCCGACTTATCGAGCAAATCTGGTGAAAGCCTTGATCGCGATTGGCCGCTTTGGCGAGGCTCGCCACCAAATCGAATTGCTGGGAAAATTCAACCGTTGGGGTTCACTCGATGACACTATCAGCACACTCGAATCCTTGCTCGGACAAGCAATCGCCAAGAGCAAGCTGGCCCCGGAACCGCCCGGCACCGATCCGAGTCCCGCCATGAGTCCGTCACCGTGAACCTCATCATCCAGATTCCCTGTTACAACGAAGCCGAGGCGCTTCCGGTAACGCTGGCCGCATTGCCTCGATCCGTCCCCGGTTGCACCCGCGTGGAGTGGCTGGTGATCGACGACGGCTCGCACGACGAAACGGCCGCCGTGGCGCAGCGCTTGGGCGTGGATCATGTCGTCCGGCATGCCACGAATCGTGGTTTGGCTGCCGCCTTCATGACCGGGCTGGATGCGGCAACTCGACTGGGCGCGGACATCATCGTCAATACCGACGCCGACAACCAGTACGACGCGCGTGACATCGCGGCGTTGGTCGCGCCCATCATCGACGGCCAGGCAGAGTTCGTGATCGGCGCCCGCCCGATCGAAACCACTCGGCACTTTTCCTGGCTCAAGCGTCGCCTGCAAAGGCTCGGAAGTCGGGTCGTGCGCGTCGCCTCGCACACCGACGTAGCCGATGCGCCCAGCGGCTTTCGCGCCATGACACGCGACGTGGCGCTGCGCCTGAACGTATTCAATTCCTATACCTACACCTTGGAAACCATCATTCAGGCCGGACGTAGCAACATCCGCGTGCTGTCGGTGCCGGTGCGCACCAACCCCGACCTGCGACCCTCACGGCTGGTGAAAAGCTCTGGCAACTACGTGGTGCGCTCACTGGCCACCATCGTGCGAATTTTTGCGACCTACCGGCCGATGTTGTTGTTCTGGGTGCTGGGCGTGGTGTTCGTGGGCGCCGGTTTCGCGTCGGGGGTGCGGTTCCTCGTCTATTTTTTTGGCGGGGAGGGCAACGGACACGTACAGTCGGTGATCTTCACTGCATTGAGCATGACGATCGGCTTCCTGCTGCTCATGCTGGGCTTTCTCGCCGATCTGATGTCCACCAACCGGCGCATACTTGAACGAATCGACTGGCGGCTCCGCAAGCTCGAGCTGGACATGGGACAGCGCCGCAAATCTGCCACTTCACCCTGATCGTCCCTTCGGATCCGTTCAATGGCCAATGCGCAAAGTCCGTCGCTGCCCTTCTTGATCTTCGGCTCGCCGCTGATCGAGCGGGCCGAGATCGACGAGGTCGTGTCTTGCATGGAATCTGCCTGGCTCGGCACCGGGCCGCGCGTGGCGCGCTTCGAGCAGGATTTCGCCGCCTATCAGAGGTTGCAAGCATCGCAAGTGGCGGCGGTCAACTCGTGCACCGCCGCGCTGCACGTCAGCATGGTCGCTGCCAAGCTGGAACCGGGCAGCGAAGTCATCACCACGCCGATGACGTTCTGCGCCTCGGTCAACGCGATCGTCCACGCTGGGCTGACGCCAGTGCTGGCCGACATCGACACGGTCAGCCAGTGCATCGACCCTGCCGCGATCGAGGCGGCGATCACCCCGCGAACGCGTGCGATCCTGCCGGTGCACTTCGCCGGACGACCCTGTGAGATGGACGCGATCATGGCGATCGCGGACAAACATGGCCTGATGGTGATCGAGGACTGCGCACACGCCATCGAAACCGAGTGGCGTGGGCGCAAGGCGGGCACCTTCGGCGACTTCGGCTGCTTCAGTTTCTACGCGACCAAGAACGTGGTTACTGGCGAGGGCGGGATGATCGTAGGTCGCGACGAGGCGTCGATCGCGCGCGCCAAGGTGCTGGCTCTGCACGGCATGAGCAAGGACGCTTGGCATCGCTTCGGCGATGCGGGCTACAAGCACTATCAAGTGGTTGAAGCCGGTTTCAAATACAACATGATGGACTTGCAAGCCGCCATCGGCATCCATCAGCTCGCACGTGTCGAGCGCAACTGGCAGCGTCGGCATGCCGTGTGGAACCACTACATGCAGGCGTTCTCCGACCTGCCGATCGGATTGCCTGCCGCGCCCGCGCCGGACACGCGGCACGCCCATCACTTGTTCACCGTGATGATCGACGAGACCCGCTGCGGTCTCTCGCGTGACGACTTCCTCGACGCGATGAACGCCCAGCGGATCGGCGTCGGCGTGCACTACCTCGCCGTGCCTGAGCATCCGTTCTACCAGCAACGCTACGGCTGGCACCCCGAGCAATGGCCCAACGCCATGCGTATCGGCAGACAGACTGTGAGTCTGCCGTTGTCGCCCAAGCTGACCGACGACGAGGTTGCTCGCGTCATGGACGCCGTGCGTGCTGTTATTCGCCCTTCAGCCTTCGCCGGCAGGAAAACGTGAAGCAACCCGCTTGGCGCTTCGCCGCGCTTGCCCTTGCAGGCGGCGTCGTGTTGGCCCTGTTGGCATGGCATTCGCGCACGGAACTGCTGCGCGTGCTGCGCGCAGTATCACCGTACTGGTTCGCCGCTTCCGTCGTCGCCGGCGTGTGCCTCAATGTCGTTTATGGGTTGCTGTTCGATGCCATCTTGTGCAAGTACACCGGCCACTCCCATCGGCGCCGACACGTCGCCGCCTTCATGATGTCCCAGCCAGGCAAGTATCTGCCGGGCAAGTTGTGGCAGGCGGCAATGCAATCGATCGCGCTCGCCGGGCAATCGAGCGTAACCTCGGTCGGTGTCGCCAACATCGAACTGAGCCTGGTCGCCGTGTTGCACGCCACCGGTTTGGGTGTGGCGTGCCTGCTCGCGTCGCGTCCACCGCTCGCGCTGCTGGCTGCGGTCGCTGCATTGGCGATCGGCTGGGCGTTTGTGCGCTTGCCCAGCGCGAAACTGTTGCTCAGGATACTGCCACGCTTGCGCAAGTGGCTGCGCACACCGCACGATGAGGCGACCTCCGTGCCTGTGCGCTCGCTCTGGCTGTTCGGGCTGACCGCCGCCTCGTTGGCGGTGAACTTCGCGGCATCGTGGTTCTTGTTGATCGCCGCGCACACCACGCTTTCGCCACTGCAACTGGCACACTTGCTGGCCAGCCTTTGGCTGGGAATTGCGGCCAGTTTGCTGGCCCTGCCAGTTCCGGCCGGGCTGGGCATCCGCGAAGCGGCCGTCGCCGGTTTCGGAGCGCTGCTGGCCCCGGACGTACCGGCAGCATTACTGATCTCGATCGCGTTGCTCGCGCGCTGCTGGCAACTGTTGGTGGATGTGGCAAGCGTGCTCGTCGGTTCGATGCTTTGGCGCGGCGCGCGGCTACAGCGAGGGAAATAGAAATTCCCAAAGCGGGGCGGCTGCGGCAACGATCAAATTACAGGTTCAGCGCGCGCTCGAACGCCGCTACGCTGGTCAACTGCGGGAGCTGCTCGTCGGCAAAGCGCACATCGAATCCGTCTTCAATCGCGAAGATCAGGTTCATGTGGCGCAACGAATCCCACTTGGGCTGGTTCTCGACGCTAGTTTGCGCCGTCACCTGTGATGGATCGAGTTCAAGCGTCGCTGCGACGATCGCACGCAATTTTTCGTTCATGGCTCCACCGTCAGTTTCACGTAATCGGGCAAGACCTCGTGCAGCTTCTGCGCGTCCGCGTCGGCATGGAAGACCACGACATCGCCCTCGGGATCCGTATTCGACCGCAACAGACCGGCACGCACCCAGAAATCCGCGACCATCGCGTTCTTGGCCGACGCCACAAACTCGGCCTCGATCCAGCGCGATTTCCAAGTCGTGGCGATCTTCCCATACAACGCCGCTGCAAACGCCAGTTCGGCATCGCGCCCCAGCGCACGGCAACTCATCAGCAAGCTGTCGATGCGCGCGCGGTCGTTGCCGCGTCGTATGATCGCCACACCGATCAGCCCGAGATCACCGAATCGGTCTTTCAGTTCCGCGCATAGCACCATCGCTTCCTTGTCCACAAGAATTGCACGAACCTCGTCCAGACCGTAGCGGCGCGTGGTCAGGTTGAATTGGTTGCTGCGTTGCAGCAACTGCGCCACGCGTGCGACATCGGCTTCGCCCACACCGCGCACCCGCAGTTCTGCGCCGATCTGGCGTTTGTACGCGGTGAGATCGCCGACCTCCGCTGAAAACGCGTCGCGCTGCCGATTCTGTCGATAACTCGCGTTGCGTTCGCGATCGGCCGTGGTCACTGCCAATGCAGCGAAGGGATCATTGCGTTGCATCCAGGTTACGAGCTCTTCAGACGCGGGCGGTACCTGCAGCACCTGCACCTGAGGCAATGCCTTTGTCACCAGTTCGCATTCCATTGGGTTGTCGTCGATGAACACCAATGCATCCAGGCCAAGATTGAGTTCCGCGGCTATGGCGGCAAGCGAGACCGGCTTTTCCTCCCAGTTGATCCGCCACGCCGACAAGTGCTCTCGCCGCAGCAACGAGCACGGATGGCGTTCGAGCACATCCATGACATCGGCTTCGTTGTTCTTGCTCGCCAGCGCAATCGCCACCCCGCGTGCATGCAGATCGAGCACGGCGCGCTGAAATTCACGGAAATACACTCCGGGTGCCGAATCCGCTGATAACTGGATGCCATCCAGACCGTCCTCGCCGACCACACCGCCCCACAGCGTGTTGTCGCAATCGAGCACCAGGCACTTGCGCACCTTGCCGGCGGTGATCCGCAGAGGCGCAGCGATGTCGCGCGCGTAACGTGCCAGAAAGCGACGGCCGAATGGTGCGCCGCTACTAAACCAGAAGCGACGATCGTAGGTCTCGGCCTCGCCCAACTGCCGTGAATAGGCCACCCAGTCAGCGAGCGCGATGCGCACCGGATCCGTGGCAACCAATTCGCGCAGAGCCAAGTTCAGCGCATCCACCTCAGCCGCCGCAGAACGCCGACTCGCCGTGTTGGCGCCTCCGAGCGCGTCGTACAACGGGGCCAGCGCCGTGTTCATCACCAGCATGCCGCCGCAACGCGCCACCGCCTCGCGCGCCAGTGCCAGCAAGTTGTTGCAGGCAGCTTGCGCATCCCAGTCGGCATGGCCAAAATCCGGCGAGGACATCTCCAGTCCCAACGCGAGCACCGTCAGGTCGACGGCCGGCGTCTTGCCGAGGGAAGCGATTTCCTCGGCTGCCGTGGCGAATCCCCCGAACTCACAGTGCACCGCGATGCCCTGGTCAGCCAGCTCGCGCTTCAGCACCGGCTCGATCGGCTCGGCCGTGAAATTGCGGATGAAGCGAACCTTCTTCGCGTCGCTCACGGCGCGCGCCCATCCCCAGCTTGCGCGGGTTCGAGCAGCTCCAGCAGGCCGAAACCGCGCACCATGTGGAAGCTGACCTTCCGCCCCCCGAACAATACCGCGGGCACAGGCGGAACCACCGTCACCACGCGCGTCCCGTCGGCACGCAAATGTTCCAGCGCGCCTGCCGTGTCCGAGGCGATCTCATAGCACAAATGATAGAAGCTGCTTGGCTGGCCCAACAGGATGTTCTTCAGCGGACCGTCCGGGCCGGCGGGCGAGACGATTTCTAGGGCAGGCGCGCTGCTGTGTTCGCACCAGCGCAGGTGCACGTCCTGCTTTTCATCGAATACCGACGGGCCGCAGGCATAGCCGAGCTTCGCGGCAAACGCCGCTGCCTTGTCCGGATCGGCCGCGGCGAGGCCGCAGTGGTGGAAACGGAAGCCCGCGAGCGCGATCACCGCGTCAGCACCAGCGCGACATTGATCGCCAGCCCGCGCCGCACGGTTTCCTCCATGGTGCAACCGACGTAGGGCGTGGCCAGGACATCGCGCACCGCCAGGCCCGCGGCGCGTGCAAGATCCTCGACTTCCGCCACGCTGCGGAACAGGTAGATGTGGTCGATCGCCGGTGCGTTCACCGCGGTGGTCACGTAAAGCGTCGCGCCGGGAGCTGCGAGTTCGCGGAGGCGTTCGAGGAAGCGTCCCGGTTCCTCGACGTGCTCGAGCACTTCGCCCATCACGACCATGTCGTAGTTGCCACCGAGTTCGGCGGCCGCGAGCAGGTCGGCCTCGACCAGGCGCCAGAAACTTTTCGCTTCCGTCCAGAGCGACTCCAGCACGCGCCGGGTCATGCCCAACGAGGTCGGACTGATGTCGACGCCGACGCAGTCCCGGAAGCCACCGTGCAGCACGGCCTGGCGGAAGAATGCGCCATGGCCGGGGCCGACTTCGAGGTAGCTTCCTCCGCGCATGCCGGCGAGCACGCCGCGGAAGTGGCGGAAGATCTGCAGATGGTTGGGCCACAGGTACAGGGTGAGGGCGAGCCCGTACATGTAGCGCGCCATGTAGTCGGCGTCGAAATACACCGTCTCGGCGACGGCATCGAAGCGGTCGTGGCGGTAGCGGTTGTTCCTCTGGAAATAAATCTGCTCGCGCAACGTGTCGTTGGCGATGGTGATGTAAGCCTGCGCCATGCGCTCTGCGCCCCACCCTTCGCTCGCGCAGAAGCGAAGGTAGCCCTCGAGTTCCTCCGCTTCTCCGGACTCGAGCGCCGCGACGGCCGCGGGCAGGGAACGGCCCTGCATCGGGCTGTCGGCGACGATGCGCTCAACCAATGCGTCCAACAGCGGATGCGTTTGTCCGGCATTCACCTGATCACCTCGTTCTTCATCAGCACGCGTGCCGGGTTGCCGACCACGACCGCGTAGTCGGGTACGTTCCCGGCGACTACCGAATTCGGGGCGACATTGACGCAACAACCGAGCGTCGACCCACCCAGAACCACCGCGCCGGCGCCGATCCAGCTCCCGGCGCCGATCAGGATCGGAGCGAAATGGAAGGTCGGATCGGATCCCAGCCGCTTGGCATCGTGCCTGCCGGATTGCGAGATCAGCTGCGATCCAGGCCCAAGGTGCACGAAATCGCCCAGTTCGATCCCGCCGGCACCGTACAGGACGCAGTACCGCCCGACGACAACACCATTGCCCAATCTGACATAGCCATTGAAGTCGGACCATGCCTTTCCACCGCAATGTATGACCGCGCCGGCTTGTATCGTAACGTGGTGGCCCAGTGTCAAGCGTGAAGGGGTCTTGACTTTGGCCGACCACGCAATCGATGCCTTGTGGCGCAACGCAGCGAGCCGATACGCACCGGTGACCTCGGAAAGTACCTCCAGAAATAAGGGACGTGTGTGTTGCCCTACTCCGGCTTCCATGCACTAATCCTCCGTGCGAAACACTTCAGGGTTCGCGGCGTGCGTGGCCGATATGTGCGTGGCCGATATGTGATCCTGGCGACTTCGCCAGCGAGAAGCCCGCGCCGCACAAGTGCCGAGTAACCCATAACCGTAGTCATAGGTCACAGACAGCCCCTTGCGATCAGCCCACTTTTCCTTGAATCGTAGCAGGCCTGGCTGCGTCCATGGCGACGCCATTAGCGTAAAACGCTGCATCCTTGCATCTCGAGCAAAACTCACCAACCGTTCCAACAACAGGTCACTGATGCCTTGACGACGCCCCTCCGCATCCACTGCACCATGCAGATAGTTCGCCACCTTACCGTGCAGTGCCACGACCGCAAAACCCCGGATGCGAGAACCCTCCTTGGCGACGAAAAACGCCAGCAATGGATCGTCGATCGCCAGCTCAGCAAGGGCGACGAAATAGCCCGGCCCATAGCGAGCAGTTCCACTGTTCCGGGCTACGGTCGCAGCATACAGCGCGTGACAGACCTCGGCATCAAACCCGCGATCTGCCAGCTCCATTGCCGGCGCAGCTCTTCGTGCAAACGCAAGATCCTTGCGCAGACGCTTGTGATCCGTTAAGCGCCACGTAGGCAAATCGGCGATCCACGCCTCGGGCCGGACCCCCGCAGCCCTTGAATCCAATTGCATCTGCATGCCCTGAGTGACCCGCACGAAGGCGAGTCTTGCCGTCGCGGCAATGCCGGCTGCGCATTGCGCGAGAGCGCCAGCAGGCATCGCGTCGAACTCCTCGCCCGCCCAAGGAAGACCAAGGAAGCCAATGCGGAAACCGAAACGTCGAAACACCGGCACTACCACGCCGACACCACGACCTGGGTGCCACGCATGCAACGGCTCGGCTCCAAGTGTCGCCAACACTTTTGCCCATGCAGTGGTGGCGAACAGCCGGCCGCCATATTGGGCCCATTTGGCATGGTCCGGATGGGCTTGGGCTGAAATTTGCCACCCCATCCGGAGATCATCGGCCATCCCGGAACTCATACCTTGCGAACGCAAAACACGAAGCCCGGCGACGATGGCGCCATAGCGTCGATCAAACGACCCAAGGGGCGGGGAAGACGCAAGCCTGCGCCGCGGGCAACCAACGCGCCATCCAGCCTGGCACCAATGGTGACCTGGGCCGCGAAGCCGCTCTCGCGAAACCAACGACGTAGCCGCCAGTAGTGGGTGGAGAAGGCGTCCAGATCGTTCGCCCGCCGCGAACCCAGACTACGCATGGCGTTTTGAGCGAACCGTCGCGGCAACCAGTGCACGAACGGCCAGAACACATGCGGCTCGATCGGCCACAGCAGGTTCGGCCCGGCGAAATAGCAAGTCCCATTCGGCTTCATGACCGCGTGAATGGCGCGCAGCAACGCTTGCGGGTCGTCGACGTGCTCGTAGACTTGATTGCAGACGACGACGTCGCACGACTCGGGCCCGAGGAACTCTTCCAGATTCCGATAGCCGCCGACCTGGAACTCGAGATTCGCATGCACTTCACGATACGCGCTCCAACGCGCCCACGATTCCGGATCCACTCCGACGGCCTTGTCGGCATGGGTCGCCAACGACGCCGCAATGCCGCCGCTGCCGCAACCGACGTCCAGCCATGTGCCACGCGGCAGCCGCCCGCCACAGCAGGCACGCAGAGTATGCACGATCGCGTCGGCCTTGGCCTCCCGGCCGGCCTGTCCCCAACGAGGATCGTTGGCGTCGCGCAGGTCTTCAGCCATGGCCGAACGCCTCAGCCAGCAAGCGATCGGCGATGGCCGACAGGTCGAAGTCGCTCGCGTGGCACCGCACGCCCTTCGCGAAAGACTCAGGCGAGGCCGTCAGCGCTGCGCGCAGGGCGTTGACCAGTTCGATCGCCGTCGCCTTCTTGGCGAGCACTCCGAAGCTAGCCTTTGCGAACAAAGCCGGGAAATCGCCGACCGGCATCGCCACCACCGGTCGGCCCAGCTTCATCGCATCGGAGAACACGACCGGAATGCTCTCGATCCGCGACGGGATCAGCAGGTAGTCGGCCCGCACGATCGCCCGCTCGGCTTCCTCTTTTGTGATGAACCCGGCCACCTCGACAGGTCGCCCAACCTCGGCCAGCGGCTTCGCCCTGCGGTGAACCTCATCGTTCATCGGCCCGCCGCCGAAGATCCGCACTTCCGCGATGCGCTCCCAGTCCCTGTCGTCGAGCAGAGCCAGCGCATCGAGCAGCAAGTCGATGCCCTTGTTCGGATGCCAGCGCCCGATGTAGACCAGTCGATACGGCGGCTGCGTCGACAAAGGCGATGGCTCGCCCGCCTGCAATCGCCGCGTGGAGGGGAGGAAATCCACGTCAAGCCCGCAGATCCGTCGACTGTCATCGGCCAGGAGCAGGCCATCGGCGTAGCGCCGGTGCGCGCGACGCATGACCTTGCGCAGGATGCCGCGCACAACCGGGACACGACCCAGAGACCACACATCGCTACCCAACATCCACACCGAATACGGTATTTGGTGTCGTCGCAATAGGTGCAATGCCCACCAGCCGGAAGGCAAGGCCCAACAGGCCAGCACATGGCCAACGCAGCCATCACTGGCAGCGTCCCGCGAGGCCCGAAGGCCCGCGCGCAACACCTTGAAAATCCGCCACATATCGACTGGGCTGGTCAACCGCAGGTTACCCAGATTGCCCTGCGGTGCCACGAAACGATGCACGGTCACCCCCGGCCCCGCATTTTCCACCACCGACCTATCGCCGGGCGCCAGCACGCGGACGGGAACACGGGAGGCCAATTCGGACACCATGTCGGCCACGAATGAGCCTGCGGCCTCGCTGCCGTCGCCAGAGCGTGGATAGGATGTGGTGATCACCAGGAGGGTGTCGACCATGGCGATGGTTCAGGGCTTGTGGCCGACGACGCGGTGTCCGGTCGCCAGCATGGCGCTACCGCCGATGCTTCCCAGCAACCAGCCGAGGGTGTTGATGACCGGCACAGCGGCGATCAGCGCAGGCGAAAACAGCAGACGCCAGCGCCGTCGTATGCACGCATCCACCACGACTTCCGCGCACGCGATCGCAGCCAGCAAGGCCACGGCGCGGAAGCCGACACCGCGCGCGACTGGCGGGTCGCAAGTCAGGCCGGCCTGATCGAGCGTGTGCGCCAATCCCGGCGCGGTATAGCGCTGGTAGTCGTGCGGCGCGTCGTGTAGCGGATACAAGAACGGCATGCTCAGCAACAGCACACCGCCGGGCTTGAGCACACGGCGGATTTCCGTCAGCACAGCGCCGGGCTGCGCCACGTGTTCGAGCACCTCCAGCAGCAGCACGCTATCGAAAGAATCGTCGAGGAATGGCAACCGTGCGCCGTCAGCGAACACATCCGGGCGCGTTCCATAGATTCCCTGAGCGGTGGTGGGATAGTCCAGACCGACGTATTGGCATTGCCCGGACAACGCCTGCTTGGCCCAACCATCGGCGCAGCCGATGTCTAGGACGCGTCCGTATGCGATCTTGCCGACCCACTGACGGGTCGGCTTCGTTTCTCGAAAGGCGAACCATTGTGGGTGGAGTACGGTGTGACGAAGCGGTGCGAGCCAATTTCGAAGATGGGACGCCACTCTCGCCATGGGGCTAGCCAAAGTCTGCCGGGAATGGGTGTGATCTTGCTGGGCAATAGCGTAACTCAGCAGCAGCCGAACAGCTGAACCCGCGATCTAACAGACAACCGCTGGATCCTGATGCGCCGACTTGCTCCGCCCCCCCGCCGTGCAGGGCTGCTCCTCCTCGTCCCCTGTCCCCTGACCGCGTTTTGCGGTAGATTCCTGCCAAGCTGCCGTACTTTGGGGGACGGATGAGCGCTGCGGTCACGGCCAACCTGGTAGGGATCACCGGCATCGTCCGGCGTTTGGTGCTGGACGGCATGTTGGCCGAGCCGAACGCGCGCAAGGCGATGGACGAGGCGCTCAAGGAAAAAAAGCCCGTCCAGCAGTACCTGGTCGAACGCCGGATCATCACCGCCGCACAGCTGGCGGCCGCCAACTCGCACGAGTTCGGCATGCCCTTGTTCGATGCCAGCGCGCTGGACATGGCGCAGGCGGCCACCAAATCCATCAGTGAGGAGTTGATCGGCAAGCACAGCGTGCTGCCGTTGTTCAAGCGCGGCAACCGTCTGTTCGTAGGCATTTCCGACCCGACCAACACCCGGGCGCTGGACGAGATCAAGTTCGCCACCAACTCGGTGGTCGAGCCCATTCTGGTCGACGAGGACACCCTCAAGCGCGCCATCGACAAGGCACAGACGACCAGCGATGCCTTGTCCACCGACGACAGCGAGGGACTGGAGAACCTGGAAACCGGCGATCTGGCCGACAACGAGCCGGAGACGGCCGATCCCAACAAGGCCGACGACACCCCGGTCGTCAAGTTCGTCAACAAGGTGCTGGTGGACGCCATCAAGCGCGGCGCCTCGGACATCCACTTCGAGCCCTACGAGACCGATTACCGCGTGCGCCTGCGCATGGACGGCATCTTGCGCACGGTCGCCAAGGCGCCGGTCAAGCTCAGCCCGCGCATCACCGCGCGCCTGAAGGTGATGGCCTCGCTGGACATCGCCGAACGCCGGGTGCCGCAGGACGGGCGCATCAAGCTGATGTTGTCCAAGACCAAGGCGATGGACTTCCGCGTCAGCACCTGCCCGACCCTGTTCGGCGAGAAAGTGGTACTGCGCATTCTCGACAGCTCGGCGGCCAAGCTGGGCATCGACAAGCTCGGTTACGAGGACGACCAGAAGGACTTGTACCTGAAGGCGCTGGCCAAGCCCTACGGCATGATCCTGGTCACCGGCCCGACGGGTTCTGGCAAGACGGTGTCGCTGTATACCGGTCTGAACATCCTCAACACCGACGAGCGCAACATCTCGACCGCCGAAGACCCGGTCGAAATCCGCGTGCCGGGCATCAATCAGGTGCAGATGAACGTCAAGAAGGGCATGACCTTCGCGGTCGCCCTACGCTCGTTCCTGCGCCAGGATCCGGACGTCATCATGGTCGGCGAGATCCGCGACCTGGAAACGGCCGAAATCGCGGTCAAGGCCGCGCAGACTGGCCACCTGGTGTTGTCCACCCTGCACACCAACGACGCCCCGCAGACCATCTCGCGCCTGATGAACATGGGCATCGCGCCCTACAACATCACCTCCTCGGTGACCTTGGTGATCGCCCAGCGCCTGGCCCGTCGCCTGCACGACTGCAAGCGCGAAGTGCAACTGCCCGAACACGCCCTGCTCGCCGAGGGCTTCGCCGAGGCCGACGTCAAGCGCGGCCTGCACCTGTACGAGGCGGTCGGCTGCGGCGACTGCAACGAAGGCTACAAGGGCCGTTTGGGCATTTATCAGGTGATGCTCTTGACCGAGGAAATCCAGAAGATCATCCTCGAGGGGGGGAACGCCATGGACATCGCCGAGGCGGCGCAGCGCGAGGGCATCCGCGACCTGCGCCAGTCGGCCCTGCTCAAGGCCAAGAACGGCCTCACCAGCCTCGCCGAAATCAACCGTGTAACCAAGGACTAAGCCATGGCCGCCAGCAAAGCCGCCGTACGCGCCCAGACCACCGCCGGGGCCCCTGCGCCACGCAACCCCAACCCGATGTCCAGCTTCGTCTGGTCGGGTACCGACAAGCGCGGCAAGAAAATGGCAGGCGAGTCGCTGGCACGCAACGCCAACCTGTTGCGTGCGGATTTGCGCCGGCAAGGCATCAATCCAACCATGGTGCGGCCCAAGGGCAAAGCGTTGTTTGGCACTGGCGGTGGTGCACGTATCACCGCTCGCGACATCGCCATCTTCAGCCGCCAGATCGCCACCATGATGCAGGCCGGCATCCCGATGGTCAGCGCCTTCGAGATCATCGGCAACGGCCAGAAGAACCCACGCTTGAAGAATCTGCTCAACGACATCCGCACGCAGATCGAGGGCGGATCTTCGTTGCACGAGGCGATCGGCAAGCACCCGGTGCAGTTCGACGAGCTCTATCGCAATCTGGTCAAGGCCGGTGAGGGCGCCGGCGTGCTCGACACCGTGCTCGACACCGTGGCCACTTACAAGGAGCGCATCGAGACCCTCAAGGGCAAAATCAAGAAAGCCCTGTACTACCCGGCGGCGGTGATCGCGGTCGCATTCATCGTCTCGGCGATCCTGCTGATCTTCGTGGTGCCGCAGTTCCAGGCGGTGTTCAAGAGCTTCGGTGCCGACTTGCCGGCGTTCACGATGATGCTGGTGCATGCATCGGACTTCATGGTCGCCTACTGGTGGATGGTATTGCTGATCGCGGGCGGCATCATCTTCGGCACCATCTTCCTGTTCAAGCGATCGACCAAGTTCGCCCACTTCATCGACCGCATGGCGCTGAAGTTGCCAATCATCGGCAAGATCCTGCACGAGTCGGCGATCTCGCGCTTCGCCCGCACCTTGGCCCTGACCTTCAAGGCCGGCGTACCGCTGGTGGAGGCGCTGGAAACCGTCGGTGGCGCCACCGGTTCGGTCGTGTATGCAGATGCCGTAAGGCAAATCCGCGACGATGTGGCGGTCGGCTACCAGCTCAATCTGGCCATGAAGCAGGTGAACCTGTTCCCGCACATGGTGGTGTCGATGGTGGCCATCGGCGAGGAATCCGGCGCGCTGGACGCGATGTTGTTCAAGATCGCCGAGTTCTATGAAGAAGAGGTCAACAACGCGGTCGACTCGCTGTCGAGCCTGCTCGAACCGATGATCATGGTGATCATCGGCATCCTCGTGGGCAGCATGGTGATCGGCATGTACCTGCCCATCTTCAAGCTCGCCGCGGCGGTTTGAGGCGCGATTAGATCGTGTCGTGTTGATCGATGTGCTGTTGCAGCCGGCCTGGTTGGTCGGCTGCACGTTCTTTTTCGGGCTGCTGATCGGCAGCTTTCTCAACGTGGTCATCCTGCGCATCCCGCCCCGGCTGGAATGGCAGTGGCGGCGCGATGCCCGCGAGATCCTCGGCGCCGACGGCACCGACTCCGGCGAGGCCACCGGCGACGCAGCCCGCGTCGATGCCGGGGAACCGCAACCGCCGGGCATCGTCGTCGAGCGCTCGTTTTGCCCGAAGTGCCATCACCAGCTGTCGGCCTTCGACAACGTGCCGGTGTTTTCCTGGCTGCTGCTGGGCGGGCGTTGCCGCTACTGCAAGGCACCGATCTCGATCCAGTACCCGGCCGTCGAGCTGCTGACCGCAGTGGCCAGCGCGGTGGTGGTGTGGCATTTTGGCCCCGGCTGGCAGGCGATGGCGGCGCTGGTGTACACATGGCTGTTGATCGGCTTGTCCGGGATCGACCTGCGCACGACCCTGCTGCCCGATTCGCTGACCTACCCGCTGCTGTGGCTGGGCCTTTTGATCAGCACGGTGGGCCTGTTCGTGACGCCCACGCAGGCATTGTGGGGTGCGGCGGTCGGTTACCTGAGCCTGTGGTCGGTGTACTGGCTGTTCAAGCTGGCCACCGGCAAGGAAGGCATGGGTCGCGGCGACTTCAAACTGTTGGCCGCGCTGGGCGCCTGGTGCGGACTGAACGGGGTACTGCCGATGGTGATGGTTTCGGCGTTGGTCGGAGCGGTGGTCGGCAGCGCCTGGCTGGCGCTGCGCGGGCGTGACCGCGCCACGCCGATCCCGTTCGGCCCCTATCTGGCGCTGGCCGGGTGGATCCAGTTGCTCTGGGGTGATCGCCTGATCGCCGCTTACCTGCACTTTTCCGGACTGCGATGAACGCCCAGCCCACACCGCGTCGCGGCTGGGCGATCGCCCTGCTGATCGGCCTGCTGGCGCTGGTCATGCTGCCCAACGTGGTCTGGCTGCTGGTTGGACGCGAGCTGACCCACCCGCTGATCGCACCCGTCATCCTGCCCTTGGCACTGCTGCTGGCGCTGTTTGCGCTGCTGGGTCGGCGCATCTGGATCGCCTGTCTGGTGCTGCTGCCATTCGCCGTACTGGCGCCGACGGAAGCGTTCTACATCGCCACCTACGGCCGGCCGACGTTTGCCGAGATCATCGCCACCCTGATCGCCACCAACCCGCGCGAAATGCGCGAGTACGTCGGCCCGCTGCTGGTGCCGCTGATCGCCTGCGTGCTGCTGGCGATCGCGCTGCCGACGCTGGCGGCCTGGAGCAGCTACCGGGCCCGTCTGCGCCTGCCGTGGAAAGCCATGGCGTGGATGGGCGCGATCGCCGTCGCCACGCCGCTGGCCGTGGGCGTGGCCACCGGCGTGTCCACCAAGGGCACCTTCGGCGCCCGCTGGCAGGCCAGCGTCAAGCAGGAAGCCGATCTGGGCGGGCAAATCCAGTTCGGTTGGCCCTTCGGACTGGTTCCCCGCCTGATCGACTACCGGCGCGAGTGGAACGAGATGCGCGCCAATGTCGATCGGCTGGGCCAGTACCGTTTCCACGCCTACCGCACCCGCCCGCAGCGTCAGCGGCAGGTGTACGTGCTGGTGATCGGCGAGGCCAGCCGCCGCGACCACTGGGAACTGTTCGGCTACGACCGACCGACCAACCCCGAACTGTCCAAGACCGCCAATCTGGTGCGCGTCACCGATCTGGATTCGGCCTGGCCCGAGTCGATCACTGCCATCCCGATGATCCTCACCCGCAAGCCGGCCACCATCACCAGCTTCACCTGGTGGAAGGAAGCCTCGATCCTGCGCGCGATGCAGGAGGCCGGCTACGAGACCTACTGGATCTCCAACCAGCAGGCGATCGGCAAATACGACTCGCCGGTCTCGACCTTCGCCTTCGAGGCGCAGCACCAGCTGTTCCTCAACCACGCCTCGTGGAGCGTGCCGGGCGCCTACGACGATGTGCTGCTGCAGGCGCTGCGCGATGTGCTGCACGATTCCAACAAGGACCTGTTCATCGTCTTGCACCTGATGGGCAACCACCAGAGCTACGACTACCGTTACCCGGACGCCTTCAAGCGCTGGCGGCCGACCGAATCGGACCCGTGGGAGGACGACTCTTCCGACGATTCATCCGGTGATGCCTCATCCGACGCTTCGACCAGCACCGATTCGACCGCCGACAGCGGCGACGATTCCAGCGACGACAGCAGCGATGCGCCCGATCCCGAATCGATCCAGCGCACCACCAACAGCTACGACAACTCGATCCTGTATACCGACCACATCCTGGCCTCGGTCATCGGCATCTTGCGCGACAACGGGGCCATGAGCGCGCTGTGGTTCGAATCCGACCACGGCGAGTCGCTGCTCAGCGACACCTGCCAGATGGAAGGCCACGGCCACGGCACCATCTACGAGTACGCGTTGCCGGTGTTGTTCTGGTTCTCCGATTCCTACGACCACGCGTTCCCCGAGAAGGTGGCCGCACTGCGCGCCAACGCCAACAAACGCACGATGAGCGAGAACACCTTCGAATCGCTGGCCGACATGGCCGGCGTGGGCTTCCCCGGCCACGACCCGAGCTGGAGCCTGTTCAGCCCGCACTGGCGCTACCACCCGCGCATCGTCAACCGCCCCGCGCAGGGCAACATCGACACCGCCAGCATCGGCAAGGAATGCGGAACCGTGCATCAGGCCGCACCGCCCCCCACGCCCACGCCTGCCTCGCCGACCCACGAGCAGGCCATGGACGGGCCAGCATCGCCGGCGAGCACGGCCACGCGCCGTCCGCCGGGCTGAGATGGCGCGCTTCGTCGTCGCCGTCACCGGCGGCATCGCCAGCGGCAAGACGGCCGTGTGTCGCGCCTTCGAACGGCTGGGCGTCACCGTCGCCGATGCCGACGTACTGGCCCGCGAACTGGTTGCCCCAGGGCAGCCGGCGTTGCAGGACATCGTCGCCCGCTTCGGCGACGGCATACTGACCGCGCAGGGGGAACTCGACCGCAGCGGCCTGCGCAGGATCGTGTTCGCGGACGCCGCGTCGCGGATCGATCTGGAAGCGATCTTGCACCCGCGCATCCGCAAAGCTTTGCGCGATGCCTGCGCTGTCGCCAGCAGCCCTTATGCCATCGCCGCGATCCCGTTGCTGGCCGAGGGCGGAGGCCGTGCCGCCTACCCGTGGCTCGATCGCATCCTGGTCGTCGACGTGCCGGCCGAAACCCAAATGCAGCGGCTGCTATCCCGCGATGGGGGCAGCGTCGAGCAGGCCGAACGGATGCTGGCGGCACAAGCGTCGCGCACGCAGCGCCTGGCCATCGCCGACGATGTGGTGGAAAACGACGGCACCCTGGCCCAACTGGCCAGACAGATCGACGCGCTGCATATGCGTTATCTGCAGATGGCTGCGGACAAGGCCTGAGGCCATCGAGTAAGTCCCGGCCGCGCTCGCGGATGACCGCGGTGAAGGAATCGTATTCCCGAGCCCCGATGAACTGCCGTTCGTGGGCAAGCGCGGCCCGAGATCACGATCGGACCATCTTCCACCCACTTGCGCTCACGCGTGGCCCGCCGTGGTTCGACACGGGCTGGCTCGAACTGCGTTCTCGTCCAGCCCGGCTCACCACGAACGGATTGCAGATCTGCGCCCGAATCCCGAATCCCGAATCCCGAGCCCCGAATCCCGCACCCCGCGTCCCGAGCCCTTCAGCCGGCCCACAACCCGCGGATTGCAGCGATGCCCTGCGCACCGTGCAAGCGCGCCGCCGCCAGATCGTCGCACGTCATGCCGCCGAGCGCGTAGATCGGCAGATCCACCGTCTCGCGCAAGTGCGCGAATCCGTCCCAGCCCAGCGGTGCGCGCTCGGGATGGCTGGGCGTGGCCGCCATCGGCCCGAGCACGACGAAGTCTGCACCCAGCGCCTGCGCCTGTCGCAATTCCTGCGCGTCGTGGCAGGACGCGGCGACCGGCAGCTTGGCCGGCAGCGGCCGCTCGCGCAGTTGCGCCAGTTGCGCCGCGCGCAGGTGCACGCCCACACCCAACTCCTGCGCCAGTACGATTTCCCCATTCAACAACAGTTGCGCCCGGTGCGCCCGGCACAGACGGCGCGTGGCCTTGGCCAGCGGCAACAACGCGGCCGGCTCGCGGGTACGCGCGCGCAATTGCACGCGATGCACACCGCCCGCCAGCGCCCGCTCCAGCGCACGCAGGAAGTCGTCTTCGCCGGCGTCCGGTTCGGGCGTGACCAGGTATCGATCGGGCTGCAACAGCGCCGCGACCACCGGCCGGTCGGCCGGCGGCATCGCGTAGCGCGGGAGCTTTTCCGGCGGCGCCCACGCCAGCGCCTGCTTTTCGCGGCCGCTCGGTGCACCGTCCCAATCCTCGATGCGGCGCACGTCCAGCACTATGCGCTTGTGCGCGTACGCGAATGGCACTGCGATCAGCGGCGAACTCGCGCCGATCTCGATGCCCAGTTCCTCGTGCAGTTCACGCGCCAGCGCCTGCTCGGGCGTCTCGCCCGGATCGACTTTGCCGCCCGGGAACTCCCACAACCCGGCCAGATCGCGCCCGGCCGTCCGCCGCGCCAGCAGGATGCGGCCGGCGGCGTCGGCGATGACGCCGGCGACGACGTGGATGGCTGGCGTCCGTGAATCGTGAATCGTGAATCGTGAATCGTTTTCCGGCATCGCAGAATTCCGTCGAGAGAGCCAACGCACAAGTCGCGATGGCCATCTGGCTCTCAACTATTCACCATTCACCATTCACGACTCACGGGCCTCACACCAACTGCCCGTGGCACTGCTTGTACTTTTTCCCGGAACCGCACGGGCAAGGGTCGTTGCGCCCGACCTTCGGGCCTTCGCGCAACACCGGCGCGGCCACTGCAGCCGCCGCGGCCGCCTGTTGCGCCGCCTGCACTTGCGCGGCTTCCTCCTCGGCGCCGTAGCCGCCCGAATCGGCGTGCTGGAACTGCATCTGCCGCGCCTGCAACTGCGCCAGCCGCTGGCTTTCGGCCTCCATGCGCGCCACCTCCTCCTGGCTGCGCACGCGCACGCGGGCGATCAGGGTGATCACCTCGCGCTTGAACTCCTCGAGCATCTCCGAGAACATCTCGAAGGCTTCGCGCTTGAACTCCTGCTTGGGCTGCTTTTGCGCGTAGCCGCGCAGGTGGATGCCTTGGCGCAGGTAATCCATCTTGGCCAGGTGCTCTTTCCATTTCTGGTCGAGCATGCCGAGCATGACGTGCTTTTCCAGCGCGCGCATGTTCTCCGCGCCGATCTGCTCTTCCTTGTCGGCGAACAGCTTGGCGGCGGCCTCGCCGGCATGGCGGGCGATGGCGGCGGCATCCACGTCGTTGCCCGAATGCGCGTAGCCCTGCAAGTCGACCCCGATCCCGAACTCGTCGGACAAGGTGCGCTCGAGCCCCGGAAGATCCCATTGTTCGTCCACCGAGTGCTCGGGGACGAAGCGGCGCACGGCATCGGCGACCACGTCGTGACGAATGGCGGACACGGTGTCGGCCACCGATTCGGTCTCCAGCAGCTCATCGCGCTGCTTGTAGATCACCTTGCGCTGGTCGTTGTTGACATCGTCGAACTCCAGCAGGTTCTTGCGGATGTCGAAGTTGTGCGCCTCGACCTTGCGCTGCGCTTTCTCGATCTGCCGGCTGACCATCGGCGACTCGATGACGTCGTCTTCCTTCATGCGCAGCATCTTCATCGCCCGCTGGATGAAGTCGGCGGCGAAGATGCGCATCAGGTTGTCTTCGAAGGACAGGAAGAAGCGACTGGAGCCCGGGTCGCCCTGGCGGCCGGACCGGCCGCGCAACTGGTTGTCGATACGCCGCGACTCGTGGCGCTCGGTGCCCACGATGTGCAGGCCGCCGGCATTCTTGACCGCCTCGTGGCGCTGCTTCCACTGCTCGCGCACCACCGCTTTTTCATTGTCGCCGACCTGCTCGCTTAAGGCTTGCAGCTCGACCTCGAGGTTGCCGCCGAGCACGATGTCGGTACCGCGACCGGCCATGTTGGTGGCGATCGTCACCGCGCCGGGCTTGCCGGCCATCGCCACGATCACCGCCTCGCGCTCGTGCTGCTTGGCGTTGAGCACCTCGTGCGGCACGCCGGCTTCGCGCAAGCGCCCGCTGAGCATCTCCGAGGTCTCGATCGAGGTGGTGCCCACCAGCACCGGCTGGCCGCGGCGGTGGCAATCCTTGATGTCCTCGACCACCGCGTTGAACTTGGCTTTCTGGCCGAAGAACACCAGATCGGCGTTGTCCTTGCGGATCATCGGCCGGTGGGTGGGGATCACGCACACTTCCAGCCCGTAGATTTCCTGGAACTCGTAGGCCTCGGTGTCGGCCGTGCCGGTCATGCCGGCCAGCTTGGCGTACATGCGGAAGTAGTTCTGGAAGGTGATCGAGGCCAGCGTCTGGTTCTCGCGCTGCACCGGCACGCCTTCCTTGGCCTCCACCGCCTGATGCAGGCCGTCCGACCAGCGCCGCCCGATCATGGTGCGGCCGGTGAACTCGTCGACGATGATCACCTCGCCATCGCGCACGATGTAGTCCACGTCGCGCTGGTAGATGCCGTGCGCGCGCAGGGCGGCGTTGAGGTGGTGCACGACCGCCAGATTGCTGGGGTCGTACAGGCTCTCGCCTTCTTTCAGGATGCCCGCCTGTTGCAGCAGTTCCTCGGCATGCGACATGCCGCCTTCGGACAGGTGCGTCTGCTTGGCCTTTTCGTCCACCCAGTAGTCGCCCTCGCCTTCCTCGGTCGCTTGCCGGGTCAGCTTGGGCACGATGCGGTTGACCTTGACGTACAACTCGGGCGACTCGTCGGCCGGGCCGGAGATGATCAGCGGGGTACGCGCCTCGTCGATCAGGATCGAGTCCACCTCGTCGACGATGGCGAAGTTCAAGCCGCGCTGGAAGCGGCTCTCCATGTCCTGCGCCATGTTGTCGCGCAGGTAGTCGAAGCCGTATTCGTTGTTGGTGCCGTAGGTGATGTCGGCGCCGTAGGCGGCTTTCTTGTCCTCGTGGGGCATGTTCGGGTAGACCACGCCCACGCTCATGCCCAGCCAGTTGTACAGTCGCCCCATGGTGGCGGCGTCGCGCTTGGCCAGATAATCGTTGACGGTGACCACGTGCACGCCCTTGCCCGACAGCGCATTGAGGTACACCGGCAAGGTCGCGACCAGGGTCTTGCCTTCGCCGGTGCGCATCTCGGCGATCTTGCCCAGATGCAGCACCATGCCGCCGATCAACTGCACGTCATAAGGGCGCAGCCCGAGCACCCGCACCGACGCTTCGCGCACCACCGCGAACGCCTCGCACAGCACCGAATCCAGACTCGCGCCACCGGCCACGCGCTGGCGCAGTTCGTCCGTCCTGGCCTTGAGTTCGGCATCGGAGAGCTTTTGCAGCTTGGGTTCGAGCGCGTTGATCTTGACGACGTTCTTCTGCAACTGCTTGAGCAGACGCTCGTTGCGGCTGCCGAACACGCGGGTGAGGAGGCTGTTGAACATGGAAATCCGTAGTCGATGACGATGGGGGCGTGCGCCCTGCCGGTTCCGGCGCGCAAACGCGAAAGGCCGCCCGCGGCGGCCCGGTCGTGCATTCTAACGTGGGGGCGGCGGGAAGCGAATCAACCGGGACTCGGGACTCGGGACTCGGGACTCGGGACTCGGAACTCGGGACTCGGGGCTCGGAACTCGGAACTCGGGGCTCGGGACTCGGAGCTTGGGAGTCGGGGCTCGGGGCTCGGGGCTCGGGACGATGTTGTGCACCCCCCCCCCGCCGCATCCGGGCTCTGCGCGCGTTCGGTGGGCGGTGCACTGGGCGGTGCACTGCGCCCACCCTTTATCGTTTGGTACCTAGCGACCGATCTGCTTGAGGAACGGCTGCGGGTTGACCGGCGCACCGTCGTGCCAGACCTCGAAGTGCAGGTGCGGGCCGGTCGACCGGCCGGTCGTGCCGACCTTGGCGATCACGTCGCCGGCGTGCACCAGATCGCCAGCCTTGACCAGCAGCTTGGAGCAGTGCCCGTAGCGGGTGGCATAGCCATCGGCGTGGACGATGTCGACCACGTTGCCGTAGCCGCCGCTGTCGAGCTCGGCGCGCACCACGATGCCATCGGCGGCGGCATGGATCGGGTCGCCGATGGTGCCGCTCAGATCCATGCCCTTGTGGAACTCGTGGCCGCCGGTGATGGGGTCGATGCGACTGCCGAAGGGAGCCGAGACAAAGGTGTCGACCAGCGGCATCGCCGACGGGATCTGGCTGCGGTCGAGCTCGCGGTTGGACAACAGCGAGTCGAGCAACTGCAACTGGTCGCCGGCATGGGCGAAGCTGGCGCCCAATCCGTTCATCTGCGCGTCGAGCTGGCTGACGCTCAGCGGCGTGGTCGGTTGTTGCTCGCCACCGGTGCCCGGAGCGGCGTTGAAGTTGAACTCGCCGTCGTCGATCTTGCCCATGCGCACCAGCCGCTCGCCCAACGCGTTGAGCCGGTTGGCCTGGGCTTGCAGTTCACCCAGGCGCACCGCCATCGCGTTGACCTGCCGCTGCGCGTCGGCCTTGGTTGCCGCGGCCTGCGCCTGTTCGCTGGCCAGTTGCGCGCGCATCTGCCGCACTTGTGCCAGCGCCGCGCCACCGCGGGCAAAGAAGCCGGCCGCAAACACGGCTAGCGCAAGGGCGCAAACCACGCCACCGGTGCCGAAGAAGAAGCGGCGATCGCGGTGCAGACACAACAGTTTGGGGGATTTGAGGAATCTCGATACGATGATGACATTCATGCCTTGATTGATCCGATATGCGTCACAGGGGCACAGCCAAGGCCGATTCGGGTCCCCGCACCGCGCTGGCGGCCGCAGCGGAATCCGGACTCGGCCGGATCGTCGAACGCGCGCGTCAACTGGCGGCGCTGGACGAACGGCTGCGTCGATGCCTGCCGGCGGCGTTGCAAGCGCATTGCCGTATGGGCAACGTCGCGCCGGGCAAGCTGGTCTATCTGGTCGACGCGCCCACCTGGGTCACCGAACTGCGGCGTCATGCGCACGTCCTGCTGGACGCCGCCGCCGCAGCCGGGATACAGGCCGGCGCGCTCACCATCAAAATCTCGCCCGCCCCCGCGCCAGTTGCAGCCGCGAAGCCGAGCCCATCGTTGTCGCAAGCCACCCGCGATGCTTTGCGGAAAACCGCCCAGTCCGTGGCTGATCCCGCCTTGCGGGCGCAACTGTTGCGGCTGGCGTCCGTGGCCGCATCGCCGGACCCCGCCCGTTCACGGGCCGCGTCCGCCACCGGGCGTGCGGCCCGGCAGCCCGGCACGTCGGCCGGAGAACGCATCCTACAGGAAAAAGCGGACAGTCGGAAATAACCAATCAAATCCGCGACTTGCGTCGCAGATTGGGGTTTTTCGCGGGGGCAATCAGAGCGCTTGTGCCGGGTGCGCGTAGGAAATCGGCGCCTGTGCGGGATCGTCGAAGGTGACTTCTTCCCACGCCTTGCGGTCGGCCAGCAAGGTGCGCAGCAGCAGATTGTTGAGCTGGTGGCCGGACTTGTAGCCGTAGAAGGCGCCGATCAGGCTGTGGCCGAGCAGATACAAGTCGCCGATGGCGTCGAGGATCTTGTGTTTGACGAACTCGTCCTCGTAGCGCAGCCCGTCCTCGTTGAGCACGCGGTAGTCGTCGAGCACGATCGCGTTGTCCATGCTGCCGCCGAGCACCAGATGGCGGTCGCGCAGCATCTCGATGTCCTTCATGAAGCCGAAGGTGCGCGCGCGGCTGACTTCCTTGACGAACGATGTGGTGGAAAAATCCACCTCGGCCGAGGAGGTCGCGCGGGTGATGATCGGGTGATTGAAGCGGATGGTGAAGCCGACCTTGAAGCCGTCGAAGGGCTCGAAGCGGGCCCACTTGTCGCCGTCCTCGACGCGCACCGGCTTCTTGATGCGGATGAAGCGCTTGGCGACGTTTTGTTCCTGGATGCCGGCCGATTGCAGGAGGAACACGTAGGGGCCGGCCGAGCCATCCATGATCGGCACTTCCGGCGCCGACAGATCCACGTAAGCGTTGTCGATCCCCAAGCCAGCCATCGCCGAGAGCAGGTGTTCGACGGTCATGATGCGCACGTCGCCACTGACCAGGGTGGAAGACAGGCTGGTGTCGCCGACGTGCTCGGCGCGCGCACGGATTTCCACCGGCGGCGACAGATCCACGCGGCGGAACACGATGCCGGCGTCGGCTGCGGCCGGGCGCAGCGTCATGAACACCTTCTGCCCCGAATGCAGGCCCACGCCGGTGGCGCGGATGACATTCTTGAGCGTGCGTTGTTTGATCATGATCGTGCGATCTCCAAGGCGGAGCGCGACAAGCCGCTGCCGAGAATAGCACGTGGATTTTACCAAAACCAAACAAATCGTTAAGACTATTGTCTCATTTTCGCACCGAAATGGCCGTCCGATGGCCATATCGCTGCATTGATGCGCCATTCTGGTCGTTCAATCGCCCCTCGGCGCGCCCTTCTGGGCGCGCCGGAGGTTCGAACCATCGATCAATCCGCTTGCCGGCGCAGGAACGCCGGGATATCCAGATAGGCATCCGAGCTGGCGTCCAGCGCGCTGCCGGCCGGCTCCGCACGACGGCCACCACCCAGACCCGTGCGCAAGCTGCCAAATCCCGGCGCGGCGTTGACGGTTTCCGCCCGGGTTTCCACTACCGGATACTCCGCGCGGCCGGTGGTGGCATTGCGCACCAGCTTGACCTGCGGGGCGCGCTGCACGTTGCGGCCCAGGGTCGGCTCCTCGCGCTCGGTGGTACGCACCGGCTGGCGCCCGGTCTGGCGGTTCAGGCCGGTGGCGACCACCGTCACCCGCACCTCGTCGGCCATGTCCGGATCGAGCACGGTGCCCACGATCACGGTGGCGTCCTCGCTAGCGAACTCCTCGATGGTACGACCAACCTCGTCGTACTCGCGCATGGTGAAGTCCGGGCCGGCGGTGATGTTGACCAGGATGCCGTTGGCGCCGGTCAGGCTGACCTCATCCAGCAACGGGTTGGAAATCGCCGCTTCGGCGGCGGTCATGGCGCGCTCGGCGCCGCTGGCGATGCCCGAGCCCATCATCGCCATGCCCATTTCGCTCATCACCGTGCGCACGTCGGCGAAGTCCACGTTGATCAGGCCCGGACGCACGATCAGGTCGGCGATGCCCTGCACGGCGCCCAGCAGCACGTCGTTGGCGGCCTTGAACGCCTGCACCATGGTCGCCTCGCGGCCGAGCACGTTGATCAGCTTCTCGTTGGGGATGGTGATCAGCGAGTCGCAGTGCTGGGCCAGTTCCTCGATGCCCTTGAGCGCGACCTGCATGCGCCGGCGGCCTTCGAACGGGAACGGCTTGGTGACCACGGCCACGGTGAGGATGCCCAGCTCCTTGGCCAGTTGCGCCACCACCGGCGCCGCGCCGGTGCCGGTGCCGCCGCCCATGCCGGCGGTGATGAACACCATGTCGGCACCTTCCAGTGCCTCGACGATGCGCTCGCGATCCTCCAGCGCGGCCTGCCGGCCGACTTCCGGATTGGCGCCAGCGCCCAGGCCCTTGGTGACGTTGGAGCCGAGCTGCAACTGCAGCTTGGAACCGGCGTTCTTGATCGCCTGCGAGTCGGTGTTGGCGGTGATGAACTCCACCCCCTCGATGCTGCTGTTGACCATGTGCGCGACCGCGTTGCCGCCGCCGCCGCCCACGCCGATGACCTTGATCACCGCGTTGGGAGCGATTTTCTCGATGAGTTCGAAATGTGCCATGTGGTTTTCTCCGTTGGATGTGTGTGCTGAAGTCGTTGTGGTGTCGTGTATGGGTTGTTTGGGTGTGCCGCCGCCCGCCGTGCCCCGCCGCCCTTGCCTGTTGTCGTTTCGCCCGTCTTTGTCCTGCCCTGCCTGCCCGTTCCGCCCCGCGCCCGCCGCCCGTTTGCCGCGTTCCGGGCGCGTCGGCCGGCGGCCGTCGTACCCGAACAAATCCAGATTCCAGTCGCCTGCTTCCCGCATCTCCGCCCTCGCCCGCCGATCCGCGTCAGAACTGCCCGCGATACCACTCGCGCGCCTTCGAAAGCCATGTCCCCATCCGCCCGCTCGGAACCTTCGCCCGGTGCGGGTGTTCGCTCTGGCTGCCCCACAGCAACAGGCCCACGCCGGTGGCATGCACCGGATTGCCGACCACCTCGCCCAAGCCGCCGATGCCGGTCGGGATGCCCATGCGCACCGGCATGTGCAGCATTTCCTCGGCCAGTTCGGCCACGCCTTCCATCTTCGAGGCCCCGCCGGTGAGCACCAGCCCGGCGCGCACGCGCTCCTCGTAGCCGGAACGGCGCAGCTCGGCCTGCACCATCTCGAACACTTCCTCGTAGCGGTTCTGCACCGCCTCGGCCAGCGCCTGCCGGGCCAGCCGCCGCGGCGCGCGCTCGCCCACGCCCGGTACCTGGATGGATTCCTCGGCGGTGGTCAGTTGCGCCAGTGCGCAGGCGTAACGGACCTTGATGTTTTCCGCGTCCGGGGTGGGCGTGCGCAGCAGGTGGGCGATGTCGTTGGTGACCTGGTCGCCGCCGATCGGCAGCGAGGCGCTGTGCACGATGGCGTTGTCCACGTACACGGCGATGTCGGTGGTGCCCCCGCCCATGTCCACCATCACCACGCCCAGATCCTTCTCGTCGGCGGTGAGCACCGCGGTGGCCGAGGCGATCGAGCCCAGAATGAGGTCATCGACCTGCAGGTTGCAGCGGTTGATGCACTTGCTGATGTTCTGCATCGCCGACTGCGCGCCGGTGACCAGATGCGCGTGCACTTCCAGCCGCACCCCGGACATGCCCACCGGGTTGGGGATGGCGTCTTGCGCGTTGTCGATCACGTAGTCCTGCGCGATCGCGTGCAGGATCTTCTGGTCGGCCGGGATGGCCACCGCGCGCGCGGCCTGCAGCACGCTGTCGAGGTCGGCATAGGTCACCTCGCCGCCCTTGATCGGCACGATCCCCGGCGAGTTGCGGCATTGCGTGTGGCTGCCGGAAATCGACGCGTACACCGAGCTGATCTCGCAGCCGGCCATCATCTCGGCCTCCTGCACGGCACGCTGGATCGACTGCACGGTCGATTCGATGTCCACCACCACCCCGCGCTTGAGACCGCGCGATTCGTGGGTGCCCAAACCGATCACCTCGATCGGGTTGCCGGGCGAATACTCGCCGACCAGCGCCACCACCTTGGAGGTGCCGACGTCGAGACCGACGATCAACGATTTGTCGCCTTTGCGGTTCATGTACGTGCCTGTTGCTTGCCGGCGGCCTTGGGAGCGCCGCGCTTGGGGTTGGAAGACGGTTTGGCCGGCATCGGGTCCTGCCAGCTCAAGGCGAAGCCGTTGGTGTAGCGCAGGTCGGCGCGCTGCAAGGTCGAACCCGGGCGGGTGGCGACCAGCCGCGGCAGCAGCCCGGCGAAGCGGCGCAGGCGCTCGAGGGTGTCGTGGCGACCGACGACCACGTCCACGCCATCGGCCAGGTGCACCGTCCAGCTGTCACGGTCGGACAAACTCACGCCCAGCACGTGGCGGCCGGCGGCGGCGAACAGCGGCACGGACTGGTTGTACAGCGCGACCACGTCGGCCGAACGCCCGTCCGGGCCATCGAGCGCCGGCAGGCTGGCCAGATCCGGGCTGCCGGGGGCGGCGAACACCCCGCCGCGCTCGGACAGCAACTTGTCCGCACCCCAGCGCGCGAACGCATGCCGCTCGGTGTAGTGCACCACCAGCAGATCGGGCCACTGCTTGCGCACCTCGACGTGCTCGACCCACGGCATCGCCGCGAGGCTGTGGCTGATCGCATCCACGCGGGTGAAAAAGAACCCACCCTTGACCTGCGGCAGCACCACCGCACGCACCTGCGCGGCGCTGACCTTGGCGAACGGGCCGCTGACTTCCAGCCGGCGCATCGGGAAACTTCCCCCCTTGATCCAGCCGTTGATCAACGCCAGCGCCGGCAGCACCACCAGGGCCACCGCCAACAGCCACGCCAGCGTGCGCAGGGCGCGGTTCATGGGTGGGCTCCCGGGAGCCCGGGACTCGGGACTCGGGACTGGCGACTGAAAATGCAGGTCGCGCGCCCGTACCGGGCTGTGCCATCACGTCCGCCAAACAGCAGGACGTTCCGACGGCAGCCCGAATGCGGGCTGTCCATCCCGAGTCCCGAGTCCCGAGTCCCGAATCCGGCTCGCGGAAAGCACCTCACCGCGCACCCCCCATCGAGGTCTCAAGGATCAGCCAGCACAGCGTCTGGAAATCGATCCCGACTTGCGCGGCGGCCTTGGGCACCAGCGAGTGGCTGGTCATGCCCGGCGCGGTGTTGACTTCCAGCAACCTGAAGTCACCCTTGCGATCGCGCATCACGTCCACCCGCGCCCAGCCCGAGCAACCGGCGGCCTTGAACGCCTTCACCGCGAGCTTGCGGATCTCCTCCTCGGCCTCGCCGTCCAGCCCGGGGCACAGGTACTGGGTGTCCTCGGCCACGTATTTGGCGTGGTAGTCGTAATAGGCACCTTTGGGCACGATGCGGATCGACGGCAGCGCGGCGTCGCCCAACACGGCCACGGTCAGTTCCTGGCCTTCGATGAGTTCTTCCATCAGCAGCTCGCCGGGATAGCCCGCGGCCAGTTCCACCGCCGCATCCAGGTCGGCCTCGGTGAACACCCGGCTCACGCCCACGCTCGATCCTTCGCAGGACGGCTTGACGATCACCGGCAGACCGAGGCGAGCCGCCGCCGCGCGCACGTCCTCGCCCACCACGAGGCGCGCATAACGCGGCGTCGGCAGCCCCACCGCCAGCCACACCTGCTTGGTGCGGATCTTGTCCATCGACAGCGCCGAGCCGAGCACGCCCGATCCGGTGTACGGCACACCGAGCGCTTCCAGCGCTCCTTGCAGGACCCCGTTTTCGCCATCGCCTCCGTGCAGGATGTTGAAAACGCGATCGAACCGCTTCTCGCCCAACGCCGCGACCAACGCCGGGATGCCGTCGACCGCGTGCGCATCCACGCCGCGCGCGCGCAGCGCGTCGAGCACATTGCGCCCGGAGTTCAGCGAAACCTCGCGCTCGGACGAGGTGCCGCCCATCAGCACCGCGACGCGACCAAAGGCGCGAGGATCGTGGACGTTCATGCGGCCGCTCCTTGCAATCCGCGCTGCGCCAGCTCCTGCGCGACGTGGCCGATATCGCCGGCGCCCATCACCAGCAGCAGGTCGCCATCAGCCAGCACGTCGGCCAGCAGCGCCGGCAGTTCGCGCACCGGTCCGACCAGCACCGGGTCGATGCGCCCACGCGCACGGATCGCGCGCGCCAGTGCCTTGGCGTCGGCGCCGACGATCGGCGCCTCGCCAGCCGGGTACACGTCGGCCAGCAGCAGCGCGTCGACGCCCGAAAGCACCTGCGCGAAGTCGTCCAGCAGGTCGCGGGTGCGGGTGTAGCGATGCGGCTGGAACGCCACCACCAGGCGCTTTTCCGGCCAGCCGGCGCGGGCGGCGTCGAACACCGCCTGCAACTCGCGCGGGTGGTGGCCGTAATCGTCCACCAGCAGGGCTTTGCCGCGACCGAAGGTGATGTCACCCAACTGATTGAAACGCCGGCCGACGCCATGGAACTGCTCCAGCGCGCGCACGATGGCCGGCGCCGGCACGCCCAGCTCCCAGCCGATCGCGGCGGCGGCCAGCGCGTTGAGCACGTTGTGGCGACCGGGCAGATTGAGCGTCACCGCCAGCGGCGCGGCATCGGGCAGGTGCAGGGTGAAGGCCGTGCGCCCGGCGCGTTGCGATACGGCACTGGCGCGCACGTCGGCCTGCGCATCGAAGCCGTAGGTGAGCACGTGGCGCGGCGTGTTCGCCGCCAGCGCGGCCACTTCCGCATCGTCCACGCACAGCACCGCCAGCCCGTAGAACGGCAACCGGTGCAGGAACTCGGAGAACGCCGCGCGCACCCGCGCAAAATCGCCGCCGTAGTTCTCCAGATGGTCGGCATCGATGTTGGTGACCACCGCGATGCGCGGGTTCAGGCGCAGGAAGCTGCCGTCGCTCTCGTCGGCCTCGGCGACCAGCCAGCGGCCCTGCCCGAGTGCGGCGTTGGCGCCGGCGGCGAGCAGTTGCCCGCCGATCACGAAGGTTGGATCCAGCCCGCCCTCGGACAGCACGCTGGCCACCAGCGAGGTGGTGGTGGTCTTGCCGTGGGTGCCGGCGATGGCGATGCCGCGGCGCAGACGCATCAACTCGGCCAGCATCTCGGCACGCGGCACCACCGGGATGCGCGCGGCGCGCGCCGCCAGCAGCTCGGGGTTGTCGGCCTTGATCGCGCTGGACACCACCAGCGCATCGGCGTCACCAACGTGCGCGCCGTCGTGCCCACGCATGATGCGCGCACCACGCGCTGCCAGCCGGCGGGTGCTCGCCGAATCGGCCGCATCCGAACCGGTGACGGTGTAGCCCAGCGTCAGCAACACCTCGGCGATGCCGCTCATGCCCACCCCGCCGATGCCCACGAAATGCACGCGTGCGGTGATGTGGCTCTTGTCTTCGGAAAGGAATGGAAGCCGGATCATGCGGCGGCCTCCTCGATGCAGATCTGCGCGACCTGCGCAGTGGCCTGCGGCAGCGCGGCAGCGCGGGCACTGCGCGCCATCGCCAGCAGCGCGGTGCGCTCGGGCACCAGCAACTCGCGCAGGGCGTCGCGCAGGCGGTTTTCGAGGTCCAGGTGCTGCGGCAGCAAACGCGCCGCGCCACGCTCGACCAGATATTCGGCGTTGCGGGTCTGGTGGTCGTCCACCGCCGCCGGGAACGGCACCAGCAGCGCACCCACGCCCGCCGCGCACACCTCGGCCAAGGTCATCGCGCCGGCACGGCAGATCAACAAATCGGCCCAGCCGTAGGCGGCGGCCATGTCCTGGATGAACGGCTCGATCGACGCACTCACGCCGGCCATTGCGTAGGCGGCGCGCGCTTCGTCCTGCAGCGCCTGCCCGCACTGGTGGCGTACCTCGACGGCCACGCCGGACAATGCTGCCAAGGCATTGGGCACCGCGGTATTGAGCGCGCGCGCGCCCTGGCTGCCGCCGAGCACCAGTACGCGCAAGGTTGCGTCGCGACCGGCGAAACGCTGCTCGGGAGGCGGCAGTGCGGCCACTTCGGCGCGCACCGGGTTGCCCACGATCTGCGCGCCGGTGGCGAAGCTGCCGGGAAAACCGCACAGCACGCGGCGGGCGATCTTGGCCAGCACGCGATTGGTCAAGCCCGGCGCGCGGTTGGCCTCGTGCACGATCAACGGCCGCCGCAGCAGCCAGGCGGCGATACCGCCCGGGCCGGCAGCGAACCCGCCCATGCTCAGCACGCTGCGCGGGCGCTGCCGGCGCACGATCGCCAGCGCCGCAAACAACGCGCGCAGCAGCCGGAACGGCGCGCCGACCAGCGCCAGTGCGCCCTTGCCGCGCAGGCCGCCGATTTTCAGGGTATCGATGGCGATGGCGTGCTGCGGAACCAGCCGAGTCTCCATGCCGCCGGCCGCGCCCATCCACACCACCGGCACCTGCAGGGCTTGCAGCGCGTGCGCGACCGCGATCCCCGGGAAGATGTGCCCCCCGGTGCCGCCGGCGAGGATCATCACCGGGCGCGCATTCATGCTGGCCGCGCTCGCGCTCAAGCCTTCTCTCCGATGCGCGGCTCGATGCGCTGGCGCGGCGTGCGCGCCGGCGCGTAGCCCGACGGCGGTTGCGCGGCCGGCACGCGCCGCGGCGCGACGGCATCGGCGATCACCGGCGTCGCCCCGCCCAGACTCGGCGCGATCCGCTCGCGCTTGCCGGTCGTCGCCGGCGCGGCGGCCGCTTCCTCCAGTTCCACCGGCTCGTTGCCGGCGCGTGCGCGCGCCATCTGCCGCTGCGCGCGATCGACCTCGTAGCTCACCCGCAGCAGCAAGCCGATCACCGCCACCGAGGCCAGCACCGACGAGCCGCCGTAGGAAATCATCGGCAAGGTCAGGCCCTTGGTCGGCAGCACACCCAGATTCACGCCCACCGACACCAGCGCCTGCAGGCAGAACCACAGGCCGATGCCGAATGCGCAGTTGGCGGCGAACTGCCGGCCCAGCCGCGCCGCGCGCAAGCCCAGTTGCATGCAGCGGGCGAAGAACGCCGCGTACAGCAAGATCACCGCCAGCACGCCGAAGAAGCCCAGCTCTTCGGCGATCACCGCGAGGATGAAATCGGTGTTGGCCTCGGGCAGGTAGAACAATTTCTGCACGCTGGCGCCCAGGCCCACGCCGAACCACTCGCCGCGGCCGATGGCGATCAGCGCTTGGCTCAGCTGGAAGCCGTCCTTGAACGGATCCAGCCACGGGTTGAGGAAGGAGGTCAGGCGGCGCACGCGGTACGCCTCCGACATCGCCACCACGCCCAGCACCGGCAGGCCGATCACCACCGGGCCGAACAGGCGCCACAGGCTGGCGCCGGCGAGCATCAACATGCCGCCGGTCACCGCCAGGATCAGCGAGGCCGAGCCGAAGTCGGGCTGCGCCAGCAACATCGCCACCAGCGCCACCGCGATGCCTACCGGCTTGAGCATCGGCCACCAGCGCTGGGCGATGTCTTCGCGGTAACGCGCCAGATAACTGGCCAGCCAGATGATCAGCATCGGCTTGACCGCCTCGACCGCCTGAAAGTTGGATACCCCCAGATTCAACCAGCGCTTGGCGCCGTTGATGGTGCGGCCCACGCCCGGCAGGTACACCGCGGCCAGCAACAGGAAGCACAAGATCAGCAGGAAGCGACTGCGCTGTTCCAGCCAGCGCAGTTCGGTGCGCATCAGCACGAGTGCGCCGACCACGCCCGCGAGCACAAACACCACGTGGCGGATCAGGTAGTAGAACGGCCCGAGCTTGAGGCCCTCGGAGATGGCGATCGAACTGGAACCCACCATCACGATGCCAAAGCCCGCGATCAGGATTGCCACCACCGCCAGCACCGGGTCGTAACGACCGCGGATGGCTTCCACGCGCAGGGCCTGACCGCCGGCGAGCGATTGGCCGGTGGCTTCGATTGGTGGATGACGCTGCGGCATGTTCATCGGCTCACCTCACCTTGAGTGTCGCCAGACCGACGAGAACCAACATCACCGAGATGATCCAGAAGCGCACGATCACGCGCGGCTCGGGCCAGCCCTTGAGCTCGAAGTGGTGATGGATCGGCGCCATCTTGAAAACGCGCTTGCCGGTGAGCTTGAAACTGGCCACCTGGATCATCACCGACAGCGTTTCGATCACGAAGATGCCGCCCATCAGCGCCAGCACCAGTTCCTGGCGCACGATCACCGCCACCGCGGCCAGCGCCGCACCCAGCGCCAGCGCGCCGATGTCGCCCATGAACACCATCGCCGGGTAGGTGTTGAACCACAGGAAACCCAGCCCCGCGCCGGCAATGGCTGCGCAAAAAATCACCATCTCGCCAGCGCCCGGAATGGCCGGGATCTGCAGGTACTTGGCGAACTCGGCGTGACCGGACAGGTAGGCGAACGCGCCCAGCGCCGAAGCCACCAGCACGCAGGGCATGATCGCCAGCCCGTCGAGGCCGTCGGTGAGGTTGACCGCGTTGGAAAATCCGACGATCCACAAATACGCCACGCCGATGAAGCCCAGCCCCAACGGGATGGCGACCACCTTCACCAGCGGGATGTAGAACGTGGTGCAGGCCACGCACACCGGGTCGTCCTTGGCCACCCAGTACAACAGGCCGGCGGCGATCAGCCCGCACACCGACTGCAGCGCGTATTTGGTGCGTGAGCGCATGCCGTTGGGGTCGCGCTTGACGATCTTGATCCAGTCGTCCTGCCAGCCGATCGCGCCGAAGGCCACCAGCACGCCCAGCACGATCCACACATAACGGTTGCGCAAGTCGCCCCACAACAGCGTGGACAGCGCGATCGCGGCCAGGATCAGCAGGCCGCCCATGGTTGGCGTGCCCTTCTTGGAGAAGTGTGATTGCGGGCCGTCGCTGCGGATCGGCTGGCCGCCCTTGAGTTGCGCCAGCCGGCGGATGATCGACGGGCCCATCCACAACGACAACGCCAGCGCGGTGAGCGCGCTCATGATCCCGCGGAAGGTGATGTAGTTGAACAGCGCGAAGAACTGCACGCGGTCCAGACCATGCAGCCAGCGGGTCAGCTCAAGCAGCATGGGCTTGGCCTCCGCGGTCTTGGGACTCGGGACTCGGGACTCGGGACTCGGAACCCAGCACAGCGAAGGCATCACGCATGGGCGTGCTCCTTCGCGATGCCGGCATCGGCCAGCAGGGCGGCCACGACCCCATCCATCGCGCTGGCACGCGAGCCTTTCACCAGCACCCGCACGCCCGGCCGCAAGTCGTGGCGCAGGGCGGCGATCAAGGCGTCGCGATCCTCGAAATGCCGAGCATCGCTGCCGAACGCGGTCGCGGTGGCGCGGCTGAGCGGGCCGACCGCGTACAAGCGGGCGATCTTCCTGGCGCGCGCGCTGGCGCCGACTTGCGCGTGCAGCGCCGGACTGCCGTCTCCCAGTTCGGCCATGTCGCCCAGCACCAGCCACGCCTGCCCAGCGGTCGCGGCGAGTGCAGCGATCGCCGCCTCCACCGAGCCGGGATTGGCGTTGTAGCTGTCGTCGATCAGCACCGCGCCATTGGGCAGGGTGTGCGCGATCTGCCGACCGGGCACCGGGCGGGCGTGGCACAGGCCCTCGCGCACGGCATCCAGCGCGATGCCAGCGGCCAGCGCCATCGCCGCAGCGGCCAGCGCATTGCGCACGTTGTGGCGACCGGGCAGCGGCAGGGCGATGTCGGCGCTGCCGTGCGGCGTGACCAGCTCGAAGCCACTGGAATCGTCGTGCAGAACCACCTTGCGGGCGGTGATCTCGGCGCTGGCTTCCAGCCCGAAACGCAGCACCCGCCGACCGCCGGCAAGAGATTCGAAATACGGCGCGAAGGCGTCGTCGGCATTGATGACGGCCGCACCATCGGCCGGCAGCGCCTGATAGATCGCGCCCTTGGTCTGCGCCACTCCGAGCAGGCTGCCCATGCGCTCCAAGTGCGCGGGCATGACGTTGTTGACCAACGCCACGTCCGGGCGTACCACCGCGGTCAACCACGCGATGTCGCCGGGTTTGCCGGCACCCATTTCGTAGATCGCGTACTGCGCATCCTCGGGCGCGGCCAGCACCGCCAGCGGCAGGCCGACCTCGTTGTTGCGATTGCCGGGGTTGGCGTAGGCGCGCCCGGCGCGCTCGCAGATCCCGAGCAGCAAGGTCTTGACGCTGGTCTTGCCGTTGGAGCCGGTCAGCGCCAGCACCGTGGCCGGGCGCCCGCGCTGCACGCCAGCAGCCAGATCGCCCAACGCTTGCCCGGTGTCGGCGCACTGCAGTTGCGGGATCGGCGCATCGACGGCGCGCGCCACCAACAGCGCCGCTGCGCCGCCAGCGATGGCGGCAGAAAGGTGGTCGTGGGCGTCGTGGTTTTCGCCTTTCAGGGCGACGAACAACACCTTGCGGCCATCGCTCGCATCCAGTGCGCGGGTGTCGATGGCGATTGCGTCGATGCAATCGGACGCCTGCCCGCCGCGCAGGTCGGCGCGGCACCACGCGGCGATGTCGGTCAGCGCCAGCGGCCTCATCGCCCACCCCCGGCCACGGCGCGGGCATTGCGTGCTGCGAGCGCCGCACGCGCGTGTTGCAGGTCATCGAACGGATGGCGCACCCCGGCCACTTCCTGATACGGCTCGTGGCCCTTGCCGGCGATCAGCACCACGTCGCCGGGGCGGGCGTGGGCGATGGCATCGGCAATCGCGCCGGCGCGGTCGCGCTGCACGCGCACCAGATCGGCGCGCACGAAGCCGGTCATGATCTGCGCGACGATGGCGTCGCCGTCCTCGCTTCGCGGGTTGTCGTCGGTGACGATCACCCGGTCGGCGCGGCGCTCGGCGATGGCGGCCATCTGCGGGCGCTTGCCCTGATCGCGGTCGCCGCCGCAGCCGAACACGCACACCAGCTCGTGCGCGGCGTGCGCGCGCAGGCTGGTCAGCGCCTGCTCCAGCGCGTCGGGGGTGTGCGCGTAATCGACCACCACCAGCGGCGCGCGGCCATCACCGCCGACGCGGTTCATGCGCCCGTGCACCGGTTGCAGCCGGGGCAGCACGGCGGCGATGCGCGCCAGCGGCCAATCCAGCGCCAGCAAGGCACCGGCCACCGCCAGCAGGTTGTCGATATTGAAGCGCCCCACCAGCGGCGAATCCACGCGCTGGCGCACGCCATCCACAACCAGATCGAACACGATGCCGCGGGTGTCCAGATGGATGTTCTCGGCGCGCAGGGTGGCGCCTTCGACGCCGCGCGAACTCACACCGATCCGACCCATCGATGCCGGCAGTTGCGCGTGGAGTTGCGCGCCGAACGCATCGTCGAGGTTGACCACCGCCGCACGCAAGGACGGCCACGCGAAAAGTTTGGCCTTGGCGGCGCCGTAGGCGTCCATCGAGCCGTGGTAATCCAGATGGTCGCGGGTGAGGTTGGTGAACACCGCCACGTCGAACGCGACCGCATCCACCCGGCCCTGATCGAGCGCGTGCGAGGACACTTCCATCGCCACGTGGGTGGCACCGGCAGCGCGCAACTGCGCCAGCAGGCCGTGCACCGCGATCACGTCCGGGGTGGTGCGCTCGCCGGCGACGATCTGGCCGTGCAATCCAGCGCCCAGCGTGCCGATGCTGCCGGCAACCCCACCATCGACCGTGAGCGCCTGCGCGAACAGTTGCACGAACGAGGTCTTGCCGTTGGTGCCGGTGACGCCGACCACCACCAACGCCTGCGACGGCTGCCCGTAGTAGCGATCGGCGATGCCACCCAGTTGCGCGCGCAAACCGCTCACGCCCACCGCCTCGGCGGGAACCGCGACCCCGGCCGGCGCCGGTGCCTCGAACACGATGGCCGCCGCGCCCGCATCCAGCGCCGCCTGCGCGAAATGCAGCCCATGCGCCTTGGCACCGGCCAGTGCGAAATACGCATCGCCAGCGCGCACCGCACGGCTGTCCAGACCGATGCCGGAAACGGCCACGTCCGGGATCGGCCCGGTGGTGGCCACGCCGGCCAGCACCTGCGCCAGCGGCATCGGCACGTGGCGGGCCGACGGCGTCATCGTGCGCGTGCCCCGCTCGCGTCGGGCTTGGTCGCCGGCTGCGCCGGCGCGGTCACGTCCGGTGGCAGGTCGCCTTCCAGCGGCACGCCATTGCTGCCCGGCGCGGCCGCTGGCGCGGCCGGCTTTTCGGCGTACCACTGGGCGATGTTGTCCGGCGGCACGTCGAGCAGGCGCAGCGCGCCGTCCATGACCTTGCCGAACACCGGCGCCGACACCAGACCGCCGTAATACACCGAGCCCTTCGGGTTGTGGATCATCACCACCATCACCATCCGCGGGCGGCTGGCCGGCACCAGCCCGACGAACACGCTGTCGTAGATGTTCGAGTAACCATGCGTGCCCGAGTAGCGCGCGGTGCCGGTCTTGCCGGCGACCCGGTAGCCGAGCACCGCAGCCTGCGGCGCGGTGCCCTGCGGGGTGACCACGGTTTCCAGCATCGCCATGATTTCACTGGCGATGTGCGGATCGAGCACGGCCTTGCTCGGGCCGGCACCGCCCTTGACGAAGCTCGGCGTCACCAGCCGCCCGCCGTTGCCGATCGCCGCGTAGCCGCGCGCCAGTTGCAGCGCGGTCACCGACACGCCGTAGCCGTAGGCGATGGTGGCCTTCTGGATGGTCGACCACACGCTGCCGTTGGGCAACACGCCGCCCGACTCACCCGGGAAGCCGCTGCCGGTCGGATGCCCGAAGCCGAAGCGGGTGAACACGTCGTACATCTGCGCCGGGGTCATCAGCAACGACAGCTTGGCCGCGCCGACGTTGGACGACTTGGTGATGATGCCGGTGACGGTGAGCACCCCGTGGTTGTGGGTGTCGTGGATGGTGTGCCCGGACAGCTCCATCGACCCGGGATTGGTGTCGAACTTGGTGTCGGGTGTGACCAGACCGGTTTCCAGCGCCGAGGCGATGGTGAAGGCCTTCATGACCGAGCCGGGCTCGGTGACGTCGGTGACCGAACGATTGCGGTGCGCGCTCGGGCGGTTGTCGGTGCGCGCGTTGGGGTTGTACGAGGGCAGGTTCGCCATCGCCAGGATTTCCCCGGTGCGCACGTCCATGATCACCGCGCTGCCGGCCTCGGCGTTGTTCTTGCGGATGCCTTCGGCCAGTTCCTTGTAGGTCAGGTATTGCAGGCGGCGGTCGATCGACAGCGCCAGATCGCGCCCGGGCACCGCAGGCTTGACCAGATCGACGTTTTCCACGAAGCGCCCGTGCAGGTCGCGGATCACCTTCTTCACGCCGGGGGTGCCCGACAGCCAGTCGTCGAAGGCCAGCTCCACCCCTTCCTGACCGTGATCGTCGATGTTGGTGTAGCCCAGGATGTGCGCCATCACCTCGCCCAGCGGGTAATAACGCTTGTATTCGCGCTGCGCGTAGATGCCCGGGATCTTCAGCGCGACCACCGCCTCGGCCGAATCCGGATCCATGTGCCGGCGCAGGTACACGAACTCCTTGCCGGCATGCTTGTCGAGGTTGTCCTTCAGGTCGGCCAGCGGAATACCCAGCGCCGTGGCCAGAGTGGCGTACTTGTCCTCGTGGGTCGCCAGCTCCTCGGGGTTGGCCCAGATCGATTCGACCGGGGTGGAGATCGCCAACGGCTCGCCGTTGCGGTCGGTGATCATGCCGCGGGTGGTGGCGATGGGCACCTCGCGCAAGAAGCGCTGATCGCCCTGCGCTTGGTAGAAATCACGGTCGATGAACTGCAAGTCCACCGCCCGCGCCACCAGCGCCAGCGCCGCCAGCCCCATGAAACCGCCGACGAACAGCAGGCGCGTGCGCAGGCCGGCGTGACGGCGGCGCGCGCGCGGCGGCTGCGGGCCGTCGCTGCCGGGAGTTTCGTCGGGCAGGTGCGGGCGGGGGCGGTTCATGGGCGCACCACCACCACGTCCTTGCTGTTGGGATAGACCATGCCCAGCTTGCCGGTGGCGATCTGCTCGACGCGGTTGTTCTCGGCCCAGGTGGCCTGTTCGAGCTGCAACTTGCCGAACTCGATGTTGAGGTCATCGCGCTCGCGCTGCAGGGTGTTGAGCGCGATGAACTGCTGGCGATGCATTTGCCGGGCGTACACCACCGCGGTGGCGCTGGCGATGGTGGCCACGATCAGCAGCACGAGGAACACCGCGCCGAGCCTCATGGCTGCCCTCCGCCCAATTTTTCGGCCACCCGCAGCACCGCCGAACGCGAGCGCGGGTTGGCGGCCAGTTCGGCCGGATCGGCGTGGATGTCGCCGCCCAACGCGCGCAGGCTCGGCGTGAACGCCGGCGCGACCGGCAGCCGGCGGTCGCCAGCCGGTGCCTTGGCGTGGCCGGCGATGAAGCGCTTGACGATGCGATCTTCCAGCGAATGGAAGCTGATTGCGGCCAGTCGCCCGCCGGCGCGCAGGCGCTGGTGCGCAGCAGCCAAGCCGGCTTCCAGATCGTCCAGTTCGCGGTTGATGAAGATGCGGATGGCCTGGAAGCTGCGGGTGGCCGGGTGGATGGCTTGTGCGCCGCGACCGACCACCGAGGCGATCAGCTCGGCCAGTTGCGCGGTGCGCTCGATCGGTGCGACCTGCCGCGCGGCGACGATGGCGCGCGCGATGCGCCGGCTCATGCGCTCCTCGCCGTAGTTCCACAGCACGTCGGCGATGTCGCGCTCGTCGGCACGCGCCAGCCACTGCGCGGCCGATTCGCCGCCTGCGTTGTCCATGCGCATGTCCAGCGGGCCGTCGGCGCGAAAGCTGAAGCCGCGCTGCGCATCGTCGAGCTGCGGCGAGGACACGCCCAGATCCAGCAGCACGCCATCCAGCCCATCGGCGGTGGCATCCCACTGCGCCAGTTGCGCGAAGCTGCCGTGGCGCACGGCCACGCGCGGATCGGCGCCGAACTGCGCACGGGCCATCGCGATCGCCTCGGGATCCTTGTCCATCAGCAGCAGCCGTCCCTTGGTTCCCAAACGTTGCAACACGCCGCGGGCGTGGCCGCCGCGGCCGAACGTGCCATCGAGGTAGGTTCCGTCTTCGCGCACGCGCAACGCTTCCATGACCTGCGCGAACAACACCGGGAGATGGACGTGGCTCGCGTCCGCGCCAGCCCCGGTCACAGTTTCAGATCGAGCAAGTCGGCGCCCATGTCCTGATCCGACAGCGTTTGCCGGATCTGCGCGTGATGCGCCTGCTCGCTCCACAGCTCGAACTTGTCGCCCATGCCCAGCAGCACCGCTTTTTTCTCGATGCCGATCGCCGCGCGGTGGCTGGCCGGCACGCTCACGCGGCCGCTGCCGTCGAGCTCGACCACGCTGGCCGCGCCGACCAGCTTGAGTTGCAACATGCGGTTGACCGCCTTGGCACGCGGCAGCGCATTGACCTGATCGCGCAGCGCTTCCCACGCCGCCAGCGGGTACAGGTACAGGCAACCGGCATCGAACGGGTTGTAGGTGATGACCAGACGATTGCCGCACTCGCGCGCGACCGCCTCGCGGTAACCGGTGGGGATCGCCAGCCGGCCCTTGTCGTCGATGGTGATGGCGGTTTCGCCCTGGAACATGCCCTGCTCGCGCTCGGTTAGCGAACCATCCGAAGTCGGATCATTCTAGGCGAGAAACCCACAAAAAACCCGGTTTCCCCACAAGCCGCCACGATAGGAACCACGCACAGGCTTGTCAACAGGTTTCGCGATTATTTTTTCCAAGCACGGCAAGGACTTGCAGCAATCTTCAGAGACTGCTTCAAGAGTTATCCACTACGTGTTGTTTTGTCTGAATTTGCAAAAATTCAGTGGTTCGGTGGCGACTGGATCGACCCACCGCAACCAGGCACTTCACGCTGCGTTGCAGCAAAAATGCGCCGCCTCAGTCTGCGCGTACGGCACGGCACCTGCTTGAGAGCGCAATGGCGAGGCGTGCGCCGGTGAATTTCAACAGCCTGTCAGGGCGGCGTTTGCGCCACGCGATGGGAAGTTCTGGCGAGGCCAGCATTGTGGAAGGGCCGTCCTAGGCCCGATATTGCGGGAGGGCCGTCCTAGGCCCGATATTGCGGGAGGGCCGTCCTCGGCCCGATCCAGACACGCATCGCCGCAGGCCGCTCCCACCCAAAACAGCTCTGACCCCACAGCAACGGCTGCGGGCAGGCTCCTCACAGCGCTCGCCGGCTTCTGTCCTCTGTCCTCTGTCCTCTGAAAAGCGGAGCCGGCCGATAAGCCGGGTTCTGTCGTGGACAGTCATTCCTCTAGGCGCAGCGTCACCGCTGAACTCAAGCAGCCTACCCGGTCCCGACGCGGGCCGCGCCATGAGGACCCTATTTGGCCTTGCTCCCGGTGGGGTTTGCCGTGCCGGCCTGTTGCCAGGCTCGCGGTGCGCTCTTGCCGCACCATTTCACCCTTGCCACGCACCTCGCCACCCCTCTGCTTCCGTACCCGATCTCGAATGGGACTTGATCGTCGCTGCGCGACGCCAAGTCCACTTTCTTCGAACGCTGGAAGCACAGGGGTGGCGAGGCCGTTCGGCGGTATCTTTCTGTTGCACTTTCCGTCGGCTCGCGCCGCCCAGGCGTTACCTGGCACCGTGCCCTGTGGAGCCCGGACTTTCCTCGGCATCCCGTCTTGCGATGGGATGACGCGACTGTCTGGCCGGCTCCGCCATGATCAGAATACAGAGGACACAGGACAGAAGACAGTGGTCGCGCGAGCGCTCCGGCCACGTGCACCCAAAGCCGCATGGCAGTGCGGATACACGCTACACGTCGTCATTCCTCGAACAGGTCGGCATGCCGGCCGGTACGTTCGAAGCGCATGCTGCCGGCGTCGATCTTGTAGATCAACAGCCAATCCGGCTCGATGTGCGCGTCACGAAAACTGCGCCACGATCCCTTCAGCGGATGATCCAGATAGCTCGCAGGTAACGGGCTGGCAGCAATCAACAACTCCATCAAGGCGCGCAACTTCGCCATGTCCTTGCCGCGCTTTTGCTGGGTGCGCAGATCGCGCTTGAACTGGCCCGAGACGACGGGCGTGCGCATCAGATGTTCAGATCCTCGAACATCGCCTTGGAGCTTTCGAAACGATGCAGGTCTTCCCCGCGTTCGCTCCGGGCCAAGGTCTTGGCGGTGAGCGCATTGGGCACCCGCATCGCGAACGGCAGCCCGCGCTCGTGCACGACTTTGGTCAGCCCGATCCGCACGAAATCCGACACCGTCAGGCCCAGCGCCGCGAGGATTTCGGTGGCCTGATCCTTGAGATCTTCATCGATCCGTGCGCGCACGAATGCGGTTGCGGGCATGACTCGTCACTCCATCCGAACGTTGCGACATTGTACCTCATTTGAGCAACAACTTCACGTGCGTGGCAAACTGCATCCGGAACCGTAGACAGGCAACCCGAGTCGTTTCCTCGGTGCCGCCGCCGCCCGCTTGGCCGGTGCGCAAACCGCGCGCGCTCATGCAGTCGGCCTGCGCACGCGCGGCGACCGATAGGCCGCCGCCATCGCCGCCACGTCCCGCGCCATCGCGTTGCGCAGACGCACCGGTTTGCGCACCTCCACGTGTGCGCCCATGCTCAGCAGCCACCAGCGCAGCGCCGCACTCAGCGGCACGGTGGCGCTCACCCGCAAGCGTGGCTGCCCGCGCAGCGGCATGATCACCTGATCGCCGGCCAGCCGCCGCTCCGAGAGGTACCGCGCCAGCCAGTCGTCCACGTGCAGGTCGATGCGCGCCGGCGGGCCTTCGGGAAAATCGAACTGGCGTTCGTCGCCGATGTGGCGCTGCAAGTCGAAGCCTTCCGGCTCCACCGCCGCGTCGGCCAGCGCCAGCGCGTTGGTCATCCGATGCAAGGCGAACTGCAGCACGTCGCCGTAATCGAACAGCGTCGCCAGCAGGTAGAACACGCCCTCGCGCCACACCAGCGCCAGCGGGTGGAAGCGGTAGCGTTTGGCATCGGCCGCCTCCGCCGCGCGATAGTCGGCGGCGAACTGGCGGCCGGCCAGCAGCGCCGCGAACACCACCGCGCGCACCTGCGCGTCCACCTCCGGCGGCAACAGCGGCGGGCCGCTGGGCACCACCGCCACCCGCTGCGCCCAGCGCCGTGTGGCGGCATCAGGCAGGCGATCCAGCGCCGCCCGCGCCTGCGCGAAGTCCGGTTCGAGCTGCTGGCGCACGCCCGGCGGCAGCAGTTCGGCCAGGTGGCGCTCGACCAGATGCAAGGTCAAGGCCGTGCCTTGGTCGAAACCCGGCAGGCGCAGCGACGGCGTGCCTTCGCGCCAGCTCCAGCCGGCCGGCTTGCCCGGCGAGCGCACGATCGCAAACCGCCGCGACAAGTTGAGCAGGTGCCGCTCGATGGTGCGCCGGCCGATCGCATACCCCGCGTCGCGCAAGCCCTGCTCGATCTGCGCCACGCTCGCCCTGCGCGGGTGGGCGGGAATCCGGCTCAACAGTTCGATCTGGGTGGCAATGGCGTCGGTCATGGCGGGCTCGGGCGGCTTGGCTTCCGGCTTCCGGCTTCCGGCTTCCGGCTTCCGGCTTCCGGCTTCCGGCTTCCGGCTTCCGGACAACGCTAGCGTAGCTACCCGGATTCGACAACACACGTCGTATTCTTTGCTCACATACGACATGTTTTGTCGTATTTAAATGGGAAGATGGCACCATCCAAACCGCCGGATACCGCCATGACCACGACGCTCCCAATGTGCACCCTCATCTACGAGCCGGGCGACGACACCGGCGACGGCCTGGTGACCAACGGCAAGTTGGTCATCGGCAAGCCGCGGTTGGAAGCCCCACTGTCGGAGCCCCCGCGCTTCAAGCCAACTCCGATCAAGTCTGGCGTGCACCGCGAAATGATCGAAGTCGTGCTGCGGCAGATGGTGAAACGCAAGTGGGCGAAATCAATCGTCACCAGCGACGGCGTGTGTCGAGACTTGGATGTGTTGGCTCTGTTCGGACTCGAAGACGCCCACCCCGCCACCCCGATGACCGCCGCGCAATTGGATCGGGCGCTAGTTCTGCAATTGCAGCGATTGCAGCGTGCGCGCAAACCACGCCAGTCCGTGCTTGCGCGCAACATCGGCACAATGGGCGATTTGATCGGGCTCAATCGCGACGAGCAAGCGCTGTTGCGCATCGCCACGCTGTTCACCCCGGAAGCCGAGTTGTTCCGCGACTTTTTCCGGCTGGTGGCTCGCCGCCCCTCCGAGCGCTTGACCTTCATTGCCGATGCCGCCGGGGTGACGCAGGCGCGCGCACAGCGCCTGCTCGCGGAGGGCCGCATGTTGCGCCTGTGCGGGTTGTTCGAAAACATCAACCTCGACGAAATCCTCGAACGAGCTCTGCCGTGCATGGTCACGACGCGTTGGGTGACGTTGCTCACCGCGCCCCGGTTGAGCGCCGAGCGCTTGCTGCGCCACCTGCTGCGTCGTCCGCCGAAAGCGACGCTGAACCTGTCCGACTTCGCCCACGTCGCGCAGACCGAGGTCGTCGTCGCCTACCTGCGACAGGCGCTCGAGCGCAACCAACGCGGCGTCAACGTGCTGATCCACGGCGCGCCGGGCACCGGCAAGACCCAGTTCGTGCGCAGTTGCGCCGCCGCACTGGGCACGACGCTGTATGAAGTGCCCAACGAGGACGACGATGGCGATCCGGTCAGCGGGGCGCGGCGCTTCGGTGCGTTCGCGGTCTGCCAACGCATCCTGTCGCAGCGTCGCGGACAACTGCTGTTGTTCGACGAGGTGGAGGACGTGTTCGGCGGCGATGCCGATTGCGATATCCCGGGCCTACGCTTGATCCGCACGCGGCGCAATCCGGAATCGCTGCGCAAGAGCTGGATCAACGAGACGCTGGAAACCAACCCGGTGCCCGCATTTTGGGCGTGCAACCAGATCGGAGGTCTGGATCCGGCCTTCGTGCGCCGTTTCGATCTGGTCGTGGAGTTCCGCATGCCCGGCCGCGCGGTGCGGCGGCGGATGATCGACCGCTACTTCCGCCGCGGCGACATTTCCGAAGCCTGCGCCGAGCGCCTGAGCGCCATCCCGGTGCTGGCGCCCGCGCAGGTCGAGCGCGCCGCACGGGTGACGCGCGCGCTGGGTGCCGGCGATGTGGCCCAACGCGATGCGCAGGTCGAGGGCATCGTGCAATCCTCGCTGCTGGCGATGGGCCATCCGCGCGTGCGGCCGGTCGTCGCGCTGCCGGGCCATTACGACCCGGCCTTTCTCAACGCCGACCGTGACCTGTCGGCACTGGCGCAGGCGCTGCGCACACGCCCCGCCGCCCGCCTGTGCCTGTACGGCGCGCCGGGCACCGGCAAGACGGCCTACGCGCACCACCTCGGGCGCGTGCTCGACCAGCCGGTGCTCGTGCGCCGCGCGTCCGACCTGCTCGACATGTATGTCGGCGGAACCGAAGCGAACATCAGCGCCGCCTTCGAGCAGGCCCGCGACGACGGCGCGATCCTGGTGATCGACGAGGCCGACGGCTTCCTGCGCGAACGCACCGGTGCGCAGCGCAATTTCGAAGTCACCCAGGTCAACGAACTGCTCACCCAGATGGAAGCCTTCGACGGCCTGTTCGTGGCCTCCACCAACCTCGTGGACACCCTCGATGCCGCGGCGCTGCGGCGCTTCGACTTCAAGGTGCGCTTCGATTGCCTGCGCCGCGACCAGCGCAGCGCCCTGCTGGCGCGCATTTGCGGCATCGCCGATGGCGACCTGCCCGCCGCCACGCTGGCCACGCTCGACCGCCTGAACCACCTCACGCCCGGCGATTTCGCCAACGTGCTGCGGCAGTTCCGGGTCACCGGCGAGCCGCCCGAACCGGCCCCCTTCGTGCAGCGGCTGGCGGCGGAAGTCGCGCTCAAACCCGAAGTCCGCCATCGCGCGATCGGCTTCACCGTGCGCGACTGAAGCACCATCCACCAACCGGAAGGATCGACCATGGATTCCGACACCATCCACCAGATCATCCAGAACTACGGCCCCTTTGCCGTGGGTCTCGGCATCGCCCTGGCCATCGAATGGGTATTCCTGCCGACGGCGATCTTCGGCATCAAGTCCAAGCTGGGCGCCATCCGCGACGCCATCGAGCGCAGCAATGCGCTGCTGGCGCAGATCGCGAAGCACGCTGCGGAACACCCGACGCCACCGCCGGCGCCCTGGCAGATGCCACGGCAGTGAACCCTGAACTCGACGACGGCCGGTGCGCCGCGCTGCAACGGGAAACCGACCATGTCGACGTGCCGCAGATCGATCCTGCGCGCAGGTCGTTGACGTTCAACGGTTCGATCGTGCCGGCGAACCCGCCCCATCGCTAACGCTGACGATGGCCGGGGCAAATACAACCACGCAGCGTGTAACCCGGAGACCCGCAATGACCAAGTTTTTGATGCCACTTTTGGGCGACAAGCGCTGCATCGCAAGTGGAACGCTCGGTGATCGGCACTTCATCTCGATGTGGGACACCATCGAGCAAGTCGGAATGGTGAAGTACGCCTTTCTGCTGGGCGTGTTCGAGATCGCGACCCTGAAGCCGGTGTACTTCGTCGCTTCGGAAACCAGCGCGATTTTTGGAGATTTCAGTGAAGCACCCCATTTTTTGTGTGTGTATGACGGCGAAAGCCACGGCAACTGCGGAGCTTCGGATGACTGGAAGGACGCCGAGAAATTTTTCGCGGAGGCCTTTCGGATCGTTTCCGGTCGGTTCGGCGGGCCTGTCCATGGCGTGTCCAGATATGTGGGCGTGGACACGGGAATATGACGCTTGCCTGCACCATCACGGATGCGGCATCGAGCCCGCAAGACCTTCACGCTGGTCGATGCGCCGACCGACGAACGCATCCTGCGAGCGCGACGTCGTTGCCCTATGCTTGTCGCAGACTCCAAGGCGCAGGCGTTTGATAGTCGACTGAATGACCGCGACGACGAATTCCCGCACTCGACGCCAACATGACAGAAGGGACGACCGTGTTGACCTCTTGGATCAGACACAAGAACCGACGTGAATCTCCTCGCTACGAGGATGACATAGTCTCTGCGGTCTTCGGGCCGCTGCGCTACCTCGGCCATGGCGATCGCATCGGCGTCTTTCTGGCGGTGTTGAACGACAGGTTTCCGCACGATAATTTTGCGGGCATGGATACATGCAGCATCGACTTTTGGCCGAACATCGCCGATGGCGGACGGATCGAACCCGATCTCGTTGTGCGCTGTTCGCGTCGCGATGGGTCGGGATCGACGATGAGGATCATTATCGAAGCCAAATGGAGTTCAGGCTTATCCGGCGACCGGCAATTGGTCAAACAATGGGAAGCTGCCCGGAAAGACGGTTCACGGGACGTCCATCTCACTTGGCACATCTTCCTGACGAGGGAACCGCAAGACTTGGCCAGTCTGTCGTACGACACCAAGCATCGCTCACGGCTGGCGAACCTGACCTGGTCGAGTTTTTCGCGTTTGGCAAGTGTCGCCGCAATTGCGCGCGTGTCGAGTAACGCCGCCAGAACTTCCGACGAAGGCGCCGGGCTGAAGCGGTGGGCAGACGATGTGCGGCAGTTCATGGACTGCCTCGGGGAATCGTTGTTCAGCGGCTTCTGCGACATCCAGTACACGAGCACCATGGGCCGGAAACGATCCGCATGGATGTTCCATCGCAAATTCTTCTGGCCTGAGCTTCCACGCGTCCTCACCATCACGAGACAGAGCAAAGAACCGTGGCGCTTCGGGCGAAGACTGATCGACATCGGCGAAGCAATGCTGCTCACGACGGCATGGCGATCGCCGCCAATGCGAGGCCCATGGAAATACTCATCGACACAGCATCGGACAACAGGAGAAACCCCATGACAAACGAAGCCATCAACGAACAGTCCATCGCCATTACCCAGGCATTCAGATTCCTGGAACAAGTCTGGCAGCAGATCGACGCACTACAGAAGACCTTGAAGGAACAGGCAATCAACGCCAGCGGCGCGAAGGATCTCGGAGTCAAGATTTCCAACTATAAGGCCAGTATAGATTGTTGCGAGGACGACAACGCGTCGATCACTCGCTCAGTCCTGGACACGTTCGAGGTTCACAGGATCGGCAAGAAGGGGCGGCCCGCGCCGATCGCCTACGGTGGATTCCAGATCAGTCTGGCGCCGAACGACGCGGCCGCCGATGAAGCGTTTTTCCCGCATGTCGCCATCCTTCTTGGCGCACAGAAAAGTTGCGATCCGTGGGAATGCGAGGAGTTCCAGCTCGACGAACGCTATCTGACCACCAAGTCGGACGACGACGACGATGACGATGACGATGACGAGCTTTGGGCACAAGACCAGTCGAACCCGGCACGATGGAAGGCCAAGGATCACGACTTTCTCGTGGCGCGGGTAGTGCCTCTCGTCGAACTGAAAAGCGAGCAGGACACCCAAGCCAAAATCATCGTCCCTCTTCTTGAGGAGATTCGCCTCATGATCAAGGCCATCGATAGCGATCGCGATTGACGGCAACATTGAAGGATTGCCAAAAAGCAACCGAGCGATTGGGCCTATCAGTGCCACCGACCACGCGTTGTTGGTCGAACGCTGAGGGAGGCTGAGGGTACGGCTCTGGCCACCGTTCAACAGATGTGGCGATTGCCCGTAATGTACGGTAACATTCCGTACAAGGAGATCCGTCATGACCAGCGCCGCCGCCCGCCTCGACCTTCGCCTGAACCGTGCCGACAAGGCGCGCATCGCCCGCGCCGCCGACTTGCGCGGCGTGGCGCTGTCGGCGTTCGTGCGCGATGCGGTGCTGCGCGAGGCCGACAGCGTCATGGCGGCCAATTTGACCGTCACCCTGTCGGCGGAGGAATCCCGGCGTTTCCTCAAGGTGCTCGATGCGCCCTTCCTGCCCAATGCCCGCCTGAAGAAAGCGCTCGCCCGCGTCGGCCGCGCCTGATCGACGGCGACCCGAAACGTGCTCGCCGTCGAGCCGCTCGAGCCCAAGCGGCATGACCGCGACCGCTTCGCCTGCGGCGAGCCCACGTTGGACGCCTACCTGCGCCGGCAAGCCGCGCAGCACCGCCGCGACGGCATCAGCACGACGCACGTGCTGGTAGACGATGTACAACCGAGCCACATCATCGGCTATTACAGCCTGTCGGCCGCGCAACTGCTGCTGACGGACCTGCTGGAGGTCGACCGCAAGCGCTTGCCGGCCTACCCCGTGCCCGCTGTGCGCATGGGTCGGTTGGCAGTGGCGGCCTGCGAGCAAGGCAAAGGGCACGGCGATTACCTGCTGGCGCATGCCGTGGCGCGTTGCCTGACGCTGCGCACGCAAATGGGCGTGCGCGTGTTGTTGGTGGATGCGCTGCACGAGAAAGCGGCCAGCTTCTATCGCGCTTATGGGTTCCGCGATACCGCCGCGACCTCACAAGCACTGTATCTGCCACTTGGAACTGGCTGACGCCCCGCCAATCGTTGGCAGGTCGGGCGACGCCGTTCAGTCCTCAGTCCTCTGTCCTCAGTCCTCTGATCCGTACAGCCCCTTGCGCGGCGCGCCGCTAATCTCCGCCGCCAGCTTGGCGGCCTGCGACGGCGGCAGGTATTGGCAGAGTTTGGCGTACAGGCGCCGGCCTTCGCGCAACTTCGCATCGGCGTCATCGCCAACCCCGGCAACCATTACCACGAACTCGCCTTTTCGCTGATCGGCGTCCGCGACGACACGCGCATGCAGCGATGCGAGGTTGCCGTCGAGGATGGTTTCGAACAGTTTGGTCAGTTCACGGGCGAGCGCGGCCGGGCGGGCATCGCCGAACGCGGCGCGGGCGTCGTCCAGCATCTCGGCGATGCGATGGGAGGATTCGTAGAACACCAACGTGCGCGGCTCGGAGGCCAGTTCGGCAAGCCGCGCGCGGCGCGCGGCGGACTTGGCCGGCAGGAAGCCTTCGAACACGAAGCGATCGGACGGCAATCCGGCCACCGACAGCGCGGCGATCGCGGCGCACGCGCCCGGCAGCGGGCTCACGCGCACGCCGGCGGCGCGGGCGGCGCGCACGAGGCGAAAGCCGGGGTCGGACACCAGCGGCGTGCCGGCGTCGGAAATCAGCGCGAGGTTGTCGCCGGCCAGCAAGCGTTCGACCATGCGCGCGGCGATGGCGTCCTCGTTGTGATCGTGCAGCGCCAGCAAGGGCCGTTCGATGCCATGCTCGGCCAGCAGCGGGCGGCTGTGGCGGGTGTCCTCGCAGCAGATCGCATCCACGGCGCGCAGGGTTTGCAGCGCGCGCGGCGAGATATCGCCGCGGTTGCCGATCGGGGTGGCGACCACGTACAAGGTTCCGGCAGTCGTCGTCACGGCCTGGGTCGTCACTGCAGTTTTCCTCCCGCCGCCCGGCGCCGGCCAGCGGCCCGCTGCGCCTTGCGGGTATCATTCCAGCGTCATCGCCCAAATGCACGGCTTGCGCATGAAACGCATCCTTCCGCTGTTCCTCGCCCTGGCCTTCGCCGGCTGCGCCAGCGTCGGCGACGTGTCGGCGCCGCCTCCGCCGCAAGTCCATGCCGCCGACCAGATGCTCGCCGGTGGCCACGCCCGCGAGGCGGCACGCGCCTACGAGGCGCAGTTGCCGATGGCCGAAGGCGCGCTGCACAGCCTGCTGGCGCTGCGCGCGGCCAATGCGTGGGAAGTGGCCGGCGATCACCTCGCGGCACGGCGCGATTTCGCGCTGGTCGATCCGCGCCGACTGGCCGGCGAAGACGCGCTGCGGTTTCGCCTGCTGCGCGCCGAGTTCGCGATTGCCGATGGCCACGCGGCACAGGCGGTGAGCGATCTGGGCGGCAATCAGGCGCTGATCCCCGGCGATATCGCCGCGCGCTGGCAGCGCGCGCGGGCGCGTGCTTTGGAAGCCAACGGTGATCGCTTCGGCGCGGCGGTGTCGCTGTCCCTGCTCGTACCGCTGGAGCCGCGCCAACAGGCCGCGGCGACCCATCTGCAAATCCGCAAGCTGCTGCAAGGCCTGGACAACGCCGCGCTGGCGCAAGGCGCGGCCGCGTTGCCAGCCGGGCACCCGCTGTATCCGGATGCCGCACGGGCGTTGCTCGCGCGCGGGCTGCCGCTGCCGCATCCGTTGACCGGGGCGATGGCGATGTTGCACCCGGAGCGCCCGCCAGCCGACGAGGACGGCTACCGCCCGCCGCTGAAAATCGGCCTGCTGCTGCCGACCACCGGCTCGGTCGCCATCGCCGGTGCGGCGGTGCGCGATGGGTTCATGACCGCCTACTACACCGAACAACGCCGTCGCCCGGAAGTGAAGTTCTACGACAGCTCCGAGAGCGCCGGCGGGGCGGTGGACGCCTACCGCAAGGCGGTCGCCGACGGCTGCGATTTCGTGGTCGGCCCGCTCGGGCGCGAGCAGGTGACGGCGCTGTTCCAGCAGCGCGACATGCCAGTGCCGGTGCTGGCGCTCAATCGCAGCGTGCAGCCCGCGCCGCCGGGCAGCGACAGCTTCTCGCTGGCACCCGAGGATGAGGGCGTGGCGGCGGCCAATCGGCTCGTGCATCAGCACCTGCTGCGCACGATCGTATTTTCCGCCCGCGACGACAACGCCAGCCGCGCGCTGGCCGCATTTCGCGATGCCTACACGCAACAGGGCGGAACCATCGCCGCGCAGGCCACCATCGCCGACAACGGCCCGGACTACGGCCCGCTGCTCAAGGATACGCTGGCCAAGGCCGGCGATCAGTACGACGCCATCTTCATCGCCCTCAAGGCCCCGGCGGCACGGATGCTGGCCGCGCAGTTGCCGGTGGATGGCTACCGCACAGTGCCGCGACTGGCGACTTCGCTGATCTTGTCCGGAGGCGGCAATCCGCGGCTGGATCAGGAACTCAACGGCATCCAGTATCCGGAACTGGCGTGGCTGTTGCACCCGGTCAACGGCTTGCCCGATGCGAGCACGCTTGGCGGCAAACTGCCATCGGCGCGCGGCGGCGGTGCGCGCCTGTTCGCCTTCGGCGCCGATGCGTATCGGCTGTCGGGGTACATGGAAGCCCTGTCCGTCAGCCCGCAATCCAGCGTCGAAGGCGCCACCGGCACCTTGCATCTGGACGGATTGGGCAACGTGGCGCGCGACAGCGCCTGGGCGGTGTTCGCCAGCGGGCGGCCGCGCGCGGTGCAGGACGACGCATTGCAGATCGAGCCGGCCTCGCCCGGCTCGCCGTGATCCCGCGTTGTCGCCGCGCCCGCCCGTCCCGGATCGCCACGCCACCGGCGTGGGTTTCGAGGCGCAGGCGCGCGCCCATCTGGAAGCGGCCGGGTTGACGCTGATCGCAGCCAACGCGCGCTACCGCGTCGGCGAGATCGATCTGGTGATGCGCGACGGCCAGAGCCTGGTATTCGTGGAAGTGCGCTACCGCCGCGCCGGCGGCTTCGGTGGCAGTGCGCTGTCGGTGGATGCCGGCAAGCAACGCAAGCTCGCGCTGGCCGCGCAATGCTTCCTCGCCGCCAACCCGAAACTCGGCAACTGTCCGTGCCGCTTCGACGTGGTGGCGGTGGACGGATCGGCGCAGGCCCCGCGCATCGAGTGGATCAAGAATGCCTTCGAGGCCGGCTGAGACTACCATCGCGCCATGAACACGCTGCCCGGCATCCAACTTGCAGCCCTGCGCGCCGAACTCGGCGATGGCGGGCTGCTGACCGAGCCGGCGCAGTGCCATGTTTACGGCTACGACGACTCGCGCCGCCACGCGCTGCCGCAGGCGGTGGCGCTGCCGACCACGACGGCGCAGGTGCAGGCGCTGGTGCGCATCTGCCGCGAAGCGCAGCTGCCGATCGTCGCGCGCGGACGTGGCACCAACACCACCGGCGCGTCGGTGCCGTTCGCCGGCGGCGTGGTGGTGAGCTTCGAGCGCATGGATCGCATCCTCGCCATCCGCCCGGCCGATCGCGTCGCCGTCGTCGAACCGGGCGTGCTCAACGGCACGCTGCAGGAAGCGGCCGGCGCGCAGGGGTTTTTCTGGCCGCCCGACCCGACCAGCGCGCCGTACTGCACCATCGGCGGCAATCTGGCCTGCAACGCCGGCGGGCCGCGCGCGGTGAAATACGGCGCCACCCGCGACAACGTGCTGGCACTGGCCTTCGTCGATGGTCGCGGCGAGCTGATCCGCGCCGGCGCGCCGACCACCAAGGGATCGAGCGGTTACGATTTCACGCGCCTGTTGATCGGCTCGGAAGGCACCCTCGGCTTGATCGTCGAAGCCACGCTGCGCTTGGTTCCAAAGCCCGAGGCGCGGCGCAGCCTGCGTGCGCTGTATCGCGACATGGACGCCGCCGCCGCGGCGGTGGCGCGGTTGATGGCGCAGCCGGTCGTGCCGTCGATGCTGGAGTTCATGGACGCGCAATGCGTGAAACTGGCGCGCGAGGTTGGTGGCGCCGACATCCCCGACGCCGGCGCGCTGCTGATGATCGAGGCCGATGGTGCCGAAGAACAACTCGACTTCTCGGTAGCGGCCTTGGCGAAAGCCGCGCGCGGCGATGGCCTGATCGCGCTGGACGTAGCGCCAGCCTGCCCTGAGCACGATCCTGAGCATGGCGAAGGATCGAGCCGAAGGGAAGCGGCGCGCGAAAAGCTGTGGGCGGCGCGCAAGGCGCTCTCACCTTCGTTGCGTACGATCGCACCGGGCAAGATCAACGAAGACGTGGTGGTACCGGTTTCGGCCATCCCTGCATTGGTCGCGAAGGTGGGACAGATCGCCCGCGACATCGACCTGCCGGTGCTCAGCTTCGGCCACGCCGGCAACGGCAACCTGCACGTCAACATCCTCTACCACCCCGACGACGCCGACCAGAGCGCTCGCGCCCAGCGCGGCATGCACGCGCTGTTCGCGGCGGTACTGGCGCTGGACGGCCAGCTCTCCGGCGAACACGGCATCGGCGTGGCCAAGCGCCCGTTCATGGCGCAGGCGTATTCACCACCCACCCTGGCGTTGATGCGTGCGGTGAAGGCGCAGTTCGATCCGCAGGGGATTTTCAATCCGGGCAAGTTGGTGCCGTGAGGAAACACTTTCCGACCTGCACAAAGCTGGCCTTGCATGCCCTTCTCCCTGCGGGAGAAGGTGCCCGAAGGGCGGATGAGGGGCGAACATCAGCCTCCGCTATTCACGAATGGGATTCTTTGTAGCGAGTGCGATCGCCGCGTTCACCCCTCACCCCAACCTCTCTCCCGAAGGGAGAGGGCCTTGCAAGAACACACCGCTCACTGCTCACTGCTCACTGCTCCCCATGCACCTCGCAACCCTCCTGCGTCGCATCCGCGCTTGCCATCTATGCGAAGAACACCTGCCACTGGGCCCGAATCCGGTGGTGCGCGCCGGCGTGGGGGCGCGGTTGTTGATCGTCGGGCAGGCACCGGGCACCAAGGTGCACGCCACCGGCATCCCGTGGAATGACGCCAGCGGGCAGCGCCTGCGGGACTGGCTGGGGCTGGATCGCGACACGTTCTACGACGAGCAGCGCGTGGCCATCGTGCCGATGGGGTTTTGTTATCCGGGGCGCGGCAACGGTGGCGATGCGCCGCCGCGCCCGGAATGCGCGCCGACGTGGCATCCGCAGATCCTGCCGCTGCTGTCGGAGTTGCGCCTGATCGTGCTGATCGGCCAGTACGCGCACGCCGGTTACCTCGGGCGCGCGCGCAAGGCCACCCTCACGCAGACCGTGCACGCGGCATCCGAATACCTGCCGCGCTATCTGCCGTTGCCGCACCCCAGCCCGCGCAACCAGATGTGGCTGCGCCGCAATCCGTGGTTCGAGGTCGAAACCCTGCCGCTGCTGCGCGCGCGCGTGGCCATCGCGCTGGCCGACGATGGCGCGACGGAAGTCAGCGCGCAAAAAACCACGCGCCGGCCTGCATCAATGCGAGCGCGTAAATCCCGGCGATGACATCGTCGAGCATCACCCCCAGCCCACCGTGGACTTGGCGGTCGGCCCAGCGCACCGGCCACGGCTTCCAGATGTCGAACACACGAAACAGCGCGAAGCCGGCCAGCATCCACGCCCAGCCGGCCGGCGCAGCGACCAAGGCGATCCACACGCCGACGAACTCGTCCCACACCACCACCTGCGGATCGTTGACGCCGCTGCGACGCACCACCCAGTGCGCGGCCCACACGCCGATCGCGAACGCGATGACGAGCACGGCGAGGTAATACGGCAGCGGCAGTTCGCGCAGGCCGAACCACCACGGCAACAGCGCGGCGAGGGTGCCGGCGGTGCCCGGCGCGCGCGGCGAAAAGCCGCTGCCCAAGCCGCTGGCGATCCAGCCCAGCGGATGGCGCAACAGCTCGCGCGCCGACAGCGACGAGGGCTGCGCGGGCGACGGCGTGGGTTCATTCATGCCGGCGCGTCTCCGGCATCGCCTGCATCGAAATGCCGATAGCCCAGCACCGGCGCGTCCACGATGCGGCCATCGGCTTCACGCAAGCGCAGGCCGAGTTGCGCTTCGATGCGGCCGATGCGGGTGACTTGTGCGCGGACACTCTTGGCGGCGGCCAGCACCGCTTCGGCGCGGTCCGGTGGCGCGGTGAAGCACAGTTCGTAGTCGTCGCCGCCGCCGAGCTGCAAGCGCCGGCGCGTGATTTCGTCGAAGGCCGCGACCAGTTCACGCGAAGTCGGCAGCGCTTCGACATCGAGCAGCGCGCCCACACTGCTTTCCTCGCCGATATGCGCCAAGTCCGCGAGCAGGCCGTCGGAGACGTCGATGCAGGCGCTGGCGATTGCGTGCAATGCCAATCCGAGCGCGATGCGTGGCGTGGGGCGATGCAGGCGCGAGCGCAGATGGTCATCCACTCCCGGCCCTGACGGCGAGTCGCCCCTCACCCCCACCCCTCTCCCGTCGGGAGAGGGGCTTGAACGCGTCAGCCCCGCCGCCGCATCCCCGAGCGTGCCGCTGACCCAGACTTCGTCGCCGATCTGCGCGCCATCGCGGCGCAACGCCGCGCCGCGTGGCACCACGCCATGCACGGTGACGGTGATCGACAACGGCCCGCGGGTGGTGTCGCCACCGACCAATGCGATGCGATGCCGCGCTGCCAGTTCCACGAACCCGTCGAGAAACGCGCCGAGCCAAGCAGCATCGCTTTCCGGCAGCGTGAGGTTCAGCGTGCACCATGCAGGCGTCGCACCCATCGCCGCCAAGTCGGACAGATTCACCGCCAGCGCTTTCCAGCCGATATCGAATGGCGTGGTATGCGATGGAAAATGCACCCCAACGTTCAACGTGTCGGTGCTGACGACCAGATCGTGACCGTCCGGCACGCGCAAGATCGCGGCATCATCGCCGATCCCGAGCAGCACATCGTCGCGCGGCCCTGCCCAAGCGGCGGCACGCGTGCGGATGCGGGCGATCAGGTCGAATTCGGCAACGGATTCAGCCACCGGCTTTTCAGCGCTTGCGCGCCGCGCCCGCTTCGACTGCGCGCCAGCTCACTGCCGCCTTGTCGAGCACGCCATTGACGTAGGTATGGCCTTGATCGGAGCCAAAGCGCTTGGCCGATTCGATGGCCTCGTTGAGCACCACGCGATACGGCACGTCGGGGCGATGCAGCAGTTCGTACGCGGCGATGCGCAAGATCGCGCGCTCGATCGGGTCCACTGCCTCCACGCCGCGATCGAGGAATCCGGCGAGCTTGCCGTCGAGGTCGGCCACATGCGCGCCGACACCGCGCACGAGGTCCTCGAAGTAGGCCAGATCGGCGATCTCCATGTCCTGCTCGTGCTGGAACTGCGCGATCACCTGTTCGATCGGTGCCTGCGCCATTTGCCACGCGTACAACGCCTGCAAGGCGCGACGGCGCGAGCGCGAACGCGCGGCCGGGTCGATGCCGTCGGGGCGATGGGGATGACTCATGCGATCCTCGCGAACAAGCTGCTCATTTCCAGTGCGACCAGCGCCGCTTCCTCGCCCTTGTTGCCGTGATTGCCGCCCGCGCGAGCCAGCGCGTGGTCGTGGTGTTCGACCGCGAGCACGCCATTGGCCACCGGCACGCCGGTATCCAGCGCCACGTGCATCAAGCCGCGCGCGCATTCGTCGGCGACGTGTTCGTAGTGCCGGGTTTGCCCGCGCACCACGCAGCCCAGCGCGACAATGCCGGCATGACGCTGGGCGGATGCGAGCTTCGCGGCCGCCATCGGCAACTCCCAGGCGCCGGGCACGCGCACCACGTCCACCGCGGCCTCGGCCACGCCGTGCTCGGCGAATGCGCGCAGCGCGCCTGCGACCAGCACATCGACGATGCGCGGATTCCAGCGGCTGGCGAGGATGGCGAAGCGGGCGCCTTCGGGGGCGCGCAGCTCGCCTTCGGAGTGGCTCATGGGGCTTTCCGATGCGGGGCCGCCAGTCTATCGCGCCGCGGGCGGCTCGACGTATTCCACGACCTCCAGCCCGAACCCGCCCAAGCCCACCTGCCGGCGCGGCACGCCCAATACGCGCAGGCGGCGCAAGCCGAGGTCGGCGAGGATCTGCGAACCGGCACCGGTGCGCCGCCACTCGGTGGTAGCCAACGGCTGCGGCTCGTGCGCGGCTTGCTGCTGGACGCGCGCCAGCAGCGCCGCAGGCGCTTGCGGCTCGTTGAGCACCACCAGCACGCCGCAGCAGGCATCAGCGATCGCATGCAGTGCATCGCCCACGGGGATGCCGAAATCGGCGCGCTGCCAATGCAGCACGTCGGCCAGTGGATTGCCCACGTGCACGCGCACCAGCGTGGGCACGTCGATGCACGGCGTGCCGCGCACCATCGCGAAGTGGATGGCGTGACTGAGGCGATCCCGATACGACACCAACCGGAACGGTCCGAACGGCGTGTCGATGGCGCGTTCGTCCACGCGCTCGATGGTGTGCTCGGTGGCCAGCCGGTGGCGGATCAACGCCTCGATCGAGCCCATCTTCAAGCCGTGCTCGCCGGCGAACGCTTCCAGTTGCGGGCGGCGCGCCATCGAACCATCGGCGTTGAGGATTTCCACCAGCACGCCGGCCGGTTCCAGCCCCGCCAGCTGTGACAGATCGGCGGCCGCCTCGGTGTGCCCGGCGCGGCTTAGCACGCCGCCGGGCTGGGCCATCAGCGGAAAGATGTGGCCGGGCTGCACGAGATCGTCGGGGCGCGCGGCCGGCGCCACTGCGGTGCGGATGGTGTGCGCGCGGTCGTAGGCGCTGATGCCGGTCGATACCCCTTCGGCGGCCTCGATCGACACCGTGAAGTTGGTGTGATGTTGCGAGCGGTTGTGCGCCACCATCGGTGGCAGCGCGAGTTGGCGGCAGCGCTCGCGCGTGAGCGCCAGGCACACCAGCCCGCGCGCGTGGGTGACCATGAAGTTGACATCCGATGGCCGCACCAGCTCGGCGGCCATGATCAGGTCGCCCTCGTTCTCGCGGTCTTCATCGTCGACCACGACGACCATCTTGCCGGCGGCGATGTCGGCGAGCAGTTCGGGGATGGGGGAGAAGGGCATGGGTAGGGAACTGGGAAGCGGGAGACGGGAGACGGGAGACGGGAGATTTTACCGGGTATGTGACGGTGGAAAGCGGCCCGGGCTTCGGCTCTTCCCTCTTCCCTCTTCCCTCTTCCCTATTCCCTATTCCCTATTCCCCATTCTCAGCCTTCAGCAGCCTCTCCACATACCGCGCCAGCAGATCGACTTCCAGATTCACCGCATCGCCTACGCGCGTGGAGGCGAACGCGGTATGCGCCAGCGTGTGCGGGATCAGGTTGACCTCGAAGCCTTCGGCATCGACCGCGTTCACCGTCAGGCTCACGCCGTCCACGCAGATCGAACCCTTGCTGGCGATGTAGCGCAGCAGCGCATGCGGTGCGGCGAAGCGCCAGCGCTGCGAGCGTGCATCGTCGATGATCGAGAGCACATGGCCGAGCCCATCGACGTGGCCGGAGACGAAATGCCCGCCGAGGCGATCGCTCGGGCGCAGCGCGCGCTCCAGGTTCACCGCCGCGCCGATGGGCAGCGCGCCCAGCGTGGTCAACGCCAACGTCTCGTTGGATACGTCGAACGCCAGCTTTCGCGCATCGAAGGAAACGACCGTCAGGCAAACGCCAGACACCGCGATGCTCTCGCCGAGCACGACCTCGGCGATCGGCAGATCACGCGGATCGACGCACAGCCGCACATCGCCGCCGCGTGCATCGCGATCCGCGATGCGCCCGACCGCCTGCACGAGCCCGGTGAACATCAACGCCCCTTTGGCCGCAGCAGCAGGCGCAGGTCGGTGCCGACCCGGCGCGCTTCGACGATCTCCATGTCGAAACGCTGCGCCATCGTCGCCGCGTCCCAACCGTCGAACAGCGGCTTGCCGTGCGCGCCCAGCAACACCGGCACGACGTACAACAGCAGCTCATCGACGAGGCCGGCCTTGAGCAGCCCGCCACACACGGTGGCGCCGGCTTCGGTCAGCACCTCGTTGATGCCGCGCTGGGCGAGCAGTTGCAGCACCGCTTGCAGATCGAGCAGGATGCCGCCCTCGGCCGGGATCGGCGCGTGGTCGCGACCGCGCAGGTACTGCGGCACGCGCGCTCCGGGCGCATGCAACAGCAGGGTCGGCGCGTTGGCGTCCAGTACCTTCGAGCCTTCGGGAATGGCCAATCCCGGATCGAGCACCACCCGCAGCGGCGGCGCGAAGGCTGCGTCATCGTCCATGCGCACGGTGAGCTGCGGGTCGTCCTTGAGCACCGTGCCGCTGGCCGTCAGCAACGCGCCGCTGCGCGCACGCCAGCGCTGCACGTCCAGGCGCGAGGCGTGCGAGCTGATCCATTTGGATTCACCGGAAGCCAGCGCGGTGCGGCCGTCGAGACTGGTCGCCAGCTTCACCCGCACCCACGGGCGTCCGCGCTGGATGCGCGAGAAGAAACCGCGGTTGAGCTCGCGCGCTTGCGTCTCCAGCAGCCCGGTTTGCACCGCGATGCCGGCCGCTTGCAGCGCGGCGATGCCTTGCCCGGCGACCTGCGGGAACGGATCGCCACAGGCCACCACCACCCGCGCCAGACCCGCCGCGATCAGTTGCGGCGCGCACGGTGGCGTGCGGCCCTCATGCGCGCACGGCTCCAACGTGACGTAGGCGGTGGCGCCCTTCGCCCGTTCGCCAGCAGCGGCCAGCGCCAGCGGTTCGGCATGCGGCTCGCCCGCGCGCACATGCCAGCCTTCGCCAACCACCTCATCGCCATGCGCGATCACGCAGCCGACCATCGGATTGGGGCGCGCGGTGTACGCACCGCGCTCGGCCAGCTGCAGCGCCCGTGCCATCAGCGCGTGGTCGCTGGCGGAAAAGCCGGGACTCGGGACTGGCGAGCCGGGACTCGGGACTCGGGATTCGGGATTCGGGGAAGCGGTCATCGGGGTTACAGTCTCAACGGTTTTGCAGACGGGTCTGTTTGCAACCACCGGAGCGGCGTTGCCGATTGAAAAACAATTCCAGCCGAAGTCGCGATGTGGCTCCTTCCCCCGCTTGCGGGGGAAGGTTGGGATGGGGGGGTACGCCCACAAAAGCAGCCCCCACCTCAATCCTCCCCCGCAAGCGGGGGAGGAGGCGTGTCACGGCTCACAACTCACCACGCCCGACCGACCACTCACGACTCCAAACTCGCAACGCACAATCACAACTCACATGCAGCAACCTCACCGCTTCGCCCGCACCGGCCTTTCCGGTTCGAGTGGTTCCTCCAGCAACGGCAACTGCAAGCCGGTCAAATGCGGCAGATCGCGTTCGAGCTGGTCGATCTCGGCGCGGAACGCGGCCACGTCCTCGAAGGCGCGGTACACCGAGGCAAAGCGCACATAAGCGACCTGATCGAGCGGCTTGAGTTCGGCCATCACCAGCTCGCCGATCCGCCGCGAGGGAATCTCGCGCTCGCCGCGCAGGCGCAGCAGGTGCTGGACGTGGCGCACCGCCGTATCGACCTGCTCGGGCGACACCGGGCGCTTTTGCAGCGCGCGCTCGAAGCTGGTGCGCAGCTTGGCCTCGTCGAACGCCTCGCGACGACCGTCGTTCTTCACTACCGCCGGCAGCTTCAGTTCCGCGTTCTCGAAGGTGTTGAAGCGCTCGCCGCAGGCCGGGCACTCGCGCCGCCGCCGCACCGTGCCGCCGTCTTCGGTCAGGCGCGAATCGATGACGCGGGTGTCTTCGTGCTGGCAGAAGGGGCAATGCATTTCAGGCGACGGAGGACAGAGGACAGAGGACAGAAATGTATTCGGTCACCGGTAAACAGTCGAAGCAAGAAACTTCCGTCGAGACGAGCGTCGATGACGCGACCCTACCTTCTGACCACTGCCTACAGACTTCCATCTGTCCTCCGTCCTCAGTCCTCTGCCCCATACACCGGATACCTTCTGCACTGCGCCGTCACCGCCTCGCGCACGCGCGCGAGCACCGCCTCGTCCTTGGGCGCGTCGAGCACGTCGCAGATCCAGTTGGCCAGATCCGTGCAGTCGGCTTCCAGATATCCGCGCGTGGTCACCGCCGGCGTGCCGATGCGCAGGCCCGAAGTGACGAAGGGCTTTTGCGGGTCGTTGGGCACGGCGTTCTTGTTGACGGTGATGTGCGCCTTGCCGAGCGCGGCCTCCGCGTCTTTGCCGGTAAGCGGCTTGCCGATCAGATCGAGCAGGAACAAATGGTTTTGGGTGCCGCCGGACACCACCTTGTAACCGCGCGCGATCATGGCCTTGGCCATCGCCTGCGCGTTTTTCACTACTTGCTGCTGGTAGGCCTTGAACTCCGGCTCCAGCGCTTCCTTGAACGCCACCGCCTTGGCGGCGATCACGTGCATCAGCGGGCCGCCCTGAATGCCCGGGAAGACGATCGATTGCAGTTTCTTCTCGATCTCATCGGCGTGCGCGCCCATTGCCGAACGCTTGGCGACGATCAACCCGCCGCGCGGCCCGCGCAGGGTCTTGTGGGTGGTCGAGGTGACCACATGCGCGTGCGGCAGCGGCGATGGATACACGCCGGCGGCGATCAGCCCGGCCACGTGCGCCATGTCCACGAACAGATACGCGCCGACTTTATCGGCGATGGCGCGAAAGCGCGCCCAGTCCATCACCTGCGAATAAGCGCTGAAGCCGGCGACGATCATCTTGGGCTTGTGCTCGATGGCCAGCCGTTCGACCGCGTCCATGTCGACGATGCCCTGATCGTTCACGCCGTATTGCACGGCGTTGAGGATCTTGCCCGACAGGTTCACCTTGGCGCCGTGGGTCAGGTGCCCACCGTGCGCCAGCGACATGCCCAGGATGGTGTCGCCGGGTTGCAGCAGCGCGAAATACACCGCCTGATTGGCTTGCGAACCCGAATGCGGCTGCACGTTGGCGTAGTCGCAATCGAACAGTCGTTGCAGGCGCTCGATGGCGAGCTTCTCGGCGACATCCACGTATTCGCAGCCGCCGTAGTAGCGCTTGCCCGGATAGCCTTCGGCGTACTTGTTGGTCAGCACGCTGCCTTGCGCTTCCAGCACGCGCGGGCTGGCGTAGTTTTCCGAGGCGATCAGCTCGACGTGATCTTCCTGGCGCACGCGCTCGTGGGCGATGGCAGCGGCCAGTTCGGGGTCGAATCCTGCGATGCGGCAGTCGCGTGGAAACATCATTCGGGCCTTGGTTGCGGCGATGAACTGTGGATTGTAGCCGCTGGCCCCTGCGCTTGCGCGCAGCGACCGGAGCCGGGCCGATCGCAGGTATAATTCCGGGTTTCCGTCTACGGCGACTTCGGCGATCCGCGCCGGCGTCGCCCGCGCCTTGGAGATTCGAATGCAATACATCTACACCATGATCGGCGTGTCGAAAGTCGTGCCGCCCAAGCGCGAGATCATCAAGAACATCTCGCTGTCGTTTTTCCCCGGCGCCAAGATCGGCCTGCTCGGCCTCAACGGCGCCGGCAAGTCCACCGTGCTGCGGATCATGGCCGGCGTGGATACCGACTTCAACGGCGAGGCGAGGCCGCAGCCGGGCATCAAGATCGGTTATCTGGAACAAGAGCCGCGCTTGAATCCCGAACACACGGTGCGGCAAGCGGTGGAAGAAGGCGTCGGCAACTTGCTGCACGCGCAAGAAGCGCTGGATGCGGTGTATGCGGCCTACGCCGAGGAAGGCGCGGACTTCGACAAGCTCGCCGCCGAGCAGCAACGGCTGGAAGCGATCCTCGCCACCGGCGATGCCGATACCTTGCAACACCAGCTGGAAATCGCCGCCGATGCGCTGCGCCTGCCGCCGTGGGAAGCCAACGTCGGCAAGCTGTCGGGCGGCGAGAAGCGCCGCGTGGCGCTGTGCCGACTGCTGCTGTCCAAGCCCGACATGCTGCTGCTCGACGAACCGACCAACCACCTCGATGCCGAATCGGTGGAATGGCTGGAGCAGTTTCTTACCCGCTTCCCCGGCACCGTGGTCGCGGTCACCCACGACCGCTACTTTCTCGACAATGCCGCCGAGTGGATCCTCGAGCTCGATCGCGGCCGCGGCATCCCGTGGAAGGGCAATTACAGCGAATGGCTGCAACAAAAATCCGATCGCCTGAAACAGGAAGAATCGCAGGAAAAAGCGCGGCAGAAGGCGCTGCAAAAAGAACTCGAATGGTCGCGGCAGAACGCCAAGGGCGGGCGCAGCAAGGGCAAGGCACGCTTGCAGCGGTTGGAGGAATTGCAGTCCGTGGAGTACCAGCGCCGCAACGAGACCAACGAGATCTTCATCCCGCCCGGCGAGCGACTGGGCGACCGCGTGATCGAGCTCAAGGGCGTGAGCAAGAGCTTCGGCGATCGCCTGCTGATCGACAACCTCGACGTGACCATCCCGGCGGGCGCAATCGTGGGCATCATCGGCCCCAACGGCGCCGGCAAGTCCACGCTGTTCAAGATGATCACCGGCCAGCTCAAACCAGACGCCGGTGAAGTCGCGATCGGGCACACGGTCAAGGTCGCCTACGTCGATCAGAGCCGCGAGAAGCTCGAAGGCAACAAGAACGTCTGGCAGGAAGTGTCCGGCGGCTCGGACATCATCAACATCAACGGCGTGGAGATCCAGTCGCGCGCCTACATCGGCCGCTTCAACTTCAAGGGTGCCGACCAGCAAAAGCTCGTCGGCACGCTCTCGGGCGGCGAGCGCGGTCGCCTGCATCTTGCCAAAACGCTGCTGCAAGGCGGCAACGTGCTGCTGCTCGACGAACCCTCGAACGACCTCGACGTCGAGACCCTGCGCGCACTGGAAGACGCGCTGCTGGAGTTCCCGGGCTGCGCGCTGGTGATCAGCCACGACCGTTGGTTCCTCGACCGTATCGCCACCCACATCCTCGCGTTTGAGGGCGACTCGCACGTGGAGTTCTTCCAGGGCAACTACCGTGAGTACGAAGAAGACAAGAAGCGCCGCCTCGGCGAGGAAGGCGCGCAGCCACACCGACTGCGGTTCAAGGCGTTGAAGTGACGCAATGGCCCGCGCGCGCAGCGCGCGGTTTTGCCATTGCGTCATCCCCGCGAAAGCGGGGATCCAAAGCCGGGCAGAAAGAGCGTAGTAAGCGCGCGCTGATTGCGTCATCCCCGCGAAAGCGGGGATCCAGAGCCCTTATTCCTTTCATCACATACGCCCGCGCGCGCAGCGCGCGGTTTTGCCATTGCGTCATCCCCGCGGTTTTCAACAGCCGCAGGCTGGTCAGGCGGGAAGCGCTTCTCAACAGCAGCAGGCTGGTCATCGCGTGTCTTTGCCTGCCCGCCGTCCCGCGACAAGACTGAACAGGCGGGAGGCGCAGGGACGCATCCCGTCGCGAACCACCCACAACCCTTGACTTGCACGACGCGATGGACGAAAGTAAGGAATCCTTGCTTTGCCGCCAATCGCCATGCTCGCCAAACTCACCGCCAAGAACCAGCTCACCCTGCCGAAAGCCGCCACCGCCGCGGTGGGTGTGGCCGAGTATTTCGACGTGCAGGCCGGCGACGGCGTCATCATCCTGACGCCTGTGCGCATCCAGCGCGCCGATGCCGTGCGCGCCAAGTTGGCGGAATTGAACCTGAGCGCGGCCGATGTCGAGGATGCGATCGCGTGGGCGCGCCGGACCGCACGGCGCGTTGCGGAACCGCAGCAAGGTTATCCGGCCAAGCCCGTCGCCAAATCGCGCAAACCCGCCAAGCGCAAGCCGTGAGCACACTGCTGCGCGTGGTGCTGGACAGCAACGTGGTGTTGTCGGCGTTGCTGTTCCGCAGCGATAGCGCCAATCGGCTGCGTCAGGCGTGGCAAGGCGGCCTGTTTCAGCCGCTGGCTAGCAGCGAAACCATCGTTGAGCTGATGCGCGTGCTGGCCTACCCGAAATTCCGCCTTTCGCCCGCCGACCAGCACGAGCTGCTGGCCGATTACCTGCCCTGGACGACCAGCGTTCGCATCCCCGATCCACGCCCGAAGCTGCCCGTCTGTCGCGATCCGGCGGACATGGCCTTCCTCGAACTGGCGGCGGCCGGTCGCGCGCAGCGACTGGTCAGCGGCGATCGCGATCTGTTGGCGCTGGCAGGCCACACGAAGTTCGACATCATCACCCTCGCCGAATTCCTGAAGCAATTGCGCGACAATCCCCGATCATGACCTTCATCGAATCCCTCCGATCCCGCTGGCACGCCGCGCAGTCTCTGGTCTGTGTCGGCCTCGACCCCGAGCCGACGAAGTTCCCCGCACACCTGCGCGACGATCCAGACGCGGTGTTCGCGTTCTGCCGCGCCATCGTCGATGCAACGGCCCAGTACGTGTGCAGCTTCAAGCCGCAGATCGCGCACTTCGCCGCGCTGGGCGCGGAGGACGCGCTCACCGGCGTGATCTCGCACATCCACGCCGCGCACCCGGGAATCCCGGTGATCCTCGACGCCAAACGTGGCGACATCGGCAGCACCGCGAGCCACTACGCCATCGAAGCATTCGACCGCTACCAAGCCGATGCGGTGACGGCCAACCCGTACCTCGGTCGCGATTCGGTGCAGCCGCTGCTCGATCGCGCCGACAAGGGCGTGGTGATCCTGTGCCGCACATCGAATCCGGGCTCGGGCGATTTCCAGGATCTGGACGTGCGCGACGACCGCGGCCGCGAGCGCCCGCTGTACCAGCACGTCGCGCAGGCCGTCGCCACGCAATGGAACGGCCACGGCAACTGCGCACTGGTCGTGGGCGCGACCTGGCCGGCGCAGCTGCGCGAGGTGCGCGCCATCGTCGGCGACATGCCGCTGCTGATTCCCGGCATCGGCGCGCAGGGCGGCGACGTGGAAGCGGTGCTGCGCAACGGCAAGAGCGCCGACGGCACCGGGCTGATCGTGAGTTCGTCGCGGGCGATCTTGTACGCCAGCGCGGGTGAGGATTTCGCCGATGCCGCCGGCACGGCGGCGCGTGAGTTGCGCGATACGATCAATCGCCATCGGTGAACTTCGCGGTGGGTGCCGTGCTGCAGCGCGCGCCCGGCATGTCAGCCAAGGCACAGCGATGTCATCCCGAGCGTAGCGATGTCATCCCGAGCGCAGCGATGTCATCCCGAGCGCAGCGATGTCATCCCGAGCGTAGCGATGTCATCCCGAGCGCAGCGATGTCATCCCGAGCGTAGCGATGTCATCCCGAGCGCAGCGAGGGATCTGCTTTTGCTCTGGGCTCCACAGAAAAGGCGGATTCCTCACTGCGTTTGGAATGACAACCACAGGGCGCGCCTTCAATCACGCGCGGTGCGCAACCACGACCGCGGCGCTGACAGCAGCAGGAAATGCATCCACAGCGCCACCCACAGCAAGCCGCGCATCGACAGCGCAGTGGAGGACGCTTCGAATTTCCTGAAATAGCGCCACATCCCGCGGTGCTTCTGCCACTCCACCCACAGCGGTCGGCGGCGGCTGGACACGCCGCGCAGGTGGGTGACGCGCACGGTGTTGGCGATGGCGACGGTGTAGCCGGCGGCGCGGATGCGTCGGCACAGGTCGAGGTCTTCGGTGTGCAGGCGGTAGCCCGCATCGAAGCCACCGACCTGCGTGAACACCGCGGTCGGCAGCAGCATCAGCGCACCGGAAATCGCATCCACGCACTGCAATGGACTGCCGTCGCTGGCGACATGCAATGCACTGCGCGCAGCGCGCGCGAACAAGATCCGGCGCAGCGATGGATCGCGTCGCCGCACCGCCGCATCCGCCACCCCGTCGGCGTCGACCAGCGCGCAGCCCAACATGCCAATCTGCGGCATGCCTTCGATCACAGCAAGCATGCGCGCAAAGGTGTCGGTTTCGACGTAACAGTCTGGATTGACGAAGGCCAGCCACGGCAGCGTACTGCCCAGCGCGCCGGCATTGCAGCCGGCGGCGAAGCCGGGGTTTTCAGGATGCGCTTGCACGCGCAGGCGCGGTTCGTGCTGGGCGATGCGCGTGGCCAGCGCCACCGTGCCATCGTCCGAACCGTTGTCGACCACCACCACCTCGGCCACGCCCTCGGCGGCGAGCAGGCGGCGCAGGCACGCCTCGATCGTGGTCGCGCTGCGATGGCCGACGACGACCACCCGGATGCCCGGGTCGCTCATGTCGGCGACGCGGCGGGCGCGCTGCGGCGCGGTGCCGGCGATCCGTACGGCGTCGGCCACCGGCGCGGCGGCCGGTCGACCGCGCGCGCCATCACTGCAAGTTGGTCGGCTTCTTGATCGGTTCCAGCGCGCGGAAGCGGCTGCCGTATTCGTCGGTCAGGCGCCGTGCGTCGCTCGGGTCGCGGATCACCGTGGGCGTCACCAGCACCAGCACTTCCTGGCGCTCGTTGGTCACGCCCTTGGTGCCGAACAGCGCGCCCACGAACGGCAGCCGGCTCAGGTACGGAATACCGTTGCCGTTCACGCCGCTGGTCTGCTTGATCAGGCCGGCGAGGATCACCGTCTCGCCGCTTTGTACCATGATCGATGTCTTCAGCTCACGGTTGTCCACGCTGATGTTGCCCGCCACGGTCGGGCCGCTGGTGCTCGGGCTGCTCACGGTCTGGTCGATGTCCATGAACACCATGCCGTTGCTGGACACCCGCGGCTTCACCTTCAAGCTCACGCCGGTCTGCATGAACTGCACCTGCGAGTAGGTGTTGTCCACCGTGCCGGTCGAACCCGAACCCGCCGGCGGCGTGACCGTCCCGGCAGCGCCCAGACCGGGCGAGAAGATGGTGCTGGCGACCGGGATCTGGGTGCCGGACTCGAAGTCGGCCTCGACGTTGTTGCGCACCACCAGCGAGGGCGCCGAGAGGATGCGCAGGTTGGTCACTTGATCGAGCGCACGCACCACCGCCGCTGCGCTGTGGCCGAGGAAGGTGAACTGCGCGCCGGGGCTGTTGGGATCCGAGGCGGGCAGGATGCTGCCGCCGAACAGGCCAAAGCCGTGCTTGCCGGCCGCGGCCGCCTGCAGGCCCGCCGGGATGCCGTTGCGGAAATACCAGCTCACGCCGTATTGCAGATCGCCGGTGAGATTGACCTCGATCACCTGTGCCTCGATGTGCACTTGCAAGGGCATGTTGTCCAGCCGGTCGATGGCGCGACGGATGGACTCCCATTGCGCCGGGGTGGCGCGCACCAGGATCGAGTTGCTGTCTTCCACCGAGGTGATGCTGACGTTGCTGTCGCCGCCGCCGGACTGGCCGTTCTGCGCACCCACGCGGCTGCCCATCCCGCCGCCAAATGCCGAGGTGCCGCCACCCATGCCACCGCCAAAGTTCGAGCCGATGCCGCGACCGCCACCCATGCCCATCGACGCGCCGCCCATGGACGTGGGCGTCTGCGCGGTGGAAGGCACGCCGTTGTTCACGCCGTAGGTGCTGGCCTGCACCGGCGACAAGCCGGGCATGGTCGACGGCGGCGGCGTGGAGGAGGTCTCCTGCACCTGGATGCCGAACAGGGCGCCGATCTGGTTGGACAGGTCGGCGGCCTTGACGTTCTTCACCTCGTACACGTACAGCCGCGGGGTCTGCCCGTCGCCGGCGTCCAGCCGATCGATCCAGGTCTTGATCTCGTCCAGGTACCTGGGCTGCGGGGTGATCACCAGCACCGCGTTGATGCCCTCCAGCGGCATGAAGCGGAACATGCCGGCGACCGGGGTCTTGCTCTGCTCGCCGAACACCTTCTCCAGCGAGGTCACCATGTGGGTGGCATCGGTCTGCTGCAATGGGAACACTCCCACCGACATGCCGGCCAGCCAGTCCACATCGAAAATCTGCACCGTGCGCAGGTAGTTGGCCAGCTCGTCGCGAGTGCCGGCCAGCACGATCAGGTTGCGTGCATCGTCCACGTTGACGATGGCGTTGGCGCGGGCGTAGGGCTTGAGCAGTTTTTCCATCGCGCTGGCCGAGATGAAGCGCAGCGGCACCGCACGCACTTCGTAGCCGCGCACGTCGCCCAGCGGCCCGGCATGCGGGCCGAGGTTTCCCGAAACCAGCGCCTGATCGGCCGGGACGATGTTGTAGCGGCCATTGGCCCAGATCATGCGCGCGTTGTTCCAGCCCAGCGCCATCTCCAGCAGGGACATGGCCTGACTGGCGTTGACCGGGCTGGGTGTGGACAGGGTCACCGTGCCTTGCACGCCCGGGGCGATCACGTAGTTTTTCTGCAACAGGTCGCCGAGGATGGCCTTGACCACCGCTTGCAGCGATTCACCCTCGAAGTTGAAGGTGGTCTCGCCGGCCGGTTCGGCGGTGCGCCCGGGCGGCGGCAGGTTGGCGGCGGCGTTGTCGATCAGCTGGCCGCTGCCGCGGTTGAGGGTCGGCGGGATTTTCGGCGCCGGGGTGGATTCGATCGACTTGCTGTCGTCGGCGATCTGGCTGGCTGCTGGCGGCGGCAGCGCGGCGGCACGATCCATCCGCGGTTGCGGGGCGGCCACGCAGCCGGCGAGGAAGGTCAGCGCCGCGGCCAGCACGAGCAACACGCCGGCGCGCAGACGCGGCCGCAAGCGCAGCGCTGGCGAGGAGCTTGGAATCATGTGCGTCATTGGTTCTTCTCGTTGGGCGGTTGCGCCGGCTGGGCTTGCTGCCGGCGTTCTTCGATGCGTTGGCGGATCTGTTCGGCCTGCTGCGCGGCAGCGTCGGCGGCGGCGCTGGCGGCGGCCTGCGAAGCATCGGAACCGCCGCCATCGGCGTTGCCGGTGTCGGTGGCGTTGCTGGCGCTGTCGTCGCCGGCGGGCCCGGCATCGCCCGGCTGCGGGGGCGGGCGTGGCGGCGCGAGGATGCCGGCCGCGACCGCCTGCGGAGTCAGGCCCAGGCGCGTGGGCTCTTCACCGCCCTTGCCGCTGTACACGCGCAAGTCGAGCGTGGCCTGCCCCATCCCGTCGCTGTCGAAGGTCGCCTGTCGTGGCGCCAGCGCGGTGAGCTTCCAGCCGCCGTAGTTGCCGCCCAACGCCTGCCCTTCCCGCACCCGCAGGCTCTGATGGCTCTTGGGATCTTGCACGATGGCCATTTTCAGGGTCGGGGTGTCGATCACGCTGGTCAAGATGGCATCGAGCGGATGATCGTTGGCGCTCTTGCCCGGCACGTGCGCCATCGCCGGCTTGCGATTGGGGAAGAACAAGGGGCGATTGAACGCCGCCGCATAGGCATCCAGCGGCCCCAACGCCGACCCGCTGGCCGCCGTCACCGCCTTGGGCAACGCCGGGGCCAGCGACGGATCGTCCGGCAACGCCCGCCAATGGCCGCCAAAGCCGGTCAAGGCGACGATCACGAACGCCAGCGCCCAGCCGACCAGCGCAACCAGCAGCCAGCCCAATGGGTCGAGCCGGGGAGTCATGCGCCGTCTCCGCGCGTGGGCGCGATCATGCGCACGGCCGTGATGTGCTCAGGGCGCATGGGCGCTCCCCGGACGCAGATAGCCATACAGATCGAAGGAGATGTTCAACGGCTGGCTGGTGTCGGTGACATCGTTGCTGGCGATGAAGCTGTGCTGGCTGAGAATGTTGAGGTTGTCGACGAACAGCTCCGGGCGGCCGCCCTCGAAAGCGTGCAGCAGCGCGGAGAACTCGTTCACCCCGCACAGCAGGCGCACCTGCACCAGCACCCGGGAAAAACGCTCGGGTGCGCCGGCCCAGGCGGTGGGCGTGCGCTGGACGATGGTGCAGGCGCTGTGGTCGGGGCTGACCTGGGCGATCTGCGACTCGATGCGTTGCGTCAGGTCGGCTTGCGCCAGTTCGACCGTCGCCGCCGACAGGAATCCGGGGTTGGCCGCTTCGGCCTGACGGATCGCGGCGAGACGTTTTTCGACCTCCGGTTTTTGCGCGATGATCATGCGCGCTTGCAACTCCTGCTGGCGCAGCTCGTCGATCTGCCCGCCCATCGCCAACATCGGCGCCGTCCACCACCAGTGCAGGCCGATCATGTACGCCAGCGCCAGCGCTAGGGCCAGCAGCCCGACCGCGATCGGGCGCGCATGCTCACGGGGAAGCTGCATCGGCGCCTCCTTGGGTGGGCGATGACGCGCTGTCCGGGTTGGGTGAAGGCGCGCTGTCCTGAGCGGACGTGGCCGGAGTGTCCTTGCCGGCCGATGCGCCGGCACGCGCGCCCTTGCCGGGCCCTGCCAGATTGGCCGACAGGGTGAAGCGATCGCGCTTGACGGCGGTATCGGGCTGCACCGAGCCGCTCAGGGCCGGATTGCGCAGCAGCGGCGAACCTTGCAGTTTGCCGACCAGACTGGCCGCGTCGGTGCTCAAGCCGGTCAGGAAAATCTGCCCGTCCTGTTCGCTGAAGCGCTCCAGGAACGTGTTGTCGGGGATGCGCTGGCTGACGTCGGCCAGCACCGCCAGCAACGGCGGTTGCGCGGCCCGGTGGGTGGCGAGGAAGTTCGCCCCGGACAGGGCATCGTCGAGTTGCTTGGTCAGCGCGGTCACCTTGCGCGCCTGCGCCTGCCGGGCGCGCACCTCGGCTTGCAGGCGCTCGACTTCATTGCGGCGGTTGTCGAGCGCGCGGCCGAGGGCGAACGCGATCAAAATCAATGCCACCGCCGCCAGCGCGACGTTCAACCACAGCCGTCGATGGTCGGCCGCCTTGCGGCGAGCGACCGGCAACAAGTTGCAACGCAGTGGCTGGCCCTGCCCATCCAGCGCGTCGATGCCGCTCAGCTCAGCGGCCAACGGCCCGAGGTCGGCCAGCGCCGCCTCCAGCCGATCTTTCGGCAGCACCACCAGTTCCACCTGCAAGGTCCTGGCGGCCGAATCGTTGCCGAGCACGCGGTAGTCGAAGGTCACCTGCTCGGCGCGGAAGGGCGTCTGTCGATCCAGCTCGAACCCGAGCACCGTGCGCAGCTTGTCGGAAGCGGCCGCCGGCAGGACGATGCGCCGACGCAGCACCTGTCCGTCGGGCAGCAGCAGCCAACGCGGGCGCTCGGCACGAGCGGCACCCAATCGCGCCTCCACCCGCGCTCGCAGCGCTTGGTCGGCATTGCGCGGCAAGGTGGCGATGGCCTCGGCGCCGATGCCGTCTTCCATGCGCAACTCGATGCCGTCGGCCGCAGGCACGTACAGCAAGCGCGCCCGCGCTTGCGCGAACAGGGCCCGCCACGCTGCCGGCAACAAGCCCGCCAGCTCGCCGCCCCACCATGCCAGGAATTGCTGCAGGTCGCTGCCGGCAAAGCGCGCGCGCGCGCGCGCCAGCGGCTCCCCGAGACGGGAAAGCGGCGACGGCGCGGCGCTGGCGGGTGGTACGGACATCAGGGTGCATCTCCCTCGCGCCACTGCAGGGGCACGTAGATCTGACCGAAGGGCCCGGGTTGCGACGTGCGCACAATAGCATCCACGCTCAGGGTCGTGCCGTCGGGAAGCGCCGCCTGACTGGAAATATCGTAGGTACCGCTGCCGGCCTGCGCGACCAATACCTGCCCACCGGGCAGCGTGGGGGCCGCGCCGGGCGCGCTGGGCTGCCACGACTGGCGCTGGCCGAGGAACTGCGCGGCGTTGTCCTGGCTCAATCCCAAGGCCTGCAATACCGGGCCTTGCGCGAACGCCGGGTTGGGCGTGCCGCTGGCATAGACGGTCACGTAGGGCCGCAACGCCGCGTACAGTCGCTGATCCATGCCCAACACGCGCTGCAACTCGGAGACGTTCTCGAATGGCTGGTTCTTCGGTCCGTAGGGCAAGCCAGCCGCCTTGTACTCGGCCGACTCCGCGCCGCCGGGCGTGAGCAGGTCGTCCGGGTCGCGGTAATCCACGATCGCCGCGGCCAGTGAGCTGGCCTGCGGATCGGGCGCGCCCACCGCCAGCAACAGGTGGCGCAGAAGGTCGGGTGGGGCGCCGTTGAGATCGACCTTGCCGGATTCATCGACGATATGGATGCTCAGCTTCGCCTCGCCCAGTTGCAAGCCGTAGGTGCGCCCATCGGGCACCCAGCGCCGATCGACGTCGGCGTACTGCATGCGCAGCGCCGCGTATTCGATGCCGGCCCGCGCGGCCTGGCGGGCGACCAGCGCCGAGCGCAGCTGGTGCGCCTGCAGGGCTTCGATGCGCGCGCCGCCGGCGAAGCCGCCGATCAGCGCAGTCAGCAACACCAGCAACCACAGCACGAGGATCAGCGCGGCACCGCGCGCCCGCGCACTCATGGCCCGTCCCCGGAATCGCGCATGCGGTTGCCGTCGTCGGCCCGCGCTTGCGCAAAGCCCAGCGGCAGCGCGGTGGCGAACGGCGGCCACGGGCGCGCCGCATCGTTGAAGCGCAGCACCAGGCGAACCTCCAGCGGCAGTTGCGACGGCCTGCGCCAAGTCGAATGCCACGGGCCGGCGACCGCCTGTTCGTTGAGGCCGCGATATTCGAAACGGGCCTGCGCGATGCCGTCGAGCAGTTGTTCGGCCGGCCGCTTGGCGTCGCTCGCCAACGCCTTGCCATCGACCAGCATCGCATAGCTGAAGAACAAGCCATTGCCGTGCCCGTCGGGCGATGGCGCGATACGCAAGGTCACCGCATACGGGCCGCCGCGCGACATGTAGCCGGGCATCGGCGCGACGAAGCGCACCTGCTGCTCGCTGCCTTGCAGCCACGCCACCTGCTGACTGGACGCATCGCGCGCCAGGGTCATAGGCTGCGCCGATTGCAAGATGCGGTAGAGAAAGCCCTGCACTGCGCGCAGGTGCTCATTGCGCGCCGCGGCCGCATCGGCGCGTTGTACCGAGCCATTGGCCGAATGCAGGCTGGCGAACGCCACCACCAGCCCGAGCGAGAGCAACAAGGTGGCGAGGATGATTTCGATCAAGGTGAAGCCACGCGCCGCGGCAGCGCCACGCGCAATCTGGCGCCGGGTCGCGGGCGTCTTCATGGCGTCATCGCCGGCGGCACGTAGGCGCGCAGCGTGTCCACCCGCAGGGCGTGTCCCGGGCCTGCACCCCAGCGCATGGTCAAAACCACTTGCAGCAGCCGCGGCTCGCTATCGGGATCGACGGCGATCGGCGCTCCCGGCGCGCCGCCCGGCGGCGGCGTCACGTGCGGCGTGGGGTAACGGCTGATTTCCAGCGTCCAGCGATAGCGCCCATTTTCGAAACTGCCCTGACTGTGCCCGGGATGCAGTTGCCCGTCGCCGCCGAGGGTGGCGAACAGGCCCTGCGCGTACAGGCTGGCGCGGGTCGAATCGGACGCGTTGGCGATGCCGCGCACGCCGCTGGACAAGATCGCCAGCAAGATGCCCAGCCCGACGGCCAGCAAGGCAAAGGCCACCAGCACTTCGATCAAGGTGAAGCCGCGCTGCCGCGCAGGCGTCCCGACGCCGCTCATGGCGAGCCATCCGGGAGGCGCTGCTCGCTGACCTCGCCGGTCAGCCAGCGCACATCCACGCGTGCGCCCACGCCGCGTACGCGCAGGCTCACCCGCCCGCCGGTGGACGAGCCATCCGGGAAGAAGCGAATCCCCAGCGTGCGCGCGCCGGCCTGTTCCTCACGCACCGCATCCACGGTGACTTGCAGACTCTTCGCCAGCTCGCCGTGATGGTCGGCGGCCGCCCATTCGTGGCGATCCAGATCGACCTGAAACAGTTGCGACTGCCCGGTCACCAGCGCGCGCGTGCGCGCATAGCGCAGTTGCGTGGCGACCGTGCGCACCGCCGCCCGCAACGTGCGCCCGTCGCGACCCACGCCGAGTATGCCCACGGTCATGCCGATCATCGCCGCGACCAGCACCATCACCAGCAGCAGTTCGAGGATCGTGAATCCCATCGAAGCAGGCGTCGCGAAGCCACGCCTCTGCCCCACTCCCGCTACGCGGGAGAGGGGGGAACCACCGGCGGAACCGGTGGTGGGGTGAGGGTGTCCATGCGACGCGGTTTCGATCATTTGCAACATCGTGTGGTTTCCGCATCGCTGCGCGTCTTGCGTTGCAACCGCCTTACTGGTGCCGGATGTCGGCGTCGTAGCTGTCGCCGCCGGGCTTGCCGTCGCGCCCGTAACTGAGCAGGTCGTACGGGCCGCTGCTGCCGGGCACGGTGTACACGTACGGGTGGCCCCACGGGTCCTTCAGCTCGGCCTCCTTGGCATACGGCCCCAGCCAACCGGTACTGCCGGCGGGCGCCTTGACCAGCGCTTCCAGATCCGGCGGCAGGCTGCCCACGTCCTGCTGGTACTGCTCGATCTTGCCGGCCAGGGTATCGACCTGCGCCTGCGCCAGATGCACCTTGGCACGGTCGGCGCCGCCGAGGATGCGCGAAAACGCGAAGGTGGCGATGGCGCCGATCAGCACCACCACGATGATGATTTCCATCAGGGAGAAACCCGCCTGCGCGCGTGACAGCGGGCGCAGGTTGGCAAGACGAAATGAGTGCATCGGTCAGCCTATGGAATTGGTGAGGTCGTACAGCGGGGTGAGGATCGACAAGATGACGATACCGACGACGATGCTCATCAGCACCGTCAGCGCCGGCACCAGCGCGGTGAGGAAGCGATCCATCGCCTGCGCGGTTTCGCGGTCGAAGGTGTCGGCGGCCTTGAGCAGCATGCTGTCCAGCTCGCCGGATTCCTCGCCGACTTGCACCATCTGCACCGCCAGCCGCGGGAACACCTCGCGTTTGGCCAGCGCGTGCGCCAGTCCCGAGCCGGTTTTGACCTCTTCGGCGGCCACATCGACCGCTTCGGCCAGCACCCGGTTGCCCAGCACGTTACGGGCGATGGTGAGCGCCTGCAGCAGCGGCACGCCGTTTTTCACCAACGTGCCCACGGTGCGCGCCAGCCGCGCGGTTTCCAGCCGCGCGATCAACGATCCGAGCAGCTTGCGGCGCAGCATGAACGCATCCACCGCGCGCCGCCACGCGGCATCGCGGCGCTTGCGATCCAGCCATGCCAGCGCCAGCACGCCCACGATCGGCAGCAGCCACCAGTACCCGCGCACGGTGTTGCCGATGCCCAGCACGATTTTCGTCAGCAGCGGCAATTGCGCGCCCAGCCCCTCGTACATCTGCTGGAACTGCGGCACCACGTAGCCGAGCAGGAACAACAACGAGATCGAGATCATCGCCACCAGAATCGCCGGGTAGATCAACGCGTTGACCACGCGCGAACGCAGGCCACGGCTGCGTTCCAGATATTCGGCCAGCCGCGCCAGCGTCTCGTGCAAACTGCCGCCGACCTCGCCGGCGCGCACCGTGCTCACGTATAGCCGCGAGAACACGCCGTGTTGCTGCTCCAGCGCGCTCGACAGCGAGCTGCCGCCGCGCACCGCGTCGCGCACGTTGGCGATCACCTTGCGCGCCGCCGCCGCCTCGGGCAGGTCGAACAGGATGGTCAGGGCGCGATCGAGCGGCTGGCCGGCGGCCAGCAGGGTCGCCAGTTGCTCGGTGAACTGACCGATCTGTTCGGCGCTCAGCGCCTTGGCGCGAAACAGGCTCGTCCAGTCGCCGGCCGCCTCGATCTCGTCGGCGCGCTTGGCCTCGATCGGGATGTGCCCGGCCTCCTGCAGCTTGCCGATCACTTCCTCGGCGCTGCCGGCGTCCATCTGTCCGCGGATCGCCTCGCCGGTCGCACTCAGGGCCTGGTAACGGAACTGCGCCACGGTCAGCAGCCCTCGCCATCATCCCCGCGCGTGCGGGGATCGACAGACACGTCGCGATGCGTACGCCAAGGCGCTCGATTGACCGGCTTGCGCCGTTGTGAAGCGCCTCCGCCTGCGCCGGAATGACGATCAAACACGCAACCGACCGGCACTGACACGAAAGCGACCATCACGTATCCGAGCACACGCGCATCACTTCCTCCAGCGTGGTCTGGCCTTGCAGCGCCTTGACCAGGCCGTCCTCGTACATGGTGCGCATACCCTCGATGCGCGCGGCGGTCTCGATCTCGCCCATGCCCGCGCGCTGCATCACCAGCCGGCGCAGGGTGTCGGTCATCACCAAAAATTCCATGATGGTGGTGCGCCCGAGGTAACCGGTCGGGGTGAGCGCCGAGGGCTTGGGGCGCCACAGGTAGATCGGGCCTTCCGGTTGCAACTTGCGCAGACCGAACTCCTTGATGACCACCGGCAGCGGTTCGTAGCGCTCGGCGTGGGTCGGTTCGAGCCGGCGCACCAGCCGCTGGGCGAGGATGCCGTTGATGGTGGAGGTCAGCAGGTAGTCTTCCACGCCCATGTCCAGCAGGCGGGTGACGCCGCCGGCGGAGTTGTTGGTGTGCAGGGTGGACAGCACCAAGTGGCCGGTCAGCGCCGACTGGATGGCGATGCGCGCGGTCTCCAGATCGCGCATTTCGCCGATCATGATGATGTCGGGGTCTTGCCGCACGATCGAGCGCAGGGCATGGGCGAAGTCCAGCCCGATCGCCGGCTTGGCCTGAATCTGGTTGATGCCGGTGATCTGGTACTCGACCGGGTCTTCCACGGTGATGATCTTCACCGCCGGGGTATTGAGCTGGCTCAGTGCCGTGTAGAGCGTGGTGGTCTTGCCCGAGCCGGTGGGGCCGGTGACCAGCAGGATGCCGTGGGGCTGTTCGAGCACCTTGCGGAACTTGGGCAGGAACTCGTCGGAAAATCCCAGCTTCTTGTAATCGAACACCACCGACTCGCGATCCAGCAGGCGCATCACCACCGACTCGCCGTGCGCGGTGGGCACCGTGCTCACGCGCAGGTCGAGTTCCTTGCCCTGCACGCGCAGCATGATGCGCCCGTCCTGCGGCAGACGGCGTTCGGCGATATTGAGCTTGGCGAGGATCTTGATGCGCGAGATCACCGCCGCGGTGAGATTGGCCGGCGGGGATTCGACTTCCTCCAGCACGCCATCGACGCGGTAGCGCACTTTGAGGCGGTTCTCGAACGGCTCGATGTGGATGTCCGAGGCGCGCGCTTCCACCGCGCGCTGGATGACCAGGTTGACCAGGCGGATCACCGGCGCCTCGGAGGCCAGGTCGCGCAGGTGCTGCACGTCGTCCTCGTCGCCGCCACCGCCTTCTTCGGTGAGGTTTTCGACGATCGTGCCCATCGCGCTGCGGCCGCTGCCGAAGTAGCGCTCGATCAGCTCGTCGATCTCCGAGCGCAGGCCGATCGCCAGCCGCACCGTGCGCCCGGTGGCCAGCGCCAGCGCATCGGCGGGGTAGGCATCTTGCGCATCGGCGACCAGCAGATCCAGCCGCTGTTCGTCCTCGGCGATCGGGCAGACATGGTGCTGCTTGAGGAAGCGGATCGACACCTGCACCGCCGGCGGGGCGTCCGGGCATTCCTTGGCCGACACCAGCGGCAGCCCGAGCACTTCGCTGCTGGCCTCGGCGATGTCTTTTTCCGACACCATGCCCAGCCGCGACAACAGCGAGGTGACGCTGCCGCCGGATTCTTCCTGCAAGCGGCGCACGCGCCCGAGGTCGGCGTCCTTGAGGCGGCCGCGCGCGAGCAACGTGTCGACGATGCGCGCGTCGATGCCGGGCGGGCCGGCGGACGCGACATCGGCTGCGGCAGGGTCGGCTATCGGTTCGCTGGCCGTTGCATTCACGCCACGCATCCGCGTCATTGTCTGCCGCCCACTCTACCAGCACCCCGGCCCGGCACGCACGACCGGTGCCGGCGCCCCTGATCGGCGTGGAGATTTTCTTTACTTTGCCGCGCCAGGCATGCGGCAAAATGCGCCCACAGGGGACTACAACAACAAATCCGGGGAGAATGCAATGAAGTTTGGTTCCAGATCGCTGGCCGTGTTCGGCGCGCTGCTCGTGTGCGGCATGGGCGCGCAGGCGCAGCAGGATTACAGCGGCGGCGTGTTCGCCACCACCAGCAAGTCCGGTGGCAGTTCGTATCCGTGCAACGACACCCAGTTCCTGCAGGATCAAAAAGCGTTCGAAAACGGCCAGCTTTCGGCCGACCAGCTGGAAAACGTGTGCGGCATCGTCACCGCGGTGCTGCCGGAGAAGAAGACCCGCAGCGGCCACCACGGCTATTTCTATGTGCAGGTGGCGCCGGGGCAAACCATCGAGATCGTCTCCGACCTCGACCGCATGAACGCGCCCAAGTGGCCTTGGGTTGCGGTGGGCGATACCAGCACCGTGCGCGGTCGCTATTACTACGACAACGACACCAGCCAGGGGATCGACTGGACCCACCACGGCACCAGCAGCTCGTGGCCGCATGCCGGCTACGTGGTGGTCAACGGCAAGCTGTACCAGTAAGCCGCCGCAAGCAATTCACCGGACACGAGCCCGGCGATGCCGGGCTCGTGTTTTTGCGGGGCGCCGCCCGAACCCGAGCGACCCGTCTGTCAGCGGCCGCTGGCGGCGGCCTCGCCGACCGCGATGGCGATGTTCAGGGCCACGCCGAGGTGATCCGAACGCCCGGCCGGCAGCGCAACCGGCGGCTCGGCGAGGATGTCGTCGCTGCACAGGATGTGGTCGATGGCGCGGCTGGGCTTCCAGCTCGGGAAGGTGGCGACGATGTTGCTCGGCGGTCGCAAGCGCGTGTGGCGGTACAGGCGCTGCATCTCGGTCGTATCCGAGGGGCAGTTGAAATCGCCCATCAGCACCGCGTGTTGCGCATCGGCGAGCAGATCGGCGAGGAAGTCGATCTGTGCGCCGCGCGAACGTGCGCCCAGCGACAGGTGCGCGATGGCCACCGTGAAGCGCTCGCCGCCCAGATCGAAATGCGCGATCAAGGCGCCGCGGCCGCCGACGCGTCCGGGCAACGGGTAATCGAGCACCTCGGCCGGGCGTTGCCGACTGAGCAGACCGTTGGCGCTGTGCGCGAAGCGGCCGACGCGTCGGTTGGGCTGGTGGCTCCAGAACGGGAACCCCGACAGCTCGGCGATGCGGTGGGTCTGGTTGGTGAAACCCGAGCGCAGGCTGCCGGCATCGCTCTCCTGCAGGCCGACGATGTCGAAGCCGCTGCACAGCTGCGCGATCGCGGCGATGTTGTCGCGCTTGCCGGCCGGCAACACATGCGCCCAACTCTTGGCCACATAGTCGCGGTAGCGCTGCGTGCTGTTGCCGGCCTGGATGTTGCAGCTCAGCAGCCGCAGGCGATGGTGGGCCATGTCCGTCCGGCCCCCCTTCGGCCGGCGTCTTGCGTCATCAGCGCTTGCGATGGGTCGGGTGGGCGGGCGCGGCGGTGTGCAACCGGCGTTGTTTGGCGATCAACCAGTCCACGGTGCGCAACAGGCCCTCCGGGCCGCCGCCACGGGTCATCACCGCCCGCCAGGTGCCGTCCACCACCATCGTCGGCGTGCCGTCCACGCCCCAGCGCAGGACCTGGTCGTGGTCGGCCACCATCCGGGCATTGACCGGGAAGCTGTTCATGGTCGAGGCGAACACCGTCGGGTCGGGCCCGTAGTCGGCATACGCAGCCGGGATCGCCGCACAGGTCTCGATCCGCCCCTGCTCGAACTTGGCCTTGTAGATGCCGTCGTGGCTCTTGGCCTCGATGCCCATGATTTGCGCAGCGAAGAACGCGCGCGCGAAATCATCCCAGCAATGCTCCGGATCCGGGCCGAAGGCAGCCGGCAGGTACGAGAAAGCCACGTCGGCGGGCAGCTTCTTTTCCCACGCGACCAGGTAAGGCTGGAAGCGCGCGCAGATCGGGCAGCCGTGACCGAACACCTCGACCACTTGCACCTTGGCACCGCTCACCGGCGCCGGCGTATCGATCTTGAAGTAGTCGGTACCCAGTACCGGCTCGGCGGCAGCGGCGCGGGAGGACGCCACGAGCGCGGCGGCGAACGCGAGCAGCAAGGCCGCCACCGCGACGAGGGCCCGAAATCGTGGGCGGATGGCATGCATGGCAGATCCTCGATTTGGCGGCCGGTGCCCGATTATCGCCGCCCGGCCGTCGCTTGCGTCAATGCTTGGCGTGCGCCGGGCGCTGCTTGGCGATCAGCCAGTCCACGGTGTGCAGCATGGTCGCCGGTACGGCGGCGGGCACCTTGTACTTGCCATCGACGATGATGGTCGGAGTGCCGTCCACGCCCCAGCGCATTTCCTGATCGTGCGCGTTGCCGATCTTGGCGCCGATCGCGAAACTTTGCATGGTCGAGGCGAACACCTTCGGGTCCAATCCGAACTGGGCATAGATCTTCGGGATCACGGCGCAGTCGCCGGTGAACTGGTTTTGCTCCCACACCGCCTTGAACACCGCCTCGTGGCTGCGGCTGACCGGCACGCCCATGGCTTGGGCGGCGTAGAACCCGCGCGCAAACTCGTCCCAGCAGTGTGCCGGCCCCGGGCCAAAGGCCGCCGGCAAGTAACTGAAGTCCACGTCCACCGGCAGCTTGCGTTCCCACGCCGCCAGGAACGGCGCGAGCGTGTTGCAGTGCGGGCAGCCATAACCGAACACCTCCACGACGGAAACTTTGTCGCCGCTGGGCTGCTCGGGCGTATCAAGGGTGGTGTAATCGGTGCCTTCGACCGGAGCCGGCCCTTCCGGCATCCCCACCGGAGGCGGCGGGCGGTTGGCGTCGACGGCCACCGACGCCGGGCCGGTGGCCAATGCAGGCGACGCCGACGCGGCGGCGGGCGATGCGGACGGGCTGCCCGCTTCGGAGGGGGCGGGGGCGGGGGCGGTGGCCGCGGGTGCGGATGCGCCGGGCCCGCTGGGCGCGCCCGAATTACAGGCAGCCAGCGCCAGCGCGGTGGCCAGCAGGGTCGAGCGCAGCAGCGGGCGGGACACGGTCATGGGGAATCCTGAGGCAACGATAGGGAAAGTCGGCATCGCGCCGAGCACGGCAGCCGCAGCGGGTGCTTGTGGCCTACTGCCGACCACGCCGAATCGGCAAGGTTCAATGCCCGGCGGCGGCCGATTTCGGCGCGGCATCGCCGTTGGCAGCGTGCAGGCCCTCGACGTAGGTCGCCAGTGCCTGAATCTCGTCGTCGGTCAGATTCCTGGCCACCTGCGCCATCTCGGGCTTGGCCCAGTCGCCCTTGCCCAGCACCAGACCGTCGTGGAACGCCTTCAGGCGCGCGACCACGTACTGCGCATGCTGGCCGCCGATGTTGGGGTAGGCCGGGCCAGGGTTGCCGGCGCCGGTCGGGCCATGGCAGGCCATGCACGCCGGGATGCCGCGTGCGGCGTCGCCGCCGCGATACAGATGCTGACCGACGAGGTAGTATTTTTTCCCGGCATCCGGCCCCGATTTGATGACGCTGTCGTCGGCCACTCCGGCTTGCACTTTCTGGCTGGCGAAATACGCGCCGATATCGCGCATGTCCTGCGCCGACAGCGGGGCCGCCATCGGCGCCATGATCGGATTGTCGCGCTCGCCATCCTTGAACATCGCCAGCTGGCGGGCGATGTAGCGCTCTTGCTGTGCTGCCAGCTTGGGGTATTGCGCATCGGTGGAGTTGCCGTCGATGGCGTGGCAGGCGCCACAGACGCCGGCCTTGGCCTGCCCGGCCTGGGCGTCACCGGGCTTGCCCTGCGCGTGCGCATCGGCCAGCGATTCGGGCTTGGGTGCCGGCGCGGCGGCGGCCGGCAGCGCGGTGGTGGTGGCCGACGCGGCGGCGGGCGCCGGCGCACTGGCGGGCGTTTGCGCGAAAACGAAGGAGACGGCGGCGGTGCCGACGATCAGGGCGGCGACGCCCAAGGTGCGCTGCAAGCTCATGCGGGACTCCGGTCGACCCAAGCGATGTCGCCACCCTCCCCCCAGCGGAGCCACGGTGGCCGAACCGGCGGATTATCCCTTGCCGGGTTCCAAGTGGTCAACGAAGGCGCCGTCGGCCCGGGTTGTCCGCACCGGTCAAGCGCACGCCTGGACGCGGATCACCGCCGGGTCGGTGGCGTGATCGAGCAGCAGGCGACGCACGCGATCTTGCCAGGTGACCGCAAACGCGGCGCGCTCGGCGGCGCTGGCGGTGGGCGCCAGCGCGCGTTGCATCTGCGTGCGCATCTGCGGATCGGGCTGTACGCTCGACACATCCAGCGACACCGCAACCGCCGCGCCGGTGTCGCGGCGGCGGAAGGTGGCGATGGCGCTGGCATCACCACTGCCGTAGGCGAGCAACCGGTTGCGCACGAAACGCCCGCCGATGCCGTGGAAGCCGTTGCCGGCCGCCGCCCCGGTGAGCAGCGTGAACACCTGCGCGATCACTCCGGTGGTGCCCTCGTCCTCGCCCGCGCTCATCGCCACGTCCACCCCACCGCGCTCGGGCAGGCCGTCGGGATAGAGGGCACGCAGCGCCGCCACCCCCATCAACCACGCCCCGGCCACGGTCGGGCACGAATGCCCGGCCAGACGCACCGCGTCCTCGTAGCCGTAGTCGATCACCCCGCCATCGGCGGCGCCGAGAAACTCCGCCAGCGCATCGTGCAATGCGATGCGTGGGGCTTGCGCGAAGTACGCCGGAAGCCCCATCGCCTCATTCCTCCGGCAAGCCGCTGACGCCGAAGTCGATCACCACCCCTTCGGCCCCGCGCTGGCGATAGGTCACGGTCAGGTGCTCGCCGAAGCGCTGGTCGAGCTGTCCGAGCAGTGGTACCGGGTCGTGGTCGTTGACGAAGCGCATGGTCTCGCCGTTGCGCAGCGCGCCGAGCGCGCCAAAGATCGCCGAATGGCGGAAGCGGCGCGCGATGCCGCGCGCATCGAAGACGTGGACGTTGGGTTCCGGATCGAGTTGCATGGCCAAGGCGGCGCTCCGATTGAAAGCGCTACCATGCGACGTCGCCCGCGTGCGCGCCCTGACCCACGTCAAGCGCCGCTTGTTCGACGGCCATCACGCCCGATCGGCGAGCAAGGCCGAAAGGTCGGCGTCCTTTTCCTTCCACACATCGTTCATCCATTGCTGGAAGCGCACGCGAAACGCGCGATCGTTCTGGTAGTCGCCGGTGCGCAGCTCGGCCGGGATCACGCGCTGCCGCACGCGCACGCGCACCTCGGGGATGCGGTCGCCGAGCAGGTCGAGCAGCGAGGGCGTGCCGGCCGGATAGGCGATGGTCACGTCCATGATCGCGTGCAGACCCTCCCCCATCGCCTGCAACACGAATGCCACCCCGCCCGACTTGGGCTTGAGCAGGTTCGCGAACGGCGACCCCTGCGCAGCGTGCTTGGCCGGCGTGAAGCGCGTGCCCTCGACGAAGTTCATGATCGCCACCGGCAGATCGCGGAACTTTTCGCAGGCGCGGCGGGTGGCCGCGATGTCGCGACCGGCCAACGCCGGATTGCGCGCGATCTGCTTGGGGCTGTAGCGGCCCATGAAAGGGAAATCCAGCGCCCACCACGCCAAGCCCAGCACCGGCACCCAGAACAACTGCCGCTTGAGGAAAAAACGCAGGAACGGGATGCGCCGGTTGAACACCTTCTGCAACACCAGGATGTCCACCCAGCTGCCATGGTTGGCCAGCACCAGATAGTGGCCATCGGCTTGCGGCCGGGTGTCGTCATGCACCGTCAGACGGGTACGCGTGAGCCGATCCCACAGCCAGCCGTTGAACCCGATCCAACTCTCGCCCAAGCCCGCCAGCACGCGGTTGCACGCCGCCCGCACCGCGCGCAACGGCAGCACCGCCTTGAACAGCGCCACCGCCAGCAACGGCAACGCGTGCAGCAAGGTACTGGCCACGATCAACGGCAGCAACACCAGCAGGCGCAGTACGAGCATGGAGGGAACCGCCGCGGCGGGAGACGAACGCGCATTGTCCGCCATTGTGCAGCGCGCCGCCCAGCGTCCATCAGCGCCGCTCGAAGCGCGCCTGAAAGAAGCGCAGATACTTCGGCTCGTAGACCATGTTCAGGCCGGTCACGGCTTCGCGGTGGTCGTAACAGGCCTTGACCGATTCGGCCACCACGTCCATGTGCGCTTGCGTGTAGACGCGCCGGGGAATGGTCAGGCGCGTGAGTTCGAGCTTGGGCCGATGGTGGTCGCCGGTGAGCTGATTGCGGCCGGCCGAGACGATGCCGCGCTCCATCGAGCGGATGCCCGAATCCAGATACAGCTCGGCGGCCAGCGTCTGCGCCGGGAAGTGGTCTTGTTGCAGGTGCGGGTAGAACGCGCGCGCATCGAGGAAGATCGCATGCCCACCGACCGGCTTGACGAACGGGATCTGCCACTGGTCGAGCAACTCGCCCAGATAGCGGATCTGGCCGACGCGCGACTTCATGTAGTCGACCTCGATCGACTCCTCGATGCCGATCGCCATCGCCTCCATGTCGCGACCGGCCATGCCGCCATAGGTGTGCAGGCCCTCGTAGACCACCACCAGGTTGCGTGCCTCCTCGAACAGTTCCGGATCGTTGGTGGCCAGCCAGCCGCCGATGTTGACCAGATGATCCTTCTTGCCGGACATGGTGGCGCCATCGGAGTAGCCGCAGAACTCGCGCAAGATCTCCGCCAGCGTCCGGTCGGCGTAGCCGTCCTCGCGTTCCTGGATGAACAACGCGTTTTCCACCGCGCGGGTGGCATCCAGATAGATCTTGATGCCGTACTTGTCGCACAGCGCGCGCACCGCGCGCGCGTTGCCCATCGAAATCGGCTGGCCGCCGGCCATGTTCACGGTGGCGGCCATGCACACGTAGGGGATCTTGTCGGCGCCGACTTCGTCGATCAGCGCCTGCAACTTGTCCAGATCGATGTCGCCCTTGAACGGGTGCAGCGAGGACGTGTCGTGCGCGGCGTCGATGATGACGTCGTGGAAGGTCGCGCCGGCGTGCTCCTGATGGTAGCGGGTGGTGGTGAAATACATGTTGCCTGGCACATGGTCGCCGGGCTTGATCGCGCACTGGCTGAGCAGGTTCTCGGCGCCGCGGCCCTGGTGCGTGGGCACGATGTATTGGTAGCCGTAATATTTCTGGATCGCCGCTTCCAGCCGGTAATAGTTGGCGCTGCCGGCATAGGCCTCGTCGCCCACCATCATGCCGGCCCACTGGCGATCGCTCATCGCCGAAGTACCCGAATCGGTGAGCAGGTCGATGTAGACGTCGGCCGAGCGCAGCAGGAAGGTGTTGTAGCCGGCTGCGACGATGGCACGTTCGCGCTCAGCACGGGTGGTGGTGCGCAGCGGCTCGACGACCTTGATCTTGTACGGCTCGGCCCAGCTGCGGCGATCTTGCTGCTGGCCCATGGTGTGCAACGTTGGCATGTGCGAGTCCTGCGCGCGCGAATGGAGCTTGGCGTTGTACCGTGGGCGCCCCGGGCAGTCCTTGATCTGAGGCAAGATCGAGGCATGCGATTGACGCCGGGCGCCGCTTGCTGTCCTCTGTCCTCTGTCCACTGCCCTCTGAACCATGAATCCCCTCGCCCGCGCCGCCTTCCTCACCGCTGCGCATACGCCCAAACAGCTGCCGCCCGATGGTGGGCGCGAGGTGTGCTTCGCCGGGCGCTCCAACGCCGGCAAGTCCAGCGCGCTCAATGCCCTGTGCAACCAGAACGCGCTGGCGCGCACCTCCAAGACGCCCGGGCGCACGCAGCAACTGGTGTATTTCCAGGTCGAAGACGGCAGGTACCTCGTCGATCTGCCCGGCTACGGCTACGCCAAGGTGCCGCTGGAGTTGCGCGCGCACTGGGAAGCCTTCATCGAGACCTATTTCCGCAAGCGTCTGGCGCTGGCCGGCTTGATCGTGGTGATGGACATCCGCCACCCGCTGCGCGACTTCGATCGCCAGATGCTGGCCTTCGCTGCCGCCCGCGGCCTGCCAGCGCATTGCCTGCTCACCAAGGCCGACAAGCTCGGGCGCGGGCAGCAGATGCAGACGCTGGCGGCGGTGCGGCGCGAGCTGCCGGAGAACGCGACCATCCAGGTGTTCTCGGCCGAGTCGAAGCTCGGCGTCGATGAGGCCCGCGCGGTGGTGTGCGGATGGCTGGGGTTCTGATCGAAGACCTGCGCCACTGCGTCTGGAGAACTCTGTGATGCGTGCTCGATTGATTCTGATGCCGGTGTTGCTGACGCTCACCGGGGCCGCCCTAGGGCAGGCCACGAACCCGCCGTCGCCGCCGGCAGCAACGACAAGTCCCAACCCGGGGAGTGCGCCGGCAAAGGCCGCAACGACAGCGGCTGATGATGCGAAGGAGCAGGCGGTCTTCGACCAGCTGGTTCGCGCCAAGAGCTTGATTTCAGAGGGCCAAGCCGGGCAGGCGCTACCGGTACTCGACCAGATCATCAGCCAATACGAGGTTCAATACCCCAAAGGGGATACCCGCTGGTTCGTTGTGCGCAGCACCGAGGAAGCGATCGCCTACATGGCCATGGCTGCGACCGACGAGGAGAAGGGATCCGACAAGCGCACCGCCGCAGCGCTGAGCGTGTGGTGGGGCGAGGCCCTGTACCTGAAGGGCTTTGCCCTCGTCGACCTTGGCCGAACCGACGAAGCCAAGGCCCAGTACGAACGCTTGATCGAGCTTGCGCCGTATCACTCACTGGCCTTGTCAGAGCTCGGCAACATTTTCCAGACCCAACACAACTGGACGAAAGCGCTGGATTACTACGGGCGCGCCGAAGCGTTCTCCACTTTTTCACCCAAAGCAGCCAGAACGTTCGAAGCCACCCGCGCGCTGCGCGGACAGGGTTATGTGTTGGTCGAACTCGGACGCCTGGACGAAGCCGAGGCGAAGTACCGGGAGTGCATCAAACTTGATCCCAACGATGAAAAGGCAAAGGCCGAGCTCGGATATATCGCGCAGCGGCGGGCGACCGGACACTAGCCCGTGTCCTCCCGCAGTCGCGGGTCGATCCACGCGCGCAGCGCATCGGTGAAGGCGTTGATGCACACGATCAACGCGCCCACCACCAGCACCACCCCCAGCACCAGCGTGTAGTCGCGGTTGAGCGCGCCCTGCACGAAGTAGCGGCCCATGCCGGGGATTCCGAACACCTGTTCGACCACCACCGAGCCGCTGACGATGTTGATGGCCGCCGGCCCCAACCACGCCAGCACCGGCAGCAGCCCGGCTGGCAGAACGTGCACCCGCACGATCCGGGCGGCGGAAAATCCGCGCGCGCGGGCGGCGCGCACGTAGTCGCTGCCCAGCGCGTCGATGCAGCCGGCACGGGCGATGCGCGCGCAAAACGCCAGATTCGGCAGCGCCAGCGCGATGGCGGGCAGGATCGCGCTACGCAGCAGCGTCCACGGCGTCGTTCGATCCCAACCGCCGCCCGGCAGCCAGTGCAAAGTCGCTGCGAAGGCCAGCACCAGCAACGGCGCGACCACGTACTTCGGAATCGCCAGCCCCAAGCCCGACAATCCCATCAACGCCCGATCCAGCGCGCTGCCGCGGCGCAGCGCCGCCAGCAGGCCCAGCGGGATGCCCAAACCCAATGCCAGCCCCAGCGCCAAGCTGCCGCACAACGCGGTCACCGGCAGGCTGAGCGCGATCAACTCCGACACGCGGTAGTCGGGATACTGGAACGACGGCCCGAGGTCACCGTGCGCCAGATCGCCCAACCAGTGCAGGTACTGCACCGGCAGCGATTGGTCGAGGTGGTATTGCCGGGTGAGCGCGGCCTGCACTTCCGGCGGCGCGCTCTTTTCGACATCGAACGGCCCGCCGGGCGCGGCGTGCAGCAACAAGAAACACAGCGTCGCCAGCAGCCACAGGGTGAGCACGGCTTCGGCAAGGGCGCTCAGCAGACGTTTCATGCCGATCGCTGCCGAGCCAGAGCATCGGCCAGATGAAGCCCCTCTCCCAGCGGGAGAGGGGTTGGGGTGAGGGGCCGAACACGCGCAGTCTTCGACTCCAATGGCCCCTCATCCGGCGCTCCGCGCCACCCCCGACCCAAAGCTCTTCGGGGGCAGGCCCTTCTCCCGACGGGAGAAGGGAAGCATGCGTCGTGCAATGCTGGAAACCGCAAGGATCTTCTGCGACAGATAGCCTCATCCATCACGGCAAGTCCTTCCAGAACAAAAACCGGCTCGGATGGTGATCGAGCGGATTGGCGAGGTACCCGGCCACCCACGGCTTCACCAGATGCTTGGACGTGTAGAAATACAGCGGCACCAGCGGCTGGGCGGCGAGCAGGTGCGCTTCGGCCTGTGCCAACAACCCATTGCGGGCATGCGCATCGGCGCTGGCGTCGGCGCGTGCGAGCAGTGCGTCGAAACCGGGATCGCGCCAGCCGGTCCAGTTCAGCGGGCCGTCGCTGGCGAAGGCGGCGAGGAAATCGCGGGCATCGGCCACATCGGCGATCCAGCCGCCGCGAAACACCTGCGTGATGACGCGTTGTTTGCGGTTGAGCACGAACGCCTTCCACTCCTCGTTGCGCAGGCGCACGCGCACGCCCAGCGTTTCGTTCCACATCGCCGCCACCGCCAGCGCCAGCCGCCGGTGCAGTACCGAGGTGTTGAAGCGCAGCTCCAGCGTCGGCGGGTTTTCCCGCGAGTAACCCGCTTGCGCGAACAAGCGCTGCGCCTGGCGCTCGCGCTGCGCCTGCGTCCAGTGCGCGGCCGCGATGTCCGGCGGCGTGTAGCCCGGCAGCGGCGGCACGATGGTGAACGCCGGCGTCTCGCCGAAACCGGTGAGATAGGTGGTGAGCTTCTCGCGGTCGATGGCCAGCGACAGCGCCTGCCGCAGTGCGAGTGCACGATGACAGTCGGAAGCCGGGGCCGAGGACAGGGATGTTCTCGTGCGCGGGGCGGCGGCCACGCCGCGGTCAGCGGTCATCGTCACGCCGATGACCGCTGGCATGGACGTCGGGCAGGAGCCCGATCGTCCATCGACTCCGAGCGGAGCTTTGCTCACGTTGAAGCCGAACCAGAACGCGCCCAGGTACGGCGAGATACGCAACTGCGTACCGAAGCGCGCGCGCAGGCCGGCCAGCGGCTGCGGCGGCAGGGTTTCGGTCAGATCCAGATCGCCGGCCTGATAGCGCGCCAGTTCGCTGCCGGCGTCTTCGGTGACCAGATAGCGCACCTTGGGAATCGGCGCGGGCTGCCGAAAATATGGATTGCGGGTGAGGGTGATCGATGCCTGCGGCAGCCAATCGGCAAGCTGGTACGCGCCGTTGCTCACCAGATGCCCGGGGCGGGTGTGCTGCGCGCCCCAGCGCTGCACCGCTGGCAGATAGACCGGGTCGGCGATCGGCAACAACAACAAGCGCAGCAGCGGCACCGGGCGGTCCAGATGAAACACCAGCGTGCGCGCATCCGGCGCCTCCACGCCCAGCGCGCTGGCCGGCTGCTTGCCCTCCTGCACCGCCTGCGCGGCGTGGATCGCGAACAGGCTTTCGGCAAATGGCGCGGCGGTCATCGGCGCGAACGCGCGGCGGAAGCTGGCGACGATCTGCGGCGCGTCCAGCGCCTGCCCGTTCGACCAGTGCAATCCATCGCGCAGATGGAACGTCCACGTCAATCCATCGGCGGAGGTTTCCCAACGCTGCGCCATGCCGGGGATCACCGACCCGTCGGCGGCTTCCGCGACCAGGCCTTCATACAGATCGCGCAGCACGTTTTCGCAGGCCACTTCCTGGCAGCGCTGCGCATCCAGCGTGGACGGCTCCGGGCCGTTGCCGCGCGCGAGGATGTCCTCGCGAGGCGAAGCGCTGGCGAGCGCGCACGCCAGCACGCCGCACAGCGCCGCAGCCGGTAGGATGCACTGTTTCACGGCGTCGGCGCGGGCGCGGGGATTACACTGCACATTCTGGCGATTGTAGGGCACGCGCACTGCATCGCTCACGAGGAGAACACCGTGTCGGGCCCGAGCCACGTCACCGCTGCACCCATCGAAAGCCGGCAGGCGCTGGTCGATTACCTCGCGTCGGGCGCTCGCGCCCGCCAGCACTGGCGGATCGGCACCGAACACGAGAAGTTCGGCTTCGACCTGAACACCCTGCGCCCGCCGCCGTGGGACGGCGATCGCGGCATCCGCGCCCTGCTCGAAGGCTTGACCCGCTTTGGCTGGCAGCGTGTGGAAGAAGGCGGCCGGCTGATCGCGCTCACCCGCGACGGCGGCCTGTGCGCCGATGACACGCCCACCGGCGCCGGACAAGCCTCGGTCACGCTCGAACCGGCCGGCCAGCTCGAACTGTCCGGCGCGCAGTTGTCCACCATCCACGACACCTGTTGCGAAACCGCCTGCCACCTGAAGGAAGTGCGGCAGGTCGCCGGCGAACTCGGGCTCGGATTTCTGGGTATGGGCTTCCAGCCCAAATGGCGGCGCGACGACATGCCGTGGATGCCCAAGGGCCGCTACCAGATCATGCGCGACTACATGCCCAAGCGCGGCGACCTCGGGCTGGACATGATGACCCGCACCTGCACGGTGCAGGTAAATCTGGACGTGGCCGACGAGGCCGACATGGTGAAGAAATTCCGCGTGTCGCTGGCCTTGCAACCCATCGCCACCGCCTTGTTCGCCGATTCGCCATTCACCGAAGGCCGGCCCAACGGATTCAAGAGCTATCGCTCGCACATCTGGACCGATACCGACCCCGATCGCACCGGCATGCTCGATTTCGTGTTCGCCGACGGCTTCGGCTACGAGCGTTACGTGGATTACCTGCTCGACGTGCCGATGTATTTCGTCTACCGCGACGGGCACTACATCGATGCCTCGGGACAATCCTTTCGCGATTTCATGGATGGAAAACTCCCCGCGTATCCCGGGCACAAGCCGCGGCTGGCCGATTGGGCCGACCACATGACCACCGCGTTTCCCGAGGTGCGGCTGAAAAAATATCTGGAGATGCGCGGTGCCGACGGCGGGCCGTGGAACCGGCTGTGCGCGCTGCCGGCGTTCTGGGTCGGAATCTTGTACGACGACGCGGCGCTGGATGCGGCATGGGATCTGGTCAAGGACTTCACGATGACGCAGCGCCACGGCCTGCGCGACGGCGTGCCGCGATTGGGCTTCGACGTGCCGTTTCGCAACGGCACCCTGCTCGATCTGGCGCGGCAAGCCTTGCAGATATCCGTCGCCGGGCTGCAACGGCGCGCGCGCAAGAACCGCTACGGCGCCGACGAATCGATCTTCCTCGAACCGCTGTTCGAGTTCGTCGATGCCGGGCAGACGCCGGCCGACCGCAAGCTCGAACTGTTCCACGGGCCGTGGCAAGGATCGGTGGATCCGTTGTTTCGCGAGTTCGCGTATTGACGCTACGATGCGCGCCTCCGCACAGGATCGCCCACGAACCATGCCGCACGATGCCGCCAACGACGAGATCACGCCGGCCGCGATCCGCGAAATCCTGCGACCGCTGCTGGCGCTGCGCGCCGCCCCGTTCGGCGGGCTCACGCTGGAGGGGCTGGACGGCTTCCTCACCGCGCTGGCGGTCGGCCCGGAGTTGGTGATGCCCGGCGAATGGCTGCCGGCCATCTGGGGCTCGCGCGAGCCGCGCTGGGAAAGTCCCGTCGAGGCCGGGCAGGTGTACGGTCAACTGCTGTCGTTCTGGAATGACGTGCTGCGCCGGACCGCGCTCGATCCGACCGAACAATTGGATGCCGAGGATCGCGCGATCTTCGGCGACGACGACGCTCCGCGCGGTCAGGCATGGGCCGATGGCTTCCTCGATGGCGTGGAGTTCGCGCCGGAAGGCTGGAACGATTGGTGTGAGGAACACGACTGGATCGACGAGGCGTTGCTGGACATGGAGGCGCTGACCTGGCCGGCGGTGCCCGATGGCTTCGTGCCCGACGATGGCGGTCCGGCGCTGGAAGACGGGACGCGCGAGGGCATCGTCGGCGAGTTGCCCGCGACCGTGCACCGCCTGCACCGGCATCGGCTCGTGCAGGAATCCGCGCGCACGCCGATCCGCCGCGGCACGCCCAAGGTCGGCCGCAACGATCCGTGTCCGTGCGGCAGCGGCAAGAAATTCAAGAAGTGCTGTGGGTGAGCGACGACGCTTGAGCCATGCGATGAATTGCATGGCTCGTCGGCCCGAACGCCATCGCAACATGCAGGCCCTTCTCCCTCCGGGAGAAGGTGGCGCGCAGCGCCGGACGAGGGGCAAAGGCAACCAGCGCATTACCATGCCGTAGTTTCTGCAATCACGCCCCTCACCCCAGCCCCTCTCCCGCCGGGAGAGGGGCTTTGAAAGCGACAGGAAACCCACCATGAAATCCCGCGCCGCCATCGCAACATGCAGGCCCTTCTCCCTCCGGGAGAAGGTGGCGCGCAGCGCCGGATGAGGGGCAAAGGCAACCAGCGCATTACCATGCCGTAGTTTCTGCAATCACGCCCCTCACCCCAACCCCTCTCTCGCCGGGAGTGGGGCTTTGAAAGCGACAGGAAACTCACCATGAAATCCCGCGCCGCCATCGCCTTCCAAGCCGGCCAACCGCTGGTCATCGACGAAATCGACGTGCAAGGCCCGCGCGCCGGCGAAGTGCTGGTGCGCATCCACGCCAGCGGCGTGTGTCATACCGATGCCTTCACCTTGAGCGGCGATGATCCGGAAGGTCTGTTCCCGGTCGTGCTCGGCCACGAAGGTGGCGGCGAAGTCGTCGAAATCGGCGCGGGTGTAACGAGCGTGAAAGTCGGCGATCACGTGATCCCGCTGTACACCGCCGAATGCCGGCAGTGCAAGTTCTGCCTGTCGGGCAAGACCAATCTGTGCCAGGCGGTGCGCGCCACGCAGGGGCGCGGGGTGATGCCCGACGGCAGCTCGCGGTTTTCGTATCGCGGCCAGCCGCTCCATCACTACATGGGCACCAGCACCTTCAGCGAGTACACGGTCGTGCCGGAAATTTCATTGGCAGTGATCGACAAGGCCGCGCCGCTTGAAAAAGTCTGCCTGCTCGGTTGCGGCGTCACCACCGGCATCGGCGCGGTGCTCAACACCGCCAAGGTGGAAGCTGGCGCCAGCGTGGCGGTGTTCGGACTGGGCGGGATTGGACTGGCGGTGATCCAGGGCGCGGTGATGGCCAAGGCCGGGCGCATCCTGGCCATCGACACCAACCCGGCAAAGTTCGAACTGGCCCGGCAACTGGGCGCGACCGACTGCGTGAACCCGAAAGAGGTTTCCGGGCCCATCCAGCAGGCCATCATCGAGATGACCGACGGCGGCGTGGATTACAGCTTCGAGTGCATCGGCAACGTGGAGGTGATGCGCGCGGCGCTGGAGTGCTGCCACAAGGGCTGGGGCCAGAGCATCATCATCGGCGTGGCCGGGGCCGGCAAGGAAATCCACACCCGCCCGTTCCAGCTCGTCACCGGCCGGGTGTGGAAAGGTTCTGCATTCGGTGGCGTCAAGGGCCGCACGCAACTGCCCGGCATGGTGCAGCAGGCGATGCGCGGGGAAATCCACCTCGACCCGTTCATCACCCACGAGCTGCCGCTGGAGCGCATCAACGAAGCGTTCGAGCTGATGCACGCGGGCAAGTCGATCCGCACGGTGATCCGGTTCTGAGGCTAATCTTTTCCTTGTGCGGCCGGGCACCGAAAGCCGATGAGGGCGGATCAACTCTGACTAACCCGTTCCATCACGCAGCGCCAGATCCGTGAACGCAAACCGTCCGTCGCGTAGCACGGTTTCACCGCTGCACAATGCCAGCGGCGCGGAAAACATCTCGCCGGCGTGAACGCAGGTGTGGAACTCGCCGTTTTCGCCGCACCGATCCACCGTCTGCGGCAGATCGGCGAGCAGCGCAGGATCGAACTCGCGCCCGGCGAATGCCGCAGCGAGTTGCTGGGTATCCACGCAGCACAGCGTGGCGCGCAGGCCGGCGGCGATCATGGTTTGCGCCAGCGCGGTGGTATCGGGTGCGGTGGCGAAGATCGGGAACAACGGCGTCCAGTGGTGGCGTGCGCACAACGCCTCACGGTATGCGCGGATGTCGGCCAGATACAGATCGCCGAAGGCGATGTGGCGCAGGCCCGGCCAGCGCGCACGCACCGTATCCAGCGCGGCGGTAAAGCTCGCCTCGTAGGTCGCGTTGTCGGCCACGCGCGGCAAACGCGCTTCGATCAGCGGCAGTCCCGTGGCTTGCGCCTGCGCGTGCAGCACGTCGCGGCGGATGCCGTGCATCGCCACGCGCTCGTATGCGTCGGTGACGGTGGTGAGCAGACCGACGACCTCGTAGCGCGGATCGTTGCGCAACACGTGCAGGGCCCAGGCGGAGTCCTTGCCGCCGCTCCAGGAAAGCAGGGTTGGCGTGGTCATCGATGCGACGTGCGGCACTCGCTCAGGTCACGTCGCGCAACTGCCAGCCGTTGCCCGCCAGCAGGCTCAGGCGTTGGCGCAACACCTGGCTGGGCAGGGTGGTATCGACCTCCAGATCGACGCGGATGTCGTGCTGGATGCCCTTGACCTTGGCATCGGGATCGGTGGCCGACATCGCCGCGGTGACTTCGTCGGGATCGTCCAGTCGTGCTTTCCAACGATCGAACAGGCCCGTCCCGGTGATCGCGCTGCGCAGTTGCTCGGCGAAGCCCTCGGCGCCGAGCGCGGTGAACGCCAGCGCCGGATCGCTGCCGCGGGCCTTTTTGGGATCGGGAAGGGTGATGTAGTAGTGCGGCATGTCGACCTCCGTGTGCACGTGGCGCGGATTTTGCGATCGCTATTGACGCCGATGGCGCGCTCCGACTGTAGCCCGAACCCGGGCATTGCGCCATCTGCGCGGCGGCCACGCACGGTTTGCGCGCCGCGTATGCTGTACCGACCTGCCCACGAGAGCCGCACATGCCAGCGCACGCTGAGGTTCCGCCCCTTGCCCTCGCCCTGCTCGCCTGCTGGCGCGAGGCTGGCTACCGCCGGTGGTTCACGCGCAATGCCAATTTCGACGAGCGCTTGCGCACCGATTTTGGCGCTGCGCACATGGCCGCTGCGCGCCGCGAACTAGACGACTGGATGAGCAGCGCCGACGGCGCATTGGCGCTGGTGCTGCTGCTCGACCAGATCCCGCGCAATATCTTTCGCGACAGCGCGCACGCCTTCGCCACCGACCCGCTGGCACGCCAGCACGCGAGCGCCGCGATCGACGCCGGTTTCGACGCTGCGGTCGATGCATCGTTGCGGATGTTTTTCTACCTGCCGTTCGAGCATTCCGAGGCGCTGGCCGATCAAGACGAATCGATGCGCCTGTTCACCGCGCTGGGCGATGCCAGCACGCTCGACTACGCGCGCCGTCACCACGAGGCAATCGCGCGTTTCGGCCGCTTCCCGCACCGCAACGCCGCGCTGGGTCGCACCACCACGCAGGCCGAACAACAATGGCTGGATGCCGGTGGCGGTTTCGGTTGATCGGAAAGACCTCAGCGCGGCCAGCCGTGCAAATGCAGGCCCACGAGGGCCAGCGCGAAGGCGAACAACACTTGCAGGATGAACGCCAGCACGGCGATGCCGATGCCGCCCAGCAGCGAGGTGCGCAGCACCAGCGCGTAGATCGCGCACATCGCCAGAAACGCCACGACCACGCCGGCGGTCGTGGCGCCCATCGCCACCAGCGCAAACTGCGCGACGATGCCGCCGACAAACACCGCCAGCGCGCTCCACAACATCCCGGAACGACGTGCGTTGACCACTCCAGCCGCCAGCGATACCGGCAGCACGGTCAACGCCAGCAGCACGAGGACGGCGGTCAGCTCGCGCCAGTGTTCGGCAGACAAGTGCATCGGCGCCGCGCTCAGTAGATCGGCACGCTCGGGTCGATCTGCTTCGCCCACGCGTCGATGCCGCCATCGACGGTGTACACGTCGTGGAAGCCGAGATCGCGGAAGTGCTCGGCGGCGCGCCGGCTGGAGCTGCCGTGGTGGCAGATGAAGGCGATCGGCACATCCTTGGGCAACGCCTCCAGGCGCGCGCGACTGGCGTCGTCGAGCACCTCGTGCGGCTGCGGGAATGGCGCCGCCGCGCGCCCCGTCGGCGGTCGCACGTCGATCACGTCGATCGCGCCGGCAAGGATGCGCTCGTGCAGCTGCTGCACACTGATCGACTTCACCGCCGCCGGCGCGTTGGGATTGCGCACCGACAACCCGGCCCCGCGTGCGTCCTCGATCCAGTCGATGGCGATACCGCGCGCCCGCGGCACGCTGGCCAGATCCAGATGGATCTTCAAACCATCTGCAACCGCCACGATCTCATGCCCACTCACCGGCTTGAGCTGGAACTGCGCGTTGAACTGCGGATCGACCGACAGGTGCAGGCCCACGCCCGCGGGCACGTCGGCCATCGCCTTGCCGATCGCCGCCAGCGCTGCCGGCGTGACGGTGATCGCAGGCGGCGTGCGATCGGGCGCGGGCACGCCGAGCAGCGCATGCAACTGCCCGCTGCCGGCCATCTGCTCGATGATGTCCGAACCGCCCACCAGCTCGCCGCCGACGTACAACTGCGGGATGGTCGGCCAGCTGCCGTAGAGCTTGATGCCCTCGCGGATGTCCGGATCCTCCAGCACGTCCACGCTGGCGTAGGTCGGCAGCATGGACGACAAGATGCCCGATGCCTTCGCGGAAAAACCACAGCGCGGCGCACCCGGGCTGCCTTTCATGAACAGCACCACCGGGTGGGCGTGCAACAGCGCGTCGATGCGTTGGCGCAGGGCGGGATCGAGGGACATGGGCGGCTCGCGGGGAACGGGAAGCGCCCATTCTACCGCGCCCGTCCGGCGCGACGGCGAGCATCGCTGGCGGTAGCACCCCGGCGTGAGATTCCCGGCGTGAAGATCCGTGCCGTGGTCGTGGTTCGATCGCGGCCTCGGCCTTCGGCCTGCCCGCGCCTCACCACGATCGCGGTCATCGATCACTGAATTGCGCACGCGTGCACGCTTCGGGAAGACGCACAACATCCTTTTACGCGCGAACGATTAAACTCCGCCGCCATCGGCCGGTCGAACCGCCATCGCTTGCCCACTTCGGAGACTGTATCCACATGCCCACGCGCCGCCGCTTGTCCATCGCTGCCACCGTGTTGTCCGCCGCCCTTGCCAGCGTCGCCTTGGCCGCGCCGCAACCGCAGCCGCAGCCGCAACCGGTGCCCGTCGCGCCGCAGCCGGGCGCCTCGGCCGACAACATGGCCATTCCGCCGGCGCCGGACAACACCGGCAAGGCGTGGATCCTGATGGATTACGACACCGGGCAGATTCTGGCGTCGAAGAACCCGGACGAGCGCATCGAACCGGCCAGCCTGACCAAGATCATGACCTCGTATGTGGTCGCCGCCGAACTGGCGCACGGCAAGATCGACCCCAACCAGCCGGTGGCGATATCCCAGCGCGCATGGAAGGAAGGCGGCGCCGGCACCGACGGCTCGTTCAGCGCGTTCGATCTGAACTCCAAGGTGCCGCTGGCCGACGTGCAGCGCGGGCTGATCATCCAGTCCGGCAACGACGCCGCACTGGCGCTGGCCGAGCATGTGGCCGGCAGCGTGGAGTCGTTCGTGGCGCTGATGAACCAGTACGCCGCCAAGCTGGGCATGAAGAACACCCACTACGCCAACCCGCACGGGCTGTCCAACCCCGACCACTACACCAGCGTGCACGACGTGGCGATCTTGGCGCGCGCACTCATCCACGACTACCCAGCCGAGTACGCGATCTACAAGGAACGCGAGTACACCTACAACAAGATCCGCCAGTACAACCGCAACGAGCTGCTCGGCCGCGACCCCACCGTGGACGGCATCAAGACCGGGCACACCAATGCCGCCGGCTTCTGCCTTGCCGCCTCGGCCAAGCGCGGCGACCAGCGCCTGATCTCGGTGGTGGTGGGCATCGCCGCCAAGGGCGACAAGGACGGCTTCCGCCTGCGCGAGGATTCCAACCTCGCCCTGCTCAACTGGGGCTTTCGTTTCTTCGAGAACCACAACCTGTATCAGGCCAACGTGCAACTGGCCCACCTGAAGGTGTGGAAGGGCGCGGCCAAGGACGTGAACCTGGGCCTGACCGCGCCGGTCGAAGTGGTGATCCCGCGCGGCCGCTACGGCGATCTGAAGCCGGTGATGGACGTGCCGCGCAACATCGTCGCCCCGATCGCGCAGGGCCAGCGCATCGGCACCTTGCGGGTGATGCTCGATGGCAAGCCGGTGCTCGAACGCCCGTTGGTCGCGCTGGCCGCCGTTCCCGAGGCCGGATTCTTCGGGCGGGCTTGGGACGACATGTGGATGTGGTGGGAGGGCTGATCGCGGGCGATCCGTCCACGGACGACCTGCCCGAGCGACGATGAGAAACCCACCCACGGCGGCCACGCTGCCGCCGTGGGTGGCGCCGGTGCAGGCCCCGCCCGCCCCGCGCGGATGTCACACCCGGGGCCGCTCAGCCGGTACCGGCTGGCCCGTCCTTGCCGCCAGCGCCGCCATCGGTGGGGCCTTCCGGCCAGTGGTGGTTGCGCGGCGGGTCGTGGCGCTGCGAGCTCTTGACCAGCACCGCGATCACGAGGGCAACCAGCACGACGATCAACGCGATGTAGTAACCGTTCATGGAGCACCTCCGGGCCCTGTTGACGGGACTCACACCTCGACCCGCAGCCTACTCCAATCGCTACCGCACGGCGCAAACCGCCGCCAGAATTTTCGTCGCCGGCCCTCCCACAAAAGCTTGCGTGCCGTCGTTGTGGCTTCTGTGGCAGCGGCTTTTGCGGCAGCGGCTTTTGCGGCAGCGGCTTTTGTAGGAGCGGCTTTTGTGGGAGCGGCTTCCAGCCGCGATCCAACATTCCGGCCGGAACGGCCGCGCTCGTCTCACGCCAGATAGCCGCCATCCACCGTCAGTGCCGCGCCGGTGACGTAGGCCGACGCCGGCGCACACAGGAACAACACCGCCGGGGCGATTTCCGCAGGCCGCGCGGCGCGCGCCAGCGGAATCATCCGGGTCATCGTCGCCATCAGTTTGGCGTCGGCGGTGATCGCGCCAGCGAATTTCGTGTCGGTCAAACCCGGCAACACCGCGTTGACGCGGATGCCGTGCGCGGCCCATTCGCGCGCCATGCCCTGAGTCAGGTTGACGATGCCGGCCTTGGTCATCGAATACACGCCCTGCCCAGGTGCCGGCCGGCGCGCGTTCACCGAAGCGATGTTGACGATCGCCCCGCCGCCGTGTTCGCGCATTCGTCGCGCGGCCTGCACGCTGGCCCAGAAATACCCGCGCAGGTTCACCGCCACGGTCTTTTCGTAGCTGGCCAGATCCATGTCGAGCAGCGGCCCGTAGTACGGGTTGGCGGCGGCGTTGTTGACCAGGATGTGCGGCGCCCGGCCCTGCCCGTCGAGCGTATCGAACAGCGCCTCGATACTCGCCGGTTCGCCGGCGTGCATCGCCTGCGCCTGCGCGCTGCCGCCGGCGGCACGGATCGCGGCCGCGATGGCTTCGCAGGCATCGAGCTTGCGGCTGACGCACACCACGTGCGCGCCGTGCGCGGCCAGCAGGCGGGCGATGGCCGCGCCGATCCCGCGCGAGGCGCCGGTCACCAGCGCGGTCTTGCCGGTCAGGTCGAACACAGCCGAATCTGCGGGGTGGGCGTTCATGGCGACCGGCGACCCAAGGAAAACCGCACCCTAGCACGTCGTCCCCGGCGCGTTGCCCCGCCACGGCTCGGGTAAGATGAAGCGTCAACGGGGGATCCCAGCATGTCCAACCCATACCCGCCTCCAGCGCCGGATGCCAACCCCTACGCCGCGCCGCAGGCGCGCGTTGCCGACCTGCAAACCCCGCTCAGTCGCGAACTGGCCAGCCGCGGCGCCCGATTTGGTGCTGCGATGATCGACTGGCTGGCCTACATGGTGCCGGCCGCGGTGTTGTGGGGGCTGGTGTTCACCGCCCTGCGCAACGGGCACGCGCCGCAGGCCACGGCAACCACCACGTTGATCGTCGCCGGTCTGCTGCTGTTGGGTGTGATGGTCGCCAACCTCATCCTGGTCATCCAGTCGCAGCAAACCATCGGCAAGAAGCTGTTGAAGATCCAGATCGTGCGCGGCGACGGCAGCGCCTGTTCACCGCTGCGCATCATCTTCCTGCGCGGCTTCGTGACCAGCCTGCTGTCGGGGATTCCCTTCGTCGGCGGCATCTTCGCCCTGCTCGATCCGCTGCTGATCTTCCGCGACAACCGGCGTTGCCTGCACGACGACATCGCCGACACCATCGTGGTCAATATCTGAAGCGGTCGATCTGAACCGGCCCATGCTCGACACCCTGCGCCACGTCGAGACGCCCGAGGGTATCCGCATCGGCCTGCACGCGGCCGGCGCGCTGCCGCGGGCGCGCGCCTGGGCGATCGATGCGCTGATCCGTTTCGCCATTCTGGTGGCCTGCACCAGCATCCTGGGACTGTTCGGCGCGACCGGAATGGCTGCATACCTGCTGTTGCTGTTCGGCCTGCTGTGGGGCTACTGGATCATTTTCGAAGCGCTCTGGCGGGGGCAGACGCCGGGCAAGAAGGCGTGCGGACTGCGCGTGGTCGCCGCCGACGGCGCGCCGGTGGGCTGGCTGGCCGCGATCACCCGCACCCTGCTGCGTACTGCCGACATGCTGCCGTTCGGCTACGCGATCGGCTTGCTGGCCTGCTGGTTCGATCCATGGGGACGGCGGCTGGGCGATCTGGCCGCGAACACGCTGGTGGTGTACGTCGAGCCCAAACCCGAGCCGCCCGCGCAGATTTCGGCTCCGCCACTGGATCTGCCGCTGGCGCTGCGCCGCGAGGAGCGCATGGCATTGGTCGCCTTCGCCGAGCGCGCGCACCTGTTGACGGAAGAGCGCCAGCAGGAACTGGCCGACTTGCTGGGGCAACTCACCCACGCCCGCGGGCAGGCGGCAGTGCTGCGCTTGCAGGGCATGGCGCGGGCACTGCTGGGGTCGCGCTGATGGCGCGGATGCAGCGATGAAACAAGAAGCCTTCCAGAGCGCCCACCAGGGCGAATGGGCGCGGCTGGCGGTGTGGCTGGATCGACACGCGGACAAAAACGCGCGACGGGTGTTGTCGGCCAGTATTCAGCCGCTGAGCGCAAGCGACTTTCCGGCCGCCTACCGACGCGTCTGCCAGCACCTGGCGCTAGCCGAACGCCGTGGCTACTCCGATCGGCTGCTCGATGAACTGCGCGCGCTGGTGCAACGCGGGCATGTCCTGCTCTACCAGCCGCCGCGGCCGCGCCTGCGCCGGGCGCTGGACTTTCTGGCCGCCGACTTCCCGCGGCTGGTGCGCGCGCAAGGCTGGGCGCTGGCGATCGCCGCGCTGTTGTTGCTGGTGCCGGCGGCGGGGTTCACGGTGCTGTTGCACTATCGCCCGGAGTTGGTCTACACCCTGTGCAGTCAGGATCAACTCGACCGCTTTGCGCGCATGTACTCGCCGCAGCGGCAAAGCCTATCGGTGACCGACGGCCAGCACCTGACGATGTTCGCCTTCTACATCTACAACAACGTCAGCATCGGCCTGCGCACCTTGGCCAGCGGCCTGCTCGCCTGCGTCGGCGCGATCTTCGTCCTGCTCAGCAATGGCGTGTTGTTCGGAGCCATTGCCGGGCACTTGACCAACATCGGCGAAGGCCCGCAGTTCTGGCGTTTCGTGGTCGGCCATTCCGGGCTGGAGCTGACCGCGATCGTGATTGCCGGCGCCGGCGGGCTGCGCCTGGGGCTGGCCATCCTCGCCCCCGGGCGGCGCACGCGCACCCGCGCCCTCGTCGAGACTGGGCGGGAAATGGCCCTGCTGGCGCTGGGAATTTTCGCCATGCTGGTGGCGGCGGCGTTCGTCGAGGCCTACTGGTCGTCGCAGGCCGACATCCCGGCCGGAGTGAAATACACGGCAGGCGCTCTGGTCTGGGCCGGCGTGCTGGGGTGGTTGTGGCGTGGCGGGCGCGGCACCGCAGGCAGCGGCGGAGGCTGACGCGCATGCAGCCACAGGGCATGACCATCACCTTGCGCCCGCGCAGCGCGTGGGAAGCCACCGACCTGGGCGTGGCCCTGGTGCGCGCGCAAGCCGGGCGCATTTTCGCGGCCTGGTGCCTGCTCAGCATCCCGGTCTGGATCGCCTGCAATGCCGCCGCTTGGGCACTGGACACGCCGTGGCTGGCGCTGCTGGCGATGTGGTGGCTCAAGCCGTTGTTCGACCGCATCCCGCTGTACGCCATCTCGCAGGCGGTATTCGGCCACACGCCGAGCCTGCGCGCGATCGTGCGCGCATTTTTTACCTGGGGTGGCAACGCCATCGCGCCGTGGCTGCTGTGGCGGCGGCTGCACTTTGCGCGGATGCTGCTGTTGCCGGTGGACTTGCTGGAACGGGTCAGTGGCGCGCAGCGCGGCGAACGCGTGCGCGCGCTCACCCGTGGTCGCGACGCCGGCCCGCGCCACCAGTTGTTGATCGTCGGCGCGGAGTTCGAGCTGGTACTGGTTCTGGGCCTGATCTCCGGAGTGTTGCTGCTGGTGCCTACGCCCTTGCTGCCCGACGCCACTGCCGCGCTGTTCCGGCAGATGTTCGAAAATCCGCCGCCGTGGGCGCAGGTGCTGTTCAACGCCTGCGTGTGGGCGGCTTCCTCACTGACCGAACCGTTCGTGGTCGGTGCCGGCTTCGGCCTGTACCTCAACCGGCGCGTGCAGCTGGAAGCCTGGGACATCGAGCACGCCTTCCGCCGTCTGGCGGCCCGGCTGGCGCGCTCGGCGCAGGTGGTCGGCGCGCTGCTGGTGCTGCTGACACTGGCGACCACGCCGTCGCTCGCGCACGCGGCCAGCGCGTGTGCCAGCACTGCCTCCACCTCGGCAGACGCCGCTGCGGCCTGCAACGACGCTGGCGACACGCCGACGCCGGCCAGCCTGCCCGCGCTGTTCGGCAAGGATTACCGCGCCGATGGCGCGCCGTTCGCGCACCATCTCAAGCAGGTGCTCGACGGCATGCAGCGCAGCGAACGCGACTGGCGCTGGCAGTTGCGCGACCCGGAAAAGCCCGACCTGCGCGGCCCGCCGGAGTGGTCGCTGGGGCTTGGTGACTTCATGGCGCTGGCGGCACGCTATTGGCTGTGGCTGCTGGCGGCGGCGGCACTGGCATTCATCGTCTACCACCACGCGGCGTGGCTGGGCTGGTTGCGCGATCCGCCGCCCTCAGCCGACGACCCGGCACCGCTCGATCGGCAGGCGCTGGCCGCACCCGAGCCGCTGCCCACCGACATCCCGGCAGCGGTGCGTGCGCTGTGGCGTGACGGCCAGCCGCGCGCGGCGCTGGCCCTGCTGTATCGCGCCGGCGTGCAGCGGGTTTCCGACGGCCTGGATGCGCCGTTGCCACCGGGCGCGACCGAGGGCCAATGCCTGCGCCGCAGCCGCAAGCTGGCCGATCGTGGCTACGCGGCGCTGTTCGCGCGCATCGTTGCCTGCTGGCAGGCCACGGCGTATGCGCGCCGGCTGCCCGACGAGGCGCAGCTCGAAGCCCTGCTCGACGAATGGGCACAGCCCGCAGCGGTAACGGCATGAGCCCGCTGCGCGCCTCCGGCAAATCCATCGCGATCACCTTGGCCATCATGGTGGCCATCGTAGCGGTCACGATGTGGTGGCTGGCCACCCACGAGCGCGTCTGGTACGACCGCCCGCTGCCGCTGGAAGGCGAGGCGACGTACAACGATTTCTACGCCGTGCAACAGGCGCTGCGCGCGCAAGGCGTGCGTACCGAGGCGATCCCGGCCCTGCGTGGCATCGAAACCTGGGGCGCCCGCGACAGCCTGCTGCTGGGCAGCGATACGCGCACGCTGGCGCCGCCGCAGATCGATGCGTTGCTCGACTGGGTCGGGCGCGGTGGGCGCCTGCTGGTCGCCACCGGCGCCAGAGCGCCCAGCGCCAACGATGAGCTGCTCGAACGCATCGGCGTGCGCTCGGGCTTTGCCAACCCGTGCTATCCACTGCGCGGAGCCGGCAAGGGCGCGCCGCTGTCGTGCTTCACCGGGTTTTCCATCCGCGAGGGGCTGCGCGACAACTTTCAAGTCGCACTGGGCGATGAGAAGAACGGCTGGATCCTGGCGCGCAGCGATTGGGGTCGCGGGCAGATCGAAGTGGTCGGCGATCTGGATCCGCTGCGCCTGAACAACGAGCAGATTTTGCCGATCGCCGTGCATGCCTTCCAGCGGCCGCGCGACGCCGACTGGGCATGGCAAATCCTGTCGCCCTTGCTGCAAGGCGGCGTGCTGCACGTGGTCTATCAATCCGAGCTGCCGCCGCTGTATGCCTTGCTGCTGCGCTACGGCTGGTTCGCCCTGCTGCCGGCGCTGCTGGCGCTGCTGGGCTGGCTGTGGGCGGCCAGCCAGCGCTTCGGGCCAGCCGCGCCGATGCCCGCACCCGACCGGCGCGCGCTGGGCGAGCACATCGCCGCCAGCGGGCAGTACCTGTATCGGGAAGGCCAAGTCGGCACGTTGTATGCGCCGCTGCGCCGACGCTTCGACGAATGGTTGCGCCGCCGCGACCCGGAACTGGCCGCGCTGCCGCATCCCGAGCAGATCCGCCAGCTCGCGCAGCGTCACCAGCTCAGTCCACAAGCCGTCGAGCAAGCGCTGCACTCCCCGCTTCCGCGACAACCCCGCGCCTTCGTGGCCGCGGTGCAAACCCTCCTCCAACTGATCCGACGACCATGAACCCGAACGATTCCTCCGCTGCGGCCCAGACCGCACCCGCGCCTTCCCAGCCGATGTCCGGGCCGGCGCTGGCCGACGCCTGTGCGACGCTGCGCACGCAGATCGCCGGCGCTTTCATCGGTCAGGACGAGGTGCTCGACCAGTTGCTGATCGCCCTGCTCGCCGGCGGCCATGTGCTGATCGAGGGCGTGCCCGGCTTGGGCAAGACCTTGCTGGTGCGGGCGCTGGCGCGGGCGATGTCGGGCAGCTTTGCGCGCGTGCAGTTCACCCCCGATCTGATGCCCAGCGATGTCTGCGGGCACGCCTTCTACGATCCCAAGAGCGAGAGCTTCAAGCTGCGCCGCGGGCCGATCTTCGCGCACCTGCTGCTGGCCGACGAGATCAACCGCGCCCCGGCCAAGACGCAATCGGCACTGCTGGAAGCCATGCAGGAACGGCAAGTGACGCTGGAAGGTCAGAGCATGTCGCTGCCGGCACCGTTCATGGCCATCGCCACGCAAAACCCGATCGAGCAGGAAGGCACCTACCCGCTGCCCGAGGCGCAACTGGACCGCTTCTTGCTGAAGGTGAAGATCGGCTACCCGACTCAGGCCGACGAGTTGCAGATGGTCGATCAGGTCAGCCGCGGGGTTTCGGGCGATTTCGATCTGGAGCGCGTGCAAGCGGTGGCCGACACCGCGCAGGTGCAGGCGATGCAGCTGGGTACGGCGCAGGTGCGGGTGGATGCGGCGGTGCTCGATTACGCGGTGCGCGTGGCTCGCGCGAGCCGGGAGTGGCCGGGCATCGCCATGGGCGCCGGCCCGCGTGGCTCGCTGGCGCTGATTCGTGCTGCGCGCGCGCAGGCGGTGCTGTCCGGGCGCGATTTCGTCACCCCCGACGACCTGCGCGCGATCGCCAAGCCGGCGCTGCGCCATCGCATCAGCCTGACGCCTGACATGCAGATCGAGGGGCGGCGCACCGACGAGGTGCTCGACGCCCTGCTGCACAAGGTGGAAGCGCCGCGACAGTGAGACCCGACCGCGCCCTGATCGTGGCCTTGATCGCCTGCGCCGCGCATGGCGCGCTGGTCGCTTTGGGTGTGCTGCCGATGTGGAGCTACCTGGCGTTGCTGACCGCGCTGGCGGCGCTGGCGACGGCCGATGCGCTGGCGCTGGCGCGCCTGCCCACGCCGGCCATCGAGCGGCAGGTGCAGGCGGTGATGCCGGTCGGCGTGGAGCAGGAAGTGACGTTGCGCGTGCAACCGGCCGGAGAACACCCGTTGACCGTGAGCGTGCACGACGGGCATCCGGGCGACTGGCCGGTGCGCGATTTGCCGCGGGATATCGACTTGCCGGCACACACCGAAACCTGCCTGCGCTATCGCATCCGCCCGCCGCTGCGCGGCAGCTTTGCCTTCACCGGCTGCGACCTGCGCCTGTCCTCGCCGTGGCGCCTGTGGCGCAGCCTGCGCCGGGCGCCGGTGCGCAGCGCGGTCAAGGTCTATCCGAACTTCGCGCCGCTGGCCGGGTTGGCCTGGATCGGCGCCGAGCGCGCCTCCTACGCGGTCGGCGCACACCTGCAGCGCCGCCGCGGCGAGGGCACCGAGTTCAACTCCCTGCGCGACTATCGCCTCGGCGATGCCCTGCGCCAGATCGACTGGAAGGCCAGCCAGCGCGCCCGCCGCTGGATTTCACGCGACTATCAGGACGAGCGCAACCAGCACGTCGTGCTGCTGCTCGACACCGGCCGGCGCATGCTCGCCGGCGACGGCGCGCTGACCCACTTCGACCGCGGCCTCGACGCTGCCCTGCTGCTGGCCTACATCGCCCTGCGCCAGGGCGACGCGGTCGGCCTGCTGACGACCGGGCTGGAACCGCGGTACCTCGCCCCGCATCGCGGGCTGGCCACCATCGACACCTTGCTCAACACGGTGTTCGACCTGTCCGCGCAACCGCAAGCGACCGATTATCTGGAAGCGGCCAAGCAACTGCAGGCGCGGCAGCCACGGCGCAGTCTCGTGGTGGTGCTCACCAACGCGCGCGACGAGGACATCGGCGATCTGCTGGTCGCCGTACGCCTGCTCAAGCGCCGGCACGTGGTGTGCGTGGCCAGCCTGCGCGAGGACGTGCTCGACCGCACGCTGGCCGCACCGGTACTGACGCTGGACGACGCCCTTGCCACCACCGCCACCCTGGCCTACCTCGAGCAGCGCCGGCAGACCCACGCCCTGCTGCGCGCCGAGCGCGTGGACGTGCTCGACGTGACCTGCGACGAACTGCCCGCCGCGCTGGTGCAGCACTACCTGGCGCTGAAGCGCTCGGCGCGGCTGTAGGCGCTTGCCGGTACCCACGTCCGCTTTGGCACACCGAGCCGTCCGGGCAATGGGCGTTGCGCTGAGACCAGCATCTTGCCCACTTGAGTTCATTCGCGGCGTGCTCTAGGGTACTCACTAGGAGTTTCGCAAAGGAAATCTGCAATGAGTACCGACATTACCGTCGAAGAAGCCGCCAACAAACTCAGCGTCAGTGTCCAGCACGTTCGTGGCTTATGCCGCGACGGCACTTTGGATGCGCGCAAGATCGGCGCGACGTGGCTGATCCAAGCCGATAGCCTGACCCGCCACAGGCTGGCTTCGGCGCGTCGGGTGACAGAGGATCATCCAAGCTATGCCGTCACCGGGAATCGACAACCGATCGCCTTGAGTTTTTTTTCCGGTGCGATGGGGCTTGATCTGGGCATCGAACGGGCTGGCTTCGAGATTCGTCTGGCTTGCGAGTTGGACAAATATTGTCGGCAGACGATCGTGCTCAATCGTCCCGACATGGCGCTGATCGGCGACATCAACGCCTACCGTCCCGACGAAATCCTCGCCTATGCCGGCCTGTCCCGCACCGACGACATCGATCTGATCGTCGGCGGCCCTCCGTGTCAGGCATTCAGCACCGCCGGCAAGCGACACGGATTCAACGACGAGCGCGGCAACGCCTTCCTCACGTACTTGGACACTGCGCTCGATCTACGCCCAAAATACCTGGTGATCGAGAACGTTCGCGGGCTACTGTCGTGCCCGATGAATCATCGGCCGCACCATTTGCGCGGCTCCGAGTTTCCCGAACTGGCGCTGGACGAACTGCCCGGTGGCGCATTGAACTTCGTGCTCAGCCTGATCGCCAAAGCCGGCTATGCCTACTCGTTCAATCTCTACAATGCCGCCAACTTCGGCACACCGCAGGTGCGCGAGCGCGTGGTGATCTTGTGCGCACGTGATGGCGGCAAGCCGCCTTACCTGGAACCCACGCACGCCGAATCTGGCCGACATGGATTGAACAAGTGGCGCACCTTCCGGCAAGCCGTGAAGGGACTGCGCGAACACCATCACCTGACCTTCCCCGAGAAACGCCTGCGCTATTACCGCATGCTCGGTCAAGGCGAGAACTGGCGCGATTTGCCGGAAGGCTTGCAACGCGAGGCATTGGGCAAGTCCTACTTCGCAGGCGGCGGCAAAACCGGCTTCCTTCGTCGCCTCGCGTGGGACGAGCCCGCGCCAACTCTCGTCACTCACCCGGCTATGCCGGCCACCGATCTGGCGCATCCGGAACAATTGCGCCCGCTCTCGCTGGAAGAGTACAAGCGTGTACAGGAGTTTCCCGACGACTGGCAGCTCGCCGGCCCGCTGATCCAACAATACAAACAAGTCGGCAATGCAGTGCCGGCAAGCCTTGGCGTGGCCATCGGCACACTGGTGCGCAAACTGCTGGACGCGCGCGAAGTACGTTCGGTGGCGGACTTCAACTACTCACGGTATCGCAACACCAATGATGCCGATTGGCGACGCAACTTCGTGAATCAGTCGCTGCCAAGCCAGCCCGCGATGCAGCCGTGCCTGTTTTGAGTACTAGCGAAGTGCGCCGATCCGTTTGCGCGTCTGCCTGCCTACACGTTCGGCAACAGCCAACAGTTCCTCGTAGAATCCGGCTCCGCCCAAGGCGTCCCAATAATCTTTGCCAATCAGCACGGATCTATCTGTTGCCATGTTGAAGATGCGCTGTGGCGGGCTCCAAGCGTAGTCGGCCCGATTCACTCCGTAGGGGTTGTAGTACAAGCCGAAATAGACCTCCGCCTTGGGATCGGCCAACTTGAGCTTGAGCATGTCGCGCTTGGCCTCGGCAGTCTGGTCGATGTTTGGCTTGACTGTCTTGATGCTCATGTAGTGGTTGATCCCGCCGCGTTGCCACCACAGATCCGAGATGACACGTATTGTCTGCATTTCCCGCTCTGGGCGGATCGTCGCCAGCTCGGCCAGTGTGGATTCCCAGTCTGGCGTGGCTAAGTTCCTGCCTGCGCGCAATCCGGCCATGTGTTCCTCAATGGCTGCAAGCTTGGCGGACGAGAGTGTGACTGTCGTTTCTTTCTGCGTTTGAGCGATTTGCGCACCTCCTGCCTCAGCGGCAATCCGGGAAACCTGTTCGATCACGCGCTGGCCGAAGGAGGTGCTGAAGGAACGCTCGAACCGGCTCCAGAACAGGGCCTGCTCCGACAACAATGCCGCGTGGAACGGTCGGTGCGTGTCCTCGCTTCCCAACCTGTCGATGGTGCGCTCCACGCATTCGCGGAACTCGTTTTCGATGAACGACTCGTGTTCCTCACGCATGCCCGCCCCTCAACCGACAAAAAACAACGCGATGGACGCGCCCAGTCCGAGCGTCCACAGCGCCGAGCGCAGGCTGGCGCGATCGGCCAGGTAGGCGGCGATGAAGCCGATGCGGGCGGCGACGAACGTCAGCGCCAGCGCGTCGACGTGGGCGGCCGGCGCGTGCCGCTGTTGCGCAATCAGCACCCCGGCGATGAACAGCGGCAGCGCCTCGAAACCGTTGTTCTGGGCGGCGTTGGCGCGCGCCTGCCAGCCTTGCAGGTTGCCCAGCCACGCGCGTGGATTGTGGTTGTCGAAACCGCCCTCGCGGCGCGGCTTGCCGAAACCGCGGGACTTGGCGATCACCGCGCAGATGATCGGCAACAGACAGGCGACGAGGATGCAGACATCGGCGATGGTCATGGCGGCGCGTTCCGGACGGGGAACGACCATCATGCCACCGCCCGCCGCCAACGCACTTTTCACTCCCCCCGCGCGGCGGGCTGGTATGCTCGAAGCTCGAACCGCCGCAGGACATTCCCATGGTCGGCGAACGCCGCAAGGTTCTGATCACCGGCGCAGGCAGCGGGCTGGGCCGGGCGCTCGCGCACCGCTACGCCGCCGACGGCTGCGCGGTGGCTTGCGCGGACATCATCCCCGAACGCGCCCTGGAAACCGCCACCACCCTGCCCGGGCCCGATCACATGGCGTTCGTGGTGGATGTCGGCTCCGACAGCGGCTTCAATGCGCTGTACCTGGCGATCGAGCAACGCTTCGGCATGCCCGACGTGGTGGTCAACAACGCCGGCATCGCCAGCGGCGGGCCGATGGCGCAGACCACCATGAGCGAGTGGCACGATGTCATCGACATCAACCTGTTGGGCGTGGTGCGCGGCTGCCGTGCGTTCCTGCCGGCGATGCTCGCACGCGGTACCGGGCACATCCTCAACATCGCCTCTTTCGCCGGTTTGGCCGGGGCGCCGGCGATGATGAGCTACGGGGTGGCCAAGGCCGGCGTGGTGGCTTTGTCCGAACAACTGCGCGCCGAGCTGCACGGCACCGGCGTGGGTGTGTCGGTGGCCTGCCCGGCGTTCTTCCAGACCCGCCTGCTCGACAACTTTCTCGGCGACGAGCGCGTGAAAGAATCGGCCGCCAAACTGATGCGGCGCAGCCCCGACACCCTCGACGCGGTGGCCGATCGCATCTTTGCGGCCAGCGCGCGCGGGCAGTTCCTGATCCTGCCCACGCGCGGCGGCAAGCAGATGTGGCGGCTCAAGCGCTGGTTCCCGGAGCGCTATTTCGGCAAGCTGCTCAAGGCCACCGGGGCGTTGCGGCGCGCAGCCCCCGCCACGCCGGAAGCCGCCGCGCCGGAGCCAACGCAAGCCGACGCCCCGCACAAGCAGGTCGAATGAGCGTCGGAGCCGCGCCGGAGTGGATGATTTACGGCGCCAACGGTTACACCGGTCGCCTGCTCGCCGCGCAAGCGGTGCACCGCGGCCTGCACCCGGTGCTGGCCGGACGCACTGCGGCGGTGGCGCAGCTGGCCGCTGAGCTGGGGCTGGAGCACCGCCAGTTCGATCTGGCCGATGCGTCTGCGGTGCGTACCGGACTGGCCGGAATGACGTTGGTGCTGCATTGCGCCGGGCCATTCTCGGCCACCTGCGCGCCGATGCTGGAAGGCTGCCTTGCCGCCGGCGTGCATTATCTGGACATCACCGGCGAGATCGACGTGTTTGCGTACTGCCACACGCAGGATGCACGCGCGCAGACCGCGGGCATCCTGGTGTCGCCCGGCGCCGGCTTCGACGTGGTGCCGACCGATTGCGTGGCCGCGCAGCTCAAGCGCGAGTTGCCCGACGCCACGCATCTGGTGCTGGCCTTCGAGGCCGGCGGCGGGCCCAGCCCGGGCACCGCCAAGACCAGCGTGGAAGGCTTGGGCAACGGCGGGCGGGCGCGCATCGACGGCAAGCTGGTGCGCGTGCCGCTGGCGTGGAAGACCCGCTCGTTCGCCCGCGACGGGCAAACACGCAGCGCGATGACGATCCCCTGGGGTGACGTGTTCACCGCGTTCGTGAGTACCGGCATTCCCAACATCGAAACCTACATGGCGGTCGCGCCCAGGACCATCGCCCGCGTGCGCCGGCTGCGCTGGTTCGGCCCACTGCTGCGCGCCGGCTTCGTGCAGAACCTGCTCAAGGCGCGCGTGCAACGCACGGTGCGCGGGCCGTCGGACGCCAGACGTGCCGCCAGCGCCACCCACGTCTGGGGCGAGGCGCGCACGCCCGACGGGCGCACCGCCCGGCGCCATCTGGTCGTGCCCAATGGCTACAGCCTGACCGTCGACGCCGCACTGGGCATCGTCGCGCGCGTGCTCGCCGGCGACGTGCCGAGCGGCTTCCGCACGCCCTCACAGCTGATGGGCGCCGATTACGTGCTGGCGTTGGCGGGCGTGCGACCCGGTTCGGAGTAAAGTGTCCGCGAGCGCGGTGCGCGCGCGTTTGCATGTGCAGGGGACATCCGCAATGGCGCCACGCAAGCGCAAGGGTGCGACGCCATGACCGTGCCGACGCAACCGGTCGGCGGGTTGGCGCGCCTGCGCACACTGCCGGTCCTCGGCCTGGGCTTGTCGTTGCTGTTGCCGGTGCTGTTCGCGGTGCTGCTGTGGTATGACCTGCAGCACGACAACCGGCTGGCGGCCGAACGCGCCGTGCTGGTCGGGCAGGCGGTGGAACGGCAACTGGGCGAACGCCTGGATGGTCTGGCGCACGCGATGCGCGACATCGCCGAAGACGCACAGGAACAGGCCACGACCGGCAACGGTTCGCTCGCAGTACCGCACGGGTCACCGTTGCAGGACGTGGTGCTGTTGCCGCGCGGCGCGGGCGCCGCCGGCGTCGACCTGCGCGGCAATCCGGCCAGCGCGCCGTGGTTGCCGCCTCCCTTCGCGGATGCCCGACCGGCCGGGTTGGCGATCGGCGCGCCGGTGCGCGCCGGCTTGCACCAGCGCTGGATGGTGCCGGTGGCGTGGGATGGCGACCCACAACGGCGCGTGGGTGCGTTGGTGGACGCCGACTGGTTCGCCGAACCGCTGGTCGACTACCCGCTGGGCGCCGACGCGATCGTGAGCATCGTGCACACCGACGGCGTGTTGCTGGCGCGCTCGAACGACAACCAGACCCACGTCGGCACGCGGATGGGCCACGGGCACCCGTTGCGTACCGTCTACCAATACCCGCAATGGGGGCATTTCGGCAGCACCGGCAAGATCGATGGCGTGTTGCGGGAAATGGTATTCCAGCAGATGCCGCACACGCCGTTGATCGTCATCGTCGGCACCACCAGCGATGCGGTGTTCGCCGCCTGGTGGCCGTACGCGGCGGTCAGCTTCGGGGCGGCCTTGCTGCTGGCCGGCTGGTGGCTGCGCCTGACCCGCGCCTTTGCGCGCAGCCATGCCGAACAAGGGCGCCTGCTGGCCGATCTGCGCGTGCAGTCGGGGCGCGCCGAGGAGGCGCGACGGATCGCGCATCTGGGCGACTGGTCGTGGAACATCGACAGCGGGGGAGTGGATTGGTCGCCGGAAGTGTTCGCGATCTGGGGGGTACCGGCGCAGCAAGGCCCGATGCACATCCAGCACATTCCCGGGCTGATCCACCCCGACGACCGCGCCGCGATGGAAGCCTCGATGCTCGCCACGGCGCAGGGCAACGAACCGGGCGAGATGCAGTTCCGCATCATCCGCGCCGACGATGGCTCCGTGCGCACCATCTACGCGCGCGGCGAATGGGCCGATCGCACACCGGGCCGGCGCGTCATCCATGGCATCCAGCAGGACATCACCGAACTGGCGCAAGCACGCGAGCGCCTGAACCTGGCCGAACGCCAGTACCGCTATCTGTTCGAGCACAACCCGCTGCCGATGTGGGTGTACGACCGCGACAGCCTGCGGTTTCTGGCCGCCAACGATGCGATGCTGGCCGCATACGGCTACACCCGCGACGAGCTGCTGGCCGGCAGCGTGCTCGACATCCGCCCGCCGGAAGAACGCGAGGCGCTGCGCGCCACCGCCAACGATACCTCCGCTGCGCGCCCGCAAGGCAGCGTATGGACGCACCTGCGCCGCGACGGCAGCCAGGTGCGCGTGCAGGTGCATGCGCAACGGATCGATTTCGAGGGCCGCCCGGCGTGGCTGGTGCTGGGTCTGGACGTGACCGAACGCGAGGCCAGCGAGCAGCGGTTCCAGTTGATCGCCCGCGCCACTTCCGACGCCATCTGGGACTGGGACGCGGGCACCGGGGTGACCTGGCGCAGCCAGAGCTATTGCACGCTGTTCGGCTACGCGCCCGGAGAAATCGCCCCCGACCAGCAGGCGTGGGCGCAACTGGTGCATCCGGACGACATCGATCGGGTCAACGCCAGCACCCTGCGCAGCCTCGACGCCGGCACCAATTTGTGGGAAGAGCGCTACCGCTTCCGCCGCAAGGACGGCAGCTACGCGCTGGTGCTCGATCGTTGCCTGTTGCTGCGCGACGACCGCGACCGCGTGCTGCGCGCGATCGGCGGCATGCTCGACATCACCCAGCGCAGCCGCGACGAAGAAGACCTGCGCCTGTTACGGCGCGCGGTGGAGGCGACCGACGACGGCGTGGTGATCGCCGACGCGCGCCAGCCCGAGTTGCCGGTGGTGTACGCCAACCCCGCATTCGAGTCCATGACCGGCTTTGGCCTCGGCGATGGAGCCGGCGCACCGCTGCACCTGCTCGATGCCATCGGCGAAACCACGCGCCACGAGGCGGTGGAGCTGTTGCGGGCCATCGACGAACAGCGCGAGGCGCGGGTTCTGCTGCGCGGTCGCCGTCAGGACGGGCAGCCCTACTGGAACGAGTTCCATCTGGCGCCGGTGCGCGACGGGGCCGGCGCCTTGACCCACTTCGTCGGCGTGCAGGCCGACGTGACCGAACGCCAGCGCGCGCAAGAGCAGCTCGCGTTCAGCGCCACCCACGACGAGCTGACCGGCTTGCCGAACCGGCAGTTGCTGGTCGATCGCTTGCAGCAAGCCCTGCTCAACGGCGAGCGTCAAGGCCGCTCGGTGGTGGTGCTGTTCGTGGACGTGGACGATTTCAAGCTGATCAACGACAGCCTCGGGCACAGCGCCGGCGACGCGGCGCTGCGCACGCTCGCGCGGCGCCTGCGGCAGGCGGTGGCCGAGCCGGACACGGTGGCGCGCTTCGGTGGCGACGAGTTCGTCGTCGTGCTGTCCGAGCACACCGACGAGGCGGCCGTGCAACAGGCGATCGATACCCTCAGCGCGGCGCTGGCGCAGCCGCTGGAGATCTCCGGCACCGCCCATTATCTGGGCGCCAGCATCGGCTGGTGCCGCTCGCCGGATGCCGGTCGCGACGCCGAAGCGCTGCTGATGCGCGCCGATCTGGCGATGTACAAGGCCAAGCAGTCCGGGCGCAACCGCGTGGTCGCCTACGAGCCGTCGTTCGACGATCAGGTCGGCGCGCGCCTGCGCCTGGTCAACGAGTTGCGCCTTGCGCTCGAGCGCGGCGAGTTCGAACTGGCATTCCAGCCGGTATTCGCGATGGATGGGCGGCCGCTCGGGATGGAAGCGCTGGCACGTTGGCGGCATCCGACCCGCGGTCTGCTGCAACCGTCGCACTTCATCGGCGCCTGCGAAGACTCCGGCCTGATCGTGCCGCTGGGCCGCTGGGTGCTGCGCGAGGCCGCGCGTCACCATCGGTTGCTGGCCGCCGCCGGTCTGGCCGGCTTGCGGATCGCGGTCAACGTGTCCTCACTGCATTTCCAGCAAGACCTGCAGGCCGACGTGGAAGCGGCGCTGCGCGAACATGCCGTACCGCACGGGGCGCTCGAACTGGAACTGACCGAGAGCGTGATCATGGGCAACACCGAGTCGGCGATCGAAGTGATGCGTCGGCTCGACGGGCTGGGCGTGGCGCTGGCGGTGGACGATTTCGGTACCGGCTACTCCAGCCTGTCCTACCTCAAGCGCCTGCCGATCGACCGACTGAAGATCGACCGCAGCTTCGTGCGCGACCTCGCGGTCGATCCGGACGACGCGGCGATCTGCACGTCGATCATCGGACTGGCGCATGCGCTGGGCCTGCGTACCGTCGCCGAAGGCGTGGAAACGACGGCGCAGCTGCAATGGCTGCGCGAGCGCGGCTGCGACGAGGTGCAAGGCTTCCTGCTCGGCCACCCGTTGCCGTTCGCGGCCACCCTGGCGGCGCTGCGCAAGACCATCACCGCCCCGGCCTGAGCGCATCGCCCCGGCGCCGGAGCCCGGCTATTGGGCGCTCTTGCTCTCCAGCACCCGCGGGATGCGCATGGCGATGACCGTGCCTTCCCCCGGTGCGCTGCTGGCGCGGATGGAGCCGCCGAGCACATTGGTCACCTGATTGAACACGATGTTGGCACCCAACCCGGTGCCGCCACTGCCGCGTTTGGTGGTGAAGAACGGATCGAAGTAGCGCTTGAGCACCGCCTCGCTCATGCCCACCCCGTCGTCGGACACCGTCAACGCCACTTGCTCGCCCTCCTGGGTCGCCTTGATCGCGATCACGCCGTGTTCGCGGCCTTCGAAGGCGTGCATCAAGGCGTTCATCACCAGGTTGGTCAGCACCTGCGAGAGCACGCCCGGGAAACTGTCCATCTCGATCCCGTGCGCGCATTCGACTTTGACCTCGCAAGGGGCACGCTTGAGCTTGGGCTTGAGGGAAAGCAGGATTTCATCGAGATATTCGGACAGATCGAAGCGGCGCCGCTGGCCGGAGGATTGGTCGACCGCGATCTGCTTGAACGAGCGCACCAGCTCGGCGCCGCGACGGGCGTTGGCGTCGAGCACGTGCATGGTGGTGTCCAGCTCGTCGAGCATGCCCTCGACGATGCCCTCGTCCATGCGGCCTTCGGCCAGGTCCTGGCGCCAGTGGCCGATCTCGCTGCGGATGTGCGAAGCGGCGGTGACGCAAATCCCCAGCGGCGTGTTGATCTCGTGGGCGATGCCGGCGACCAGACCGCCGAGCGAGGCCATCTTCTCCTGCCGCACCAGTTCGTCTTGCGCCTCGCGCAACTGGTTCAGGGTGTTGGTCAGATCGCGGGTGCGTTCGGCCACGCGGCGTTCGAGTTGGGCGTTGGCCTGGCGCAGGGCCTCGGCGGCACGGCGCCGGCGCAGGCTGTTGGCCACCTGAGTGGCGACGAAGCACAGCAGGTCCTCGTCGGCAGGCCCGAACAACACCGCCTCGTCGTAGCTCTGGACGACGATCGCGCCGGCCACGCCGGCCTCGGCCAGCAAGGGCACGCCCAGCCAGCACACCGAGGGTTTGCCGGGGTCGTGCAGGGCAAACTCGCCGCTGGCCACCAGTTCGCGTATCTGCGCGGCGTCGGCGCGCAGCGGTCGGCGGTGGTTGATGACGTACTCGCTCAAGCCCAGCCCCAGTGGGCGCGACGGCTGCGGGCGCACGCCGTCCTCGAAGAAATACGGAAACTCCAGGTGCGCGCCATCTTCCGACAGCAGCGCGACGTAGAAGTTGTGCGCATCGAGCAGGCCGCCGACCTCGGCGTGCACGCGCTGGTAGAACGCCTCCTGACTGATGTCGGCGGTGGCCAGTTGCGCGATCTGGAACAACGCCCTTTGCAGGCGTTCGCCGCGCTGGCGCTCCACGATTTTCTCCCGCAACTCGCCGTTGGCCTGCGCCAGCTCGGCGGTGCGCGAGCGCACGCGCTCCTCCAGCTCGGCCTTGCCCTGCTTGCGCTCGAGCGCGGTGAGGATGTGCTCGGCGACGAACTCCAGCAAGGCGCGATCTTCGGGGGAGTAACCGATGCCCTCCTGATAGCTTTGCACCACGATGGCGCCGTGTACGCGGCCTTCGCGGCGCATCGGCACGCCCAGCCAATCGCAACTGTCCGGGCCGATGATGACCAGCGGGCCGGACACCTGCGCCTGCAGCTGTTCGGTGTTGCCCATCAGCGAACGGCCGTCGTGCAGCACGTACCAGGTCAGCGAGCCGACCCGCGAGGCCATCGGGATTTCGTGCAGCGGGTCGCGCGAGGGCGTCTGCGTGTCCTCGGTGTCGGCAAAATACAGAAAACGCATGCTGTCGCGCTGCGCATCGTAGGCGACGATGAAGAAGTTCTCCGCGTACATCAGAGTGCCGACGATCGCCTGGATGCCGCGCAACATGTCCGGCATGTCGCGCTCGGATCCGGCCAGATCGGAGATCGCGAACAATGCATGCTGCAGGCGCTCGGCGCGACCGGTGCGCTTGAGCGCCACCTTCAGCTCGGCCGTCTCCAGCGCGCGCGCCATGCGCCGCCCGGCCAGATCGAGCCAGCCGGCGGCCTGTTCGATGAAGCGATGGCGTTGCGTTACGCCGTCGACCGCGACCAACAGCACCACCGGATACGTGTCGGCCAGGCGCAGCGCCACGTGCTCGCCGCGCGTGTGGAACACCGGGCCGGTCTTGCCCGCCGCGGTGCGCACCAGTGCCAGTTCGCAGTCCGCCGGCAGGCCCGGCGGCTCGCTTTCGGGCGCGCTGGCCGCTTCAATCTCCCACAGCACCACGGCCGACTTGCACGCCGGGTCTTCCTGCGCGATGCGCACGATCTCGGCCGCCACCTGCCGTGGCGAATCGGCTTGCGCCAGCGCGCGCAGCCACTCGAGGCGGCGGGTCGCCGCGGCAAGCGCGTCGTCGGTAACGATGGGATTGCCCGATTGCATGCAAGCGGAATATCGAGGACGGCAAACGGTGGATATTTACCACACTTCACCGGCCGCGCTGTTGGCGGCGCGGTGCACCGGTCGCCGCGGCAGCTCGCGTAAACTGTGTGCATGGATGTTTCGCATTTGCTCGACGGCCTCAATCCGGCGCAGCGGCAGGCCGTCAGTGCCCCGCCCGGCCACCACCTGATCCTCGCCGGTGCCGGCTCGGGCAAGACCCGCGTATTGATTCATCGCATCGCGTGGCTGCACGAAGTGTTCGGCGTGCCACCGCATGGCATCCTCGCGGTGACCTTCACCAACAAGGCGGCCGGCGAAATGCGCGCTCGCGCCGGCGCGTTGATGCCCGGCGGCCTGCGCGGAAGCTGGATCGGCACCTTCCACGGTCTGGCCCACCGGCTGTTGCGCCTGCACTGGCAGGAAGCCCGCCTGCCGGAAGCATTTCAGGTGCTCGATGCCGACGACCAGTTGCGCATGGTCAAACGCATCGCCGGCGAACTGCACATCGACGACAAGCGCTTCACGCCGCGACAGATCGCGTGGTGGATCAATGCGCAGAAGGACGAAGGCCGCAGGCCGGCGAACATCCAGCCGGCACATGGCGATTTGTACGCGCAAACGTTTCTGGACGTGTATGCGGCCTATCAGGCGCGTTGCGATCTGTCCGGGCTGGTGGATTTCGCCGAAATCCTGCTGCGCGCGCACGAGTTGTGGTTGCAGCACCCGTCCTTGCTGGCCCATTACCGGCAACGCTTCGCGCACCTGTTGATCGACGAGTTCCAGGACACCAATGCCATCCAGTATGCCTTCGTGCGCCTGTTGGCCGGCGATACGGGGCAGGTGTTCGTGGTCGGCGACGACGATCAGGCCATCTACGGCTGGCGCGGGGCGAAGGTGGAGAACGTGCAGCGCTTCGTGCGCGATTTTCCCGCCGTGGGCACGATCAAGCTGGAACAGAACTATCGCTCCACCGCCACCATTCTGGGCGCCGCCAATGCGGTGATCGGCCACAACGACGACCGCCTGGGCAAGCAGTTGTGGACCGATGCCGGCGACGGCGAAGCGGTGGACGTGTACGCGGCATGGAACGAGATCGACGAAGCGCGCTTCGTGACGGGGCGCATCCAGCAATGGCAGCGCGATGGCGGGCGCTGGTCGGATGCGGCGATCTTGTATCGCAGCAACGCGCAGTCGCGCGCGTTCGAAGAACAACTCGCGCTGGAAGCCATCGCGTACCGTGTGTATGGCGGCATGCGCTTTTTCGAGCGCGCCGAGATCAAGGACGCGCTGGCTTACCTGCGGCTGGTCGCCAACCGCGACGACGATGCGGCATTCGAGCGGGCCGTCAACACCCCCGCGCGCGGCATCGGCGGGCGCACGCTCGACGAACTGCGGCAACTGGCGCGCGAGCGCTCGGTGTCGTTGTGGCAAGCGGCGGCACTGGCTTGCGCGGCGACCGCGCTGGCCGCCCGCTCACGCAACGCGCTGCGCGGCTTTCTCGACCTGATCGATGCGCTGGCACGCGACCTGCGTGATCGTGAGTTGCACGAGCAGATCGATGGAACCTTGTTGCGCAGCGGCCTGCGCCAGCATCACGCCAGCGAATCGGCCGGCCAGGTGGACAGCCGGGTGGAAAACCTCGACGAACTGGTGTCGGTGGCTTCGCGCTTCGTCGTTCGCGACCGCAGCGCCGATGAAGATCAAAACCTGTCCGAGCTGGTCGCCTTCCTAGCCTACGCCGCACTGGAAGCCGGCGAAGGCCAGGCGCAGGCCGGCGAAGACGCGGTGCAGATGATGACCCTGCACAGCGCCAAGGGACTGGAGTTTCCGCTGGTGTTTCTGGTCGGCCTGGAAGAAGGCCTGTTTCCTTCCAGTCGCTCGCTCGAAGACGCCGGGCGGCTGGCCGAGGAACGCCGACTGGCGTATGTGGGCATCACCCGCGCGCAGCGCAAGCTGGTGGCCAGCTACGCCGAGGCGCGGCGCCTCCACGGGCAGGATCACTATGGCCAACCCTCGCGTTTCCTGCGCGAAATTCCCGCCGCGCTGCTGCGCGAAGTGCGGCCGAAGATCCAGGTCAGCCGCCCGGCCTGGGGCGGCGAACGCAACGGCGCGGCCCAGGGTATCCAGCCCGCAACCGGAGTTCCGGGCATCCGCCTCGGCCAGCGCGTGCGCCACGCCAGCTTCGGCATCGGCGTGGTGATGGATACCGAAGGCGCCGGCGCGCATGCCCGCGTGCAGGTGAACTTCGAAAACTCCGGCAGCAAGTGGCTGGTGGCGGCGTACGCGAACTTGCAGGCGGTGTGAGCGTTTGCCGACGCGCGGATCAACGCCGTCAATCGCTTAGCCGTGCCGCGCGTAAATCCGCAGCCCTTCCAGCACCAGATCCGGCGCGCGTTGCGCGCGCACGCGCCAGCCATCGAGCAATGCGTCGGCGCCGCCGCCGGCGATGAGCAAGCACGGCGCAACTCCGAGCCGCCGTCGTGCCGCCTGCATGCTGCGGGCGATCAACGCACGCGCCGCAAGCGTCACGCCGCTGGCCAGCGCATCGGCGGTGTCGGCGGCAAAATCCACCACCACGCCACCCGCGGCGGGCAGATGCGGCGCGCGCTGCACCAGACTTTCGCGCATCAGCGTCGGCGCGGGCGCGATCAGGCCGCCGTGATGGGTGCCGTCAGCGCCGAGCAAGTCGATGGTCAGGGCGGTGCCGACGCTGGCGATCAACCAAGGGTGCGCCGCGCGGGCGTGCGCGGCGAGCAGGGCAAGGAAGCGATCCACGCCCAGGTGTGCCGGCTGCGCGTAGGCAATGCGCACACCGGCGCATTGGGCCCGCGTCAAAGCGCGCTCGATGCGCACGCCGCGGGTGCCCAGCGCAGTCACGACTGTCGATGTCGCCGCCGGGCTGGCGACCGATGCCACCCAAACCGTGTCGCCCTCACCCGGCGCCGCGAACGCCTCGACCAGCGCCGCGTCGCCGGGCACGCCGGCGTGCGCGAACGCCCGCGCGCCATCGGCCGCCAACCGATCGGCGCGTGCGCACTTCAACCGCGAGTTGCCCAGGTCGACCAACCATGTCCGTGGCCGCGCACTCATCGGGCGCGCACGCTGATTTCGCCGCTGTGATGGACACGCTCGCCGTCGCGATGGCGCACGCGCAGGGCGCCGCGCGCATCGATGCCCAGCGCGACGCCGGCGTCGCGATGATCGCCGGCGATCACCTCGATGTCCTGGCCGCGCAGCACGTCCAGCGCCTGCCAGCGCTCGACGAACGCCGGCATGCCCTCGGCGGCGAACTGCCGCAGGGCACGCAACTGTGCGGCCAACAATTCGGCGGCGAGGCGGTTGCGCGGCGGGATGGGCTTGCCCAGCGCCGCCAGATCGATCCACGGCTGCTCGATGCCGGCAGCGGCAACCTCCGGCATGCGCAGGTTGATGCCGATCCCGATCACCGCGCGCACCAGACCGCCGTCCTCACCGCCGAACTCGATCAGGATACCGCCGAGCTTGCGCCCATGCGCTTGCAGGTCGTTTGGCCATTTCAGCCCGACCTGCGCAAATCCCTGCGCGCGCAGCGCCTCGGCGGCCGCCACCCCCACCGCGATGCTCAGGCCCGACAGCGCCGCCACGCCGCCATCGAAGCGCCGCTGCACGGACAGGCAAAGTTGCGCAGCCAGCGGCGATGCCCACGTCCTGCCGCGGCGGCCACGCCCGGCGCTCTGCGCCTCGGCAAACAACGCCTGTACGCCGGCGCCCGCCGGCCGACGCAGCAGTTGGGCATTGGTCGAGTCGATTTCCCAGGCGACCTCGCACGCATCCAGATCGGCGCGCACGTCGCCCGGCAGCGCGGCCACGATCTGCGCCCGGTCCAGCAGATCCAGCGGCGCGGCCAACGCGTAGCCGCGCCCGGCCTCGGCGTGGATGTCCACGCCCTTGCCGCGCAAGGCCGCAATGCGCTTCCACACCGCCGCCCGCGTCAGCCCCGCTACGCGCGCCAGCTCGCTGCCGCTGCACGGGCCGTGCGCAAGGCGCAGCAGCAGGTCGCGGTCGTTCATCGGAGCCAGGCACGCGGTCGGATCATGCCCGCAAGAGTACCAGCGGCAAGACCGCGCACCGCCACTGCGGCCGTCGGCGCGGGCCGATGCCACGGCACCCGCGGGCAATCCGCGCTATACTGAACGGCCCGGTGTTGCAATTGCGCCGGATGAATCGAGGCAGGCGGTGCCGTCGCGGGTCGACGCGCCGCTTGCGCCGCCGTCAGGAGGATGCGATGCGCGCTTTCGTTTCCCTGCTGCTGTTGTCCGCCCCGGGGTTGCTGTGCGCCGGCCTTGCCAACGCCGCCGAACCGGGGCTGCAAGCCGGCAAGCCGGTGTGCTCCCATTACGAGGGCACGACGGGCACGACGGTCAAGCCAGCCGACTCCCGCGCCAAACCGGCCACGGCCAACACCGCAGCCGGCCCGGCTGCGACGGCGACGTCGGGCGGCGGTCTGCGCACCCTCGGCGGCGACGGTTCGGAATTGCGTCCCAACAACGCCCCGCGCTGGCAAGCCTTCCTGCCGGGCATGTTCCGCTGATCGCGGATATCCCGCACTGACCGGCACGCAAGCCGGCGCTCACAGCCCCGGCGGAAAGCGCACCGAAAAACGCGCACCACCCAAATCCGGCGACGCATCCACGGCCAGCTCGCCGTGATAGGCGCGCACGATGTTCTGCACGATCGACAAGCCGATGCCGTGGCCTTGCACGCGCTCGTCGCCGCGCACGCCGCGTTGCAGCAGGTGCTCGACCTGCTCGGGCGCGATGCCCGGCCCGTCGTCCTCGACCAGCAAGTGCAGGCCCGGACGCTGATTGAGGCCGGCCGCCTCCACCCGCGCGGTCAGCGCCACCCGCGTGCGCGCCCACTTGAAGGCGTTTTCCAGCAGGTTGCCGAGCAGCTCCATCAGATCGCCCTGCTCGCCATGGAAGCGCGCCTTGGGATCGAGATCGAACTCGCACAGCACGCCCTTGTACACGCGCTCCAGACTGGTGACGATCCCCTCGGCGCGCGCTTCGATCTCCAGCGGCGCGGCAAACAGCTTGTGCCCGCTGCTGGCGGCGCGCGAGAGCTGGTAGGACACGATCTGGTTCATGCGCTCGACCTGCGTGCGCACGTCCTCGCGCAGCGCGCGCGGGGCGGTGCCTTCGTCCAGGCTGGTACGCAGCACCGCCAGCGGCGTCTTCAGGCTGTGCGCCAGGTCGGACAGGGTGTCGCGGTAGCGGCCCAGCGTCTCGCGCTCGCTGACGATCAAGGCGTTGATGGACTCGGCCAGCGGTTCCAGTTCGCGCGGATGGGCGCCCGACAGCCGCTCGGCGGCACCGGTGCGCACGCGCTGCAGCTCGCGCTGCACCCGCCGCAGCGGCAGCAGCGACCAGCGCATCGCGAAAAACTGCACGATCAACAGCAAGACCCCGGCCGCGCCGAGATAGCGCCAGAGCGTGCGCCTGAAGATGCCGATCTGCTCATCGACGGTGCGCGTGTTTTCGAACACGTTGAACACGAACGGCACGTCGCGGCGATTGGCGCCGTGCCCGTCTTCCCAGATCACCCCCATCGCCAGGCGGTACACGCGCTCGGACGGGCCGCCGGCGCTGTCGACCACTTGCAACGGGCCGTCCAGTCGCACCTGCCCGGCCGCCAGGTCGTGCAGGCTGGGCAGTTGGCGCCCGAGGGTGGACGACGAGAGCCAGTTGATCTGCGGGCCGATCGCGGCCGCGTACAACCCGCTGCCGGGCTGCGAAAAGCGCGGATCGGGCGGCATGTACGGCGGCTGGAACTCCAGCTTGCGGCTGATCTCGGAGCCGGCGTAATAGGCACTGGCGTAGCCTTTCAGGCGCTCGCGCAGGCTGTTGTTGGCGGTGCGCGCGAAGGCCTGATCGAGGGCGTAGCCGGTCAGGCCCAGAAAGGCGATCAACCCGAGGCTGGCGGCGAGCAGTTGGCGGACTTCCAGCGAGGGCGCGCGCCGAACCATGCTCACGCCCCGCCAGCAACGGCGCGCATCGAAACACCAGCCAAGGGCAGCCGTCGCCGCATGCGTCCACCGTCCGCGCGCAAACCCGCGCCACTACCATCGCACGCGGGCGGTGGTGACGACAATCTGGCCGCCGGCGTCACTCGTTGCGGGCGATCGCGAAACGGTAGCCGCGCCCGCGCACGGTCTCGATCGGCTTGAGCGCGCCGTCGGGGTCGAGCTTCTTGCGCAGCCGACCGATGAACACTTCCAGCACGTTGGAGTCGCGGTCGAAATCCTGCTGGTAGATGTGCTCGGTGAGGTCGGCCTTGGACACCAGCTCGCCGGCATGCAGCATCAGGTATTCGAGCACCTTGTATTCGTAGCTGGTCAGGTCGACCGCCTGCCCGCCCATCGTCACCGTCTGCGCGCCCAGATCGAGCACGATCGGCCCGCACTCGAGCGTGGGCTTGCTCCAGCCGGCAGCGCGGCGCAGTAGCGCGTTGATGCGCGCCAGCAGCTCTTCGACGTGGAAGGGCTTGACCAGATAATCGTCGGCACCGGCCTTCAGGCCCTCGACCTTGTCCTGCCAGCTGGCGCGTGCGGTGAGGATCAGGATCGGAAACTTCTTCTGCTGCGCGCGCAGATCGCGCACCAGTTCCATGCCCGACAGCTTGGGCAACCCGAGGTCGACGATGGCCATGTCGAAGGGCACCTCGCGGCCCATGTACTGGCCCTCCTCGCCGTCGCAGGCGGCGTCCACCGCAAACCCTTCCCGCTTCAGTCGCGCGGCCAGCGTTTCGCGCAACGGTGCTTCGTCCTCGACCAGCAGAATGCGCATCGCGACTCCTTGCGGATGGTGATTGGATTGGCGAGGGCCGGCGCCGGCCGGTCAATCGCCAGGATGGGGATTGCGCTGCGGTGGCGGGGATTGCGGCGCGCGCTCGTAGCCGGGCGCCGGTTGCCCGGGGGGCGCGCCACGGCCGGCGTTCGGGTCTTCCTCGTAGACGCGGATGCGCCCCTGCGGGGTGAGCACCTTCACCCGATACACCTCGCGCCCGTTGCGCTCATACGGCTGGGCGCGCAGCACCTGACCGCCAGTCTGGCTCTGGATGCGCTGCACCGACGCCGGCAGACCGGCCTCGCGACGCGGGTCGCCGTAACCGGGATAACCGCTGGGCTCGGGCTGTTGGTAGGGCTGCGCCTCGCGCGGCGCCGGGTAGGCCGGTTGCGGGGCCGCACGCGGCGACGGGGCGGGCTGAGGGTAGCCGCGCTGCGGGTATCCGGCCGACGGGTAGCGCGCCGGATCGGCTGCCGGCTGCGGGTAGCGCGGCTGCGGGTAGGGCGCTGCCGGATAGCCGGCCGGCGAGGCCACCGGCGGGTAGCCGTCGTGGCGCCCGGCCCACGCCACCCCGGCCCCGCACGCACACGCGGCGATGGTGACGGTCAGCAGGCGGCGGACGATGGCGTGGCGCATGGGCTTAGTAGGCCATCCGGGCGATGATCCGAGGATGAACGGGACGCACGAGCGGGCACGATTCTCATGGCGCTGCCGGGTATTTTCGATGCGCGGCCGTGAACTGCCGTTTAATGCCGGCCTAACAAGTTGCAAAGCGTGACCCCGGCCTCAGTAAACCTCGCCCACGCAGCAGCGCAGGCTGCCGCCGGCTTTCTCGATCTCGTCCAGCGCAACGCTGCGCACGGTGAAGCCGGCGCGCTCGAAGCCGGCCCGGCTGGCCGGGCGCAGGCCGTCGGCGGCGGCTTGGCTCATCCACACCGCCTCGGCGGTCGGGGCGATGCAGTTGCCGGCGAATGCCAACCGCTCGCCCGAATCGAGCATGATCGCCTGCCCCGGATACAGGCTGGCGATGGCCGCCGGCACGGCCGGATCGGCGAAGCCGTCGGCGCAGATCGACACCGCCCGCCCGGCCAGCACGCTGAGCACCACGTTGGCGTGGTATTCGCCCGGCGCCAGATCGAACAGCAAGGTGGCACGCAGGCCGAATGCGGCGTGCATCGCCGCCGCACCGGCTTCATCACAGCGCTCGGACAGGCCGCAGAAGCCGATCTGGCGCGCGCGGTCGATCACCAGTGAACCGGTCAGCTCGCCCACGCCGGGAAGCCGGCGCAGATCGCGCAGTTCGTAGCCCAGCGTGCAGGTGAAGAAAGCCAGGATATCGGCGCGATCGGCTTCGCGTTGGCGCACGGCGTGGCGCATGTGCGCCAGCAGCACGCGCCCGGGCGCGGTGGCGAACACGTTGTTGGGGAACACCGCGTCGGGCGTGGCCGGATCGCCGGCGAAGCAGATCGTCGGCAGTCTGCCGGCCAGGGCGCGGTGCAGGCCGCGGTGCTGGGCCAGCGCACGTTCGGGATCCACGCGCTGATGCAAGTCCATGTAGCGATTGTCGGATGCCGATTCGTCGGCCAGCGAAAACCCTTCCGGCGCGACCAGAAAGACGGCTTTCGGGCAGGCCGGCGCATCAGTCGGCAACGCGTGCGCGGCGGACAGGAAGGTGGCGAGGTCGCCAGTGATGGTCATGCAGCGCCCTTGGACGGTGGATGGATGGCGTGTTCGGTTGCCGCCAGCGCGCGCTCGACCAGCGCCCAGTCGGCATCGGGCCGGTGCGCGCCTTCGCTGAGAATCTGCCGGAAGGCGCGCCCGCCGGGCTGGCCGTGGAACAGCCCGAGCACGTGGCGGACGATGTGCTTGAGCGCCACCCCATGCAACATCCGGCGTTCGACGTAGGGGCGCAGACGGCGCAGCAGGTCGGCGCGCGGCACATCCTGCCCGCCGGACAGGGCGTTGTCGAGCCGGTGCAGCACGTAGGGATCGTGGTAGGCCACGCGCCCGAGCATCACCCCATCGACGTGTGGCAGGTGCGCCAGCGCCGCGTCCACGCCGGCGATGCCGCCGTTGATGAGCACGCACAGTTGCGGGCGCTCGGCCTTGAGCCGGTACACCCAGTCGTAGCGCAGCGGCGGGATCTCGCGGTTTTCCTTCGGGCTCAAGCCCTGCAGCCAGGCCTTGCGCGCGTGCACCGCGAACACGTTGCAGCCGGTCGCGGCGATGGCGTCGACGAAGGCGCGGAACACGGCGTAGTCCTCGACCTCGTCCACGCCCAGCCGGCATTTCACCGTGACCTGCGCGGCCGTGCCTGCGGCCGCTTGCCGCATCGCCGCCACACAATCGGCCACCAGCGCCGGCTCGCGCATCAGGCAGGCGCCGAAACGCCCGGCCTGCACGCGATCCGACGGGCAGCCGACGTTGAGATTGACCTCATCAAAGCCGCGTTCGATCGCGATCGCGGTCGAGCGCGCCAGCGCCGCCGGATCGCTGCCGCCCAGTTGCAGCGCCAGCGGCTTCTCGCAGGCATCGAAGCCCAGCAGTTTTTCCCGATCCCCGTGCAGCACCGCCTGCGCGTGCACCATCTCGGTATACAGCCGCGCATGCGGGGCGAGCAGGCGATGGAAATACCGGCAATGCCGATCCGTCCAGTCCATCATCGGGGCGACAGACAATAGGTGGGCGCTGGATTTCATCGTTCCATCCACGTTGCGTTCGAATGGCAGCGCCATCGCATTCTCGCCAAGAGCTTGCTGGTTTCCATGGCTCCCCCGCGGCACTGCCGCACCATTGCAGCAAGTACCGGTCGCGGCTCTGAAAATCGGCGGCCGTCGACGCGAGGGAGAAGTGGCGACTTCTCGTTCGCCTAAAGGGGTCATCCTAGCGTGTGGTGCACGCTGCGCCACAGGGATGCGGCCGAGGCCACGTGGCCTCGGAAATTTGGTGTCGTAGCCGAGCTGGTCGGAGCCGAAGTAGGGCTTCAATGAGGCCGAGGCCACGTGGCCTCGGAAATTTCCGGGAACACCAGCACATCCACCAGCGACGATCCAAGCTTCAATGAGGCCGAGGCCACGTGGCCTCGGAAATGAACAGCAATCGGCTTATTGCCGATCGGTCAACGCACGCTTCAATGAGGCCGAGGCCACGTGGCCTCGGAAATGCCGGCTCCGCGTCCAGCGTGGTGATCGCGTCGGGCCGCTTCAATGAGGCCGAGGCCACGTGGCCTCGGAAATATCTCGACCTGCACATGGCCGAGGTCGCGCGCGCCGGCTTCAATGAGGCCGAGGCCACGTGGCCTCGGAAATCGGGCGCAGCATGATGATCGCATCCACGTGGGTGGCATCGCTTCAATGAGGCCGAGGCCACGTGGCCTCGGAAATGCGGTGGCTCGATCCATCCGGCGTCGCGCGCCCACGCGCTTCAATGAGGCCGAGGCCACGTGGCCTCGGAAATTGCTCGATAGCCTGGACTGGCTGGAGCCGTTGATCTGGCTTCAATGAGGCCGAGGCCACGTGGCCTCGGAAATGTGTGGGTGAGCTTCAATCCCGAACTCGAAACAGACGGCTTCAATGAGGCCGAGGCCACGTGGCCTCGGAAATCCCGCTTCATCGAGCGCGCCCAAGATCATCTCTTTGCTTCAATGAGGCCGAGGCCACGTGGCCTCGGAAATCAATCACTTCGCGCTCGGCCCACCGGAACGAGTACCAGCTTCAATGAGGCCGAGGCCACGTGGCCTCGGAAATCCGTCGGCCACGAAAGGGAGAATCAGATGCGCGACTACGCTTCAATGAGGCCGAGGCCACGTGGCCTCGGAAATAGTCGCACTTGCAGGCGCGGTCGAACTACTCGCAATGGCTTCAATGAGGCCGAGGCCACGTGGCCTCGGAAATGGAAGACGCGAAGACGAAAGACCCTGAGCAACTGATTGCTTCAATGAGGCCGAGGCCACGTGGCCTCGGAAATCGTTCAGCGTGGACACGCTGGCGCAGCAGGCGCTGTAGCTTCAATGAGGCCGAGGCCACGTGGCCTCGGAAATCTCGCAAGTTCCGTCATGCCGTGGCGCGGCGGCATCGCTTCAATGAGGCCGAGGCCACGTGGCCTCGGAAATCAACAGCAAGCAAGACTGGTCAGTAGGCGAGGTGGTGCTTCAATGAGGCCGAGGCCACGTGGCCTCGGAAATCGCGGGCGCGGGCGCGGAGCTGAAAAGATCGGGCCGGCTTCAATGAGGCCGAGGCCACGTGGCCTCGGAAATTTCCATGCTCAGGTGCATTGCATTGCGGTAGTCCTCATCGCTTCAATGAGGCCGAGGCCACGTGGCCTCGGAAATGGCACCGTCGGCCACGAAAGGGAGAAGGGAGATGATCCGGCTTCAATGAGGCCGAGGCCACGTGGCCTCGGAAATCGTTGCGAACGATGTAGCCAAGTGTAAAGGTGGCGAGGGCTTCAATGAGGCCGAGGCCACGTGGCCTCGGAAATAGTCTCGCCGCAACCCCGCGCCGGTCAAGGAAAATTCCGGCACTTTGCGAGCGCTAGCGCAAAACCCCGGGCGCGCTTGTCACTCATCGCCCACGCGGGGTGAAGGATCGCGCGCATCCAGCTGATTTTCAAGGAACCAGAATCGGCGAGCGCCGCCCGGCGCGGGCGCGCCCGCGCAGCGCTCGCAAACCGTCGGCAAGGATCGCCACGGCAACGCCAGCCTACACGATCACCGGCTGGCGTTGCGCCGGCGCGAAGCGCTCACCGAGCGCGACCACGCGCGGGGCGACCTTGTCGGCCGGGCCAATGTCGATCACCAGCAAGGCGTCGTCGCCGTGCTTGATCATGCCATCGAGCAAGGCGATCAGCTCGGCGTGCCGGCGCCGGCTCAAGCGGCACTGGAATACCGACAGTTGCAGCCATTCGCCGAACCCTTTCATCAACTTGAACACGCGCCGCCAGCGCTTGTCGTCGCGAATGTCGTAGGTGACCAGGTACAGGTGATCGTCCATCGTCGTCTCCCGGTGCCGGTTTCAGCGCGTGGTGAAGTTGGGGTAGTCGGTCAGTTCACCGAGCAGGTGGCGGCCAAACAGACGGCATTGCAATTCCAGCAAGCGCCGGTAGCTCAGCCGGTAGCCGAACAGTGGATGAAGGATCTCCTGATCCAGACGGCGCTCGAAGCCGGCGATGAAGCGCTTGCGCCCGTCCGGGTGCAGGTTGACGCTGCCGGCGGCACTGATGAAGTCGGCCGGGCGCACTTCGCCGTTGTTGATCGCGTTGAGCACGCACGAATCGGCCAACAACGGCCGGAACGGCTCCATCAGATCCAGCGCCAGCGCCGGGCGGCCGTAGCGCGGCTGGTGGTAGAAACCGCGGAACGGATCGAATCCGACCGCCTGCAAGGTGACGGTGAGCCCGCGCGCGAGCAGCGCGTAGGCCAGCGAGAGCATGGCGTTGACCGCGTCGGTCGGCGGGCGGCGGTTGCGGGTGGTGAAATCGAAGGCAAAGCTGGCGTCGTCGCCGCGCACGATCAGCTCGCGGAAGTTGGCGAAGTAGATCGCCGCCGCCTGCCCCTCCACGCCCAGCAACGACTCCAGCGTGTCGCAGCGGCGGGCTTGTTCGAGCAGGCGCTTCATGTCCTGCAAGGCGCGTTCGGGCTTTTCTTCCGGCTTCCAGTTGCGGCGCAGCAGGGTGCGGCAATTGGCGATCTTGGCCGCCACCACGCCACGGGCGATGCGCAGGCAGTGGGCTGGGTCGAAACTGGCCTTGTACTGCGCGGTGCGCAGCTCGACGTTCTTGTGTCCGTGGCCGAGGCTGTGGCCGTAGAACCAGCCGCCGAAACTGTGCCAGGTGACCGGAATCTGCCGCTCCATCAGGGTTTGCAGGCACGGCGTGGTGACGTAGACGTTGCCCATCAGCACCACCTGCGACACCTCGGCGATGCGCGCGCTGGCCAGCAGCTTGTCGTCCTTGCTCACTTCCAGCACGTCGCCTTTCCTGGCCAGCTTGGCATTGAACTGCTGCACGTACAGCGGCAACGCCTCGACCTGCGGGACGGCCAGCGGTCGCGGGGGCGCGTCGGCCGCGTGCAGCGCGTTCAACTCGTCGGGCAGGCAGATCACCGCCAGCGAACAACGCGCACACTTGGGGCTGTCCACCAACGGCGGTGGGATGCGGCCACCGGCGGCGCTGGCCCGCAGCTCACCGAGCGAACGGCGGGTGAGTGCAAGCAGTTCGTCGTCGAAGGGCACGCGCACGCGTTCGCGGCTTTCGACGTAATAGATCGCGCCCTCGTCGCAGTCGTAACCGTGCTCACGCAGCAACAAACCCTGCGCGCACACCTGCACGCGCTCCGGGTCGTACACGCCGTGCGGCACATGCGGCCGCTTGCCGCGCTTGTAGTCCACCGGCGTCACCGTCATGCCCTCGCCTTCCACCAGATCGAGCTTGGCGATCAGGCCCAGCTTGTTGGACGACAGGGTGATGGAACGGGCATGGATGCGCGGCAGTTCGTCGGCGTCGGCTGGCTCGGCCGCTTCGGCAGTCGGCTTGGGCAGATCGCCGGCCGGCTTGTCCACGCGCCGGTGCCGCCAACGCCCCTCGACCGTATCGGCCGAATCGGCCCACTCGCCCTGCACCCATTCCAGATACGCCAGACGCGGGCAGTAGACGTGTTCGTTGAGCATGCGCGCCGGGATCGGCGGCTGGTCGTTGCCCAGCTCCGGGAACGGAAGCTCGAGTTCGCCTTGGTGGGGTTGCATGGGCGTCCTCCAAACCGGTTCGCGCCGATGACAATCCAGTTCGTGGAAGGATATCATCCATCAGATGGAAGATTATCACCAACGCTGGTTGCTGCCACGGCTGCGCGATGCGTTGTCGGACACCCCCGTCATATTGCTCAACGGCGCGCGCCAGACCGGCAAGAGCACGCTGGCGCAGCGCATGATCGGGGCACGCAAGGGCCGTTACCTGACTCTGGACGACCCCACCGCGCTGGCGGCAGCGCAGGCCGACCCTGCGAGTTTCGTCGCCGACCACCATGGCCTGCTGGTCATCGATGAGGTGCAGAAGGCACCGGGCCTGTTCCCGGCAATCAAGCGTGAAGTGGATCGCCAACGCTGGCCCGGGCGCTTCCTGCTGACCGGATCGGCCGATGTACTCGTGCTGCCGAGCATCGCCGAATCGCTGGCCGGCCGCATGCAGGTGCTTGGCCTGCACCCGTTGGCGCAGGGCGAGATCGCGGGCACCAAACCCAGCTTCGTTGCCAGCGCATTCGCCAACCGGCCGGCGCAGGCCCTGCTCGCAGTGAGCACCACCGGCAAGGGACGCGGCGCAGACGCCGGCGCGGCCGCTCTGCACGCCCGCATCGCCACCGGCGGCTTCCCCGAAGCGCTCGCACGCAAGCGTCGTGACCGCCGCCGCGCGTGGTTCGACGCCTACGTCACCACCATCACCCAGCGCGACATCCGCGAGCTTTCCAACATCGCCGACTTGACCGCCTTGCCACGCCTGCTCAAGCTACTGGCCGTGCGCAGCGGAGCACTGACCAACACCGCCGAACTGGCGCGCGCCAGCGCGATCCCGCAGGCCACGCTGCACCGCTACCTCGGTTTGCTGGAAGCCAGCTTCCTGCTGCAACCGCTGCCGGCATGGCACGCCAACCTCGGCAAGCGCCTGATCAAGGCGCCCAAGACCTACCTGCTCGACAGCGGCTTGGCTTGTGCGGTGTCCGGGGTGGACGAATCCGTCTTGGCCACAGTGCCGCACTATGGCGGCCTGCTGGAAACCTTCGTGCTGGGTGAACTCCGGCGCGAATGCAACGCACTGACCGAGCCGCCGCGCCTGTACCACTACCGTAGCGCCGGCGGGGTGGAGGTGGACTTCGTGATCGAGGACGCCGCCGGCCGCTGCGTCGGCATCGAGGTCAAGGCCACACGCAGCCTCGGTGCGAAGCACTTCGCCGGACTGAAGGACATGCAAGCCGGTCTGGGTGAGCGCTTCGCCTGCGGCGTGGTGTTGTACGGCGGCGAGGAGCGGGTGCGGTTCGGGGAAGGGTTGTGGGCGGTGCCGGTTGGGGGGTGAGCGCTGAGCTACTGCGGCGGGCGCGGCGCGAACCGTCCGATTAAGGGGGGGCAAGGCGCGAATAGCCCCAAGCCGAAGCTGCTCGAATGACCCAGGCGAATGGGTCCGACTACGGGCGCCGCGAATCGCAGCCGAATCATCTGTCCACGGCGGTCGCCAATGAACGCGCGCTTGCCCGCTTCCCGTCGCGGCACGTGCACCGCCACCCATTTGGGCACGCCCAGAAGCGCCACCGTGACCGGCGTGTTGCATCCGCGTTGCTGGAGTTCGCGCTGGATCTGTTCGGCCAGCGACTCGCGTTCGCGCTCCTTGCCGCCGCGAAGGTTGTGGCGAGGGGGCACGTAGGGCGTCACCGACTCCCAGACATCGGAACGCGTGCCGTCGAATCCTGGCGGCTGGGGCACTGCTCGATCCAGCGGGACAAGTCGCACCTTCCACACATCGGAGTCCGATCCGGCCGCGGCCCACGACACGTCGTGTGCGGCCGCGCACAGGATCGCATCCTGTTCGTCGGCATCGAACGCGCGCGCGCCACGCCAGACAAGCAGACGGGTCGGTCGGTCGTCTTCGCACCACACCAGGAATTCGGTGTGCCGGCGCGGGCCCTTGAGCGGTTGCCCCTCTGCGTCTTTGCCGTACATGTCGGCAACTGCATCGCGTATTTCGCGTCCGACCCGTGGCCATGTCGCTGCGGGTTCGCCAGATTTGATCTTGAGGAGTTCGCGCAGAACCGAACCCCGGAAGCGCGAAGTCAGTCGCACGATCGCGCGACCTTCCGGCGCGACGTTCCAGCCGATGGCGAACTGCATCAGGTGACAGTCGGGCCGATGCTCTGGAACGCGACGACGCTCACGGGCTGCGGGCCGTTGCGGTCGCACGGCGTAGAGCCACTGCGCCCCGGGAGGCACGGCTCGCTTCACGGCCTCGGGGTTGTCGGTCGTGCGCTCGATATCCTCACGTGTGGCCGTGGCGAGCGGCGACAGCACGGGCACTGCGCCGGCCGCGCGTTTGTCGGCGAGGGTGCAGTTAGCCTGCGGGATCTCGTCCGTCGAGCCCGCCATGCGAATGCGCGTGAGCGTCTCGGCGCGCCCGAACCAGGTCATGCGTTCCAGGCACCGGCCGAGCAGCTCGCGAAGGTCGTCGGTCCAGTCATCGCCTTCGATGAACCACCACACCGGTGCTTCGGGAGGAACGCACCAGTAGTTGTCCTGCACGAGGCTCGTGCCATAGCTGCGCGTTCCCGCCTTCTTCCTCTCTGCCGGGCGCCAGCCGAACTCGGTCGGGTGGTACTGCCTGAGCGGGCTTCCCTTCCTTGCGTTGGGGGGCAGGTGGAACGCGTAGGTGCTCTTGCACAGCGCGGCCTGTAGCTTTTCGAGCTGCGCGACGTCGGGCTCGGGCGAAGCTTCACGCGCCCACTGGTACCAGCGTGCGGTCACCGCGCGCACCAAGCGCCAAGGGCTCGGCGGCCACTCCCCGTGCGGATCGTCGTACGGGTTCACGCGCCACGGCGTCGCGTGGAAGCGCCCGAGCGGGAACTCTTGTCGGAGGACGAGTTTCATTCCTCGGTCTCTTCCGCGCCCTCGTCTTCCTCGCTGTCGCTCTGTGCCTCTGCCTGACCTTCTCGATACAGCTCCTCGCGCGGCCAGAACACGTCGGTGACGGGAAGCTTGTCGAGTCCTGCAGTCTTGATCGCGTTTGCGATGTCGACCTCGATCTCCACGTCCTGTTCGTAGCTCTTGAGGGCCGTGCGCCGGAGGTGGCAGCCGGATCGGAAGCGGAAGGGCGACGCAAGGAGCTGCTGGACCTTCCACAGGGCGAGCGTGACGAGGAACTCCTGCTGCTCCTCGGAGAGGCCGAGCGTCGTCTCGCCCTTCTTGCGTCCAAAGGACCGGATGAGGCTGACGTCGATGACGAACGTGGCGCGGATCGACTCAGCGGTCGCCTCATCGACCGCGAAGATGGGCTGACCAGAGGTCGTCTTGCCGAGTCGGTCGAACTTCACGCCAGAGCGATCGACACGCCCAGCGCCGAAAGCCTCGAGGTGCGCTGTCAGGGCGCGGGGGATTTTGATCTGCCACTCGGTGAACAACACCCCGTGAACCAAGGAGTTCGGGTCGAACTCGAAGATGGTCTTGAACACGTTCCACCACCGTTCGGGCGGCGGATGGGCGATGGTCTCGCCGTCGCTCTGAATGCCGAAGTACGAGGGCTTTGCGAGTTCGTCGCCGAAGCTCTCCTGGGCGATCGAACCATCGTTGCCGATGCGTTGGGCGCCTTTCCCGTTCCACTTCCTCTTCGTCCGAATACCGAAAAAATAGTTCGAAGCGATACGGTGGCCTTCGGTGAGGCTCGTGACGATGGTCTCGCGCTTGTCGTTCGGGAGCTTGCCATCGACGAGATCGCCCGTAACGCAGCGGATGTAGGGCATGCCGCTGAGGTCATCGACGAGGTCAAGATCGTGGGCGCCGCGCTGGCAGACCGTCTCGAGGTGGTTGGCCATGCTCGCCGCACTGTCGACGATGCAGACGTTCTCGGTACGGCCGTCCTTGCGCGGGGCCGGGTAGAAGACGTGGCCGATCTCGGGGAAGCCGGCGGGCTGGAACCGATCGCCGGCGATCGGCTCGAGCGTCGCGGTCAGGACGAGCGGCGACCCCCCCTTCAACACGTCGGTGGGAGTGAGCTTCTTCGGGGAACTCTTCTTCTCTGCGTCAGACATGTGCTTCTCCTCTTTGTGGCCGGCGTCGAGGACGAAGCCAGCGTTCGAACAAGGCCGCCCGATCGCGGCCAGACAAGGTGAACAGAAGGGCCGCGACGAGCCGGTCAGGCGAGTCCGCAGCGAACGTCACGTCGAACGTGGCGAGCCGCGCATGAGCCATCGAGTAGCGGCTGTTCGCAAGCCGGAGCACGGCATCGAAGTTGCCCGCGCGGGTCAACGTGACGAGCGCGCGCGCAGCTTCCGTCGTGCGTGCGCCCGTCTCCTCAGCTAGCAGGTCGTCGCCTCCGAGGTCGCGGATGACCAGGGGGCGTTGATCGACGAGCGGCTGCAGGAGCCCCAGGAGCGCCAGCCCGCCATCGGCCTTGGGCACGCTGGCGTCATCGCGCTGAACGATGGTGCGGACCTCCTGCGGGACGCTCCTCCAGTCGAAGAGCGCAAGCCGCGCGAGCCAAGCCGCGAAGAGTTCCTCGTCGAGATCTCCGTCGAGCCACTGGCGAACCTGCGATGCCGTCGCCGGCAAGGGGGCTCGACCACGTTGATGGGGCTTGTTCGCGTCCGCCTCCTGGTCGAGGAGCTTTCTCGACAAGACAGCCCCGAGGACGCGAGCCAGGTCGCCAGGCCCCCAGACCCAACGGGCCGGAGGACGGTCGGTGTGCGTGTAGTTCGCGTAGGTCGCTCCGTACTTCCACTCGACGCCGAAGCGGTACGTGGCGAAGGGCTGCGCGACGGGGAACGCCGACACGAGGGACAGAGCGAGCCGCGCCTCGGTGCTGGCCTGTCCCTCGGAAAACAATGACGCCAGCAACTCGAGCGGCAGCGGCTCCCAGCGAACCTTGCCCTCGCGGAAACTGCGGTTCCGGTCGATACGGTCCAGCGCGCTGACGGTCGCGTCGAGCAGCACGATGCCTGCTTCCGGGTTCGTCGGCTCAGCAGCAACGTCGAGCAGCGCTGATTCGATCGGGCCACGCAGCCCCTCGAAACGCCAGCGCTTGCCTACCTTGCGATCCCGGGGAAAGCCGCGTTGCTCGATCAAGGCGGTGACGCGTTCGAGCGTGAGCGGAAGCGCTCCACCAGCGGTCGCATCAGACCCAAGCGTCGCAATCGCGCCATGGAACCGAGGCTCGACATAGTCCTGTGCTGTCGTCCAACCCAACACGAAGCGTCGGAACTCCGTGATGCCCGCGTCAACTCCGCGTCGAAGAACCGCGCTAGCGAATGCTCCGGGGGTTTGCGCCGCGCGCGCAGATAGCTCCGCGCGTCCACGACGAAAGATGGTGGCCACTTCGGCGGCCGTCATCGGACGGCCCCACATCGGAGCCCACAGTTCTGCGGTGTCGCGCCCGGCCAAACCGCTCGCGCTGGGAGCCGACGCCTGCGTGACGAACGGAAAGGCCGCGGTGACACGTGCCTTCGCTCCCAAGCGACGAGACGTGCCGCCAGACAGGAAGGAAATTCCCTCGCAGGCAAACACCATCAGCCAAGGAGAGAGAAAGCCGTCACGGTAGGCCCTCTGTCCATTGTTGTACTGCTTGTTGGCATGGCTGAACCACGAAGCGGCGTTCAGGTCCTTCTCCAACCACGAGAGAGGAGCGCCCTGAAGAAGTGCCTCCAGTTCACCGCGCTTCCGCAGCCTCTCGCTATTGGCCGATTCGGAATCCGAATTCTCGCGGGCTGCCTTCTTGGCTGGCGTCTCGTTCTTGCCTGGCTTTGATGGTTTCGGTGGTGCAAGCAGGCCGGTAGCGCGCTCCCATCCCTTCGCGAAGTCCCGCTGACCGATCTTTCCTGCTTTGCCAAGAATGGGATTCATTGAGCGGCCAGCGCCATGTGGCACGACATGGGCGGCAAACCCATCGAGGACCTGCTCCTCAACTCGAGCCTGCCAGAGGGCGAAGGGCACTCCGCTCGTTGCCTTGACCTTGGGATTCTGACTCTGCGCGAGTTTGCTGCTCTCTGCCTGCGCGTCCTTCCACTCACGACCGTACGGCGTCCACGCGCGGTTAGTCGCGACTCGCACCAACTCGTCGAGCAGCTCGTCGAGCGACGTCGGGCCGCCGATCACCTGCAACACCTCGTCGCGCCACGCGATCCGCGTGCTCGGCCACTTTCGAGACAGCACCCGCAAGAGGCCGAGCGACGCGAGGTAGTTGCCGAGGCTGTCGGGCGACAGACCGGGCAGCGCCAGGGCTGGAAGGCGCAGTTCACTGGCCATCACGCACCTCGCTGGGCTTGGTGCTCGCGCTCGGCTGCCCGCTCGCGCGCCAGTCTGCGATGCGGACGAGCGCCTCGAGGTACGCCAGCGCGAAGGGGCCGAGCAGACGCGGTTCGGACTCCGGCACGACGCCGACGTCGCTTTTTTCCTCTGGTCGCCACGGGCCGAGCAGGTCGGCCACGAGGCCCGTCCACCCGTGCCCCGTCAGTACGAACTCGTCACCGTCCCATCGTCCGTCTGCGCCGTCCTTCGCGATCGAGAAGTCGAGTGGCCACTGGTCGCTACCGATCACGAGCGTGCTCGGCTCGGGGCGTACGCCGAAGACGTCATCGCCTTTGTCCGTCGACGAACGCATCACGGTGCGTGCCTTTCCGTGGTGCGTGGCCGCCAGGTAGACCGCGAGCGCCGGGTACGGCTTCGTCTTGGCGTCGCGGTACTTGTGCCACATCGCAAGCGCAGAGGCGACCTCATGACGGAGGCCGGGGCGGAACTGGAGATGCCCGGCCCAGCGAACACCGGTGACGGCGAGTAGCGATTTCAGCTCGGCATCGCTGAGCTTGTCGTCGATGGTCCACCGAAGGCGAACAACGTCTTCACGACCGCGGCGCCGCGCCTGCTCCGGCAACTCATGCGCCTGCGCCCGCAGCCTCGCGAACTCTGCGCGGGTGGCGGAGACATCCCCCACGACATCGGCGGCGACGACGCGCGGGCTCTTCGCGAGCAGCGCGTCGGGAATGCCGGAGCGATCAGGCAATGCGGCCTGCCACTGCGGATGGGCCTTGCCGAGGTCATGGAGCCCTGACGCCTCCACGACGGCCGTCCTCGTGTCGCCGGTCAGCGAGAGCGCGGTGCTCAGCTTCTCGGCCGCGTCTCTCGCGTCCTTGAGGTGGACATCGAGCGTCGACCAGTACCCAGCTTCAGTCCACACATCATCTCGCAGCGTCGCGCCACGCCCGGCACGCGGAACTTCGGCGAGCACGTTTGACTTGTCGCCCGTCCAACCTTCGGTCGCGTCGTAGCCGCCGACCTCCCGTTTGAGCATCACGAGCATGCCGGGCCGGATATCCCCGTGGTTCACACGCTCCCAGCGATCCGCCTCGTCATCCCAGAGCCAGGCCTTGCTGCTCTTGATCATCTTCTGCACGCGCACGAACGAAACCGAGCAACCTTCCCGCGCGGGCTCCAGCAGCGGGCCGTCGAGATCCTCGCCGCGAGGAGGACTATCGCCAGACCAGTCGCGCCAGAACACCGTCACGTCGAGATCGGGATCGGTGCCGCGCACGAAGGCGCTGACGTCGGTAAATCCACCGTGAACGTCGCGCTCCGTCGAGAAGAGCCCGTGGACGTCGAGAGCGCGTGGCAACGGGCTCGGTTTCGGCTGCAGAGCCTCGGTGACTTCCTTCTGCTTGCTCGCGTTCAAGCCAGCAATGGCCTCGGAGAACGCGCCGTTCTTGGATAGCGGGGAGAAGGCATCGACGAGCTTCTTGGCGCGTTCGATGTCGGTGGTTTCGTAGGGGCCGATGCGCTCGACCTTCTTGTTTCCGCCTTCCTTCGGCGTCTCCCAGACCCAAGCCTGAGCGCCCTGATCGTCGCCCTTGCGGTTCAGGCGACCAAGACGCTGAAGCATCGAAGGCCACGGCGCGAGCTCGGTGAAGAGACGATGCGCCGAGATGTCCACGCCCGCCTCGATCACCTGCGTGCTCACGCAGATGAGGCCTGGATCGCGCTCGGGTAGCGCGCCAGCCTTGCGCTGGGCGTCGAAGTCGAGGAGGCGTTGCTCGTGCCCCGAGCGGTCATCCGGGCGAAACCGCGAGGTGAGGAGAACCTTGTACTCGCTCGCCACGAGCGCGCCGAACACGGCGCGCGCCATGTCCACAGTGTTGCAGATGACGAGCGAGAGCGTACCCGCTGCGTGCTTCGCCTTCACGGAGGTGGCGATAGCGTCCGGCGTGACTGCCGTCGCGGCTGCGGACTTCCGCGCGCCTCGCCTTTTGCCTCCGCCGGTCGTCGGTTGCGCGGCTGACTCTGGCTGCCACCACGCCAGAGGGCGCTTCGCCTCACGCCACCACTCGAGCCCCTTGTCGTCGTTGAGCGCGGTCGTGAGCTTTCCTTCGAATGCATCCTGTTCCACCGAGGGCTTGTCGAGGTCGTCGCGCACCCGATCCGTGGTGCTAAGGAACGACGTGCCTACGGTGGCGCTCATCCACGTCGTCGGACATGGCTTCAGCGACGGAAAGCGTTTTCGGCGCATCCAATCGAGCTGCGACGTCGTCCACAGGCCCGGTCCCATCAACTGGACCTCGTCGATGAGCCAACGACAGTCGTTGTTAAGTAGGCCGAAGTGAACCGGCCACTCGAAGCGGCTCATCGCATAGCCGCGATTGAGTGCGCGCGACAGGAGTTGGTCCTGCGTGCCAACGAGCACCCAAGGCTTGTCGGGCTGACGAACCCACTCGTCGTCGATCGCGCCGCCCATGAGCTGATGAACTGCGACGTCGATCTCGGGCTTCTTCGCTCTGAGCGCGTCGAAGTAGGTTTGCATCCGCTGCGCGGTCTGAGTGACCAGGCTGCGCATCGGTAGGCAGACCACGAGGTGCAGCGGTTCCGGCTTCTTGTCGACGAGCAGGCGCCACGCCCACGCGAGCGCGACCTCGGTCTTGCCGAGCCCCGTTGGCACTGGGAGCACGTCGGGGAGGCCATCGAGCGCAACTTGGGTTTGCCAGCAATAGGGCTGCAAGCACCCCGTCGCGGTCTCGAAGAATTCGCTGAAAGACTTTTTGCGATCCGTATCGTTCATGGCGAAATTGACGAAGACCTAACGCATCGGCAACCCAGTGAGTGCATCACGATCACGATCCAGCAGTTTTGTCATCGTATTTGCCTTGGCGAGTGTGCGCGCAGAAACCACGACCGCGCGACCATCCGTCGTTCCGGCAAAGGCTTGCCCACCAACGCCGTGCTACCAACCCCTCACGCCACCCCGCAAGCCCGCTGCGGTGGGTGGCGCCTGACTGGACTATATCGCGATGCGGTCTCGCCACATGAGACGCACCCCCGGCAGATGTCTGCGCACTGCGATGGCGGCCGCTGAGCGAGCCTCGTCGATGCATTGCCGCTGAAGAAGGCATCGCTCACTGCTTCGGGGCAGCAAGCCTTTGCGGTCGCCGCAAGAGGATGACTTGCCAACCGCCCGCGGCCGGCGCAGGCTGGGTTCAACCCCAAAGCAGCACCCGGAGCGTTGCCAGATCGCACAACCCAAGACCGAGGAGGTGGAGCATGGTTCGCCATACGATGCACCTGCAACCCGAGTCCGCGCGCCCCGATCCGGCGCGGGTCGCCGGCATCGCCACCGCGATCGTCGCCAACGCGGCGGTTATCGCCCTGTTGATGGCGCCGTTGACGCATGCGCCCAGCGAGCAGGCGAGCCGGCCAGACACGCACGTGGCCATCATCGTGCCCGACCGGCCGATCCCGCCGCTGCCGGTGCCGATCCACCAGCAGCACATCACCCCGCCGCAGCCGCAGCGCGTCGTGCCGGTGCGCCAGCCAACGGTGCAGCCGCCGCCGGTGGTCAGCCAGCAGACCACGCCCGTCTCCATCCCGGCCCCCACCGTGCCGCCGATGGCCTCGGTGGGCAGCGACCGGATCGATCCCGGCCCGCCGCTGGAAACCTCATTGCAGGCCATCGCCATGCCCGCGCCGGAGTACCCGCGACAGGCCTTGCGCGAGGGCGTGGAAGGCACCGTGCTGCTGGAGTTGCTGGTCGATACCGACGGCCATGTGCTGCGCGTGCGCATCGTGCATGGCAGCGGCGATCGGCGCCTGGACGAAGCGGCGCGCGCGCAGGTGCTGGCGAACTGGCGCTTCCAGCCGGCCATCCGCGACGGCCATCCGGTGCAGGCGCTGGGCACCGCGCCGGTGGTGTTCCGGCTCGACGAGCATTGATCGATGTTGTGCGGGCCGCGCGTTCCGCGGCCCGCGGATGCCGCAAAGTCGATAAACTAGGCCGATGCTCCCGCGCGCCCTCGTCCTGTTGCTGGTGGTGATGAACCTGGGCGCGCTGGCGTGGTGGGCGCTGCACGCGCCCAACGCGCCGGCGGCGGTTCCGGCGACCGACGCCAACACCCCGACGCTGACCTTGCTCAGCGAGACGGAGAACGCGCAGCGCAAGGGCTCGTCCGAGGAGATGGCCGCCGCGCCGGTGCCCGATTCGGCCACCCCGCGCTGCCAGAGCATCGGCCCGTTCGCATCGCCGGCCGACGTGCGCCGCGCCAGTGACATCCTGTCGCCGCTGGTCGGGCGCATCCGCCAGCGCGACGCCACCGCCACCGCCGCCACCGGCTACCGCGTGTTCGTGGCCGCCCTGGCCAGCCGCGACGCCGCCCTCGATGCCGCCCGCCAACTCAAGGCCAAGGGCTTGAACGACTACTACGTGGTCACTTCGGGCGACCAGCAAAACACCATCTCGCTGGGCTTGTTCCAGGACTTGGCCAACGCCACCACGCGCCGCGACGACGTGCGCAAGCTCGGGTTCGATGCGCGCTTGGAACCCAAGGTCGGGCCGGTGCAGCAACTGTGGCTGGACGTAACCGTCGCCCCCGATTTCGACTGGCACGCACACCTGACCGACTTCCCCGGCGTGGGCGCGCAGGATGTGGCCTGCCCGGCGCTGCATTGATCGCCGCTGGAATCCCGGCAGCCGCCGGCGACGCTGGCCGCATTGGCGATTGTCTCGTTCCCGTTCGCATGCGCCCGCACCTGCCGCTAGAATCGGTACTGCGCAACCGCCGCTTTAGCTCAGTCGGTAGAGCAACTGATTTGTAATCAGTAGGTCGTCCGTTCGATTCGGACAAGCGGCACCAACTTCCCGCCCCATCGCCAGCTCGCCGGGGCTTGCCCGCCGGCGCAGACCGTTCCATCATGCAAGCGCTCGAGCGCGCACCCCCACCGTCATCGAGGCCTCAGGTCGCATCCTCATCGCCAGGAGAACGCAACGTGACGCCGAACCAAAGTATTTCCCTGACCCTGACCCGCACCGGGCAGACCGAGCCGGAAATCGTCTACGCCAACCGCGCCAACGGCAAGTGGCGCTCGCCCGGCGACGGTTGGCTGGGCCCGCAAAACGGCTCGTGGACGCAAACGCCCGATGGCCTGTACATGTTCGACCCGGCCGGCAAGACCGAACTGGCCTTCTGCAAGGGCCTGATCTTCGACACCTGCTACACCCTGGACAGCGGCAAGTCCAAGTACCGCAGCGGCGAGGGCCACGGCACCTGGCAGGTGCTGGGCGTGTTCCAGTCAGCGGCCAGCAACGTCTGACCACCCGCTTCGGCACCCCCGCCAGCCTTGGCGGAGGTGCGCGATCACATGCCGGAAACTGCCGGCCCGCGCCATGCGCGCGGGCCGAGCGTGCGGGCGTCAGCGCGAAATGGTGAACTTGCCGATGTCCACGCCCAGGTTCACCCCGCGCCCGCCGCCGGCCAGCGCCAGCGACACCGGGCCCTTGGTCAGTACCTGCGCCTCGCCGGACTTCACCACGCCGGCATTGGCGGAGGCCTGCACGTAATCGCCGAGCACCTCGTCCATGCTGTGCACCTCGTTGAAGCTGCCGGTGCCGTCGTCGATCTTCCATTTGCCGGCGGTGATGCCCAGCGCCTGCGCGGCCACGTGCACCTTCATCGACTTGCCATTGTCGCAGCTGATCACGCCGTTGCCGGTGGTGTGCTTGTAGATCAGCGACCAGCCGGTCAGGTTGTACTTGAGCTTGCAACTGAGCTTGGCTTCGCCGGCATGGGCGACGTTGGGCAGGCTCATCGCCAAGGTGCAGGCGACAGTGGCCAGCAGCCCGATGGTGGTCTTGTGCATGATCGATTCCCGATCCATTCAGAGGCAGGATTTGCCCGCCGACAGTGTGCACCAGGCGTGTTAATGAACCGATCATGCGGTCGAGGGCGCCCGGGTTCTGCACAAGCTGGTTCGAGACGGACGTGCTCGATCTTCGATCTCGACACGTCCTCCTCACCACGAACGGGAATGAAGGCGTGCTCGACCCCGGATCGAGTCCGGGGCAGGTTCTTCTATCTCGCCACGTCCTGCTCACCACGAACGGTGATTTGGGTGGTGTACGCGATCGAATACCCCGTTCGTGGTCAGGCGCGGATCGAAGGCGCAGCCCGAGGCCGCGATCGAACCACCGCCCATACGCACCCGAACCGGTTGGCTACCGCGCTCAACTGCAACGAAAGTAGGTCTTGGCCCAACTCTTCGCGTAGCGGTGGTCGTTGGCGGCAGCATAACCGCTGCTGGTGCCGTAGCCGACGCCGTAGTCGCGCTCGCGGCGGGTCAGGCGGAACGGAACGGCTTCCGGCGAGGTCCGGGCGGTGGCCGGATGGCGGGTGGTGCGGACGGCGTTCATGGCAGCTCCTGTGGTTTGGTGTGCTGGTAAACTACAACACCATAGAAACCCTGCCATGCGCCGGAAGTCATGCCCTGCCATCGGTCATGCCGGAGCACAAATCCACCGACCGGCGATCGATCGGGGAGACGGGCGCGACTCACGGTTGGTCTCACCTTCACAAGGTGGCGAAGCCTCCGAAGTACCCCGCAGGCCGCCCGCCATCGATCCGGTGAGCGTGCCCGCCGACCAGCAAGCATGAACAAGTGCCTGCCCGCCTCACACCGCCAGCACCACCTTGCCCACGTGTCCGCCGCGTTCCAGATAGGCGTGCGCCAAGCCCGCCTGCGCCAGCGGGAACACCCGATCGACCACCGCGTCCACCGTGCCCTGCGCGATCCACGGCCACACCACGGCCTGCACCGCCGCCGCCAACCGCGCCTTTTCGTCGGCGCTGCGCGGGCGCAGGGTCGAGCCGGTGATGAGCGCGCGCTTGCGCATCAGCGTCCACACCGGCACCCGCAGTTCGCCGCCAGCTTGCGCGGCGATGTAGACGATCCGCCCGCCGGTGTTGAGGGCGTGCAAGGTTTGCTCGAAGTACGGCGCACCGACCATGTCCAGCGCCACGTCCACGCCGCCGGCGGCACGCGCGACCTCGCCGAAATCCTCCACCAGCGCATCCACCACGATGTCCGCGCCCAGCGCCCGCGCCGTCGCAGCCTTGGCGGCACCGCGCGTCGTGGCGATCACCCGCGCGCCGGCGGCCTTGGCCATCTGCATCGCCATCACCCCGATCCCCGAGGTCGCACCGTGTAACAGCAGGGTCTCACCCGCTTTGAGCGCGCCGTGCTCGAACACGTTGGCGTACACGGTGAACACGGTTTCCGGCAACGCCGCGGCGCGGATGAAGTCCGATCCATCGACAGCCGCCGCGAACGGGATCGGCAACACATGGCGCGCATCGACCGCGACATATTCGGCATAACCGCCGCCACCGAGCAGGGCACAGACGCGATCGCCGACCTGCCAGCGGCCGGCGGCGATCACGACCTCGCCGGCGACCTCCAGCCCGAGTGTTGCCGATGCACCCGGCGGCGGCGGGTAGCGGCCTTCGCGTTGCAGCAGATCGGGGCGGTTCACACCCGCCGCGCGCACGCGCAGCAGCACCTGCCCGGTTTCGGGAATCGGCACGGGCACGCGCACGGCGTGCAGGGCATCGGCACTGCCGGCGCCGCCGCGCACGGCGATGGCGGTCATCGTGGCGGCGTTCATGGCGTGCTCATCGCGGCGCTTGCGCCAATGCAAGCATGCCCTTGGCGCGCTCGATCTCGAACACCGGCGCACGCATCGCAACCATCGTGCGCAACGCCGGCACCAGCAACGCGGCGGCCTTGGCGTGATCGCCGTCGCGATACGCCAGCTGCCCGCGCAGCGCATCCAGCCGCGCCGACCAGTCTGGATCGGGTTGGCGATGGTGCAAGCCTGCGGCATCGAGTTGGGCCAGCAGGGTGCGCGCATCGGGCAGTTGCTTGCCGCCGTAATCCAGACAATCGCCGACGTAGAAAAATTTCTCCAGCGGATTGTCGCCGGAGGCAGCGGCATCGAACGCGCCGATCTGCTGGAGCCCGGCGTGCATGTCGGCCAAGCCCTGCTCACGCTGGCCGGCGAGGTATTCGTTGTGCCCCAGCAGCCACCGAAAGTCGCCGGTGGCGGCCGCATCGGCGCCGAGCACGGCGGCATAGGTGGCGTGGATCTGCCGGGCATTTTCCAACGCCTGCAGGTAGCGGCCGGTGTCCAGTTGCAGCCGATCCACCACATACAGCGCGTCGAGCGCGCGCAAGGAGCGCTCGCCTTCGATCTTGCGCAGCAACGCGAAGGCCTGCATCGCGCTGGCCTCGGCATCGCCGTAGTGGCGGCGGAAATACTGCACACGCGCCAGCACGCTCAAGGCGGTGCCGTAACCCACGGTGGCATCGAGGCCCTGCGCGTGCAGGTTCGACACCACCTCGCGCGCGATCTTCTCGGCATCGGCCAACTGCCCGCTGCCGAGGTAACCGATGGCCAGATTGGTCTTGCGCATCGCCAGCCCAGTGGCGTTGTCCGGCTGCCAGCGGTGGAAGTCGGCGATCTCCAAGCGGTCGAACGGCGCTTCCTTGCCCCAATCGTGCAGGCGATACCAGTACAGCGCCCACGCGCCATCGCGCACGGTGGACAGTGCGGCATCGTGCGCATCGGTCGGCTGCGCCAGTGCATCGAGCCGCTGCAGCAGCGCGTGCGCGGCCTCGGTCTTGCCCTGCCGCGCCAGCAAGGCGGCGCTGGCGTAGCGCACGTAACGGGTCTTGGCATTGCTCTCACCCAGCGCTGCGCCGAGCAGCGTGCCCGCCTTCTCGTACTGCGCGGCGGCCTGCTCGCGCTGGTTCAACTGCATGTACAGATCGCCCAGGGTCGCGCGCACCTCGCCTTCCAGCGCCGGCTGGCCGGCGAAGCGCACTCCGACCTTGGCTGCGCCGCGGTCGATGGCCTGACGCACGGTGAGATCGGCGGCGGAGGTTTTCAGATAGGGGCTGGCAGCGCGGATGATGTCCTCGTCGAGGAAGGATTTGACCGCATTGGCGGCGGCGGTCTCCTGCACGGCCGCGTTCTTCTGCCGCACCGCCTCGGCCTGCGCGATCAGGGCACGCCGATACAACACGCTGATCGTGACCAGGCCGGCGAGCAGCGCCAGCGCCGCCAACGCCGCCAACGCCACCGGCAGACGGTGGCGGGCAACGTAGCGCGCGGTGCGCTCGCGCCGGCTCGGCACGCGCGCCAGCACCGCATCACCGTCGAGCCAGCGTTGCAGGCCGGCGGCGAACTCGGCGCAGCTGGCATAGCGCCGCGCCGGCTCCTTCGCCAGCGCCTTGAGCACGACCGCGTCCAGATCACGGGCATTGCCAGCACCCGGGCCCATCGGCGCGACCCACGCCGCGCTCGGCCGCGCCGGCTCGGCCTCGCACACGGTGCGCTCGATCGCCGCCGGGCTGGTGCTGGCGAAACGGTACGGGCGCGCGCCGACCAGCAGCTCGTACAACACGATACCCAGCGAATAAATGTCCGACGGGATGCCGACCGCGTCGCCGCGGATCTGCTCAGGGCTGGCGTACTCGGCGGTGAGCGCCCGCAGCACGGTGCGCGTGCGCGCCGCCTCGGTCTGCGGATCGTCGAGCAGCCGGGCGATGCCGAAATCCAGCAGCTTGGGCGTGCCGTGGGCGTCCACCAGCACGTTGCCGGGCTTGATGTCGCGATGCACCACCAACTGGCTGTGCGCGGATTGCACGGCCTCGAGCACCGGCAGGAACAGGCGCACGCGCGCTGCCAGATCCAGTCCGTGTGCGTGCGCCCACGGCGTGATCGGCTCGCCATCGACGTATTCCATGACCAGATACGGCGCGCCGCGCACGTCCATGCCGGCGTCGATCAGGCGCGCGATGTTCGGGTGATCGAGCCGCGCCAGGATGCGTCGTTCCTCACCGAAGCGGCGGATCAAATCCTGCGTCGGCCAAGCCACCTGCTTGATCGCCACCCGCTGCTCGAACTGCCCGTCGTCGCGCTCGCCCAGCCACACCTGCCCCATGCCGCCGGCGCCCAGCGCACGCAGCACGCGCCACGCGCCGAACCGCTGGGGATCGTCATGCGCCGTCGCTGCGGCCACGGTCTGCGCCACCGGCGCGGGTACCGACTCCAGAAAATCGCCGAGCGAGGCCTCGGCGCGCAGCCAGCGTTCCAGCTCGGCGCGCAGCTCGTCGTCACCGGTGCAGGCGCTCGCGACCCACGCCGTGCGCTCGCCGGGGGCGATCTCCAGCGCTTGATCGAACAATGCCTTGACGCGCTGGCGGTCGCTCATGCGCCGCTCACGCCACATCCAGCGCCAGATACAACTGCACCTTGGCGTGCCGCCAGTCGCGCTGCACGGTGCGCACGGTGACGCCCTGCAGGGCGGCGATCTGCTCCAGTTCCAGCCCGGCAAATACGCGCAACTCGATCAAGCGCGCCAGCTCGGGCTCGTCCTGCTCGAAGCGGCCGAGCGCATCGTCCACGCGCAGCAACTCGTCGGGGCTCCAATCGCTACCGGTCACGTCGTCCGCCAACTCCATCTGCGCACGGGCCGCGTTCGGGCCGCCGCGCTTTTGCGCCGAACGGCGCAGGGCGTGATCGACCACGATCTGGCGCATCGCGCGCGCCGCCAACGCAAAGAAATGCGCGCGATCGTCCGGCAACGACTCGCCGTGCGGGGCCAGCTTCAGGTAGACCTCATGGACCAGACCGGTGGTGTTCAGGGTCGGGGTGGCGCCGCGCGGTCCGCCGCGGCGCGCCAACTGACCGCGCGCCAGCCGCTTGAGTTCACCGTACACGTGGGTGAACAGTTCTTGCAGCGCCGCGGCATCCCCGCCGTGTGCGGCGGCTATCAGTTGGGTCACATCGGCCGGCATCGATGGCTCCGCGTCCGTGCCCACTCTAGCAGGTTGTTGAAAAAGGGCTTTCCTGCCCTTTTTCAACGCGCCGAGTCCGGTACATGCCCGTACTCGGCTCCGCCAAATCAAACACTTGCGTGTTTGATTGGCGTGCGATCCGTCCATGGA